>NZ_JACFSF010000001.1:0-315182 GCF_016100565.1 Gilliamella sp. M0364 | reverse complement strand
CATCTAACTTATTATCCTATTCTTTCCAGCATTTTTTAAAATTCAAGTTACTTATTATTTTCTTATATCCAACTATAGTACCTTGTACTTATGGCTTAAGCAGTTTCACTATCAATGTTATACAGGGAAATAGTCCCAAGGTGGTTAATAAACAAATAGTGGCAGATAAGTACGGTTTTACTGTAAATAACGTATTTTATAGTGAAACAACAGGCAATATAAAAGAAGAAGAAATTAAAGAGTTTGATGGTGATTTAACTTTCTCCCAATTTGTCGTAAAAAAATTTGATTATCAAGAATTAGACAATCAAATTAATTATCAAGATATAGATGGTGATGGTATCGATCCTTTCCAACCATTTTTAATAACTACAACTATTTGGCAATGGTTTGATGCTAATGGTAATAAAATAATGCCTAGAGATAATCAGATAATTGGCTGTGGAAGTGGTTATTCAATGCCATTAATGTTAGAGATCAGCAATCAAATACAGACTTTTTCACAATATGGTATTCCAAGACATAGTGATTTGGTAACAATAAAAAAAGTATACAAAATCACTGCAATATCAAAGTTATGCTATGCAAAACCTTATGCTATAGAAAAAAATCCAGAGCATCAATGGTTAAGCTTTGACCTATCTTCTAATTTTCTTAGATGGAATGACCCTAATTATACGGTTAGAACTCTAGCTGGTGGTGGATATAATTCAGATTATGTGCCTAATTGGGGATTTAAAACTGAGCCTACTTTATCTGGCGGTAAAAAATTTCCTACAACGGGGTTTGATGGTGCCAAATTTCAGTTAGTACTAACAGGTGCAGCGAGTGATTATACTTTTACAATTCCAAATAACCCAGGAGGAAAAGTTGAAGTCGATGAGAAAGGTTATGTCACTTTAAATGGTAAACCCAGTGGAAATGTAACTGTCCGTGCAACATTAAAGAGAGATTCAACTATAAAACATGATTATACCTTTAATCCTACTAGTGTATGGGCAAAACCAATTAAAGGATTTTGGAGTCATTGGATGGATGCTATCAATATATGTACAGAAGATAGAATGCTTTCTTATAAAGAATTAACAAATGCACCTGAATACAAACTTAGTGGAAGTTTTAAAATCGTCAATGGTTATACACGAGCAATTGGTGAGGGGCTTTTGCCTGAATGGGGGTATACCGTTCAGCAATCTTATCCGAACTCTAATTGGGAGGATGATAGAGATAGATATTGGACTAAAGATCGTTATTATGGCAGTGATTATGGACAGCATGTCGATGTGAGTATCTCGACAGGATTAGTTGGAGTAGATGCTGAAGATGTCAATGCTCCTAATTTTCTAGTTTGCAAGTAGAAGCCAAAAATAAGATGGAATCAATGCTTTTTATTATGGTGATTTTGCTTAATTAGTCACTTCTTTTGATGGCTATAACTTTATAATTATAAAAAGTATTGAATAAATCATTAAGACTAAAGTATGAAAAAGAAAGTCACCAAGTCACCGGCGTGATAGCGCGTTAAGCGTTATCACGCCGAGGAATTTGCGAACAAAAAATGAACATTAACATTAAAGAGAAATTAAAAGTTAGTCAAAGACAAGGTTTTTTAAGCCTAATTGATGAAGGTTCTTTTTTACGAATCTATAATCAATCGGCTTTTATTGTTACCCAAATATTGCAACATAATTTTAAAATATCAGCATATACAATTGGAAAATTACAACAATATCAATTTGTTTATTGTGCTTTTCCAAAACGGAATTTGCATTTTTATTTTAAAAATATCCACAAAACAGCATGGGGTTATCAATTAACCGGTGAATATGACTTAGCTGATTATGATAACTGGTTTAAGCAGTTTTTTGCTCAAACTAATAATAATCTAAATAAAAATATTACTACTCAACAATCAGATTCACATTTAGCTTCTGCATATTTATTTTCAAATGAGCGAAGCGTAGAAATTGAAGGAAAGCATATCTATTTAAATCCGAAACAAGTCATGTTTTTAAGAAATTGGCAACGTGGTTATGATAACAATATTGTTATCGAAAACTTTATTGAAAGTTTACAACGCAAATTACGGTAAACACCAATTTATTAAAATATGAAAATTTTGAGGAGAGGGGTTTTTTGCGATCCTAATAAAGCCATTCTATACTTTAACCACGCTTAAAATAGTTTATTATTTCTTGGTTAACCGTAGTGATTTTTAAATCTTTACGCCAAATCAGATAAATATTTATTTTTAATTTTTTGTCTTGATTTGAGATCAATTTTTTATAGGTAACTCCATCAACTTTAGCTTGTGCCATTGATTGTGGTAGAAGCATCATCGCCTTACCTAATGCAACCTCTAGTAGCATAGATAAATTATCAGCAAGTTCGGCTCGACGAGATAGTGGATGGGCTAGTTTATTGAACACTTGTTCACATTGATCGTAAAAAAAAGGATTAACCTGCTGTTTAAACCAAAACAGCGGCAAATCAGTTACATCATTTAGATTTACTTTGTTTTGTTGACTACATGGATGACTTGCAGGTAATACTAATGTTACTGGTTCTTGATAAATGAGTAATGAGTTTTCACTAAAATCTCTAGTTGGATAATCAGAGACAATTGCAAAATCGATATTGCCTTTTTGTAATTCAAGCAGTAGCTCTTTTGATGTGTAGTTATGTTTATATATTTTAGTTTCATCTCTAAACTCTGACAAAAATAATTTGAAATAAGGAATATAGTCAAATGATAAGGTTTTTGTTGTCCCTATCGTGACTTTTTCAAGAGTATTTGTTTTAGTTGATTTAATGATAGTACAAAGATCATTTAATAATTGGGTTACTTTTGATTTTAATATTTCACCTTCTTTGGTTAATACAACATTGTGTGAATTTCTTAAAAAAAGTGTATTTTGTAAAGTATCTTCCAAATTTTTAATTTGTGTTGAAAGAGGTGGTTGACTAATACCAAGTTTTTCAGCAGCACCAGTAAAACTGAGTTCTTCACAAACAGCAATAAAATATTGTAATTGCTTAATTGTTGGTAATCTTTTGCTATAGATATCCATAAATTTTATTATCCTTAATAAACTATTTTACTGGCTTGCAAATGGTTGTGTAATTTGTCTATTTCAATTCAGACTATTATTATGAATGAGAACTTTATTTTTTGCATTTGTTTATGTGATTTTTCTGCAATACGAATTTCGTATAACAAAATATGTATTTCTATATTGCTGTATTGTTAGATAACCTCTCTCAAGTTTAATCAATTAGCAATTGGTATTTTGTTCATGGAATCCGTCTCTACAGAAGAGCCAATACAGACAAAACCGCGTTTAGTGCTGTCAGCATTATTAATCGTGCTGTTAGTCGGATCGGTTTATATAAGTCAACTTATCTTTCAAGAGATCTCTCAAACTTATGATATCGATATTTTAGCCGCCAGAAATGTATTCAGCTTATCGTGTTTTTTTTATGCTATCTCGTTTTTTATTTATGGCCCTTTATCGGATAAAGTTTCAACCAAGTTGTTAGTTTTGGTTGGCAGTATTGGAACTGTTTGTTGCCTAGAGTTATCTGTGATTGTAGATAGTTTCAATTTATATTTGGTGGTTATGTCATTGATCGGATTTTTTGCCGCAGCGGTTCCGGCGGCATTGTTTGCTTATACAGCTAAAAACACACCTAATCATAAGTTACCGCAAGCAATGGGTATTATGATTTCAGCTTCAATTATAGGTATTATTTTTAGTCGAAGTTTGGTTGCTATGTTAACTGATTTTTGGTCTTGGCAAGTTGCCTTCGCCATATATGCTGGTTTGATAACGATCGCATGTCTTTTTGTTCCTTTTACTATAAAACAATCGAGTCATCAATCTTCAACCACCAGTGTACTTGGTACTTATTTAGCGGCAATTAAATTACTATTTGATAAAACTGTGATTATATTTTTATCCGTCGGTTTTGTACTCTTTTTTGTTTACCTAGGATTATCTTCATTACTCACATTTTATCTAAAAAGTGCACCTTTCTCTTTATCTGCAACAGTTTTGGGCTGGCTTAATTTTGCCGGTCTCAGCGCGGTTATTGGTACCATAATTACCAGTAAATTATTGCAGGTTTTAAATGAACGCTATCTTTTAATTATTTATTTGCTAGCTGTATGTGTATCGGTTGTGACTATTGGCTATAGCTCAAGTTTATTTATTATTGGCTTAGGTATTTTTAGTTTGTTTTTATTTGTATTTGGTCTTCAGCCATTAGTTATTGCTATGCTTAACAAAATTGTGCCAATTAACTCGCGCGGTGCAATTTCATCTTTATATTTACTTTCTTGTTTGGCCGGAGGCAGTATTGGTACTTATTTATTAGGCATCGTTTATCAAAATATGGCTTGGAGTGGCGTGATAGTTATTTGTGTTGTGTTGGCAATAGTTAATCTAATTTTAGCGTTAGTTGGCATTCAACTTATCAAAAGTAATCATAGGAAATAAAATTGTAGGTATTTATTAATAAGGAGACTCATCATGATGAAAAGATTATTGCATTTTTCACTATTTATTTTTTGTTGTTTTTATGGAGCATTCTGTATGGCTGATTTAACCAAGATTTCTTCGACTTTTAGTGCACCAACAGGTATTGCGTTTGATTCTAAGGGATTAATGTATGTAACTAATTGGTCAGGGAATTCAGTTTCGAGAGTCAAATCAAATGGAGAGACAGAGACTTTTTATTCAGGTATATCTTCACCAGCAGGTATCGTTATTGATGGAGAAGATAATGTTTATGTTTCATCATATGGAGATGATTACATTGTAAAAATTGATAGTAATGGTAAATCAGAAAAAATATCTGATGGTTATCATACTCCTACCGGTATCGCTTTTTCTAATCAAGGTCAATTACTTATTACTAATCGTTCAACAGGTGAAATAGTTTCTCTTGATCTTAAAACCAAGCAAAAAAGTATTATTGCTCGTGGATTAACAACACCAGTTGGTGTTACTCAATTAGCTGATAATAGTTTAGTTGTTTCACAATACAGTGGTCGTTTAACCATGATCAGCCCTAATGGTAATAAAACTGAGTTAGGTTCGGATTTTAACCGTCCCGGAGTTGGTATTGTCACAGTTGCACCAAATATTGCTGCCGTTATTGATAATGGTGCTGGAATGGTTCGACAAATTGATGTAAAAACTAAAAAAGTATCGACCTTAGTTGGCAATTTATCTGGAGCAGTAGCGTTAGCTTATCATAATGGTAGCTATTATATTGGTACTTGGGGTGACGGTACAGTATATGAGTTGAAAGATAAATAGAATTACATTAAGACTCTTAATAATTTTTACACATCATTAACTAACAATAAATATTTTGAGGGTATAGGATAGCATAAAATAATCGGGGAATATCTATATGCGATAAGTCAAAATATAAGAGGTAATTTACATCCAATCATTATGTTCTATAATAATTATGTTTATCATTAGATGAATAATGTTAGGAATATCAATGAAACAACGAATAAAAAAACCTTATTATGCTTTCGATCCTAAACAATCGCATTTTTTGTTTGAGCGTACAATTAGGTTTGAATCACGAGCAGAGCTTTTTGCAAAAATTCCCCAAATAATTCGTCGTATGTATTTCCCTAAAAAGACAATAATTGTTTTCGTTGGTATGATTATAGCCTTTATCCTAGCTATTATAGTAACGTACATCATAAGTTTATCATCTCCTTCTTTGGCCCGCAAAATTGGTGAGTATTCGGTTCTAATTCCATTGATTGATATAGGGATTTTAATCTATCTTGTAAATTATTATTTCAATGTATATTTAGAAATACGTTTGACTAAGATACTTTATAAAAATGTTGAATGGCCTGTTGAATGTTATTGTGCTTATTTCGAAGAAGGTATTTATATCAAATCGATCGATATGGAAGGAATTTTTTATTGGGATGATTTTATGGCAATATGCTGTAGCGAGGATGTACTTGTCTTTCATTTTTGTCCAGCAGGTACCAAAAGTGGAAAATTTTTCAAGCAATATTATCCTCGATTAGATAATGTTTACATTTTTATTGATGGTGATACGCAAGTGAGGTCGTTAATCAGTGCTGTTAATGAATCTTATAAAGATTTAGTTGTATTTAAATAATTGAACCGAAGATTTAACTCTATTTTAGCAATTTTTTGACCAGTAATATTTAGCTTTGCTGGTCAAAAATAGTTAAATTTCACTAGAAAACAAACGTCTTATTCTTTAATACGATCACAAACATATTCTTCTTTAAATTTGCTAGTTGGTTTGTTGTTTTTATCGATGATTGTATATGTACCGTTTAGACTAAAACTATCTTTTGATAGGTATTTAATCTTTTGAGTTCTTTGTCTATCATATTCCGTATACTCAGGTCTTTTGTAAATATCCTCTAGATTAAAAGGCATTAAATCTTCTTTATATAAAGATAAACTTACAAAAAGCTTTCCATCTTTTTTGGTAAAAATGTATTTATTTTCCTCGAACTCTGGATCACCAAAATCTTGTAACTTACCATTCCTTGATTCTGCTTCTTGCGAGCTAACTTTGCAGTTCCACTCACCAAGTAACATCTCCTCAGTGACCTTTTGCCCATCACTATCGTTACCGCAACCATACAAAGCAAAACAAGCTATCCCAAATAAAGTAATTCTTTTCATGCCATCTCCTTTTTAGGCAATAGTAAGTTATTTAGGAATTCTGGGCAATAAAAAACCGCCAGAAGGTGGTTTGTTTGAATTTGAAGTTAATTCCTGTACACACAGGGAACGCAATAGCCCTATGTGTATAGGGAACACAATTCTTTTAAAACGTCGACATTTTTTGATGACGGTTTATCCCTATGTGTATAGGGAACACGAAATGTGGAACCCTGACCAAAGTCAGAAAGAACGGTTTATCCCTATGTGTATAGGGAACACAATCCTATATTTTTTCCAAGCCTTTAGCTTTTCGGTTTATCCCTATGTGTATAGGGAACACTTTAAATAGCGTATCTTTTTTGGTTGCCAGTTCGGTTTATCCCTATGTGTATAGGGAACACTCTAATTATAACCGTTTGTTTTATAATTAAAATACGCAGTCTACAATTTCTACCAATTTTTTTGCTGTATTTGGATGGATATTTACACAGGTGTTTTAAGTCTTGATAATCACTCTACCGCGAGTAATATCGCTAATATTTTTTTTAAGTATGACTACATTATCTTGTGTTATAGCAATAATGACAGTTACACCTTCAGCATCAAAATTTTGTTGTTCAATGACTGCATCTAGTTCTTTTAAGCGGTTTTCAATAATTGGCCATTCATTGTAATAGCAATGAAATTGTAATGATGTTCTAGCAATAAGTTCGATTAATTCTGCTTGTTGTAAGCAGTGACTAGCCGAACCACCGTAAGCCCGAATGAGTCCGCCTGTGCCTAATTTGATGCCACCAAAGTAGCGGGTGACCACCACTACCACCTGATCACAATCTTGACCTTCAATGGCCGATAGAATAGGGCGGCCGGCGGTGCTGGTTGGTTCACCATCATCATTAAAGCGATACTGTTGACCAATTTTCCATGCCCAACAGTTATGTGTTGCATTTGGATCACTGATGTTGTCGATAAACTCGGTTGCTTGCTGAGCATTAGTAATTGGAGCTGCATTGACAATAAAGCGGCTTTTTTTTATCTCTTCGGTTAATTGGCTAGGATTTGTTAATGTATAAGGCATACTAATTCTGGTAAAATCGTTTTATTGTAACTAATAATACTGAGCAAAATTGAAATGTCTATCAATTTAGCACAATTAAAACTTTCACAACAACAATTAGCCGAGCAGGTAAGCTTGGTGGATAATTTTAATCCAACAATAAAACTAATTGGTGGTACTGATGTTGGGTTTGAGCAAGATGGCTCGGTAACGCGTGCAGCGATAGTGACATTGACTTTTCCCGATTTTGATGTAGTTGAGTATCATATTGCTCGATTGGATACGAGCTTTCCCTATATTCCGGGTTATTTGTCTTTTCGTGAGTATCCCGCTTTGCTCAATGCATGGCAACAGTTAAAGCAAAAGCCTGATTTGTTATTAGTTGATGGGCAGGGAGTTGCTCATCCAAGACGATTAGGTATCGCTAGCCATCTTGGCTTATTGTTAGATATGCCAACTATAGGTGTCGCAAAAAGCAAATTATGTGGGCAATATCAAGAGCAAACAAAACAAGCGGGTAACGTAACCCCTTTGCTTGATAAACATGAACAAATTGGTTGGGTTTTGCAGAGTAAAAATAATTGTAATCCTTTATTTATTTCAGCTGGACACAAAATTAGTCAAACTAGTGCATTACATTGGGTAAAACAGTGTTTACGAGGTTATCGATTACCTGAACCAACTCGTTGGGCTGATGCAATTGCATCTAATAAACCTTTATTTAGAAAATTTAAGCATGGCAAATAATCAATTACCATTAAAACAAGGTGGTTTTACCTTTAAACGTTTTTTTGTTGCTCACGACAAAAGTCCAATGAAGGTGACAACGGATAGTTGTTTATTAGGCGCATGGGTACCAATTAAATCCGATGTACAACATGTCTTAGATATTGGTACCGGATGTGGTGTAATTGCTTTAATGTTGGCTCAACGTTTAGAACATCAAACATGTCAAATTGATGCGATTGATATTGATATGCAAGCGGTATTGCAATGTCGAGAGAATAGCTTAAATGCAGATTTTAAAAATATTAAGCCATTAAATATCGATGTAAATCAATTTAAAACCACTGAACGAGGGTATTATGATTTAATTGTCACTAATCCTCCTTATTTTCAGTCAGCTGTAGAGTGTAGAAGTTCAGAGAGGCAGTTAGCCCGTTATACTGAAAGTCTCAACTATCAACAACTTATTGATGTAGTAAAACGATTATTAAATCCGCAAGGGTTGTTTTGTTTGGTTTTACCTTATCATCTTGCCGAGCAATTTAAGCAATTGACTACGTCAAATCAATTATATTTGTGTCATGAACTGCAAGTTAAATATATAGCCAATAAAGACTATTCATTAGTATTGATGGCATTTTCATTTAATCAGCATGCTAATATTGAATGCCAATCACTGTGTATGCGAGATGAAGAAGGGCGTTACTCCCAACAATTTAGACAATTGTTGGCCGATTTTTATCTATTTCGAAAATAACGCCTAGTTCGTTGATTAATTAGGAATGATATAAAAGTAAATAATGGCAATAATGGCTAGTACCACTATAGCTATGGCATAGATTTTATCATGTAAATAGCTAAATGCTGACAATTGTCTTTGCTTTCTAGCATAAAGATAAAACAGCAGCCCAAAACTATATAAGATCATTGATAGTAGCAAATATGATATGCCGCCAGCATAGATTAACCAAAGTCCATATAGCGAACCAAATGCGCCGATGAAAATTAGGTATTTTCTAGGTTGATGTATTGCTAATTTAAACATAAACAGTGCTGAAAGTAGATATGGGATAAGCACCATAGATGTTGATAATTGAATCAGCGTGTTATAACCTGATTCATAAAAATGAGCAAGTATAATCAACAAGCTAATTAAGCTGGTCGTTAACCACAAAGCATTGGCTGGTGTACTGTTTTTATTAAGTTTACCAAAACAGCTAGGGACAGTATGTTGTTTGCCTTGACCGGCTAAAAATAGCATTTCTGCAGCTAACATTAACCAAGACAATAATCCTCCACTTACAGAAACTATCAAACCAATATTAATAAATGTGGCCCCACAACTACCAACGACGTGTTCAATTACTAGTGCCATTGACGGATTTTTCATTTGTGCGAGTTCATGTTGTGGCACAATGCCCAATGAAAGAACGGAAACACAGACTAATAAAAGACTCGTAATGGCAAAACCAAAAAAGGTGGCTCGACTTATACTGATCATATTCTTCGCTCGTGCAGCATAGACAGTAGCACTTTCAATCCCCAAATAAACCCATACTGTATAAAGCATAGTATATTTTACTTGATCAATGATTGAGCCTAATTGTGGTGTCCCCCAAAAATCAGTGTTAAAAGTTGAAATTTTAAAGGCTAAAACAACACAAACGATAAATAAACCGATAGGTACAATTTTAGCTAGCGTTACTAAGCAATTAAGTAAAAATGCTTGGTAAATTCCGTTAATGACAAAAAAGTGCATAATCCATAAAAGGATAAGTCCGGCAATAACGGCAGGAATTGTCGTACCATTACCAAAAAATGCAAAACAATCAAAAGAGCCTAACGCACTAAATAAGATAACTAAATAGCTGGTACAAGACATCCAAGCTGATATCCAATAACCCCACGCGGCATTAAAACCGATATAATCCCCAAATCCTTCACGAACATAACCATATAAACCTTCATTAATTTTGTAAAATCGAATAGAAAGATATTGGAATATTCGTGTCAGCATAAACATGCCGAATAATGTTACGGCCCATGCGATAAATATCGCACCGGCACCGGCGCCTTCGGCCATATTTTGTGGTAGGCTAAAAATACCACTACCGACAATACTTCCCACCACCAGTAATGTGAGAGGAAGTATGCCAAGCTTTTTTCTTACTGGTGTATTCATATTGCTTTCTTATTTAGTTGGTTTAATTTTTGTGGTTTTTTTAATTAAAATCGTAATGACATACAACTTACTCCGCCATCGATTTTGCGGTATTCTGAAGTATCAACTTCAATGACTTGATAACCGAGCGCCTCAATTTTGGCTTTGGTAATTGGATAACCAGCTGGCATTATTACTCGTTCATTGATCCATATACAGTTAGCGGCATAACTTTCTTGTTCAGGTATTTCAATGATGTTGAGATGTTGAAATTCTGGCTTAGCAATAAACTCACCTGCTGCTAATAAGTTGTTGTGTTCTAGATAGGCAAGTCCTGTTTTAAGATGTAATACTTTTTCTAAAGTGACGACAGAACCAGTTAAACCATATTTTTCCAATATTGCAATCATTTGGTTTGCACCTTCTTGATTGGTACGAGCGGATAGACCAATGTAAAAGTGATTCTCAACCATCATGATATCACCTGCCTCTACGGTGCCTGGTGCCTGAATATATTCAATTTTATTTGGATAAAAACGACCCACCGCTTCAGTGATTAACTCAGTTTCAGCTCGACGAGATTCCGCACCTGGTCTAGTAATAATTACGCAATGAGGAGTACAAAGGGCAACATCTTCAACAAAAACTGAATCAGGGAATTGTTCGTTAGCTGGTAGAATGGTGATATCGACATCACATTGTTGTAATGCACGTATGTAGCTGTTATGTTGATCTAGCGCTTTTTGGTAGTCAGGTTTGCCTAAATTAGCCGACGTCAGGCCATTGATTAGTGACTTTGCTGGTGTTCTTGCAATGATATGACTAAATTTTTTCATTCTATAAATTCCTTATAATAATTATGCAATAATTATGAATAATAATTCACTTTAAAAACAAAATCAAGCTTTTTTGATTAGCTTTTATATTTGTGATATGCATTTTTATGCTGTTTTCTTTATAAGCAAAATTGTGAGGAATTGATATAGGTGTAAAACAATGGTGAATTATTAATAATTAAAATAAGAATAGCAAATGTGTGATAAGAAATAGGACGAATCATCGCCCTATAATATAAAGATTATTCACCGGCAAAATCGACTAATGTATAGCAGTTGATTCCCATAGCGGTTAATTTCGTTTTACCTTGTAAATCAGGTAAATTGATGACAAAAGCGGCATCTTCAGCGATCCCACCCGCTTTTTGAATTAATTTAGCGGTTGCTGCAACGGTGCCTCCTGTTGCTAGTAAATCGTCAATAATCAATACTCGCTCATTAGGTTTTATGGCATCACAATGCATTTCTAATGTATCGGTACCATATTCAAGTTGATACTCTTCTCTAAATACGTGACGTGGTAACTTATTCGGTTTTCTAACAGGTACAAAACCAACACCTAAGGCTAAAGCAAGAGGGGCGGCAAAAATAAAACCACGCGCTTCGGTGCCAACAACTTTATCGATTTTTTTATCTTTATAATGCTCAATTAAAAGATCGATTGATGTTCTAAAGGCGATTGGGTCTTCAAGTAAACTGGTAATATCCCGAAATAATATCCCTTGTTTAGGATAATTTGGGATAGTAATAATACTATTTCTGATAAGTTCAAGTTTTGATTGAGTCATATTAAATGTTCTCTAACTATTCTCTTTAAGAACGAATAATTTTTTATTATATACCGATGCGCTTTTGGCTGGCAATAAACAAACGGTTAATGCACCGTAAAATCTAGAGATTGATTAGTTTAAGTACGAATAGGGATATTTTTTAGTAATTATTTATCTTATTTTAATTTTGTGTTTTTACAAATTTTTACAATTAAATACATTAATTAGACAGTTTAGTTTGCAATTAGTGAATAATTGAATAAACTTTATACAAGAAGGAAAACACTATGAAATTTATTAAAATATTTGCCATGCTAAGCTTTTCAGTGTGTAGCTTATTTAGCCATGCGCAACCAATTAAACAAATTCAAGTTCGTTCAGAATTGTCTTCACCAATTATTATGGAAGGTAATCCAGAAACAAATTATTTAAAAGTCTCATTATCTGGCCAAAAAATTGATAATAGCAAACGAGTGCCGATCAATTTAGCTATTGTTATTGATAAGTCAAGTTCAATGGGTGGGGATCGTATCGAAAAAGCGAGAGAAGCAGCTATTTTTGCGGTTAATTTGTTGAATGAAAATGATACGTTATCTATCGTTGCCTATGATAGCGAAGCGAAGGTTATCGTTCCGGCAAGCAAAGTAAAAAATAAACAAAAACTTATTCAAGTTATTAATGAAAATGTTGTTGCTAATGGCGGAACAGCTTTATTTGCCGGTTTGAGTAAAGGAATTAAGCAAGTTGAAACTCAACTAACAAAGGATAAAGTTAATCGTATTATTTTGTTATCTGACGGTCAAGCAAATGTCGGTCCAAGTTCTGTAAATGAATTGTCTGAGTTGGCTATTATTGCTGCAAAAAAAAATATTTCGATTACCACGATCGGGATTGGTTCTGATTATAATGAATTATTAATGTCATCGATCGCAAGTTATAGTGATGGTAATCATGTCTTTGTAAATAAATCTACAGAACTCGAAAATGTGTTTGTTCATGAGTTTTCTGATGTCATGTCAACTATTGCTCAAGATGTTGTTATTACTATTCAATTGAAAGATGGTGTAAAACCAGTGCGTTTGCTTGGTCGAGATGGTGTGATTAAAGGGAATAAAGTCACGGTTAAAATGAATCAACTGTTTTCAAATCAGGAAAAATATGTATTGTTAGAGGTGATACCGGATGAAGGTAAAGTCGGTCAAAGTAAGACATTAGCTGAAATTGATTTGAAATATGATAATTTATTGGTCAATAAAGCGGAACATGAAACTCAATTGGTTAGCGTTGCTTATACCGACAATCAAAAATTAGTTCAGAATTCAATAATTCAAGATGTTTTAGCTGAGTCAGAAATTCAAAAAGTGACAATTGCCAATGAAAAAGCATTAGAGCTTTATAATCGAGGTATGCAAGCTGAAGCAGAAAAGATACTTATGGAAAATAGTAATAGACTTGCATCATTTTCAAACACAATAGTATCACCTTCATCAAAAGCAAGACTAAAAAGTCAAATTGAGAAAAATAATATTATGGTTAATGCAGTTCAAACTCAAAATAGCGATATTTCTAATAAAATAATGACTCAACAGCAATTTGAATCAAAAAGTAATGTAATTAAAAAATAGTTATGAAAAAATTAACAACGATTTTATCTTTATTGGTATTAATGGCATTTATAAGCTATTTAGGTTGGCGAAGTGTCGAGCATGAAGTTTTGTTGCGTGAAAATAATGAAACCTTACTCGTGAAAAGCCGTATAAATAATATCAAATTATCGATTGAATCGTTGTTAAATCAGCGTATTTCTTATCTTAATAGTTTGGCATTACAAATTGATAACAACTATGCTAAAGCTGAATATTTATTAGGTACAGAAGCTGATATTAAAAATATTTTTATCATCAACAAAAATAGGATTTTATTTTTAAGTGATTTTGATGATTCTCAATGGCATAAATTAGTTGAATCAATTGCTTTAGATAATTCTGTTTTGCTCCATCAACAAGATCATACTGAACAGTTTCAACCAAGCTCTGGTTGGTATCAAATGTATAACCACTTAATTTATTGGACAATCCAATCGGATAATATTATTGGTTTTGAACTTTCCAATATAAAATTTTCATTTGACACTATCAATTTATTAGATAAACAAGTTTTTGCTGATAATTTTAGATTATCTGATGGCGATAAACAAATTTATAGCAATGGTGAAAAATTTGATAATGAAATTTCGATTGTCTTTGATTATCCCTTGCAAAATTGGCATTTAACTTATTATTATCCCTCTCCAAATTTAGTTAATTTATATCTGCTAGGTGCAGGTGTTATTGGTTTATTCCTTATCGTTCTGCTTGGACTTATTTGCTATGCCTATCGAGAATATAGTCGAACTTTGCGTTTAGCAAAACAGCAGGTGAGTTTTGTTGGACAAGTTTCACATGAATTTAAAACTCCTTTGACCAATATCACGCTATATTCTGAGATGTTATCCGAGTATTTAGAAGATGAACCAGCGCCAATTCCTGATTATCTACATATAATCAGTGCTGAAAGTAAACGACTAACTCGATTGGTGCAAAATGTTTTAACTTTTAATAAGCCAAGTCGTTTAAATATAAAACCAGTAAATTTAACCATACTAATTAGACAGATATATCTAACCTTTAAACCTATTTTAGATGCTAAATCATTACAACTGAACATCATTACTCTTGAAAATGATTGTATTGTCAATACTGATGAAGATTGTGTAATGCAAATTCTCAATAATTTTTTGAGTAATGCCGAGAAATATGCTTTTAATGGTAAGCAGATTGATTTATCTTTAACCAGAAAAGAAAAACAGGTGACAATTACGGTTCGTGATTATGGTGACGGTATTGCTAATCATCTGTTGAAACAGATTTTTGAGCCATTTTATCGAGTCAATTCATCGATAACCGAAGGAGTTTCGGGTACAGGAATAGGTTTGACGATTGCCAAGCAGTTGGCTAATCAGATCCAAGGTGAAATTAAAGTTATCAATCAAAATCCAGGGATGGTATTTTCACTTATATTAATGGAGTAGTAAAATGAAAATCTTAATTGCAGAAGATGACAAGCATATTCTTAATGGTATGTCAGATCTGTTAGAAAAAGAGGGTTATATTATTATTAAAGCCGGTAATGGTAAAGTCGCTCTAGAGTTATTTGAAAAATACCACCCTGATTTTGTTATTTTAGACATTATGATGCCCGAACTTGATGGCTATTCAGTCTGCCGTACAATCCGTAAATTAAATGAAGATGTACCAATTTTATTCTTATCCGCTAAAGATGAAGAGATTGATCGGGTAGTTGGTTTAGAACTTGGTGCTGATGATTATATGAATAAGCCTTTTGGTATTCATGAACTTAGAGCGAGAATTAAGGCTATTGCTAAACGTTATTTAAAATTAAAAAACTCTAATACTTCCCAAGAGGATTATTTTCAATTTGGTGATTTAAATGTTTATCCTACTGAATTGTACGCCAAAAGAAATGATCAGATTATTGAATTAACTTTACGAGAAGTTAAAATTTTAGAATGTTTATACCAAAATAAAAATCAAGTTGTTACTCGAGATATGCTTTTTGATTACGTGTGGGGATATAATTATTTACCTAATAGTCGAACTCTTGATCAACATATTTCAAAATTAAGAAAACAAATAGAAATTAACCCAAGCATACCAACTTTAATAAAAACAGTACATGGAATTGGTTATAGACATTAAATTTGCCATACACTCTATTGAACGGAGTTTTTCAGGATTTTAAGTAATTTCTGAAAAAGAGATGACGTTGTATAAAGCAATTTTCTTCTATAGTTTTTACAATATCATCTAACTGAGCATATTGATTGACTCATAATTATTTTTTGAATAATTATCAGTTTTTACGATTTTTATTTTCATGTTCAATTAACCATTTTTTTCGTTCCAACCCACCGCCGTAACCAATTAGCTCTCCATTCGATCCTATTACTCGATGACAAGGAACAATAATTGCAACTCGATTACAACCATTAGCATTGGCTACAGCTCGAATTGCCTGTGGATTATTAATTCTTTGGGCTTGCTGTTTATAAGTGGTCAATTCTCCATAGGGAATGTGTTTCAAGCAATCCCAAACGGTTTGTTGAAATAGGGTACCTGGTGTATGTAAGGCAATGGTAAAGCTTGTTCTTGTTCCTGCAAAATATTCGGCAATTTCAACCTTAGTTTGTTTGATATGTTTATTTTCGCCAAAAATAATTTTCATTTTAAGTAGGCGTTGTAGTTGTTCAAATTCGGTTTCGAGCATTCTTCGATCTACAAACTCTAATAGACAAATTCCTTGGTTTGTAGCACAGATAAACATTGGACCTAAAGGGGTTGTTAATCTGTCGATTAAGATCACGTCTTGCTTATCGTCTGATGAAGGTGATTTTTTCATGATTTTTTTATAGGTATACCCAAATCCGCTTAAAGAATTGTAACCAGTATCAAACGCAGTGTTAATAACATTTTTTCCTGATTTTAATTCTTGAAAAGCATTGTTAATTCGATACATTCGTTGATAAGCATGGAAAGTAATTCCGTAATGTTTTTTAAACCAACGGCGAATAGTTTCAGGACTTAGTTTGTTTTGTCTTAGCTGATAATCAGTAATCTTTTGTTTAGGATTATTGTTAATCAATGCTAGGGCTTTAATTATTTCATCCGGTGCTTGATTAGCGTTTTCGGTTGGTTTGCATATTTTGCAAGGTCGATAACCGGCATTAAGCGCTGATTTGAATGAATCAAAAAATTCGACATTGGCAAATTTCGGTTTTCTTGCTCGGCAAGTCGCAATACAAAACACCGATGTGGTTTTGACTCCGACATAAAAGATCCCAATATAGCTATGATCTCTTTCAAGTAAAGCTTGGTAATAAGTCTCTTTTTGATTAGGGTTAGTTATTAGCATTTAATTCTGTCTTGTCTAGTAATTTCGAAAATTTATGAGCTAAGCTTATTAAAAATACTATTCGTTGTGCAACCGAAAAATTGACAACTATTTTTATTCACTTTCTTACTAAGTTTTTTAGCTGTTTAATAAAAATAAATTGCTAAAATGATTATTATCAATCTAATATTGATACATCACTTGTTATCACTAACGGTTTTTATTATTAAATAGTCATTCCTTCGTTCTGGTAAAGATGAAAAATGGTTAAAATCAAACTTAGCAGAACAAGGTTATAAGAGTTTTGAAGGTCTTTATTGTGTGGAATATTATGATCATCGACTTTTTGTAATACCTAATGATGCAGTAAAATGAGTTTATGTTTTTATAGCTAATCACAGACCATATAAATTTAAATCACTTATATGGTCAATGATTATTGCTTTAAGAAAATTATTTAATTAGTGTACAGTGGTGATGAGTTTAATGATTTAGCAATAAAGCTTTTTACGGAGCAGGATTTAAGTTCGTTCTGTATTGACAACGCATGTTGCTTTGACTCACAACGTGTAAAAACACAAGCACCGGTGCCAGTTAATCTGGTTGGAGCATATCGCGATAATTGCTGAATAAGGTTATCAATTTCTGGGAAACGCTGACGTACTACCGCTTCACAATCATTACTAAAATCATCAATAGAAATTGACATCAGTTGTTCAATGCTACGCTTAGGTGTATTTCGTGGCAAATTTGGATCATTAAACACCGTGACCGTTGAAATTTCTATATTAGGGGAGCTGACTAAATACCAATATTGGGGAATATCAACTTGTTGCAACTGATCACCAATACCTTCTGCAAAAGCAGCATGCCCATAAATAAAAATAGGTACATCGGCACCAATTGTGCTACCTATTTCCATCAAAGTAGTTTGCGACAGATGTAAATCCCATAATTGATTTAACGCAACCAGCACTGTCGCTGCATTTGACGAAGCGCCACCAAGTCCTCCCCCCATGGGGATCATTTTATCTATGGCAATATCTGCGCCAAACTTATTATTGTTTACATAAGATTTTAAACGCTTAGCGGCTATAATAATTAGATTTTTATCTGCAGGAATATTATCAAATTGGGTTAATAGATTAATTTGCCCATCATCACGATTCGTAATGGTCAATTTGTCGCAAATATCAATAAATTGAAACAAAGTTTGTAAATCATGATAATTGTCTGGGCGTCGCCCAGTTATATATAAAAATAGATTTAATTTAGCTGGTGATAACCATTGATTCATCATTATTATCCGTTATCGTAAGATCCAATTGCTAATTTTCAAACGAATTAATTCATCATCATGAGAAAGTTCAATGATAGCAGGTAAATCAATTTTTTTATTTTTATAGTTATAAGTAGAGTAGCTGCTAATCTTTAGTGACCATTTATTGTTATTTTGCATAAATGAGGTGGAAGATAATCTGCCTGAGCTATCAATTTTATCAGCTTGGCTATCATCAGAAAAACCTTTCAACCAATTATGTAAAGAATTAAGTGGGATATTAACATTGGATATTTTCTTCATTAATAGCTCCACATTAATATCCTGGTAGCGAGCGCCATTGTTATCAATTAATTCGGCGTAATTAGGTTCGGCTTTTAAGGTTAAAATATTTGTGCCAACTGGCGTAGTTAATTTTACGTCATAATAATTTTCAGATTGCTGTGTAATAAGAAAACGACCATAACTTTTAGTTTTCATTCCTATATGAGCAATACTACCATTAACTTGAAATGAATTAATTTGTGCAAGAACTTGTTTATGGTTTTGCCATTGCTGTTCTACAGATACATTTGTTTGATATTTAGTTGTTTGGCACGCACTAAGTATAAACGGCAGAATGAATACGAACAAATATTTAATTTTAGACATAAATTAACTCTTTAGTTGTGTATGGTCAAAAGTAAGGCGTATTATAGCTGATAATTGGTTGAATAAGAAAAGGTAACTGAAATTAACCTTTATTATTTTTTTTAGGTATAATGAGTTCTTAATAAAAACTTTACAAACTATTATAAAAGAATCAATGCAATGTCTATTACTGTATTAGGTGTCAATCACAAAACAGCTCCCGTTTCTTTAAGAGAAAAACTGGCTTTTTCTACTGAGGTTATTGATAAAGCATTATATAGTTTATATCAGCACCCTTTAATTGCTGGTTGTGCCATCCTATCAACCTGTAATCGAACCGAAATTTACTTAAGTTATGATCATGAAAGTGATTTTCTGCGGGTAAGGCAATCGGTTGAAAATTGGTTAGCACAATATCATAGTATTGATTTGGCTTTATTTAAATCATCTCTTTACTGTTATGATGGTCGGCAAGCAGTTGAACATCTTATGTCGGTAGCTTGTGGCATTGATTCATTAATTATTGGTGAACCGCAAATTTTAGGTCAAGTTAAACAAGCATATAGTTTTTCACAACAAAACAATTGTTTATCAACGGAATTGGAAAAACTTTTTCAATCCATTTTTCATGTAGCTAAAATTGTTCGTACTGAAACGAATATTGGCGCCAATACTGCATCGGTTGCTTATGCTGCCTGCCTAGTGGCGCGTGATCTTTTTACTGATACATCTGCATTAAGTGTCATGTTAGTCGGAGCTGGTGAAACAATTGAACTAATTTCACGTTATCTCAAACCTCATGGTTTTAAACATGTCATTGTTGCCAATCGAACTCGAGACAAAGCATTAAAATTAGCTTCATCTATTGAGGCTGAAATCATTTCATTACCGGATATAGCTAATCGGCTGAAAGATGTTGATATTGTTATTAGCTCAACTGCTAGCCCATTACCTATCATTGGTAAGGGAATGGTAGAGCGCACTATGCATGAGCGAAATAATAAAAAGATGTTATTTATTGATTTAGCTGTACCTCGAGATGTTGAGTCAGAAATTAGCCAATTGGAAGATGTGCATCTATTTACTGTCGATGATCTACAACAAACGGTACAAAATAATCTTGAGCAACGTGTAATCGCAGCCAATGAAGCCAAGTACATAATTCAAGAACAAGCAGAGCAATATATTGATTGGTTAAAAACACGCCATGCGGTAGAGTATGTTAAACAGTACCGTAATAACGCTCAAACTATCAAACGTCAATTAGAATTAAAAGCATTAAATGCGATCAAACAAGGCGCCAATATTGACGATGTTATTTTTGAATTTTCGCATAAATTAACCAATAAACTAATCCACGCACCGACTCAAACACTGCTTGATGCAGCAACGCATGATTGTGATGATTGTTTTAAAGTCTTAAGTAAAGGATTAGGCTTAGAAGATAATTAATATTTGATTGAATCTACAAAGGATGATGTAGTTATTGGACCAAATTGAATTTTTTGACATACCAAATCCTTGCCAAAGAGTATGTCAAATGGATAGGCAAGGGTATTGTATAAAATGCTATCGTTCTCGAGACGAAAGATTTAATTGGCTAAATTATTCTAATCATCAAAAACAAGAAGTTTTGCGGTTATGTAAACAACGGGCCATAAGACGTTATTATCAATTTTTACAACAGCAACGACAACAAAATAACCAAATTACCTCTTCTCAAATCGATTTTAAATTTTGATATTTAAACATCTATTTTTTTTCATAACTTGTAATCCTGCTCAACTCGGAGTAGCATTTTTAAGTATATTATTATGGTTTTGTATTAATATTACCTTCGCTAATTAATGGGGATAGAAAATATGAAAATGTGTATTGCATGTGGTATGCCCATGACGGCTATTGCTGATTATCCTCTGCATGATATGTCAAAAAACTACTGTAAACATTGTGCTCATAGCGATGGAACAATGAAATCATTTGACGAAAAATGGCACGAGGTAACACTTAAGTATGCCAATAATCATAATATTGATTATTCTGTTGCCAAAGAGACCGCTTATACAATTTTAAAAAAATTACCAGCCTGGAAACGCAGATGGTAGTAGAATTTTTAGGCAACCAACTGCATTTAGAATAATATCTGTTGCAGATATTGCAAAGCTTAGTATAATTGCCAACGTTTACTTTTTTACACTTCTAATGCCAGTGTGGCGAAATTGGTAGACGCAGCGGATTCAAAATCCGCCGCCCTTAAAAGCGTGTCGGTTCGAGTCCGACCACTGGCACCAACAAAATCAATTAGTTAATTCTCATTCTTTTGTAAGTCAAATATCAAAAAATTTTGAATGGCGAAAAAAATGGCGAGTGATTTTTCTTTTGAAAATTTTTAACCAACCTTAAATTCATCAATCATATTTAATTTCTTATATCAATATTCATTTAATAAATCTATCAATAGTTAGCAGATAAAGATCATTATAATTAAAGATGCTAACCGGTTAGTCAATGATCTCAGTAAAAAGGGGGGATTGATTGGAAAAGTGGCTATTTGGGTGAGGATACTTTCGAAATAGTAAATCAAACAGGATTATGAAGTGCAATGATATGGGATCAAGGTAATAAGGTTGGTCACTATGCGAGTTGTTAAAGGAACAGATAAAGTTAGTAATGTTTTAATTCATTATCCTTGAAAAGGCACTAGTTATAAAATGACTTAATATGAATTTAAGAAGGAATATAATGAGATCGCAGTTTCTATTTTAATCCATGTTAATGATAGTTTTATTCCAACAGGGATAGATCTATATCAGTTTAAGAAATGGCATCCT
This sequence comes from Gilliamella sp. M0364, assembly GCF_016100565.1. Classification (NCBI taxonomy): domain Bacteria; kingdom Pseudomonadati; phylum Pseudomonadota; class Gammaproteobacteria; order Orbales; family Orbaceae; genus Gilliamella; species Gilliamella sp. M0364. Next base: position 293,253 of record NZ_JACFSF010000001.1, on the reverse strand, counting down.
AAATACTAGAAAAATAGAGCGAATGAATTTAAAAAATAGGTATATTATGAGTACATAACTCGCAAAAGATTTCGGTATTTTTTTTAAAGAAACAATTTTAGAGGCAAAAGAAAATTGGTGATTTTTTTTGAGCCTATTATGGGCGCTCTGACGCAGACTCTGCTGAAGTAAAATTGGTTAACAATGATGGAGTATAAGAATGGACCTGATGTAAGCATTCTAACCAAACTAAATAATAAAACTCTATCAATTTGATGAATTAATAAATTCTATTGTCCCAAGAGATGGTAAAGATGGTAATAAATAGTGAATTTAGTAAACAGTTATTATTAGAAAGGGAAAGATTTGAAAATCCTCCAGATCATACTGTTAAAGCTACAGGGGTTGGTATAGCTAGGTTTATTATTCGTTGTAATAATAATGCTGATGAAGTGTTAAACTTAGCTAAACGAGTGTTAGTGATAGTAAACTATAATTCAGAGTTAGTTTGGTCTTCTTTTGAAGAATGGTCAAAAATATTACCTAATAAGTTTGTTAATAATTGTGCTCCAGAACTTTCAAAAAGTGAAAGTGAAAAAGAAATTAATTATAGAAGAAGTCTACCTTGGGAAAAACAAGTAAGTCTAGAGAAAAATAAAAAATGGAGTTTAGGAAACTGGCTTGTATGGCTTGAACCAGAGACCAGAGAATGGTTTTGGTGGAATGCTCATAAATTTGATGGTGAAATTGAAAATACACATTTTTTAATTGAGGTTACCGCATTAGATGATCCTTTTTCATCAGGTGCATTGAAATGGTTATTTAGAGCTTGTGGTGCAATTGATGTCGTATGTACAGATGATCTTTAGTCTATGCATCTGTCATCAAGTTCTGCGAGACTAGTCGCAGAACTGAACTAACTATTTATCTACTCAGTGATCTAGTTCACAAATTGAACAATTAACTCGTCTTTTTAAGTGGTAACGGTGAATGGTCTGTGTTGGATCAGAATTTAGCCAACTAGAGGGTTTTAAAGATAATCAGTGAAGAGTAACATCCTTTGTTATAGTTAGCTTTTTTACGCATAATTAACCCAAATTATTACCACTTCATTCATATTCTAATATCAATAAGACGGTATAGACTCCTCAATTATTTTTACAAATAAACCTCAATAAACTAAATCAAAATAACCATTACCTAAAAAATATAATCATCAATTAGAACTGTTACTAGTAATGACAGTTTTTTAACTGACCAGAGCGCAACCAATTTTTTATGACCATAACAATGAAGCAAGAATAATAAATAGAAATTTATAACAAAACAGGTGAAACTTTTTATACAAATCAATTATTATCTTGTAAAGTATCGGCAACAACAAATACTTTGCTTATTGATACTAGGGAGGTATCGAAAAGAAAATAGTTATGTAAACTCGTACCTAACGAACATAAAGATAAACTAAATTGGAACGGTTCAGCATAAGTACAATATATTTAATAGAATATTGAATTTTTTTAAATGATAAGGTAAAAAAATTATGTCAATAAAAATCGGTTTTACAGGTGGCTCCACTATAGTTGAATTAGGTACAGACAGTGATATGCGGCTATTTTTTGACTGTATTTTATATTATGTTCCACCTAAATATCCCGACCAAAATTGGTCACTAATTACTGACCGCTTATATCGTCGCTATTTAAAATTAGAAGAGTTAGATGCCGCCGTAGCATTAATGAAATTGGTAGAAAAAGAGTTTAAACAGTTGGATAGAGAAGCATTCGATTGGAGTAAAATATTATCAGGTCAAGTTAAAAGTGATTTAGATAGAGCTAAATCAACTTTATTTGAAATTTTTGGTAAATATTTTGAAGCATTTTATGAGAGTATTGAATGTGCTATAAGAAATTATGAATGGTTCAAATCAGATCCCGATTATAAATATCAACCGGTAATGGTAATAATTTCTACCATTCCTTATTGTGTAAGCTATAGTATGATCCCTTTATCTGTTTTCGATAATTTACAACCTGACGAAAAACCAATTTGGTGGACTGGTAAAATTCCTAAAATCACAACTTAGTTACTTTTATCTTATCTCTAATTGCTGAAGCTGAAGATATTATTGATTATGCTATTGCATTAGTTGGATTAATACCTTGTGTAGGTGATGTAGCTGGTAAGCTCTTAAAAGAAGCAAAAGCGGCATTAAAAAAGCTGAAGAAGCCAAGCTTCGACGACCTTTAACTCCAACTGAAATGAAAAAACTATATGCAGAGTCAACAGCTGTTGAAGTTGCAAAAGATGTCCATCAAGCAAGACCAGCATATGGAGGTAAAACACTGCAGAACAAATCATGAAAGATGCAGAAAATCTTTATGAAGTGGTTAAAAGAGATACTGACGCATTACGAAAAATATGATAGAAAAGGGTATGATTCGAAATTAGTAGAAGATGCCAGAAATAAAATAAAAATACGCAACAAAGAAAACGGGATCTAGTGATCATGATTAAATGGCAGCAATTAGTTGATGTATTAGGTAAATCTGAAAATTCTTCAGAGTTTTATACGCTAAAAGATGAAATTGGTGAAAATCCTGAAATATCAGAAGATCATATTGAATATGATGATCCTGATCGAACTAAATATTATGAGTTCTTTCAAACAGGTATGCTTATCGGTTTTCGAAAAAAATATCTGAATCATATTCAATTCTTTTGTAAGGAAAAGGATAATTATTCTATATATTATGGAAAATTATTGAATGGGATCGATTTTCAATATACTGAAAAAATGGTCATTGAGTTATTAGGGAAACCATTAAAAGTAGGTGGAAATGAACAAAGTCCTTTTTTGGGATATGTGAATCGTTGGATATTATATCATATGACACATTATTCATTACATTTTGAGTTTAATAAAAATGGGACTCTTTGTTTGATAACATTGGCTGTATTAATAAGATAAAAACACGTAGCAAAGAAAAGCGGATTTATTAATTACCTTAGAATGGAAAGAATTTATTGTACCTTTCAGTACATTCGAAACATCCGATAAATTTGTTGTTTTGATGAATTCTATAGGAGAAAAACCAGTGATATCAGAAGATCCTATAGAATATAACGATCATGAAAAATGAAAATATTACAAATATTTATGCCATGGAATTGAACTTGTATTAATTAACAATAATTTAAAACAAATACATTTGCATTTAACTAATAATCAACCTAATTATTCTCCTTGTATTAGTGAATTACCTTCAGGAATCGATTTATCGTATCATAAAAATAAAATAATTAGCTTACTAGGGAACCCAATTAAATAAAGAAACCATCAGTCAACAAAAGTTGAAATAATAAAACCAAATGAATAAAAGGCAATCAATAATATGTCAATAGAAGATACAAATAAAATTGATATGATTGGGATACTCAAGAACAATGAATCAGTAATTAGTTTGGGTATAACAGATCATTTATCATGGAATGATGAAATAAATAATCATTTATTTTTATTACAAGAAAAGATAAATAGTTCTTTAAGATTCATTGAAAGTGGTGAAATATATGAAAGTTTCCTAGCAGCTAAAGGAAAAATTGATTTTCTGATAGAAATTTTTTTTCAGTATAAAATACCACAAGAATGTAACAATTTTCTAGACAAAGTAAATGAACTTTTATCATCTACTAATATCAGATTAAAATATGAAGAAAGAAATAATTGCTAGTATTAATATTGTCCCAGCCAAAAACAGGGATTTTTTATGTCTACAATTTACTTCGTAAGTTTACTCGTGGCCTAGCCGGCGCCACTGCAACATGGCTAGCTGAGCAGATAAAACTGCACACCGGGCATATGGGTAAAGATGGTATGACTTCATCAGATGAATTATCAGAATTATTAATGTCACTAATGCCTTATGAACCTGCAATATATAAGAAGCTATATAATGTTGTATGGGATTATATAAAGTTAAGCTACTTTAAATAGTAAAGCTTCCTCCAGTCGGTGAGCTTTTATCTCTTTTTAGATCTGTATAGCAAGCTCTATAATTAACTTATCCTGCTCAACCTAGGGAATATTAATATGGGAATGCAAGTCAGTATAGATATAAATTTCGCACAAGAATATTCTCCTAAAGAGATATTAAAGTGCCTAATAAATAATGGCAGGAATATTTATTATCAAAATACGGTTACTTATCTATCGTCAAATGATATCGATGATTATAACTGGTTAAATATCGATATGAATTTGTTCAATTTAGACGAGTTTATAAACTCTCATAATATTATGGATAAAGTCGGTATAGTGATGGTTTATGATAATGAATCAGGCGGTAATTTATTAATTTACCCTAATTATTTATCTATGTCATTGTCAATAAATCGTCAGTATTTATCTGGAGAAGATATTCCAGATTTTAATTGGTATCTAAGAAGAATGCGTGTTTTTTTAAGAAACATAAAACTATCTAGCATACAATGTGAAACCATCTACTAATGAATAATCCCTCCTCTTAGCTCAGCCCCCTTTAATCCTGATAATCAACAGCTCTGTTGTACATCGTTGATGACTGGCTTACCGATGGTAAAGCCGAAGGCTTCCAGCCAGCGACCTTTAATGGTCGGTTGTGGTATGGGGTTAGGTCTGCCCAGATTAGGTGTTGTAACTCATGGTGTAAAACCGCTCAGTAATGGGTTGTGTGGGTTCTTTGTATATGGTTGATTTTAACTTAGTATGTGCCTTTACCATAGATAACTTTTATCCGCATTATTTTCGCACATTATGACCACTTCATTCATATTTTAATATCAATAAGACGGTATAGACTCCTCAATATTTTTTACAAATTAGAATGATTCAATATTCAATTATAAGGCCTTGTGAAAATTGTCAGATAACTTGCTCGGAGGATAAATAGATATGAGTATTTTAAATATAAATTGGAAACACGTATTTGGAACAATATTTACTTGATTACATATATTGAGTTAATTGCATAAATTAAAGTGCTTAAATTTTATATCATGAAAATAATATGTGATATTTATCACAATTAATTAATATTAAATTTGTTGGCACTAATTTTAATATGTATTATTTAAAAAAAAGGGATTTTTTTTCTAAATGTGTTGAATCGATTCACCTAACTGATAAATGAAATTCAAGGAGGAAAATTGGACATAATATTAAATAAGTAATGCACTGTTTAAAGACAGTAAAATAAAAAATAAATATTTAGGAATATTAAAATTACAATTAAGGAAATAATATGAATAATAAAAGAAATTCATTAAAAATAGCTGGAATCGCTATTGCAGTATGCTCATTATTTATGTCTTCAACAACAATGGCCTTTCAACCAGGTTCTACAGAAGATTTTTTAGGTCATGAAGTTGGACCTACTTATCATACAGCTGCTGAGGCAGTGAGTAGTAATGATTATCTTCCAGGACCTCCTAAAAATGATTCAGCAGTATTTGAAGCGGACAAAGCTGCATATCAAGAAGGTTATAAATTTAAAGATACAGCTCGCTGGAAGCAAGCAACCATGGATGCAGATTTACATACAACTAATATGGCAAAAATATTTTCTGAACCAATGGGAATTACTATTTCACAAGAAACAACACCGACTCTTTATAAAATGTTAGGTGATCTTCTTGTTGATTCAGCAGATAATGCTACCAAAACAGCAAAAGAAGCGTATATGAGAGAACGCCCATTTGTATTCTTTGGTAATCACACATGTCAACCAGTTAATGAAGAAGATCGGTTGCGTAAGAATGGATCATATCCTTCTGGGCATACTTCTTATGGATGGACTGTGGCATTAGTACTTGCTCAAATGGCACCATCTCATGCAGAAGCCATTATAAAACGTGGTTATGAATTTGGTCAAAGCCGAATGATCTGTGGTGCTCACTGGCAAAGTGATGTTGATGCTGGACGAATTGTTGGTGCTGTTGAATATTCTCGCTTACAAACTCTTCCTAAATTCCAAGAAGATCTTCGTAAAGCTACAGAAGAAGTTAAACGTCAATATAAGTCATCAAAATAATTAATTGATTTTTACCCTCTTAAGATATTTTTAAAAGACTTAAGAGGGTAATTTATATATTAATAATATTGGAATTTATTAAATTAATTATTCTTAGAGGATGACAATTTATTGAACAATATTAGCCAATCTAAGATACATACTTTTCAACTCAAATAGGCTATCATATTTTATCTCATCTCATAGTGCTTATTTTTCTATAAAATGAAAAAAATAAATTTATTATTATCTGTACTTGGTTTTTTATTGCCATTGACAGTCATGGCAGTAGAAGTCAATGATGTAACTGGAATGACACCAGTTCAAGTTGCTGCAGTTGTGCAACCAGAATCTACTCAACAAGTTGTTGATATAGTTAAAAAGGCTACCGGACCAATTAGTATCGCTGGTGGTAAATATAGTATGGGAGGACAAACAGCAATCCAGGGGGCGGTGCAAATTGATACTCGCAAATTAAATCATGTCATTGATTTTAAACCTGACCAAAAGTTGCTAACTATCGAGACCGGTGCCACATGGCATCAAGTCCAAGAGCTTATAGACCCTTATGATTTATCTGTAAAAATAATGCAAAGTTATGCTAATTTTAGTATTGGTGGATCATTAAGTGTTAATGTTCATGGTCGTTATATAGGTGAAGGACCTATAATTCTTTCGGTAAAACAATTCAAAATTGTGTTAGCTGATGGCAAAGTAGTAATAGCTAGTCCTGAGCAAAATCAAGATATATTCTATGGTGCTATTGGTGGTTATGGTGGCTTAGGTATAATCACCGAAGTGACTTTACAACTTGCAGATAATGTTAAAGTCAAACGTTTTAGTAAAGCTATGCCAATAGCAAACTATTATGAATATTTCAAACAGAATATACGTTCTGATAGCAAATCAATCTTCCATAACGCTGTAATTTATCCACCAGATTATAAAAGAGTGAGATCGGTCACTTATAAACAGACTGAAGAACCATTAACGATTTTAGAACGATTGAGATCTGATGATAAAAAGAACCAAAATTTGGAAAAACCAATCAAAATTGTATCTTCATCGTCTATTGGTAAAAATTTACGAAAATTATTTGATGATTTTTATTATATAAAAAAACCAGTAATGTGGCGTAATTATGAGGCTAGTTATGATGTCTCGTATTTACAACCGATAGCGACTAAAAATAAAAGCTTTGTTTTGCAAGAATATTTTATACCGGTTGAACAATTTGATCACTTTTATCCAAAATTAGTCACTATTTTGAAAAAAAATAAAGTTAATGTTATTAATATTTCTATTCGTCATGCCAATCAAGATAGTGGTTCATTACTGGCTTGGGCAAAATCGGAAGTATTTGCTTTCGTGATCTATTATCAGCAAGATACTGATGAACTGAGCAAACAACATGTTGGTAATTGGACAAGAGAATTAATAGATGCAGTTCTGGAAAATCACGGCAGCTACTATCTACCTTATCAACTACATGCAACAACAGAACAATTTCAAAGAGCATATCCACAAGCTGAGCAATTTTTTAAACTTAAAGCTCGATTAGATCCACACAACAAATTCAGTAATATGTTATTAAAGCGCTACCATATCGAAACCGTTCAATAAAATAGCGCCAGTAAGATAATTAGTTATTTTTTATTAAATAACTAATTATTCAAACTGACATTATCCAATATCAATAAAGATCGATACGTTATTTAACATTAGAAAAATTTTATTTTTAACCTTATCTAAGATTTATCATAATCTACTATTTTTCGAATATTAAACGTAAAATTGTTTTCATATTTTAATATTAATATTTTGTGTCATCTTCGTTTAACAATTAGTTGATATTAAATTAGTTTGTTAGTGCCTGTAATACTAGTTTAAATACATTTGAATGCCCCTTGCGACTTGGGTAATAAATATAAAAAGGTTCATATATAATTGAATATTCAGGTAATAATTCTATAAGTTGTCCTGATGCTAATTCATTTTTTACATCTGGATAACCAATCCAACTAATACCTAAACCATCAAGAGTCGCTTGTTTTCTTAAATGATTATTGATTGTGAAGTGAGAAATAGGGTGATATTGTATAATATTTCCTTTATCGGAAAACTCCCATATCGATTCCATTCCATATTGGTTTGAAACTTTTTTGCCAATTAATAAATGTTGATCTAAATCATTAATCTGTTTTGGTTTTGTTCTCTGATGCAAATAATTCGGACTAGCCACTAAAGTCATACGCAAAGGGTCTGATATTTTTACTGCTATCATCTCTTTTGCCAAATCATTGCCGATTCGGCAGCCCATATCGAAACCTTGTTTAACAATATCAACTAAGTTATTGTCACATTGAATTTCAATTTTAATTTGTGGATAGCGTAGTGAAAATTGGCTTAATTTAGGGTATATAAAATTTTCAATAGCAATATTCGATGCATTAATTCTAATGGTACCCGATGGAGTATCAAGGTAATCACCAAGAGCAGCAACTTCTTCATTGATTTGTCGATATAAAGGGGATATTTGTTTATAAAGTTGTTCTCCTGCCTCTGTTAATGAAAGGCTTCTAGTCGTACGATTAAATAGCCGTAAACTCAAACGTGTTTCTAAGTTTCTCATGCTATGACTTAGTGCTGATGACGAAACACCTAAAGATTTGGCTGCACCAACAAAGCTTTTTGCTTTAGCTATAGTAATAAAATAACTTAGTTCATTATAGTTATACATAGGATATAAATAGACAATTAATGAATTTAATTCATGATACTATAAATGAACAGCACGTTTATCTCAATAAAAGTTAACGATAAAATACTCATTACTAAGATTGAATTTTTAACAATTTATTAAGTTAATCAATCTATTATTAGCTAGTTAGGAGAGAGAGTATGGATTATATAAAATTAGGTAATTCTGATATTGAAGTCTCACGATTTTGTTTAGGGTGTATGAGTTTTGGCGATCCTGCCAGTAAAATGCATGATTGGACACTTAATCCAGAACAAAGTGAAACAATCATTAAACATGCCTTAGATCTAGGAATTAACTTTATTGATACAGCAAATATATACTCTAGTGGTACTAGTGAAGAATATGTAGGAAGAGCGATTAAACGAAATATAGCTCGAGACAAAGTAATACTGGCTACTAAAGTCTATTTTAATGAAGGGCATTTATCTAAAACAGCAATTGAACGAGAAATTGAAGGATCCCTGAGACGATTAGGTACCGATTATGTTGATTTATATATTATCCATCGTTTCGATTACAGTACACCGATTGAGGAAACCATGGTTGCGTTACACCATTTAGTTCAGAGTGGTAAAGTACGAGCATTAGGTGCTTCTGCGATGTATGGTTATCAATTTTATAATATGCAATTAGTCGCTAAACAAAATGGTTGGACGCCGTTTGTTTCGATGCAGAATCACTATAATTTATTATATCGTGAAGATGAAAGAGAATTGATTCCTGTCTGTAAGCAATTCAATGTTTCATTAACTCCTTATAGCCCTTTAGCGGCAGGTAGACTTTCCCGATTAGAATGGCAGACCAATACACTACGTAGTAAGACTGATAAAACTGCTGTTGCTAAATACGATAGTACCCAACAAATCGACATGAATATAGTAAAAAGGGTTAATGAAATTGCGCAAAAATATGCAGTAACCATGACGCAAGTTGCTCTGGCATGGCAATTTGCCAAAGGCGTTGCTTCACCAATCATCGGGGCAACCAAAACGCAATATTTGGATGATGCGGTAGGGGCATTAAAGCTTTCATTAACTAAAGAAGATATTGCTTATCTTGAAGAACTTTACTTGCCTCATCGTATTGTCGGCGCACTTTAATTAGGCACAAAGTATAAGATTAAATTTACTGACAAATATCATTGAGATATTTGTCAGTAACAGCTACTAAATTTTTCCTGAATTTAAATATTTTTGCATCTCTTCTTTCGGTACCATTCCACCGCCAGTTGCCCATACTAAATGAGTTGCATTTTGTAATTGTTTAGGAGTGAATTGCATACGTTCTAAATCTTCCGAGTTGTTAGTTACAACTACCGGACCTTGCATACCGGCAAGGGCAGACGGTTCAAGTTGAATGTTTTCAGTTTTATCCAGTAGTACTAACAAATCATACATTTCCTGATCCGACAAGGTATAATATCCATCTAACAGACGTTCCATGGCTCGTCCAACAAATCCAGAAGCACGACCAACAGCCAATCCATCTGCGGCGGTAATATTATCAATTCCGATGTCTTGTACCGAAATTTTGTCGTGTAGACCAGTATAAACCCCTAGAAACATACACGGTGAATGTGTTGGTTCTGCAAAAATGCAGTGTACATTATCACCGAATGCCATTTTTAAACCAAAAGCAACACCGCCAGGTCCACCACCTACACCACATGGTAAATAGACAAAAAGTGGATGATCTTTATCAACTTTAATTCCTTGTTCATTGAATTGTTGCTTTAAGCGTTCACCGGCGACTGAATATCCTAAAAATAGGGTAGTAGAATTTTCATCATCGATAAAGAAACATTTTGGATCAGACTCTGCCGCTTTACGGCCTTGTTCAACCGCAACACCATAATCTTGCTCATACTCAACAACATTAACACCATGATCACGTAATTTCTGTTTTTTCCATTCTCGAGCATCAGCAGACATATGTACGCTAACTTTAAATCCGAGTTTAGCACTCATTATGCCAATTGATAAACCAAGGTTACCTGTTGAACCTACAGCAATACTATACTGACTAAAAAACTGTTTAAATTTATCAGAATATAATTTGCTGTAATCATCTTGTTCTGATAATAGTCCATTTTCAATGGCTAGTTTTTCAGCGTGAGTTAAGACTTCATAAATACCACCTCGAGCTTTAATTGAGCCAGAAATTGGTAAATGACTATCTTTTTTTAAATAAAGCTGACCTGCGATATCAACATTATATCTGGCTTCAAGGGCATTTTTCATATTAGTAATTTCAACTAATTGTGATTCAATAAAACCCTTGGTTATAGCTGTTTCAGGGAAAGCTAATGATAAATATGGTGCGAAACGTTTTAATCGTTCACTCGCTTTTTTTATATCCGTTTGATCTAGTCCAACGTAAGGAAGACCGATTGCTAAAGTAGTGGTATTAGGATTAAACCAACAGCTTGGTTGAAGTTTAATTAAATTTTCTACTAATGGTTTATCGGCAATAAGTGTTTTTATCTCTATTTGATTCATATTCGCTCCTTGAAAGATATCTAAATAAAATTAGATAATAAAAAAGTACCCATTAATGCAACTACTGAAGCAATGAATGTTGCGGTAGTATAGTATTTTAAAATTTCACTCATTGTCGCTCCACAATATTGCTTAACAAGCCAAAATAATGAATCGGTAACTATTGTACAACCAATAGCACCCGAACCTATAGCCAATGTAATGATTTCAGGACTGATATTAGGATAAAGAGCTAGCATCGGTGATACGATTGCTGTGGCGCCCATCATTGCAACTGTCGCTGAACCTACTGCAGCATGCAAAATTATTGCTACTAACCACGCCAATAAAATTGGATGCATATCTAAATGGGATAAAATACTTGCTAAACTATCGCTCAAACCACTCGCTTTTAAAATACCATTAAATGCACCGCCAGCACCGATAATTAATAAAATATTGGCAATTGATGAAAAGCAATCTTCAGTTTTATTGAGTAGGTCAGACATTTTCATATCACGTCTTAGACCTAGCATATAATAGGCAACAAATGCTGCTATAAACATAGCGGTAATAGGATTGCCGATAAATTCTAAAACAGTATAAATTGAAGTGTTTTTATCCATGTTCAGCTCAGCAGTTGTTTTTATCAGCATGAGAAAAATGGGTAATAATACTGTAAACAATGTTGCACCTAATGAAGGCAGTTCTTCTTCAGTTCTTACTTTTAGATCTGAAAATTGTTCCGGTACAGCTTTAAATGGAATTCTATTTTTGATAATTCTTAAAAAAATAGGACCTCCAGATAATGATGCGATTATTCCAATAATTAATCCATATAAAATAACGCTACCAATATCAGCACCTAAAGCATTAGTGACATATAATGCAGCTGGATGAGGAGGAACAATACAATGAACGGCCATTAATGCTGTACATAATGGAATCGCTAACATTAATAACGAAGTTTTGGTTTTTTTAGCAATTGAAAATGCTAATGGTATTAAAAGTACAACGCCGACCTCAACAAATAACGTTATACCACAAATCATACCAATCAATACCATAATAACATCTGGTGATAAAAAGCGGCATTTTTGTAAGGTAATACCGATGCGTTCAGCTGCACCTGATATTTCCATCATTTTTCCTAGAATGGTACCTAAACCAATTACTGCCGCTAAAAAGCCAAGTGTACCACCAATACCATCTTCGATTGAGGAAATCATTGCCAATGGCTTCATTCCCATTAATGCACCTACGTAAAAACTGGATAATAATAAGGCTAAAAACGGATGAAGTTTAAATTTGATAATACTTATTACAATTAATAAAATACTCGTTATTAAAACACCTAAAACCCAAATCTGTGAATCCATAATGTTTTCCTATTATAATTAAAGTAAAAATTACCGTGTATTAGATTTTATGGAGAGATAACTGATAAATGATTATAAATCATGTTCACATGAATAAGATTCGGTTGAATAAGTGTCAGGCTGTAAGAAAGTAACAATCATTAATTTAATTAATTGTATTTGATTTAACATTTTTAGTTAAATGTTAAGAAAATAGGTAAGGAAGGATGTACAATGTTTGATGATGATCGTTTTATTACCACTAACCGATTGATATCAGGATATCAATTAGCTAAATTCCACACTTTTGAAGCAGTTGCACGATATAATTCCTTTATGCGCGCAGCGGAAGAATTATGTATTACTCCGAGTGCCGTTAGCCATCAAATTAATAAGCTTGAAGAAGAATTAAATTTTAAGCTATTTAACCGGTTTCATCGCCGTATTGAGTTGACCCCTGATGGTGAAAATTTATTTAATATTTTAAAAAAGTCCTTGTCGATACTAAATAAAGAAATCTTTGAAATAAAGAGTCAGGAATTAATCGGGCAGTTGACCATTTATTCTCGTCCTTCCTTTGCGCAAGGCTGGCTTGTTCCAAGAATATCAGAATTTAACAAGAAACATCCTTATATTATCTTGAATATATTAACAGGTAATGAAATAATCAATTTTGATCGTCATCGTATTGATTTAGCCATTTATTTTGATGATTTAGAGTATAACGACTTGGATGTTTATCATTTAATGAATGAAACGATTGTACCTGTGTGTAGCCCTCAATATGCGGAATATCATCAACTTACTGAAAATATTGAAAACCTAAAGAATTGCTTAATAATACATGATAATCAAGCTTGGGGATATGATACCAACTTCGACGAATGGCAATCTTGGGTGAAGCACTTTAATCTTGATCTAGATTTTGAAGATTTACCTACAATGTTATTTGATCGATCTGATTTAGCGATCCTCGCGGCGATTAATCATTCAGGTATTGCCATGGGAAGAAAACATATTATCAATAAATATCTTGAATCAGAGGAGTTAGTTACTCCCTTTCCAAATATGACGTTAACATGCAAACAACGTTACTATGTTGTTTCTGCTTCTAAGGGAAGAAATCCAAAAGTTAAAGCTTTTGTAAGATGGTTAAAAGAAAATTTGGCTGAGCAGTCGGTTGAAAGTGTTATCTAAAATTTAGTTAAAACTAAAGATTAATTGTATATATCTAATATGAATATAGATATAATTTTTTCGTATTATCCCAATAGTTAATCACTATCTATAATGTTATCTCTAAAAAATAGAATCAATTGTTCAATTAGATTAATTTACTGATTGAAATAGGGAGCAATAATGAAAAAATATATTTGCATAATTATGCTGTTGGGTTTGACTTTAATTGGCTGTGACAATAAATCAGAATCAACCCCTAAAAGTCAACAAGATAAAAAAGAGATCATAGTTGGTTTGCCACCAAGTATGCACAATATAATGATGGAAAAAGTTGTTAAGCCCGCTTTAGAACAAAAAGGTTATAAAGTTAAATTGGTAAATTTCAGCTCTCTTAGAGACTCAAATACTGCCTTAGTTGAAGGAAGTATTGATCTTAATGCAGCACAGCATCAAGCTTATCTTGATGTATATAATAAAGAAACTAAAAGTGATCTTGTTTCTTTAGTTCATATTCCTTCTATTTCAGCTGCGCTTTTTTCTCAATTGCATCATTCTATTGATGAAATAGCTAATGACCAAACAATTGTCATTCCCAATGATCCATCAAATAAGTCAAGATCATTATTATTCTTACAAAGCTTAAATTGGATTACTTTAAAATCTGATAGTAAATCGGGAACATTAGATTTAAATGACATAGCTGAAAATAGATATAATTTAAAATTTAAATCGATATTATCGGAATTAATTCCTAGAACTCTTGGTGAAGTTGATTACGCGATAATGCCAGGTGGTGTTGCATGGTTAAGTAAAGTTCCGGCTGAAGATGTTTTAGTACAAGAAAAGTTAACACCTAATTTAGAATTAATGGTTGTAGTAAAAAAAGAAAATTTGAACAGTAAATGGGCTCAAGAGGTTAAACAACTTTACCAATCTGAGGCACTTAAAAAATTCATTAGTGAAGATCCTGATGCGAAAGGTCGTTTTATCTGGCCCCAACAATAAGCAAATAATTATTTATAAACTATTCTAGTAATAAATTAGAGTAGTTTATATTGTTATACATCATATTGATTATTTATAAATAATTAAAATAAATTTATGATGCTAGTTGTTATAAAATCAATGACTCTATTTGATTTTATTATTTTTTAATAAAGAGTTTTAGATTTTGATGATTTACTCTAAAATTCGTTGTGTTAATATTTAGACCCTTTGATATAAATATTATTTAAAAAAGTAGTTAAATGTGATGAAAAAAATAAAATACTCTCTTATATTAGCTTGTAGCATAACACTTTGTAGCTGTTTTAATGGTCCAACCTCACAAGTTCGTTTAATTGATAATCCTACTGCCAATGAAATTAAGTTAGTAATTGATGGTAAAGATGTTGTCATTCCAGCTAACTCAAATATAAAATATACTTTTGAATATGGTAAACATAATTTAGCTTATAATAATGAGTCGTTTGACATTGTGGTAAAACCTGTAAAATTTGATGGTACAGGCATTATTAATCCAACCCAAAGCAACTATATGTTACATACTTTTATCTATGCAACCGACAACACTAGCGATGAAACCTTTGACAAATTATATGAGAAAACGCTTAATAAAGTTGATGTCATCATAGATGGTGAGCAAGCAAAGATTGAACTTCCTGTAAAAGTGGTTAATGATTTCTTTATTGAAGATCAAGATAATAGATGGGATTATTCTATTGATGAAAATATTCCAGACGAAATTACTGAAAAAATCAATAAAAATCAATCTTATCAATCTCGTAAAATTAAAATGTATCGTGAAAGTGAATATTTGGAGTTTTTAAAAGAAGATTGGTTAGAAGAGGAAGATGAAATTAGTTTTCCTAATAAACCTAAAAAATTGTCTGAAATTAATCAGTATGTATTCCCGAAACTTGATTTAGAAAGTATTACATGTAATGAAGGTAAAAAATATTTGCAGGATACATTAGATAAATGGCAACAACTTTTTACTTTAACAGGAAGTGATTTTGACAGTAAGTATGAAGGATTAGGGGGATATGATGGCATGCTTGCCTTACGTGATTCTAAAAAACTTTGTCCTACAGATAAAGATCCTGAACAAACTTATTCGAAAGCTATTAGCCCTTTAGATCAAGCTTTAACTAAAGGACGTGATATATACTTTTTTATTGTCAAATAAAATTTGAAAATTGTTCTTTGTTAAAAGATTTAATTATTACAATAAAAGGCATAAAATCTTATAATTAGGTTTATGCCTTTTACTTTTTATACTAACAAAAACCATTTCTTTATGATAAAATTTATACTCTTTTAATATGAATTATATAAATGGATGTTATGAAAAGTTTAAAGTATTCCCTTATATTAACTTGCAGCATAACGCTTTGTAGCTGTTTTAGTGGACCAGCTAAAGTTGAACGCGTGATTGATAATCCTACCTCAAATGAAATTGTAATCGCCATTGATGGTAAAGAACTGGCAATCCCGGCTAACTCTAAAACTACGTACACTTTTGAATATGGTAAGCATAATTTAACTTATAATAATGAGTCGTTAGATTTTATTGTTAAACCATCTAAATATTCTGGTGATGGATTTATTAATCCAACCCAAAGCAACTATATGCTTCATACATTTATCTATGCTACTAACAATACTAGTGACGAAGCTTTTGACAAAATATATAAAGAAACTATAAATAAGATCTCTATCATTTTAAATGGTGAGGAAGGAGAACTGGAGCTGCCTGTAATTGTTGTTAATGACGTTTTCATTGAAGGCGAACTTAATAGATGGGACTATTCTATTGACCAAGAAATACCTGAAGAAATTACTGAAAATATTAATGAAAATCAGGCTTTTCAAACTCGTAAAACTAAAATTTACCGTGAAAAAGAATATATCAATTTATTACAAAATGATTATTTCAACTCCTTAGAAGGTGAAGAGTCAAAAGTTGAAATAAGTTTCCCTAACAAAACAATAAAACTAGCTGAAATTACTAAATATGCTTTTCCTAAAATTAATTTGGAAGAAATTAAATGTGATGAAGGTAAAAAATATTTAACAAAAACATTAGAAAATTGGCAAAAATTTTTCACTTTAACAGACAATGATTTTGCTAGCACGTATGAAGATTTAAGTGGAGAAGAAGGAAAAGAAGCATTAATACGATCCCTTGAACTTTGTCCTAAAAAAATCGATCCAGAAAACACCTATTTTCCAGCATATAAACAATTAGTTGACTTTATCAATGATACGCGATATATACCTTTGATATTATTAAATAAAATATAGTTATTTTCTGATTCAAAATAGATAAAATTATAAAAGGCATAATATTTTAATTATGCCTTTTATTTTATAAACCAACCATATTAAAAGTTGAGGAGCGGGTTTTTTAAAACTTAAAAATGCAATTTTCCATTATTGCAAATCACAGTGCATTCTTAAATAAATTCGGATAGCACAAATTGTAAGTAATAATATTGATATAAATCACATAATTCATATAAAACAATTTGATTAAGTTAAGATCAATATAATATTTATGATGAGTTAATAAATGAAAGGAATATCTTATGAATAAAACTAAGTTGAAAATTGTCGCATTGATTAGTGGGATTATCCTTAGTACTTCTAGCGCTTTAGCCTCACTTGATGATGCCAAACAACTAAAAATCATTAGTTATAATGTTTATAATGGTATGAAGTTAGATGAGAGTGAAGGTAAACAGAAATATATTGATTGGGCAAAAGCACAAGATGCCGATATTATTGCTTGGCAAGAAATGAATTTTTTTACTCGTGAAAAACTTGAAAAATTTGCAGCCAGTTATGGACATAAATATGCGGTACTTTTAAAAGAATCACCAGAAGATGCCGCTTTTTTCCCTGTAGCTATTACCTCTAAATATCCAATAGTTAATGTTAATAAAGTAGTTGATAATTTGTGGCATGGGGCACTCTATGCAGATATCGGAAATTATCATTTTGTCGTTACACATATGAATCCATTTTGGACAGCTAAACGAATTGATGAGATTAATTTAATTATCGATTCAATCAAATATAGTCGTGATCCTAAAGGGAAATGGATAATTGCCGGGGATTTGAACTCATTTTCGCCAGCAGATAAATCTGACTATGATAAAAGTACCCTTTTAGAGGATATTAAAGAAAAGCAAAAGAAAAGACCAATTTTAGAAAATCTGGTTGATGGTAAACTAAGTTATACTGTACAACAAAATCTTCTGGATGCTGGTTTTATTGATGCATTAAAAATTAAACATAAAGAATT
Source organism: Gilliamella sp. M0364 (assembly GCF_016100565.1). Taxonomy (NCBI): domain Bacteria; kingdom Pseudomonadati; phylum Pseudomonadota; class Gammaproteobacteria; order Orbales; family Orbaceae; genus Gilliamella; species Gilliamella sp. M0364. The sequence goes on along the minus strand of NZ_JACFSF010000001.1, from coordinate 275,137 downwards.
TGTGGCAACTGCACCAACTAAAGTATTTTATGATCAAGCATCAGTTCCATTACGCTATGATTACATTTATGTTTCACCACCACTTAAAAATAATGTCATTGATGTTCAAGTTATAAAAGATGATTTTACGGATAAATATTCCGATCATTATCCTGTCCAGATGATCATAAAGAATGATTCATATTAATCGAACTTATTTATATAAAAGATATTGGTAGATTAAACGGGCAAAAGCCCGTTTTTTTATTGTGTTTATCTATTTTAAAAGGGGAGAAAAATAACCGTTACTTTTAATCCAAACGAGATTAAAAAATTATTTTCTTACAACAAATACTGCTCGCATTGGCGCAGGATAACCTTCTACTGTTTTGGATAAATCGTTAGGATCTAAAAATTCCGCTAATGAATCGGATTCCATCCATTCTGTTTTGCGTTGTTCATCCAAACTGGTTTTGGATATATCAACCATTTTTATATCTTTAAAACCACATTTATGTAACCAATTTATCATGGTTGGTACTGATGGAATAAAATAGACATTTCGCATTTGAGCATAACGTTCACCAGGCATTAATGCTTGATGTTCGGTTCCCTCAATAACCAATGTTTCGAGTACTAATTCACCACCATCAACTAATTGATCTTTCAATTGATAAAGATGATCAAGCGGTGAGCGACGATGATATAACACTCCCATTGAAAAAACCGTATCAAATGCGTTTAATTTTGGTAATTCCTCAATGCCTAATGGAAGTAAGTGAGCTCGCTGGTCATTGCCTAATAGTTTTCTTATTGCTTCAAATTGGCATAGATAAAGCGCCATAGGGTCAATACCAACAGCAAGTTTGGCTCCTGCGCCAATCATACGCCATAAATGATAACCACTATTACAACCAACATCGAGAACTGTTTTACCTTCTAAATTATCGATATGATTAATCAATCTTTGCCATTTCCAATCGGAACGCCATTCTGTATCAATATCAACGCCATAAAGATGAAAAGGGCCTTTACGCCATGGCATCATGGTTTTTAATAATTGTGTGATACGTTGCTGTTCGCCAGAAGATAATGGTTGCTCTGTTTTTGCGGTTACACTATGTAATAGATCAACTTGAAAAGGGCTAATTGCTGGTAAGTGTTTAATACTATTTATCCATTGACTAAAACGATTATCTAAATTTTGTTTTTGCCAATTAGCCAATTGCGCCGGTAATACTTCAAGCCAATTTTTAAGCTTACTTTTTGCGATAATTTGGTAAAAATCACCAAAATCAATCATTCTGTTTTCCTTTATAATTGAATTAAATCTTGAGGTTATTTGATAGCAATAATCGAGCCAAAATTAAAACATTGAAACCAAGTATCAACATGCTCAAATCCTGCTGTCATCAGACGTTGTTTATGGGTCGCAACTGTGTCTGTAAGCATAACATTTTCTAGCATATTACGTTTTTGGCTTATTTCCAGTTCACTATAGCCATTGGCTCTTTTGAAATCATGATGCATATTAAATAATAATTCGTCGACAGTCTCATCACTAAAACTAAACTTTTCCGATAAAACTAATATGCCATTTGGTCGCAAAGCTTGATAAATATTACTTAAAACCCGTTGTCGATTTTCTGGGGTTAAAAATTGCAAGGTAAAATTAAGAACTACCATTGATGCATTTTGCATATTTATATTACAAATATCTTCACATATTACATCGACAGGTGTATTTGATTTATAGGCATCAATATGCTTTTTACATCGTTCTACCATAGGTAATGAATTATCAATAGCAATAATGTGACAATTTTCGTATTTGATATTACGACGAATAGCGAGCGTGGCAGCACCTAACGAGCAGCCTAAATCATAAATCATGGAATTAGGTTGTACAAATCGGTCAGCTAGCATACCAATCATTGATATTATATTCGAATAACCGGGTACCGAACGCTGTACCATATCTGGGAAAACTTCGGCAACCTTTTCGTCAAAAGTCCAATCACCTAATTTATCGATCGGGGTTGCAAATAGCTGGTCTTTTTTGGTATCCATAAAAGTTATTGGTACTATAGAATCTAATTCTGTTATCATACCATTTTTTGCGTTCGATTGTTCGAGTAATTATGACTTTTGTTGATTTTACAGCCATTTTCGCAACGATTATTATCAGTATTTCGGTCACATTTTTATTAGGAAAACGCTGGCAGTTTTGGTTTAACCTTCACTTAAGCGGTTATGGTCGAATTATTTATTGGCTAACTATTGGTTTGGCCGGTGCATCATTAATCCTTGCTAGAGTATTAAATGATATTTTAACCTCGGGATTACATTTGTTCCTGTTAACGATTGCCGGTTTGATGATCTGTAGCGTTTTTATAACACTCATTTTTGAAATTGTTTATCGGGTTAGCAAAAAGCAAATTAAGCCTAATCTTTGGCATAAAATCAGTTTTATTATTGCGGTTGTGGCTTTGTTTTGTTTTGGTCATGAAATGGCGATAAATCCTAAAATAGTTGATTATCAGGTTGTAATTAATAAATCAGCCAATGTTGATCATCTAAGAATTGTGCAACTTTCTGACATTCATATTAATGAGCATACCTCTGCAAGTATGATTCAAAACATGATTGACAAGGTAAATAGCTTAAAGGCTGATTTTATCGTGATAACTGGCGATACATTAGATAAACGATTAAAACCTTTCCTCGAAAATGGATTTATTAAACAGTTCCAACAATTAAAGTCTAAATACGGTAATTATATTATTTTTGGTAATCATGAATATTTAGGTACCCATGATAATAATAATCGCGAAGAAGATATTATTAATGCATTTAAACGAGCGAATTTAAAAGTATTGAAAGATGATATTGTTTATCTTGATGAGGTTGGCATCACGTTGATAGGGCGTGATGACTTTTCATCATATAAGTACGATGTTAAGCGTGCCTCACTATCCGATTTAATCATGTTTTCTGATACGGAAAGACCAATAATTTTGTTAGATCACCAACCACTAGATATTAAAGATGTTGCTGAACAACAAGTAGATTTAATGTTATCTGGACATACTCATGGCGGTCAAATCTTTCCTATCAATATATTGGTGGCGATGATGTACAAAAATGCCAATGGTATTTATCACGATGCTGATCATCATTTCACCAGTATAGTCAATAGCGGTTACGGATTTGGTGGGCCACCAATTCGATTAATGACTCGCTCTGAAATTGTTGTAATCGATGTATCTTTTGTCAACAAAACTACCATTCAATAGATTATCTTAAATAGGAAGCGTATTTTGAATTATCAATTTATTATTAGTAATGATGAATTATCCAATTATTGTCAAAAGATCAAGAATAGTAGTGCTATAGCATTGGATACTGAATTTGTACGAACTAGGACATTTTATCCTCATTTAGGGCTGTTACAGGTTTTTGATGGCCAACATGCTGCGCTAATTGATCCGCTTAATATTAACGATTGGCAGGAATTCTTAGCAATTTTAACCAATCCTAATATTGAAAAATATTTTCACTCCTGTAGCGAAGATATTGAAGTGTTTCTTCATGCATTTAATTGTGTTCCTTCTCCAGTAATCGATAGCCAAATTTTAGCTTCTTTTTTGGATAATCCCATCAGTAGTGGTTATGCAAGTTTAGTCAATAAATATCTTGGCGTTGAGTTAGATAAAAGTGAAACACGGACTGATTGGTTAAAACGTCCTTTGACTGAAAAACAGTGTGATTATGCTATTAATGATGTTTTATATCTGTTTCCATTAATGGATAATTTAAAATCTCAGCTTACATCGATTGATTATTTAGCGGCTGCTTATCAAGAATGTCAAAACGCAATTGCACGTAAAAGTGAAACATTTGATCCTCAAAAGGCTTACTTAAATATTAAAAATAGCTGGCAATTGAAAGGGGATGGTTTAGGGCAATTAGCTAAACTTGCTTGCTGGCGCTATCAATTTGCCAAAACTCACGACATAGCGTTGAATTTTGTGGTGCACGAAGAGATATTATGGAAAATTGCGCGTTATCAACCAACTTCCTTAGCAGAACTTGATAAATTGGGTATGAAAGGTAAAGATATTCGTGCATATGGTCAAACAATTTTGGATATATTGCTTCAACCTATACCTATTATTCCGGCAATTCAACGTATTAATAGTTATCCAAATTATAAAAATATTGCTGATTCATTGAAACAAATCGCTGAAAAAATAGCATCACAAACAGGACTTAATAGCGAATTAATAATTTCAAGACGATTAATCAATCAGTATGTAAAATGGCAAAATGATAGGAAAGGTGAAATTCCAGAAATTCTGTCAGGATGGCGTAAACCATTATTTGAACAATATGACCTGCCTAATTGATTAAATCATAATGGAAGAATGACAAAATTTTAGTTAAATGGTGTCAAATTACACTGACACCAATCTCTATATTAAGCTAGTTCACTTAGCATCGATTCAACAATTTTTGATGATTGGGCTGCAGCAAGTTTTAAAAATGATTGAAAATCAACTGCCGATTCATTATCTCCATTATCAGAAATTGCTCTCACCACCACAAAAGGTACTTTAAATAACCAACAAACATGGCCAATAGCGGCAGCTTCCATTTCAACGGCGATTGCATCAGGAAAAGTTTGCTTGATCCGTTCTAAATTGCTTTTACCATTGATAAAGGCATCACCACTGCCAATTGAGCCATCAACAGCATTGACCCCATGTTTCTTTATACATTGTTTAGCTAATGATTGATAATTAACATCAGCAGCAAATGAAACAGGGCAACCTGACATTTGACCAGGTTTATATCCAAAGGCGGTTAAATCAACATCATGATAAAATACATCTTTTGATACAATAATATCACCGATATTCAGTTCCGTTGACAGCCCACCCGCTGAACCGGTATTAATGACTGCATCAACTTGATAATTATTTAATAATAATGTTGTTCCTGATGCTGCAGCAACTTTCCCTATGCCTGATTGTAATAATACAATTTCACAATTTGCTATTTTACCAATATGAAAATCGCATCCTAAATGACGCTCTAATTGATAATCGGTAATTTTACTCTTTAATATGGCTACTTCTTCTTCCATAGCAGCGATAATAGCAATTTTCATATGGTCCTCTTGGCTTATTAGCCGTATATTTATTTTAAATGTGCTATCATAATTGCTGTAAGTTAACTTGACAATAAATGAATATAACGGAGATAAAATTTGCGTACGATTTTTATAACGGGGTGTTCAAGCGGTATAGGATTGATTTCAGCTATCGCTCTGAAAAAACGAGGTTATCGTGTCATTGCATCATGCCGCAAAATAGCAGACCAACAAAAATTAATTGAGCAAGGTTTTGAAACCGTTTTATTAGACTTAGACGATGCCGATTCAATTAATCAAGCTGCGCAACAAGTATTAACCTTGTGTGAGGGTAAATTATATGCGTTATTTAACAATGCTGGATTTGGCGTCTATGGCCGTTTAAACACCATCAGTCGATCACAATTAGAATCACAGTTTTCTACTAACTTTTTTGGTGTTCATCAATTAACCCAATTATTATTACCGGCAATGATTGAACAAAATGAAGGTAGAATAATTCAAACTAGCTCAATTGTTGGCATAGTCGCAACACCGGGTAGAGGCGCATATTCTGCCAGCAAATATGCTTTAGAAGCATGGTCTGATGTACTGCGTTTAGAGTTAGCTAACACCAATATTAAAGTTTGTTTAATTGAACCAGGTCCATTAAAAACCTATTTTTCAAATAATGTAAATCAGACCGAAAAAGAAAAAATAGTAAAAAATCCACCTATTGCTAAACGCTTTACATTAGCCCCTGAAGCGGTGTTACCATATCTGTATCACGCATTAGAGCATAACAAACCGAAAATACGTTACAGGGTAACAAAAGTAACTAAATTGGCGGCAATAGCTAAACGTTTGCTTCCAGATAGATTAATGGATAAAATTTTACAAAATAAATAATCAGTTAAACTTATTTATAGGATAGATTATGTCAAATCAATTTATTTTTGATGTTAATGAACAGAATATTCAAGAAATTATTGAAAAATCAACTAGTAGTCCTGTGTTATTCTATTTTTGGTCACCAAGAAGTCCTAACTATCAAGAAATGACAGATACGTTAACCAAATTAGCAACACAACATCAAGGACAATTTATTCTTGCTAGCGTAAATTGTGATGAACAACAAATGTTAGCAGCACAGTTTGGGCTTAGAGCAATTCCAACCGTTTATATGTTTCAAAATGGTCAACCTGTTGATGGTTTTCAAGGCCCACAAAATGAAGAAACCATCAAAACCTTTTTAGATAAAATTTTACCTAATGAAGATGAATTGAAACTTATTGAAGCGCAACAATTTTTTAATGAAGGCCAATATGCGCAAGCATTACCTTTATTAAAACAAGCTTGGACTGTACTTAAAGATCATTTAGGTAAACCAAGATCAGATATTGCGTTAATGTTAGCGAAAAGCCAAATTGAACAAAAACAACTAGCAGAAGCTAAGGATGTTTTGGCAACTATTCCATTACAAGATCAGGATTCAGCTTACCACGGTTTACAAGCCGAAATTGAGTTACTCGAACAAGCAGCAAATTCACCTGAATTACAGCAATTACAAGCTGAGTTAGCTAAACAGCCAGATAATGTTGAGTTAATGATTCAACTTTCATCGCAACTAATGCAAGTTGGTCGGCACGAAGAAGCATTAGAACTGTTGTTTAAACCTTTAACAAAAGATCTGAATGCTGGTGAAGGGCAGGTGAAGAAAACTTTACTAGATCTATTAGCAGCTTTAGGAACCAATAACGCACTTGCTAGTAGCTATCGCCGTAAGCTTTATACGCTATTATATTAAAATAGCTAAAACCAAAGCTTGCAGAATTTTGGACGCTTTTTTATGATTTACTGGATATTAGAAACGAATATCACAACCTAGAAATATATTTCGCAGTAAAGTTAATGAATAAAAAAATCGCAGAAAATTGAATTCTAGATAGTTAGATTAAGTTATATAAAATGAAGAGATTCAACAATAGAGCATTGTTGAATCTTTTTTATTTAGTGTTCGATAACGCGAGGAAAGTTTTCATTACTACGAAGGGTTAGAACTTCCACACCATTATCTGTAACTAAGATCGTGTGTTCATATTGGGCTGACAATCCATGATCTTTGGTTTTAACTGTCCAACCATCTTTCATGGTACGAGTACGCCAATCCCCAGTATTTACCATCGGTTCAATAGTAAAGGTCATACCTGGTTTCAGGATCACACCGCCATCATCAGCATCATAATGTAAAACTTGTGGCTCATCATGATATACTTCACCTATACCATGACCGCAATATTCACGAACAGAAGAAAAGCCAAATTTATCAACATATTTTTGAATTGCTTTACCGATTTCTTTTAATCTGATCCCCGGTTTAATGATTTTAATGGCTTCGTATAAACTCTCTTGTGTGACTTGACATAGTTTTTCTCCGGCAACAGTTGGTTTTCCTGCAATGTACATTTTTGAGGTATCACCATGAAAACCATCTTTAATTACGGTCACATCAATATTAAGAATATCACCATCTTTTAACTTTTTATCAAAACTTGGAATACCATGACATACTACATCGTTAATTGAAATGCAGCTGGTATGCTGAAAACCATGATAACCGATGTTGGCAGGAATAGCTTTTTGCACATTAACAATGTGTTCATAACAGATCCGATCTAGTTCACCAGTGCTAATACCAGGTTTTACATAAGGTTCAATCATTTCTAAAACTTCTGCTGCTAATTTACCAGCAATACGCATTTTTTCGATTTCAGCGGGGGTTTTTAACTTAATAGACATTAATGGGTTCCTATAATTTGCATGGCAATATCCTATCATATACCGCTATTTCGTCAAATCATAGCTATTGATAAATCAAGTATAATGATTAAATTTTAGATTTTTGTTAAAAAATTTTGAGGAAAGGGGTTTTTGGACATAAAAAAAGAAAACTAATACAGCTTAAAACCATTTAATTATATAATAATGCATTATAAAAAAAGGTTTTCATAAAATGCAATGTAGTTATTATCAAGAAAATAAATGTTTGTCTTGTCATAAAATAAATCAACCATATAAATCTCAACTAAATGAAAAGCAAAACCAATTAATTGAAACTTTAGCAAAGTTTAATCCTAAAGAAGTTAAAGATCCATTTGCTAGTCCTGAGCTAGGTTTTCGCAATAAAGCTAAAATGGCGGTGCTAGGTACGGTTGAAAAACCCATATTAGGTATTCAAAATGATAACCAGATCATTGATCTGTGTGATTGTCCGCTTTATAGCATTAATATGCAAAGTATCCTAAAAATGGTTCGTACCTATATCCGTAAACAAGCATTGGTTCCTTATAATATTAATAAGCGAAAAGGGGAGTTAAAATTTGTCATTATTACCGAAAGTGTTATCGATGATAAAAGCCACTTTATGCTACGGTTTGTATTAAAATCACATAAATTTGTCGAGAAGATAAGCAATAGTTTGCACAATTTAATCGATAAGATAAATAATCTACAAGTCGTATCGATTAATATTCAACCTAATCATGCCGCTATATTAGAGGGTGATGAAGAGTTGATTTTAACGGATAATCCTTTTCTAGAATTTAGGTTAAATCACATACCACTTTATATAAAATCAAAAAGCTTCTTTCAAACAAATAGCTATATTGCTGAAAAACTATATAAAACGGCTAGTGATTGGCTGGCGAATTTAGATGTAAACTCTATATGGGATCTCTTTTGTGGTGTAGGTGGATTTGGTTTGCATTGTGTTCGTCATGCTAATAACGATAATATTCAATTAACAGGAATTGAAATTAGTCCTGATGCTATTGAATGTGCATCAAAATCTGCTAAACAGCTAGGTTATGACAAACTTAATTTTGAATCCTTAGATGCCACTAAATATGCAACGCATCAAAAGCAGACGCCTGATTTAGTTTTACTTAATCCACCAAGACGAGGGGCAGGTAGAGTACTGGTCGAATACTTGGAAAATATACAACCTAATTATATTTTATATTCAAGTTGTAATTTGTCATCATTAGCACAAGATCTAAAATTATTGACTAATTACCAAATGACCAAAGTGCAATTATTTGATATGTTCCCTCATACATCTCATATGGAAGTGTTAGTTTTGTTAGAAAAAATCTGATAAATCATTACACCAATATAGGCTAGTTTTTATTATGAATACTAATAAATCTAGCCTAACCAATTTTGTGAATCTTTTTGTTCTTACCTTTTATTTTTAGCGTATAAAGATTTCTTATCCTGATTCTATTCAATTTTTATAATTACCTCAATAATATCAAATGATAATCATTAGCAAATGCTAATAATTATCATTAATATTGATCATGTTTATTATTTTTGCTAGATTAATGATCAAAAAATGATAATTATCAAATATTGGCGCATTGGTTGAGGCAGTTCATTAATCTAATTTTGTGGTGAAAAATGAAAATAAATAAAATATTGCTAATGATGTTAGTGGCTTCAATACCTTTCCCTGTATTTGCTGATGGTGATGATATAGAAACAATTACGGTTACGGCGAGTAGACAAAAGAAAGCTAAATTGGCTATCCCTGAAACGGTTGATGTGGTGACTAAGAAAAATATAGATGATCATCAAATGTCAACGATGGAAGATTTAGTTAGATATATGCCAGGGATATCAGTAAATAGACAAACTTCTGGTTCCGATCCTTTTGGTAACCTTGGTGGAATTAGAATACGTGGTATGTCAGGTAACCGTGTTCAGTTGCAAGTAGATGGCTCAAGGGTTATTGAAAGTATACAAGACGGAAACAGAAATTTTATTGATTTATCAAATATCAAAGCCGTGGAAGTTATACGTGGACCTGGATCAGTTTTGTGGGGTGCAGATGCGGTTGGTGGTGTTGTGGCATTTAAAACATTAGATCCTAGTGATTTACTTAGAGGTAAATCTTATGCAGTTAGAGTTAATGGTGGTTATGATAGTTTGAATAAACAAAACACCAAAACCGGTATGTTAGCTGTTGAACTAATGCCTAATTTAGAAGGTTTATTAAGTTTTAGTCGTCGAGATTATCAAGAAGCAAGGTTAAGCAAAGCTAAAGCGAATGGGGGTATTTGGGGATGTCCGCGAGGAGCAGATGCCATTCGATGTAATAAACTAAATCCTTTAGATGCGAAAGCAGAAAATATGCTAACTAAATTGGTTTATCATAATGATAATCGGGAAACAAAATTAACATTTGAAAATTTCCGTTCTAACTCGTTTGTAAAACAATTATATGATTACGGTTTACAATCTAATGGAACTTTCAATGGTGATTATCGAAGAACACAAATACAAACTCGTAAAAGGTTTGCCATCGATGATAGTTGGATGCCGTCAGTTGGGTTTGTCGATCAAATTAAAACCATGATCTCTTATTCTCCTCAAGAACGTTATTTAAAATCACATCGCCAACAAAAAGATAAAAGAAAAAAGCCGATTTATACCTATACAACTAATGATTATAAAGAAAAATTCTGGCAATTGGATTTACAATTAAACTCAAACTTTGACTTTTTAAACAGTAGTCATGATTTAGTTTATGGTTTTCAGGGCGATATTACCCGTAGTTACTATCGTAATGCAAGTACAAAAAATGGTAAAAAAACCATTGGTGGAGGGTTTAATTTTGCTAATTCTAAAACACAACGAGCTGATGTTTATTTGCAAGATGAATTTCATTTAATTAGTGAACGTTTTAAAATTAAACCTGGTGTACGCTATGCAACTTATAAAATCAAACCAAATGCAGATAGCCATTATGCGGTCATCGAAGGAAAAGAACCTCGTGAGATTACATCACATCGTTTTATTCCCCAATTAGGTGCTTTATTTAATATTACCGATCAATACTCAGTTTATGCTCGTTATGCTGAAGGTTTTAAAATGCCAACAGCTCAACAGTTATATACTTCTTTGCCATCATTTAGTATGAATCTAATCCCTAATCCTAAATTGAAACCAGAAAAAGTAAAATCATATGAAACAGGGTTAAGAGGCGATTTTTCTAAAGGCTGGTTTAGTGTAGGCTTTTTTAAAGCTGATTATAGTGATTATATAAAGAATTTTATTCGTGTTGGACCAAAAGATTATACCTATAAAAATTTATCCAAAGTTAATCTTTGGGGCATTGAATCATCGGCTGAATGGCAATTTTATCCAAATTGGACATTAAATGCATCGACTTCGTATCAATATGGTAAAAAACAAGAATCACCTGGAGAGAAAAAATCTTACTTTAATGATGCTATGCCATTACAAGGTAACCTCGGTCTAAAATGGCATCTTCCTGATTTCAATTTTGATACCGAAGTATTAGCTACTTTTTCTAAAGCGGTTTCACATGTATCGAAAGATAGCTCGTCTTCAGATGAAGTATTTAAACCAAGTGGTTATGCCATTTATGATGCTTATTTAAATTGGCATCCAAGCAAGAATATTACTATTAGGGGCTCAGTATTAAATATCTTCGATCGTCGTTATTTTAAATGGCCTATGTTTAGTAGTTATTATAAAAATCCGCAAACTAATGTCAAAGTGACGAATCCTATCGAGTTACAAACAGCGCCAGGAAGAACATTTGCCATAAGTGCGGTTATAAATTTCTAATAATTAAGGATGATTACTACTATCAAAATTTCAATAACAATATTGATAGTAGTAAATAGAAAAAATATTTAGTTTCGAGAATATAAGTTTTGCAAACATTGAAAAATATCATCTTGCTTATGAAACTCTGTTTCAAATCCAAGCAAGGAAAGTTAGGTTTTGGTTATGCTTTTACTATTATAAGTTTAAATATCATTCTAATCAGAATCAGTCTTGAAATGATTAATTGGAATAAAAACTTTTATAACGCATTAGAAAAGTACGATATGCAAGCGGTAATAACGCAATTATTAGTTTTTATCATGTTAACTTTTTTTGGTGCCATTACCTATTTGATCATCGAGTATTTAAGAAAAACATTAGTCATAACTTGGCGTAAAGTTTTAAATGACACGATAATAAGTCATTGGCTGAATCATAAAGCCTATTGGTTTATAAATAATAATCAAGCAAGCATAGACAATCCAGATCAGCGTATTTCTGAAGATTGCCATTTATTTATCGAGAGATTAACTAACGAAGGATTTTCATTTATTACACAATGTATCGGTCTTTTTTCCTATTTTATTCTTTTATGGCAAATAACCAATAATTTTGTGTTAGAATTTAGTCTATTCAATATTGATATTAGCATTTCACATTATTTAATTTGGTTAGCCCCTATCTATGTCATTTTGACCTCATATATTGCCCATAAGTTGGGAAGCCCATTAAAAAATTTACTAATTCAGCAACAACATTTAGAAGCAAATTATCGTTTTGTTTTAACTCGATTTAGAGAAGCGAAAGAGTCTGTTGCATTATTAGAGGGAGAAAAGGTTGAACAACAACAATTTGATCAACATTTTAATAGTATTGTAAAAAATTGGTATAAGCTGATTAAACGGCAATTTATTTTAGGTTGTTTTACTCGGCCTTACTATTTAACCGTATTAAGTATTCCGACCTTTTTTTCTCTACCAATCTATTTAATCGGTAAAGTTAGTTTAGGATCATTGATGCAAATTAGTAAATCATTTAGTAATGTAGTGACTAATTTATCTTGGTTTATTTTCAATTATAACAAACTGGCCGAACTGATAGCATGTAGTTATCGTTTAGGCCAATTTATTCAACAGTCTGAACAAGTCTCTTACCAATTTAAACAACTTAATAAAGCTGAAAATCGAAATGAACGTTTATCGTTGGAAAATTTAATTATAAAGAAACCTGATGGAAAGATTTTACTAAAATTACCCGATCTCCATATTAACAAAGGGGAATCAGTTGTTTTATCTGGCGCATCAGGTATAGGTAAATCAACACTTTTTAAAATAATCTCTGGTCTTTATCCATATTATGATGGAGTGGTCAAGGTTCCTAAATTAAAGAAACTCTTTTTATCACAAAATGCTTACTTTCCTATGGGAGGATTGGCTCATGCAGTAAGCTATCCAGAACCATTGTTTGAGAAAGATCTTACTGTTATTAAACAATTACTGTTTGATGTGGGTTTTTCTTCTGAAGATATCGATAAATATTTACTTAATGATAATTTAAATACACTTTCTGGTGGAGAAAAACAACGTTTAGTTGTTGCGAGAATTTTAATGCATAAACCGGATTGGATTTTTATGGATGAAACCACCAATGCATTAGATAAAGTAGCCGAAAAACAATTGCTAAAATTGTTACAGACTAACTTACCGACAAGTAGTTTTATTATAATTTCTCATAGTGATATATCGAATTACTTTAATAAGTGTTATCAATTAAATTTATCATGATTTTTAAAAACAGATTATTTAACTAAATATTAAAACAAATCAAGGAGTAATTTATGGCTGAGTCCAAAAATGATATTGTACAAAAAACAATAGATGATTTACACGAAACAATGCAAACTATCATAGTTTCAACAATCACCGAAACAGGAACGGTTGATACTAGCTATTCACCTTATTTCTTTGACGGTAATGACTATTACATTTTAATTTCAGACTTAGCACCACATAGTAAAAATATCAAAGCTAATTCAAACATATCTTTTTTAATTATTGATGATGAATCTAATACTAAGAATATTTATGCTCGTAGAAGATTGTCTTTCCATGCTTCGGCAACCATTGTCGAAAGAGGAACTGAGCAGTTTGATTCTACTGTCGATCTGCTAGCTAAAAAAGTGAGCAAAATGGTTTATATGTTAGCAGAAATGAATGATTTTAATTTATTTAAATTAACCCCGAAAGAGGGAAGATTAGTAATTGGTTTTGGTAAAACCTATATTATCGATCCACAAAATAAAACGGTAATACCAGTAGATGAAGATTATGTCGCTAAGCAAAAACGACAATCTAGTAATTAATATCATTATCTAAGCTTTATTTATATTATTGCCATTACTTATTAACTAAGTAATGGCTTTTTTCATCACTCCACTCTTTGCTTAAATGTTTTAAATAATAGTTTTTTTATTTTCGATTGAGGATTCATATTCTTAAAATAGCTTCACTCAATCAAGAAAACTGCCTATCTTAACCAGTAAACTATGTTAAAATTAAGCCAACATAAACTGAATTTAGGATAGTTAATATTATGGTTCCTGATGTTTCGAAAGCTCTCAGTTGGTTAGAAAAACATTATACTATTTTACAAGGCATTCAGAGAGGCCTTGAACGTGAGACATTACGGATTTTGCCTGATGGTTCATTGTCAAAAACGCCGTTTCCTGAAAAAATTGGTGCAGCATTAACTCATCCATGGATCACGACTGACTTTGCTGAATCTTTATTAGAGTTTATTACCCCTGTAAATACCAATATCGATTATATGTTAACTTTTTTACGAGATTTACACCGCTATGCCAGTGTAAATATTGGCGATGAGTTAATGTGGCCACTGAGTATGCCTTGTTTCGTTGCCAAAGAAGATGACATTATCTTAGCTCAATATGGAAAATCTAATGAAGGACGTCTTAAAACAGTCTATCGTGAAGGTTTAAAAAATCGTTATGGTGCTATGATGCAAACTATTTCAGGTGTTCACTATAACTTTTCATTACCTATGGCATTTTGGCAAGCGAGAGATGGTGTTAAAAACAGTGAAGAAGGTAAGGCAGTTATTTCGGAAGGGTATTTTACTCTAATTCGTAATTACTACCGTTTTGGTTGGGTTATCCCTTATCTATTTGGTGCATCGCCATCAATGTGCTCGTCATTTATTCAAGATCCAGAAAAAGCAAAAGCGTTCATCGAACAAACTAATGGTAACTGTTATTTACCTTATGCTACCTCACTAAGAATGAGTGATATTGGTTATACCAATAATGCCCAGAAACAATTAGGGATCACCTTTAATCATCTAGATACCTATGTTGAGGGTTTAAAACGGGCTACTAAGACAAAATCAGCCGAATTTGGCAAATTAGGCATTAAGGTTGATGGCCATTATCGACAGTTGAATGATAATGTATTACAAATTGAAAATGAATTTTACGCACCAATTCGGCCAAAACGAGTTCCAAGATCAGGGGAATCGCCATCCGATGCTTTACTACGTGGTGGCATAGAATATATAGAAGTTCGAGCTCTTGATGTTAATCCATTTTCACCAATTGGTATTACCGAGGAACAAATTCGATTTATTGACCTATTTTTAATCTGGTGTGCTTTAGCCCCTGCTCCTGAAATGAGTAGTGCAGAGTTAGAATGTGCAAAATTAAATTGGAATAGAGTGATTATTGAAGGCCGTAAACCAGGATTAGAAATTGGATTAGGCTGTGATAGCTATCGACAACCGTTAGCTAAAGTAGGGCATGAACTTTTCAAAGATTTACTTCGAGTTGCCGATGTACTTGATCATCAAGACGACAAACAACAATATCGAAAAGTTTGTGAAAGGCTTGATCTGATGTTTGATCAACCTGAATTGACATTATCGGCGAGAACGTTAGCCGCGATTAGTGATTTGGGCACAGCCAAATTTGGTTTGGCTTTAGCTACTCAATATAAAAAACAACTAAGTTCAGAACCTTTATCAGTTCTAACTGAAGATGATTTTAATCAACAACGAATGTTATCAATTGAAAAACAAAAGAAAATAGAACAAAATGACACTATGTCATTTGATGAATATCTAAAAGAAAAAATGAACAGCTAAAATGTTTAAACATCGCGATTATACATTACGATATCAAGGAAAAAGTGATGTTGAATTAATATTACCAAACCATAAAATTATGCATGACAAACCGTTAATCGACCAACAGTCTTTTTCGGTTTTGGTTTGGAATATATTTAAACAGAAAAGGGCAGATTGTATTAATATCCTTGAGCAATATGCAGATCAAACTAAGTTGATATTATTACAAGAAGCTCAAACCACCTCACAATTATTAAATTTTATTGCTCGGCATAACAAAATTGCCGATCATGTTCCAGCCTATAGTTTAAATGATATTTATGCTGGAGTTATGACAATAACAGACATAAAACCAACGCAAATTTTCTCCTTTAGAGAAAGAGAACCATTCATCCGTGTTCCAAAATCAGCATTAATCACTCTTTATCCAATTAAAAATTCAACGCTACAACTATTAGTTGCTAATATTCATGCCATTAATTTTAGTCTAGGTGTGAAAGTTTACCGCCAACAAATCTATATGTTATTAAATTATATTAAGCAACATCATGGACCAGTAATTTTAGCGGGAGATTTTAATGCTTGGAGTCGGCAACGGTTGAGCCTACTTTATCATTTGATACGTTCAATAAATCTCAAACCGGTTAATTTCTCGATTGATATAAGAAAAACGTTTCTAGGTAGGCCACTGGATTTTATTTTTTATCGAGGGTTGAAGCTTGATGCGGCTAATATAGTTAATACAGCCGCATCAGATCATAATCCATTATTTGTTAAATTTAAATTGGATTAGAATTGACCAAATTAATTGTTAATATATCACCTTCTTTAACACGCATATTTTTTAATTTATTCCATTGTAAAAGATCGGTGATCTTAACTCGGTAATTTTGCGCTATAGTATAAAGGTTATCACCCGCTTTAACTTGATAAGTAATCTGTTTTTTGCCACTATTTAACATTGATTTAGTATCTTTTACTGTAGTATTGGTATATTGAATAGTGGTAGATTTTATTTCAAACGGCATATTATTATGCGGAACATCTTCTAAAAGTTCCGTTACTTGATTAGCAACTAAATTTTCACTTTTTAACTTTTTAAATAATTTATCTGCATGAGAATAAGGTACCAGTAGATGGAAAGGGCCATTTACTGTTTGTTGTACATAACCTGCATTGTATGTCATTAAATCGCTAAGTGATAATTCTGAATATTGCGCTATTTTAGCCAATGATACGTTTTTAGACATATCAATTCTAACTAATGAATTTTCATAATTACAGTCAGGTAATTTAATACCATAACGTTTATTATTTTTAACAATATCAATAATAGCTAATATTTTTGGCACATAATGCATTGTTTCTGTCGGTAAATCTAACGACCAATAATCAGTTGATAAACCTTTAGCTTTATTTTTATCAATAGCTCTTTGAATTCGACCTTCACCAGCATTATAGGCAGCTAATGTTAATAACCAATCACCATTAAATCGATTATTAAGATTTTGTAACAAAGAGATTGCTGAACCTGTTGATGCGATTAGATCTCGTCGGCCATCAAAACTATTGCTACGTTTTAAGCCATATTCTTTAGCGGTAACAGGTACAAATTGCCATAAACCAGCTGCTTGGGCAGGAGAGGTGGCTAAAGGGTCATAAGCACTTTCTATTAACGGTATTAAAGCTAATTCAACCGGTAATTTGTTTTTTCGTAACTGATTAATGATGTAATACACATAAGGCTCAGATCGTAACGCAATATTTTCAAATCCTTTTGGATTACGTAATAAACGTTCGCGTTCGGCAACAACACGGCTATTATTTGGAACGTTAACGTTTATTTGCTTTAACATATAATGCCAAGGATTTTGCGTGACTGAAGCGTAATTAACACCACCACTTTTAACGCTAGAATTAACTATTGATTTAGCATTATATTTTTTTGAGCCAGCGTTGTATCGTGAACCATGATTTTGACACCCGACTAAAAAAGCACATAACACTGTAAATATTAATAATTTTTTCATTAGATTATAAGTTAGGACATTAATTTAAGCTGAGTATTATACCTAAAAAATGTCCTTTTGGCTCCTAAAAAAAGTAAACATATCTAACTCATTGTTACAATTAAATTTATTTTGTAAATTTTTTTCCTCACAACGTAAAAATAAATTGATCTGTTTTTCTTTGGTTAAAATGGAAGGCAAAGTAATTTTCTTTTTGCAAATAAAATCATAATACTCATGGATAACTTGATCCTCAGGAACTAGCATTTGAGCAAAATCTAAATTAGTTAAGGTATATTCGTGTCCTGCACAAATAAGGGTATCATCAGGTAACAGCTTTAATTTATTCAGCGAACTTAGCATTTGCTTATAATCACCTTCAAAAATTCTACCACAACCAGCGGAAAATAATGTATCTCCACAAAATAAATATGGCTGACAATAATAAGCTAAATGTCCTAATGTATGTCCCGGTACTGAAATAACCTCATATCGAAAATCAGCAATCAATAATTCATTGATGTTTTCGAGATGGTTAATCTGCAAATTAATTTCACTTGGCCCATAAGCTTCAATATCGGGATAAGCTGCTTTTAGCTCAGTTACCCCACCAGTGTGATCGATATGGTGATGAGTGAGTAAAATTGCAAGGGGTGATAAGTGATATTTTTTCATATAGCTTAGCACTGGAGCAGCCTCACCCGGATCTATAATAACCACCTTTTTATTAGCATTTTCAAGTAACCAAATATAATTATCTTTTAGAGCAGGAATAACATGTAACTGATACATGGTAATTACACCTTCTATTTTATCTGATTAATCGGTTAATGATGCTTCAAAAATAGTATCATGTAAGGTGGGCGATTCAGCTTGCGTTTTGGCAATTTCATCACAGCGTTCGTTCTCAATATGGCCTGCATGACCTTTTACCCATATCCATTCAATGGTATGTAACTTAGCTAATACATCTAAACGTTGCCATAAATCAACATTTTTTACTGGTTGTTTTTTTGCGGTTTTCCAGCCGTTTTTTTTCCAACCATAAATCCAATTCGAAATGCCATTACGCAAATATTGGCTGTCAGAATAAAGCTTAATTTGACAGGGTTCTTTCAGTAATTCCAATGCAACAATGGCAGCAAGCAATTCCATGCGATTATTCGTGGTGTTAAAATAACCTTGAGCTAATACTTTTTCATTTTCTTTGTATTTTAAAATAGCTGCATAACCACCAGGTCCAGGGTTACCCAAACAAGATCCATCAGTGAATATTTCAATATTTTTTTGTATATTTGACATAGTTATAAACTTATTACGTGATTATTTTTCAAGAAACTTTAGCTTAATATAAATATTAATAAGCCATTATTAATGTTGTATCAATCATTGATTAAAACAGTGGAGGTATCAACATCAGTACGTTTTGGTGTTAGACTATACCATTAATTTGTTAAATTCCCAATTATAGATAAAGAAGAGTATATTGTGATAACACATTCAACCCGCCAAATTGTATTAGATACAGAAACTACAGGTATGAATCAAGACGGTAATAATCATTATGAAGGTCATAAGATTATTGAGATTGGTGCAGTTGAGGTATTAAATCGACGATTAACTGGCAATCATTTTCATGTTTACATCAATCCAGAACGTTTAATTGATGAAGAAGCCTTTAAAGTTCATGGTATCAGTGATGAATTTGTTAAAGACAAACCGATTTTTAAAAATATTGCACATGATTTTATTAAATTTATAGATGGTGCTGAATTAGTTATTCATAACGCCTCGTTTGACGTTGGCTTTATGGACTATGAGTTTCGCATTTGTGGGTTAGACTATAAAACCGCCGATCACTGTATTGTTACAGATACATTAGCAATGGCTCGACGTCTTTTCCCGGGTAAACGTAATAACTTAGATGCATTGTGCGAACGTTATCAAATTGATAATTCTCATCGTACTTTACATGGAGCCTTACTGGATGCTGAAATACTTGCTGAAGTTTATTTAGCAATGACCGGGGGGCAAACTACTTTGGCATTTAGTTCGGACGATAATTTATCTTCATCAATGACGAATAATGCTGTAAAAAAAATTGAACGTAATGGGATACCACTTACAGTAATTAAAGCTAATGAAGCGGAACTATCTGCGCATGATTCAATTTTAGAAAAAATTGATAAAAAAAGTGGTGGGGCGCTTTGGAAAGAGCATTAATGATTGTTTTCTATTCAATTGAACATAATTTTAAAAATTTATATTGACGAAAATAATAATAATCTTTAATATCACGCCTACTTTAATGTTCTGCATTAAAGAGTCTAAAAAGCGGAGCGGTAGTTCAGTTGGTTAGAATACCTGCCTGTCACGCAGGGGGTCGCGGGTTCGAGCCCCGTCCGTTCCGCCAATTCTTAAAAGTTATACTTAATTTAAGTTTAATTCAAAAACACTTACATAAAACCATCTATATAAAACTTATAATGTTTCTTAATCAATCTTAACTATAATTCAATACTATTTATTGTTAAAAAATACAAAATAAATTTCATAGCAATAAATTAATTTTTGTATCCTTTTTTCGTTCCAATTTTGATTTTAAATATAAGTGATATCACGACGAGAACCTAAAGTTGTAACTTTCTCTATTTATGTTATCTTCAACAATTATTTATACGAGTTAAATTTATTTTAATTGATTTAAATATGTTAAAAAAATCGCTATTTATTTTTCTAGGTGGGGTTTTCTTTGTATTAGGAACTGTGGGCATTTTTGTTCCTCTTTTGCCGACAGTGCCTTTTTATCTGCTTACTGCATATCTATGGTTAAATAGTTCTGATCGCCTGTATAACTATTTTACTCAAACTCGTTATTATCAAACTTATGTACAAAAAATGATTATCGAGAAAAAGATTTCAAAAACAGGATTAGTAAAAATGTTAACCATGGTATTTATCATTTTATTAATTCCATTTATTTTATTTGATTCTTTGCATGTAAGGATTATTTTAGCAATAGTCTTCTTTGCACATGTTATTTTTGGCGGTTATTATTTTCTCAAGAAGTGATGATATAGTTTTTGGTAAGAATAAAATTACAGGGCAAATAAGTTACCCTGTAACAATTAATCGGTAATAAAGCGAGTTAACTGATAACTATTTAAGACTTTTTTTAATCTCAATAGCTAATAATGGGTTCCACATTGCTCCTGTAGCACTCATTACCGCATCAGCGCCATTTTGAATAAATTGATGATAATGTTCACTATTACTAACACCTCCAACACCAATAATGGCAAATTTTAAATCCATTTGTTTACGATATTTATTAAGTCGACTAACCATATCTAAACCAGCCCAACGGATTGCATCACCACAAATACCACCTTCTTTACGGTTTTCGCCTAATGCCGGATGTCCACTAGCATCTACCGGTTTGGCTGAAAGGGTATTAATAGTACTTAATCCGTCAATGATTTTTCCGACTCGAGTTAATAGAGATATGATGCGTTCATCATCTGGGAAATAAGCTAATTTTAAAATAAGAGGGCGATCTGGTACCGCATTCTTAATTTCATTCACAATTCGTTCTACTTTATCGACATCAAAACAAAGTAGTTTACTTGCTCCTTCGTTTGGACAACTTAAATTAGCTTCTAATATTGGTGCATTAGTTTCTCTTACTAATTTAGCAGCTAAAGCATAATCTTTTTCTATCTCACCATTACCTTGAGTTCCTTGGAAACTACCAATAACACATTGTCCAGCGCCAGCTGCATTTACCGCATCAGCCATATCCGGTTGCCAAATATCAGGTGCAAAAGATGGTACACCGAAGGAGTTGGTAATTGATAAAGGTTGATTATAATTTGTATCAGCCAATACTGTGTCTAAGTTAGGTGATAACTTGCCATTAGGATGAACAGATAAAACATTCGGTAATGGATGACATTTGTGAAACTTGGTTCTAACCGTTTTATAAACACATAAGTCAAATCCATAAGCAAAAGCAGCTTTAATATAATTAGCATTTAGTAACGGACCTGCTGGCTGACCAAATGGTAGGTTAACATCGACATTTAAAAATTTTGTTGGTTTAGTTGCGACCTGTTCAGCCTTATCTAATTCAGCAAAAAGTCCAAAAGGGCCTTGAGCATAGTTATCTTCATAACTTATACTTGTATTATAAAAAGGGATCAAAGGTTTCATGCTATCTCCTGTTTATGGCTATTCTTAATGTGGTTTTGATTTAAAATTTGGTATAAACTTGAAAAGTTAAAGTTGTAGACATAAAAAATCCTCCATAAAGGAGGATCAATATTTAAAAGAAAAAGACAATTCAATTTTGTTTTTGTTATTGGTCTGTGTGTTTGAACCACAATCATAATCAAATTCTCTTTTCTAAAATTGCTAAGCATTCTAGCTGAATATAAATAAAGTTCAAGTGCTATATTAATAAAAATATATAAGTAAATGAAATAGTTATAGTGTTTTTTTTTAGACTATAAGACTTAAAATAGTTGTATAAGCCAACAAATTCGATAAGAAATGAGTAGTCATTTGACTTGATTTTGTAATTTTTGTAATTAACTCACTAAAAACATTTGATATTTTTCTGTCGAAAAAATGATATTTTTTGACTAATGAAACTTATGTAAGTGGAGAAGAGACATTTGAGATGGTATTATGCTCGCCAAAATTTTAATTTTAATATTAAATATTAGGTATAAATAAATGAAAAAAGATATTTTCAAATCAGTAACCTTACCCAATGGAGTGGCATTAAAAAATCGCATTATGATGGCACCTATGACCACTTGCTCAGGGTTTTATGAAGGCTCGGTTACAAGTGATTTAATTGAATATTATCGAGCAAGAGCTGGAGAAATAGGCTCAATTATTGTTGAATGTGGTTTTGTCGATAATAAAGGATTAGCTTTCCCTGGTGCAATCGGTCTTGATAGCGATGATAAAATTGAAGGTCTGGCAAAAATAGCTCAAGCTATTAAAGAAAAAGGTTCAAAAGCGATTATTCAAGTTTATCATGGCGGTAGAATGGTTGAACCGAAACTCATTGGTGGTCAAACTCCAGTTGGTCCAAGTGCTATTGCGGCACCAAGACCGGGAGCAGCTACACCGATAGAATTAACTGCCGATGAAGTTGATCAAATGGTTGATAAGTTTGGTCAAGCAGTACGTCGAGCTATTCAAGCTGGTTTTGATGGCGTGGAAATTCATGGTGCTAATACTTATTTGATTCAACAATTTTATTCACCAAATTCAAATCAACGAAATGATAAATGGGGAGGTAGTCGTGACAATCGAGCTCGATTCCCATTAGCGGTTTTAGATATTACCTATAATATGGTCAAACAGTATGCAAATTCAGACTTTATTGTTGGTTACCGTTTCTCACCAGAAGAAATTGAAGAGCCAGGAATTCGTTTTGATGATTCAATGTATTTACTTGAAAAGCTTGCGGAGAAAGGCTTAGATTATATTCACTTTTCCATGGGGGCAATTTTAAGGCCTTCGATAGTTGATACTCAAGATCCAACACCATTAATTAATAAATATATAGCAATGCGTTCAGAAACTTTAGCTAAAATCCCGGTTGTTGGGGTGGGCAATGTTGTTAATGAAAGTGATGTTAAAGCGGCATTAGATAATGGATTTGACTTTGTCGCAGTTGGCCGAGCATGTATTGCTTATCCAGATTGGACTGATCGCATCATGAAAGGTGAAAAATTAGAATTATTCATCAATAGTGACAAACGAGAAGAACTTAATATTCCCGAACCTTTGTGGCATTTTTCACTTGTCGAAAGTTTAATTCGTGATGTGAACTTGAATGTTAAAAAGTTTAAACCAGGAAATTATCAAGAAAAAGTCAATGATGAGTCTTATGAATTTGTGATTAATGTTGACCTTGGTAAAGATTTTATCAAAGATATGCAATTAGTTAATGCCAATAATTTTGATAATGAGGTATTAAATAATTTTTCAGAAATTAAGCATCGCATTATTGAGTCAAATAGTCCTCATGTAGATGCGATTTCTGGAGCTACATCACAAAGTGAAGCCTTCAAAAAAGCAGTTACTAAGGCAATGGCTCAATCAAACAAAGAAGCGATTATTGCCGAAGGTGGCGATCCAAATGCTAAAGCCTATGATGTTGTTGTTGTCGGTAGTGGTGGTGCCGGTCTTGCTGCAGCGATTCAAGCTCATGACCTTGGTGCTAGTGTTGTTGTGATTGAAAAAATGTCAGTTATTGGCGGTAATACTAATAAAGCTTCAGCAGGTATGAATGCTGCGGAAACCAAATTCCAAAGACTCAAAGGTATTGTTGATAGTAAAGATCTGTTTTATCAAGAAACCATGATTGGCGGAAAAAACAAAAATAATCCAGAACTATTACGCTATTTTGTTGAGAATGCCCCTGATGCTATTGATTGGTTAGATAATAACGGTATTGAACTCAGCGGTATTACAACTACAGGTGGTATGAGTATTGATCGGACTCATCGTCCAGCGAGTGGTGCTGCAGTCGGCGGGTTTTTGATTAGTGGTTTAGTTAAAAACATTAATCGACGTGGCATTGAAGTAATGCTTGATTGTAATGTAACTGAAATTATTACTGAAAATAATAAAGTTGTTGGTGTTAAGGTAACTGAAGAAGATGGTTCAATACAAACCATAAAAGCTAAAGCAGTTATAATTGCTACCGGCGGTTTTAGTGCTAATCATGAAATGGTTGAAAAATATCGTCCCGATCTTAAAGGATTTGTCACCACCAATCACAAAGGTGCAACTGGCTCTGGTATTATGATTTTAGAAAAATTAGGTGCCGGAACAGTGGATATGAAAGAAATTCAAATTCATCCAACTGTTGAGCAGACTACATCTTACTTAATTTCTGAATCAATTCGTGGCGGTGGTGCTATTTTAGTATCACAAAAAGGTGAACGTTTTGTTAATGAATTAAATACACGTGACAAAGTATCTGCCGAAATAATTAAGTTACCTGAACATTATTCGTATATTTTATTTGATCAACAAATTCGTGATGAAAATAAGTCTGTTGAGGAATATGTATCGCAAGATCTAACTGTGCAAGCTAATTCAATTGATGAGTTAGCGCAAAAATTGTCAATTGATGCGAATACCTTACATAAAACCATTGAACGATATAATCATTTTGTTAATAACAAACAAGATGAAGATTTTGGTCGAACTACTGGTTTACGCCATCCAATTGATAAAGCTCCTTTTTATGCGATCAAAATTGCTCCAGGTATTCATCATACTATGGGTGGGGTAACAATTAATACTGAAACTCAGGTTCTTGATACCGAGAAAAATGTCATCAGTGGGGTATTTGCTGCTGGTGAAGTTGTTGGTGGTGTACATGGCGCCAATCGTATCGGAGGTAATGCCGTAGCCGATATTATCATTTTTGGTATGCAAGCAGGAAAACAAGCGACAGATTATATTCATCAATAACTGAATAGCAATTTTTTAATGCATCATTCACGCTATGAATATACTCAAGCTATGATGGGAACAACGGTATCATTAATGCTTTTTGAGCCTAATGAAACCGTTGTACAACATGTTTTTAATACCATTAATCAGCTTGAAAATAAATTAACGGTTAATAGACCGGTATCGGAAGTTATGTCAATCAATAATGCGGCAGGAAAACATCCGGTTAGAATTAGTCATGCCGTTTATTCGCTTATTGAGCAAGCTTGGAAAATCAGTTTAATGCCAAATAGTTGCTTTAATGTTGCTATTGGCCCATTAGTTAAACTTTGGAAGATCGGTTTTTCTGGACATCAGGTCCCCAATCCTGAGCAAATTGTTGAAAAGAGATCTTTGATCGATCCTAATGATATTAAATTAGATCCTAAATCTTGTTCGGTATTTTTAAAAAAAGCAGACATGGAGATTGATTTAGGTGCAATAGCCAAAGGTTATATTGCCGATGTGATTAAACTTGTTTTGCAACAGCACAAAGTTTATCAGGCCATAATAAACTTAGGAGGTAATGTGCTAACTATAGGCGATTCACCCATTGATGCTGAAGGTTATTGGCATATTGGGTTAAAAAAACCCTTTTCCTCAATCGAAAATGAGTTAGTCGGTCTTATTAAAGTAAAAAATAAATCCGTAGTTACATCAGGAATTTACGAACGTTACTTTATTGAAAAACAACATGTTTATCATCATATTTTGGATTCTAAAACGGGTTATCCTTTAGATAATGAATTAGAAAGTATAACCATTATTTCGGATACATCCCTTGAGGGAGATATTTATTCAACAATCTTATATGGATTTGGTACTGAAAAGACTAAACAATTATTGAAAAATCAGCAAAATTTATCTGCTATATTTTTATTGAAGGATAAAACAATAAAGATAGTCAATCCTGATAATTTTGCTTTTCAACTGCTCGACCAAGAATATCAAATAAGCTAGATATTGCGAATAAAATAAAGATTTTACAAATTATATCATTTCATTATCAATTTGATTAAATTGATATTTAATTTAAAAGGAAATATTATGAGTACAGTAAAAAAACCGCCAGTTAAATGGCTTCCTCTTATTATTATTGCAGGAATATCGGCAATATTATGGCTTTTTATATCTCCACCAGAAGGTATTAGTGTAGAAGGGTGGCGAACAAGTATTATATTTGTGGCAACTATCGCCTGTATTGTTGCAGAAATCATGCCTATAGGCGCAATTGGATTATTAGCTATTACGGTATTTGCTGTTCTTAGACCATCAGGAGCGACAACCGCTGCCGAATCAGTCAAAATATCATTAAGTGAATTAAACAGTAGTTTAATTTGGTTGATTGTTATCGCGTTTATGATTGCTAGAGGGTTTATTAAAACTGGTTTAAGTAAACGTATTGCTTATTTTTTAGTTAAAATTTTAGGTAAAAATACCTTAGGTTTAGCTTATGGACTATCAGTCACCGATGTTGCTTTAGCGCCGGCAATTCCAAGTACTACGGCTCGAGCTGGTGGGGTAATCTATCCAATAGCTGAAGCATTGGCTATCAACTTTAATTCAAATCCTAAAGATGAATCAAGAAATCGTATTGGTACTTTTTTAATGCTAACCATAAGTCATGTTAACGACATTACTTCGGCAATGTTTTTAACAGCTTTTACTGGTAATTTATTAGCGGCAAAATTAGTGACTTCATCACTTGGTATCACTTTGGGTTGGGGACAATGGTTTATTGCTGCAATTGTTCCTTGTTTAGTGTCATTTGTTGTTATTCCTTTAGTTATTTATTTTTTAACTAATCCAGAATTGAAAAAAACACCTGAAGCACCAAAATTAGCTGCTGAAGAACTTAAGAAAATGGGTTCAATTACCTTAAAAGAAATCATTATGGGTTCTACAGTCGTTTTATTATTAGCGCTTTGGATTTTTGGTAAAAATATTGGTATCGATTCAACTACAACCGCATTTATTGGTTTAACTATTTTAATTTTAACTGGTGTATTAAGTTGGGATGATATCAAAGGTGAAAAAGCGGCATGGGATACATTAATCTGGTTTGCTGCTTTGTTAATGATGGCTGGTCAAGTTAATAAACTTGGTGTAACTAAATGGTTAGGTGATACCATTGGTGTAGCAGTAAAAGGCCATTTAGGTGATAGCAGTTGGATTTTTGTTATCATTATTTTATGCGTAGCTTATGTTTATTTACACTATTTCTTTGCCAGTGGTAATGCACATATTGCGGCACTGTTCCCCGTGTTCTTATCGGTTGCTATTGCCTTAGGAGTACCGCAATTAATTGCTATTTTTGCTTTAGTCATTTGTACCAATTATTTTGGTTCTCTTACTCAGTTTGCAAATGCTCGAAATCCATTATTATTTGCTGAAGGATTTGTACCGGTAAAAACTTGGTGGAAAGTAGGCTTTATTTGTAGTGTAGTTAATCTAATTATTGTTTTCACTGTTGGTATTTTATGGTGGAAGATTATTGGATTAGGTTAAAACATCTATAATTTACTATTATCGACAAATAAAAACCCCCAGTAATTGGTTGTCCAACTATTGGGGGTCACTTCAAAATGGCGTTTTTTTACCTTAATAAAGTAAAATCTTATAAAGTTTCAATTGATAATTTCCAGTTATTTACCGATTTCCAATATTTTTTCTCTTGTTCCAAATCTAATAGAATCAACCTATTATTTTCAACAAACAGCTTATCTATCGCCAGTGTCATTTTGGTAGATTTTTCTTGCGACAAAATTAACTTAAAAGCATTGAGATCTAGATCGGGACTACGTTGATTGTTTATGAGTATCGATAATCTGAGAATTTGTAACATGGCAATAATATGTTTAAATTCGAACAGGCTAAAATAAGGAAATTCTTCTATATTAATCGATTTTCGATGGTAACGAACCAACGTTGATAATAATAATTGCTGTTCTTCATTAAACCCCGGTAAATTACTATTTTTTAGAATATAACTAGAGTGTTTATGGATCGAAGAAAAGTTAATTTTTAACCCCACCTCATGCAATTGTGCTGCCCAATATAAAATGGATTCAACACTTGGTGGTATGATCATTAAAGATTGCGCTTTCCATTGAGAAAAAAGGTATTTTGCCGTTTTCACAATTTGTTTAGCATGGCGTTCATCAATATTATAGTGCTGCGATAGCGA
Organism: Gilliamella sp. M0364; assembly: GCF_016100565.1. NCBI lineage: Bacteria > Pseudomonadati > Pseudomonadota > Gammaproteobacteria > Orbales > Orbaceae > Gilliamella > Gilliamella sp. M0364. The sequence goes on along the minus strand of NZ_JACFSF010000001.1, from coordinate 246,525 downwards.
TTCAGCTGTTGTTTGTCTGATATCTCGGTAGTTCGGCCCATCAATAAGTTCGTAAAGAACACCTTCACGTAAAGCACTTGGACTAAATTGTAATTCTTCTAAACCTAATGCATTAAAGACGCCACTGAAGATAGCTAGCCCACTAACAAAAACATTTTTTCTTTCCTCGGATAGAGAAGGAAAATCAATTTCATGAAAATAATTAAATTCTAATACATAACTGATTAAATCATCCAAACGTTTAGGGGTAATAATTCCGTCGCTAACCCCAATATCGAGTAAAATTTTATAAATGCTTTTAATGGTACCGGATGTACCGAAAGCAGCACTAATATTTTGTTTTTTTATTAGATTGATTAAATTTTCAATTTGTTGCTCGGCAGCTAATTTTGCTTGTTGAAATGATTGATAATCAATTTTCTTTTGCGGAAAAAACTGTTTAGTGTAAGTGACACATCCCATTGGTCTGCTAGCTACGAGTATTGGTTTTAGATTATTACCTTTACCAATGGCAATTTCAGTAGAGCCACCACCAATATCAACCACGAATTTGCTATCGTTTTCATTGGTGGACTCTGCTGTCATTGTACCGAGATAAATAAGTCTGGCTTCTTCTTGACCAGAAATGATTTCAATAGGGTATGGTAATACTTTAGCTGCTTCGTTTAAAAATTTAAGTCTATTTTTCGCAATTCGTAAAGTATAAGTAGCGATAATTCTTACATTTTCGGCTGGAAATCCATTTAATCGTTCTGCAAATAACGCTAAACATTCAATACCGCGATTAATACTTGATTCACTTAATTCATTATTTTCATTTAATCCAGTAGCAAGATGAATATTCTTTTTATGTTTATATATGATTTGTCTAGCTCCATCGATATTGCGAGCGATGATCATATGAAAACTATTAGAGCCTAAATCGACGACAGCATATTCATTAAATTTATTCACGTTAAAACCCTTATACCGATGATTCCATGTGTTTTAAATAGTCATAAATGGCATGTTGTGCTCTTATTTTTTTCTTATTGCCTCGTTGTACATAATTATTCATATTATCTTTATCGATGATTCTTGCTTTGACATTATCATTGCATTGCAAGTTAAAGATGTCATGTATAGTAGATTTTAAAACTGGATCAAAAATTTTAACACCTACTTCAATTCGATTATCTAAGTTACGAGGCATCCAGTCTGCTGATGAAATATAAGTGTCTTTTTTACCATCGTTTTCAAAAATATATACCCGAGCGTGCTCTAAATATTGATCGACAATACTCGTTACATAGATGTTTTCACTTAAATTAGGGATTTGAGGAACTAACACACAAGTCCCCCTAACAATCATTCTAATATTTACACCTGCACATGAAGCTCGATAAAGTTGGTCAATCATCTCTTTATCGGTGATCGCATTCAATTTTAAATAAATACCAGAAGGTTTTCCTGCTTTGGCATTATTAATTTCACGTTCAATAAACTCATAAAAACGTTGACGAGTATTTTGTGGAGAGACCAGTAAGTGATTAAATGAAACAGGTTTAAATGGATTTTCAATGAAATTAAATACTTTAATAACTTCATCGGTAATGGCTGGATCAGAAGTTAATAGTGAAAAATCAGTGTAGACTCGTGCTGTTTTTTCATTAAAGTTACCTGAGCCAATATGTGCATAGCGGACAATTCTATCTTCTTCTCGTCGATCAATTAAAAACAATTTAGCATGGATCTTGAGTTTTGGTTGTGAATAGATAACTTTAATACCACTACGAATTAATCTTTTTGCCCATTTTATATTTGCTTCTTCATCAAAGCGAGCCTGTAGTTCAACCACCACTGTAACTTTTTTACCATTATTGGCGGCATTAATTGCTGCGTGTATAAATCGGGAATCTTTCGCCACCCGATAAATATTCATGCGAATATGGGTCACAGCTGGATCGAAAGAGGCTTGACGCATGATCTCAAGTACATGACCAAATGAATAATAAGGATAGTAGAGCAATACATCTCGATCCTTAATAGTCGCAAAAGCATTCCTAAATTTTTTGAATCGATTATAAGCAAGGCTAGGTAAACGTTTATTAAGTAAATTTTTAACCCCTAAATCAGGAAAGTTAACTAAATCTTTAAAATTAGGATAACGTCCGCCTGGCATTGCATCTTGTTCTGTTAATTTTAATTTATTAATCAATAATTCAAATAATGCTTTAGGCATATCTTTTTGATAGGTAAAGCGTACCGGTTGTGCGGTTAAACGTTGTTTTAATCCTTGTGACATTAATTCTAGTAAACTATCTAGTTCACTATTTAATTCATATTCCGCATCACGATTAATATTGATTGAATAAGCATTTAATTCAACAGCATCAAAAAAGACTTTAAAAATATCGTCTAAACAGTAACGTAAAATATTATCTAAAAAGATAATTGATTTGTTTTTGGTTGAAACTTCCGATGGTAATAAAACAAAACGAGGAGCATTGTCGGTAGGCAGCTCCAATAAGGCATAACTAATATTGTCTTTACAAATAATTTCCACTGCCAAATAAGCATGATCATCTTTGAGAAATTGGATCAATTCAGTATGGCTATCAAGAAGAATAGGGGTGATATATTGTCTTAGATTTTGCTTATAGTAATTTTTTATCCAATTTTCTTGATAACTAGTAAGTTGCCTCTCATTTATTAGAAAAATCTGGTTTCTAGCCATTTCTAATAATAGTTCGTTATAGAGCTGATCAAATTGTAATTCAAGTTGAATAACTTTTTGGTTAACTTGTCTTAATAAATGTTTCGCATTTGAGGTGGATTGAGATTGTTCTTGCTCAATAAGAACATATTTTTTTAAGTTTGCAAATTGAACTTTATAAAATTCGTCTAGATTACTGGAGTAAATACCTAAAAAACGGATTCGTTCTATAAGAGGATTACTTTCATCAGCCGCCTCTTGTAGTACACGTTGATTAAAGGATAACCAACTGAGTTCTTTGGGTAAATATACTTTTTCTATAATCATGTCTTATTTGGTCCAGTCCACAAATTGAATATCTAACAGCATAACGCATGTTAAAAAAAAAGCTAGCACATCGCTAGCTTTTTATTATTCATTTAAATAATTTTAAAATGATTAGATACGGTGTACCGAAGTTGTATTAGTAGTACCACTTGGAACCAATGCACCTGATACCATAACAATCGTATCACCTTGTTTAACATTACAAACTTTAACTGCCATTTCTTTACCTAAACGGTAGAAATCGTCTGTTGAATTAATTGCATCAATCAAAATAGGTTCAACACCTTTAGATAATGCTAATTGATTAACAGTTTTTTGGCTTGAAGATAATGCTAAAATACGAGCTGTCGGGAAGTAATGACGAAGTTCACGAGCAGATTTACCACTACGAGTAGCAACAACAATTAATGGCACATTTAAACGTTCAGCAATTTCAACTGCACCACAACAAACTGCAGCAGTAATACGTAATGTTTCTTCTTTGGTTGTTAACTCAAGTTTAGCAGGAATAGTACCATCAGTACGTTTACAAATAGTAGCCATCACATTTACTGCTTCAAATGGATATTTACCTTTAGCACTTTCACCTGATAACATAACTGCGTCAGTTCCATCAATGATTGCATTAGCAACGTCACCAGCTTCAGCACGAGTAGGGCGAGGGTTTTTAATCATTGAGTCTAACATTTGTGTTGCAGTAATAACTGGTTTTGACGCCTTATTACATTTTTTGATCATCATTTTTTGAGCAAAAATAACTTCTTCAACAGCGATTTCCACACCTAAGTCACCGCGAGCCACCATGATACCGTCAGAAGCTTCTAAAATTTCATCAAAATTATCTAAACCTTCTTGGTTTTCAATTTTAGAAATAATTTTGATTTCTTCACCACCGTGAGCTTTAAGATGAGCACGGATATCTTCAACGTCAGAACGTTTACGGATAAAAGATGCAGCAATAAAGTCAACACCTTGCTCACAACCGAAAATTAAATCATTTTTATCTTTTTCAGCAAGTGCAGGTAATTTAATAGAAACACCTGGTAAGTTAATACCTTTATTTTCACCTAAATCACCATTATTTAGTACTTTACAGACAACTTCGTTACCGTTGATTTCGACAACGTCCATAGCGATTAAACCATCATCAACCAAAACACGATTGCCAGGTTTAAGATCTTGAGCAAAACCTTTATAAGTAACCGCAACACGTTCTGAATTACCAACTACGGTTTCATCGGTAGTAAAAGTGAAAGTTTGACCAGCAACAAGTGATACATCATTACCACCTTCTAACTTAATAGTACGGATTTCTGGACCTTTAGTATCCAACATAATTGCCGCTTTTAAGCCAGTTTCTTGCATTACTTCACGTAAATTTTTGATTCGATTACCGTGTTCTTCATAATCACCATGAGAGAAGTTTAAACGCATTACATTCATGCCTGCATTTAATAATTTGGTTAACATCTCTTTTGATTCTGATTTTGGTCCTATAGTACAAACGATTTTTGTCTTTTTCATAATATTATCACTACTTGTTAAGGTTAATGTTTAAATTTCATATAAACTGGGTATATGTCTAAATGCAAAGTATTTACATTGGATTGAAAGGGATATAAGAAGGATCGAGCAACTGAAAAATAGTTACTTAATTTTATTTCAGTGTCTGAAAAATTGACTATTTTCATTAAAATTTAGATCCTCAAAAAATTGGCTTCATTATAGACTTAACTCTATTTTAAATAAAGTTTTTTATCACTAAATCTGTTTTAAGTTTATCCAATTAGTATAAGATAACAAATTGGATAATAACGATAGATTTTATAAAAATTTTGAGGAAAGGGGTTTTTTAGTTACATATAATCTTTTAATTGAAAGATAAGTGTGTCTTGGTTATTTTTTAGTACTAATTTAGTGCCAATTAATTGAATATTTGCCCCATCAATAATCAGTTTTTTAATCACATTATCGAGTAAATCTAATTGTTTGTTCTGACATTTATTGTTGGTCATATTAATTATCTGGCCTTTGATCATATTATTTTCAAGTTTAACTTGAGCTAAAAATTCACTACAGATTTTTCCAATCATAATCATATTTTCGCCAAATTCTAAATCAACATTTTTGAAAATAGGTAAACTCAAACCATTATTTTCCATCAGAATATAATGGTGATGCATAAGATCCTGTTCATTAATGCTATTTGAAAAAGCGCATCCAGTTGAGTTAAATATTAGCGAAGCAGATAATAATAGTAATAGTGATTTCTTCATTTAATCTCCTATAAATAAGGAATATTTGCTATAATTTATAACAATTATAATTGTGAATAATATACTCAACGCCTTATGGTATCTCAACAATTAAACAAATTGTCGTCAATGACTTTCTTAGATCAACTGAAAATAAGAAAGCTTATTAATAAAAAACAAAATATTGCTGAAATCGAATCAGCAATAAATTTAGCTATTGAACATTATAATATTCGATTACAATCTTTACCTAATCATATTGATTTTCCTAGTAATTTACCTGTAGTTGAAAAAAAACAGGCTATTTATGAAGCAATTAAACATCATCAAGTAGTCATCATTGCTGGCGAAACAGGCTCAGGTAAGACCACACAAATTCCCAAAATATGTCTAAAATTAGGGCTAGGTGTTAAAGGCTATATTGGTCATACTCAACCTAGAAGATTAGCCGCTCGTTCGGTAGCTAACCGTATTGCTGAAGAATTAAAGACGCATATAGGGCAATTAGTCGGCTATAAAGTTAGATTTTCAGACCATGTAAGTGATAGTACATTGGTTAAATTGATGACTGATGGAATTTTATTAGCAGAAATTCAACAAGATAAGCTCTTACTGCAATATGATACTATCATTATTGATGAGGCCCATGAACGTAGTTTAAATATAGATTTTATTTTAGGATATTTAAAACAACTATTACCTAAGCGTCCTGATTTAAAAGTTATTATTACTTCGGCAACAATAGATGTTGAACGTTTCTCTAATCATTTCAATCATGCTCCGATAATTGAAGTATCTGGCAGAACCTATCCGGTTGAAGTTAGGTATCGGCCAGTGATTTTTAGTGAGGATTCTGAAAGTGATAAAAACAGTGATTTTCAACCGATCATTAATGCTATTGATGAGCTTTCATTGGAAAGTGCTGGTGATATACTCATTTTTCTAACGGGAGAACGTGAAATACGAGATCTTGCTGATACATTAAGAAAATTAGAATTGAAACATACTGAAATTCTACCTTTATACGCAAGACTATCGGCATCAGAACAAAATCGCATTTTCCAACAGCATAATGGACGACGGATTGTATTAGCAACTAATGTTGCTGAAACGTCGTTAACTGTTCCAGGCATTAAATATGTTATTGACCCTGGTTTAGCCAGAATTAGTCGTTATAGCTATCGTACTAAAGTACAACGATTACCAATTGAACCAATTTCTCAAGCATCGGCAAATCAAAGAAAAGGGCGTTGTGGTAGAACATCGGACGGTATTTGTATTCGGCTTTATGATGAACAAGATTTTTTATCAAGACCTGAATTTACAGAACCAGAAATATTACGAACAAATTTAGCTTCAGTTATATTACAAATGACATCATTAGGATTAGGTGATATTGCTGCTTTTCCGTTTGTGGAATCACCTGATTCTAGGTATATTCGTGATGGTATACGACTATTAGAAGAACTTGGAGCTATTTATACTAAACATCATCATTATCACTTAACTGATATAGGTCGAATTTTATCTCAGTTGCCTATAGATCCTCGATTAGCGAGAATGTTAGTTGAAGCAAGGCAATTAGGTTGTATAAAAGAAGTGATGATTATTACAGCAGCATTATCAATACAAGATCCTAGAGAACGTCCATTTGATAAACAGCAAGCTTCTGATGAAAAACATCGACGATTTGCCGATAAAGAATCAGACTTTATCTCTTTTATTAATTTATGGAATTATATTGCCAGTCAACAAGCAGAATTATCGGGTAATCAATTTAGACGCTTATGTCAAAAAGAATACCTCAATTATCTGCGTATTCGTGAATGGCAAGATGTTTATACGCAAATTAGGCAAACAGTTAAACAACTAGCATTTCCGATTAATAGTCAATTAGCGGATTATCGTTCATTACACATTGCACTATTAAGTGGTTTATTATCGCATGTTGGGATGAAAGAAATCGAAAAACATGAATATATTGGTGCTCGTAATATTAAATTTGCTATTTTCCCTAATTCAGCGATTTTTAAAAATCAACCAAAATGGTGTATAGCTAGTGAATTGGTTGAAACCAGCCGATTGTGGGGTAGAACTGCAGCCAAAATTGAAGCTGAGTGGATCGAACCAATAGCTAAACATTTAGTTAAATACAGTTACAGTGAGCCGAGATGGTCTAAAAAACAAGGAACAACCATTGCTAATGAAAAAGTCACTTTATATGGATTACCTATTGTTGCTAGTCGCACAGTTAATTACAGTAAAATTGATCCAATATTAAGTCGTTCTTTATTTATTCGCCATGCGTTAGTGGAAGGTGATTGGCAAACTAACCACAGTTTTTATAAGCAAAATCAAAAATTAATCAATGAAGTTGAGGATCTTGAACATAAGTCTCGACGTCAAGATATTTTGATTGATGATGATGACCTATATAATTTTTATGACCAACGAATAGATAAATCAGTAATTTCTGCAAAGCATTTTGATACATGGTGGAAAATAAAACAAAAAGTTGATCCAGAATTTCTTAATGTTGAAAAAAATATGTTGATCAAACCGTCAGCACAACCGGTGAAAGTGAATGATTATCCAGATTTTTGGTATCAAGACAACTTAAAGCTACCTTTAAGTTATCAGTTTGACCTTGGTAATGAACGTGACGGCGTCACAATCACTATTCCACTAAATATCCTTAATCAGATAAAAAATAGTGGTTTTGATTGGCAAGTTCCTGGTTTTCGCTATGATTTAATTATCTCATTAATCAAGTCATTACCTAAATCATTACGTAAAAGTTTGGTACCGGCACCTAACTATGCTGAAGCCTTTTTGAGTAGAGTCAATTCTACAGCATCGCCGTTACTTGAAACGTTACAAAATGAATTTAGAAAAATGACCGGTACTAGGATTGAGTCAACAGATTGGCAACTTGATCAAGTACCTAGTTACTTAAAGATGAATTTCAGTATTGTTGATCATAATCGCGAAATTGCTTTCGGCAAAGATTTAGTTAAACTTCAAGAACAACTTAAAACAGAAGTTCAACAAGCTTTATCATCCTTAACCCAGAAAAAATCGATTAAAATAGAAAAGAATAATATTACAGATTGGGATTTTGGTTCTTTACCTGCAATCTATGAAGAAAAACAAAAAAATTACACAATTAAAGCTTATCCAGCGATTATTGATAATCAACATTCAGTTAGTATTAAACTTGTTGATTCTTTGGAAGAACAAAAGCGATTAAGCAAGTTAGGTATTCGACGATTATTAATCCTCAATATTCCATCACCGATAAAATATTTACATGAGAAACTGCCAAACAAATCTAAGCTAGGTTTATATTTCAATTCGTTTGGAACAGTACTCAATCTTATTGATGATTGCATTGCTTGTGGCGTTGATCATTTAATAGAAAAAAACAACCAAATTATTGATAATCAACAACAATATCAACAACTTCTAACTTACACTAAAAGCCATATCAATGAAACTGTTGTTGATATTGCTAAACAAGTAGAATCAATATTAACGTTACACTTTAATATTAATAAAAAATTAAAAGGTCGAGTAGATCTATCCCTTGCTTTTGCTTTATCTGATATCAAACAGCAAGTCAGTGAATTAGTCTATAAAGGATTTGTTGCACAAACCGGTTATGACAAACTTCCTGATATTTATCGCTATTTATTTGCGATTGAAAAACGCTTAGAGAAGCTTGGTTCGAATATGGCTAAAGATAGACAAGCAATGAATATAATAGAAGAAGTTAAGAATGAATATCAAACTTGGCTAAATAGTTTGCCAGAAAATCAAAAATCATTAAGCAAAGTGACTAACATTAAATGGATGATTGAAGAACTAAGAGTTAATCTTTTTGCACAACAATTAGGAACACCTTATCCAATTTCAGCAAAACGCATAAGACAACAAATAGAGACTGTATCGACAGAGTTACAATTTTAGAATCTATAATCTGATAAGTTATGAGAATAAAAAGAAGGGCGCTTAGGCGCCCATTTTTGATTATCGATAAAGATCAACAAATACCGTAATATTTGGGCCTTTAGTATCATGTGCTACACGAGCAATATGATAATATTTTGCGCCAGCTTCAATCGCACGTTTACCTGCTTGATAAGAAATTTCTTGATCAGTGACATAATAGCCTCTAAATTTCAATGTATCAAAAGCAACCATTTTAGCTGCTGTAGCATCATTCAGTTCTTGAATTTTTCTTCCATCAGGCAATGTTACGGTGTAACGAGTCACTCTTTGTGGTTCTGTAGCAACAGTACTTGTTGTTTCAGTATTTGATGATGTTGCAACTTTACCTGTAGTCGTTGTGGTAGTCGTTTTATCTATAACTTTATTATTAAATTTATCAGCATAATATTTTTCATTAAACGCTGAAGGAGAATAATAACCAGGTTTTTCAACCTGCATTGCAGCATCGCCACCTTTAGCTAAAGCTAATTGACCCGCTTCAGAATCATAAGGAATAGCATCTTCAGGTTGTAATTTTCGTTCTGGTGCATCTTTTTTGAATAAATAAGCTGCAATTTGTAAATTACTACCTATTTCTGAACGTGAATCAATATAGAACCCATAAGCCCCTTTAGCTGAAGCTTCTTTAGCAATTGCTTGATTAATGTCATAATCGGTTGGGAAGTAACCACGAATACGAACAATATTAAATGGTTCTAAACGAATAGCTTTTGATTTTGGATACTCATAAACCCCTTCAAACTTACGTAAACTTTCCGCTTGTTCTACAGCTTTAGGTGCATCTGATTTATACAATTTAGCATAAACAATTCGTAAAGTATCATTAGATGGACTAATATTGGTAGTAGTAATATAGAAAGAAGCCGCACCTTCATTATCAGCAGCTTTAGACATAGCCATAAGGTAATCGCTATCGGTATAAAAAGCACCTCTAATAGTAATGCTCTTGTAAGATTGCATGCTATTAGCTTGTTCTTCAGTTAACTGCTGGGCAGCGAATGAAGAACAGGGGATAAGTGCAATAGTTGCTGCAATAAATGTTTTCTTTAAACTTGTCATATAAAAAACCTTACAGTAAATTTTAATTAATTTAGTACAGATAAATTTAGTTACATATTTCTATTAAAGCTTCTAAATTATTAATATATATGTATTTCCCTTTAGCTGTTAAAATATTTTGTTCTTGTAATTTTGATAAATTCCGGCTAACGGTTTCAATCGTCAAGCCTAAGTAATTGGCTATATCAGCACGACTCATTGCCAGTTTGATATTTAAAGAAGTATGTCCTCTTTGTTGATATCTAAGATAAAGAGAATAGATAAAAGTAGCAAGACGTTCATCAGATTTTTTTTGCGAATAACAGAGAATTAATTTTTGATAATTATATATATCTGTACTTAATAATTTAAATATCAGATCACGAACATCTTTGTTACTGTCAATTAATGACATTAATTCATCATAGTAAAGTTCACAAAGCGAAGTATTTCCTAATGCTTGAATATTGCTATTATATACCTTAGTTGAAATGGAATCTAAACCAACGATATCCCCAGGTAAATAAAATCCATTAATTTGTTCTGTTTTTTCTGGAGTAGTGACAAACGTCTTTAATGCACCAGAATGAACAATATAAAACTTTTTAAATGGAGTTTTTGATTTAACAACTATTTCATCTTTTAAATATGATTTTTGCCGTTCTAAAACATTACTTAGTGAATTATTAAGTAACATAGGGATACACAATCCACCAATACTACATAATTCACAAGGAACTGAATAACTATTGCTACGCAATGTTTTATAAATAGTGTGCATATAAACCTAAATAGAATCGTTAAAGATTTTAATTGCTAAGATTACCATATTTTATGATAAAACAAAAACTAACTATATAGTTTATATTTTATTATTCAATAAATAGAAAAGAAATAAAAAATTATTATTAAATAATTAAATTACCACTTTTTGGTAATTTGTTTTTACTTTTTAACTTATTAAAATCCTCATTTTACCGAGTAATAAAGAGATAAACGGGGATAGATTATAATATCTATTATTTAACATAATATACATTATGCGCACTGATACGTTTTATAAGAGGCGACCTAAATAATGATACTAACAGCAAAATCTTAGTAGTATTTTATTCCTGCTCGATTCAAAAAACCAATATTTAAACTCTTTAAATTTCACTTACGATTATCGAATTTAATTTATAAAATTTCGATTTCATGGAACATCTGAAATTAAAATCAAATGTTATATTGAATTGCTATCGCATTCGATGAACTATTATTATTAATTATAAAATAGTTTTATTATATAGAGTTTAAGCGCTATAAATTAAAAATTAGATCATCAAGAGGAAAAAATATACGCAATCCATATAATGATTAGAGATAATACATATAATCTATTAAAAATTTGGCAATTCAATTAAAAAAAACAATGTTATACAATTATTAATTGTACATTTTTTGATTTTTAGCCAACGTTGTCAGCTGAAGGTATAAAAATATGATGTAAATTTATTAGATTATTTTATCAATAAAACCTTTAGAATAAAGCTCAGCTTTTACTAAATCAATTAAGCTTGAATAAACCAAATTGCCAATTTTATTATTACTGAATAAGTTATCAGTCTGTAATAATAAAAGTAATAATAAACGCCTAAGCGCTTTCAATTCGATATTAGTCATATAAATCTTATTTTCAACTATTAGCTAATGAAATTGAATAAAATCCATAATATTTATCACAATAAGAATTGATTCAAGTCAAATATTGCTTATTCTATAATACGTTAATAAATATAATCTTAATAATCAATACAAGATCGTTAGTTGAGTGCTACTATAATTATTTTTGTTATTAATAAATTATTATTTTGGAAGTTATTAGAGTAGTAATGTAATCGCCCTTTCCTTTTGAGATAATTTTATTATAAATCAGATATTTAAAGTTAGAATAATGTATATTATGTTAAATATAATATATTATTGCGAACTTAATTCTTCTTTTAAGAAGCACTAAGTTATTGACTAAATTTCGATTCAATGACTGTAATTATTTGTTGGTTAGTAAAATCAATTCACTTCCTAGTAATGGCATTTTTAAAATGTGATTTTTGATTTTACCCCAAACTTGCATTTCACAGGCTTTACAATTAAATTTAAGTATTAATTCTTCATTATTATTTTGTATTAATTTCATTGGTGTTACTTTTGTTTTCACACCTTGAATACCTTTAGCCTGTTTAGGACACAAATTAAACGCAAATCTCAAACAGTGTTTAGTAATCATTAATGGCGCATCATCTTTAACTTCATGTGCTTCAAAAGCACTTTCTATTAGTTTAACGCCATGCTGAGTATAAAATTCTCTAGCTTTATGATTATAAATATTTGCTAAAAAACTTAGCTGCTCTTCTGGATAAATTGGCACAGGTTCCGTTTGTGGTTTACGTAACTTTCTTTGGTAATGAGTTAGCCGTTCCAATGTTAACTTATCAATAATATCTCTTCGTAATTGATTTAATTGGCTACTTGGAATAAAAAATATCTCGGTTAAATTAACCGCTAAATCAGTAAGGTAATATATCGTTTGGCCCAGTTTTGATAAGCTATCTCTTATGTTTTTGAGCGCTTTATCAGATTGTTCAGCTAATTCAAACTCACCTTTTAAAGCAATTTTTACACTACAGCCCTCTTCACTTGTTGCTATCAATTGAACAACATTTGATTGATTTATCAATTTAAACGCTATACCAATTCGACGACTACTTGATTCTTTTAATAAAACTTGTTGCCAATTATGATCTAGGTTACGGTTAATTTGATAAGGTAATTTTAAGGAATGAAATACCTTAGGTAATTCATTAGGAAACACTCGATAATGATTATTAGCAACTTTTTCAACTTTATCAGCTCTGAATCCTACGATTTCACGCTTTACCAAGACGTTTAATCCATCACCATTCGTTAAAACTTTTTCAGATTTAATATCAATTGTTTGGTTAGTAACTTTCGTCATCTCACCGATAGGTAAGCCAATAAATTTAGGTGAATCAAAAGCGCCAATATTGGCTTGTCTACCCCGAACAAAATAATCAGTAGCACCTCGATGAAATGTTCTATTGGGATCTGGAGTGAATGAATGTTGAGTTCTACCACTTGATGCACTTGCAAAATCATCCGATTTTTCTAAAATTTCATCGAGTTTTTTACGATAAAATGCCGTTATATTTTTTACATAGCTTAAATCTTTATAACGTCCTTCTATTTTAAATGACCTAACTCCAGCTTGTATCAATTCGATTAAGTTTTCAGATTGATTATTATCTTTCATTGATAAAAGATGTTTTTCATAAGCAACAACACGGCCTTGATCATCCTTTAATGTGAATGGTAAACGGCATGCTTGCGAACAATCACCTCGATTTGCACTTCTGCCCGTTTGAGCATGAGAAATATAACATTGGCCTGAAAATGCAACACATAAAGCCCCATGAATAAAAAATTCAATATTGGCATCTATTTGTTGATGAATATTCGCTATTTCAGTTAAGTTTAATTCTCGAGCTAGAACTATTTGCGAAAAACCAACATCTGAAAGGAATTTAGCTTTTTCCGGGGTTCGAATATCCATTTGCGTGCTAGCATGTAAATCTATCGGCGGAATATCCATGGCTAATATGCCCATATCTTGAACAATTAAAGCATCAACTCCAGCATCATATAATTGCCAGATCAATTGTCGAGCTATCTCAAGTTCATTATCGTGCAAAATAGTATTTAATGTGACAAAAACTTTGGCATAAAAACGATGGGCAAACTCAACTAATTCGGCTATATCACTGACTGAATTACCGGCATTATGACGGGCACCAAAATGCGGACCTCCAATATAAACTGCATCAGCCCCATGTAAGATTGCTTGTTTGGCAATGTCTATGTTTTTCGCAGGACTAAGTAATTCAAGTTTATTATTGTTGGTTTGCAGGTACATATTAAATCTCTAGGAATATTATCGATTGATAAAATAAATGGCAAATATTATTACTATTTGCCATTAAGGTTTTATTTGTTTATTAAGCCAATATTTAAAGTTTTATTAACCAATAATTGATTGATTTCTTAAAGCTTCAATTCGTTTTTCTAAAGGTGGATGTGATAAGAATAGTTGGGAAAATTTGGCTTTCTTCTCACCATTAATGCAAAAAGCTAAAATTGACGCTTCTTCATTTGGTTCATGGCTTACTTTTAGTTTTTCTAATGCAGCAATCATTTTAGCAGAACCTACCAATTTTGCAGAACCTGCATCGGCATGAAATTCGCGGTAACGCGAGAACCACATCGCAACCATACTTGCTAAGATTCCAAAGATAGTTTCAAATATCATTGCTATCACGTAATAGGCTATATCAGCTAATGCTTCACTACGATCTTCTATTACTTTAGCAAACATTGACGCTATAATTCGCGAAATAAAGATAACAAACGTATTTAATACACCTTGTAGGAGTGCCATAGTCACCATATCACCATTTGCTACATGACTCATTTCATGACCAATTACCGCTTCTGCTTCATCTTGGGTCATTGCCGCTAATAATCCGGTACTTACCGCAACTAAAGAACTGTTTTTAGTCGCTCCTGTTGCAAAAGCATTAATATCATCTGCTTCATAAATTGCTACTGCAGGCATCTTTAATTTAAGTTGATCTGATTGGCGACGTACGACATCAAGTAACCACTGTTCTTGAGCATTACGAGCCTCTTTTATCACTTGACCACCAACAGAACGTAGTGCCATTCTTTTAGACAAAAGAAGTGATATAAATGAACCACTAAAACCAAAAAGAGCTGCAAAAATAAGTAGTCCTAAGGTACTCTGGGCATTGACCCCTAAAATACTCAGAATTATACCAAATACAAACATAACCGCTAAGTTAGTTAGAAGAAACAATCCAACTCGCATCATATACAAATTCCTCATTACTTTGCTTAATTTAAATAATTTCATTTAAGAAAATGAATAAAATTTGATATATGATCGCAAAAATGCTGTATTCCTACAACCTATTTAGTTACAAAATTAAAAAAAGAAAAATCAATTGATTAATAAACAAACAACGACAAGCTTAATAATTTTTTATTTTTGAGAGAAAATGTTTTGGAGGAGACCCTATCAGCCACATCCCACACACATATTTTTTACTTTGGCTGCTTCCTTCCGGACCTGACCTGATGAGCAAAAAAATGTTGCAAGAGGACCCATAGAGCCTCCATAGAGGAGGTGTATTATGCTTGATTCAGCAATTAATTACAATGATTTTTTAACAAAAAAGTAAACAACCTTTTTGTTGTAATAACAACAAAAAGGCTATTACTTACAAAACAATTTTTAAAAAATTTAATTATAAAGTTAAATTTTTCTCAATTCGTTCTCTAAATTTAATACCTGGTCTAAATGTGACAACTCGTCGAGCTGAGATATCTACACTCTCACCAGTTTTAGGATTACGACCTGGACGTGAATTTTTATCACGAACAGCAAAATTGCCGAATCCAGAAAGTTTAACTGGCTCACCTTTTTCTAAAGCAACGCGAATTTCTTCAAAAAAAAGTTCAACAAGGACTTTAGCTTCTTGACGATCGATATCAAATTTATCGGCAAGACGATCTGCAATATCAGCTTTAGTTAATGTCATAATTATCATTCTCTTAATAGGGCATTGAAACGATTCTGTAAAGCAATAACACAATTGCTTACAATGTTTGTTATATCTTCTTCTTCCAGTGTACGTGATTTGTCTTGTAAAATCAAACTGATAGCAAGGCTTTTTTGATTATTGTCAATTTTATCACCTTGATAAACATCAAACAAGTTAACTTTTACAAGTTGCTCACCACCAGCACGCTTACACTCAGAGATAATATCCGCTGCTGGAATTGTATTCGATACTACGACAGCTATATCACGTTTATTTGATGGATATTTTGATAACTCATGAGCAACAGGAACTTTTTTATCATTAATTTTAGCTAAATTTATTTCAAAAACAAGCGTTTTACTATTTAAAGATAATTTTTTTTCAATTTCAGGGTGTAAAACACCAAAATTGCCGATAACTTCGCCATTCAACAAGATTGCAGCACTTTGCCCAGGATGTAATGCATCAAGTTCCGAACGTTTATATTCAATATTATCAAAACAGCCTAAAAGAATAAATAACTGTTCTAAATCCCCTTTTACATCATAAAAATCGATATTTTGTTTAGGTAATGTCCAATGTTCTTCATATAAACTTCCAGTAACAACACCAGATAACATTAATTCTTGGCGAACACCAAACTCACAGCTTTCATCTGGTATAAATCGTAATCCAGTCTCAAATAATCGCATGCGAGATTGTTGGCGATTTTGGTTGTATAACACTGCATCTAATAAGCCAGACCATAAAGACAAACGCATAACCGACATTTCACTCGAAATTGGGTTTGGTAATGTAATTTGTGGTTGTTGTGGATGTAATGTTTGCTGAATTTTAGGGTCAACAAAACTATAAGTTACGGCTTCTTGATAGCCTTTGTCCACTAGTAGATTTTTTACTCTAGATAAAGAAATTTTATTTTCCGGTTTTGGTTTCATCACCGATTCAATTTTCATATTCACATTAGGAATATTGTTATAGCCATAAATCCGTGCGACTTCTTCAACTAGATCTTCTTCAAGTTGTAAATCAAATCGCCAGCTAGGTGATTTAACCGTCCAACTATCATCATTATAGGCAACTTCACAACCTAATCTTACTAGAATATCGGTAATCTTTTGAGTTTCGATATGATAACCAATAATGCGATCAATTCTGTTTCGACGTAATTCAATTGTTGCTTGAACTGGAAGCTCATTTTCATTCACAACTTCAGTAATAGGCCCTACTTCACCGCCACAGATTTCAACAATCAATTGAGTTGCTCTTTCGATTGCAGCTGATTGTAAATAAGGATCAACACCTCTTTCATAGCGATGAGAAGCTTCAGTATGTAAACCATATTCACGTGCTTTACCAGTTATAGCTAATGGAGAAAAGAACGCTGATTCAAGAAAAATATCTTTCGTTGATGCAGTTACACCTGATTTTTCACCACCCATAATACCGGCGATTGCTAATGCTTTTTGCTGATCAGCTATGACTAATGTTTTTTCATCAAGCTTAACCTCATTACCATTGAGTAAGACAAGCTTTTCATCTTTATTGGCATAACGCACAACAATGCCTTTGTCAATCTCAGCTAAGTCAAAAGCGTGCATTGGATGACCGAGTTCTAATAAAACATAGTTAGTAACATCGACAATGGCATCAACAGAACGAATACCACCTCTACGTAACTTCTCTTTCATCCATAGCGGAGTTGAAGCGTCTACTTTAACATTTTTGATAATACGACCTAAATAACGAGGGGCTGCTTTAGCCACATCAACCTGAATAGGTAAAGTATCATTTATTGTATGAGTGATATTTTCAACTTTTAGTTCTTTCATTGGGATATTGTTTACAGCAGAAATATCTCTCGCGACACCAATAATACCAAAACAGTCGGCACGATTTGGTGTAACGCTAATATCAATCATTACATCATCTAAATTTAAATATTGTCGTATATCTTGTCCTAAAGGGGCGTCCTCTGGTAATTCAATAATTCCATTATGGTCGTCAGAAATGCCTAACTCAGAATAAGAACACAACATCCCTTCCGATGGTTCACCGCGAAGTTTTGCTGCTTTGATTTTAAAATCACCAGGTAATACAGCGCCAATTGTGGCACAAGCTACGGTTAAACCTTGACGACAATTAGGTGCACCGCAAACAATATCCAATAATTCAGGTTTACCAATATCTACTTTGGTTACTCGTAATTTGTCAGCATTAGGATGTTGTTTACATTCAACAACTTTACCCACGACTACACCGGTAAAATCACCAGCAACTTTTTCAATATCATCTACTTCTAAACCAGCCATAGTTAACTGATCTGATAATTTATCGCTACTTATTTCTGGATTGATCCATTCACGTAGCCAACTTTCACTAAATTTCATGTTTTGATCTCCAGAACTAATTAAATTGCTTTAAAAAACGTAAATCATTTTCAAAGAAAGAACGTAAATCTGTGACACCGTAACGTAACATGGTTAATCTTTCGATTCCCATTCCAAATGCAAAACCACAATACTCTTCAGGATCAATACCTACGTTACGTAACACATTTGGATGAACCATACCACAGCCTAACACTTCTAACCATTTCCCATTTTTAGCTTTAATATCAACTTCTGCTGAAGGTTCGGTAAATGGAAAATATGCAGGTCTAAATCTTATTTCCATATTATCTTCAAAGAAGCAGTGAAGGAAATCATGTAACAAGCCTTTCAAATGCGTAAAACTGATATCTTTATCTACTAATAACCCTTCCATTTGATGGAACATCGGGGTATGAGTTTGATCATAATCGTTACGGTAAGTTCTGCCTGGAGCAATAATTCGAATTGGTGGTTTTTGATTTTCCATGGTTCGAATTTGAACCGTTGAAGTTTGGGTTCGTAATAAACGTTTTGCATCAAACCAAAATGTATCATGATCAGCACGAGCAGGATGATGTGCAGGAATATTTAAAGCATCGAAGTTATGATAATCATCTTCTATTTCGGGTCCTGTTTCAACAGCAAAGCCTAATTCCCCAAAAAACTCAACCAAACGGTTAATCGTTTTAGTTACAGGATGCAATCCACCTAATTCAAGTGATTTACCAGGAAGAGTAATATCAATGGTTTCATTTGCTAATTTTGCATTAAGAGCCTGACGCTCTAAAAAGTGACGTTTTTGATTTAATAACTCAACAACTTCTTGCTTTGCATCATTAATCTTCTGACCTACAGCTGGCCGTTGATCAGCTGGAACATCACGTAAAGACGCCATTTGCATGGTAAAATAGCCCTTTTTACCAAAATATTCCACTCGAATCTGTTCGATAGTATTAATATCATTAGCACTTTCAATAGCGGATTTGGCATTGCTTACCAGTTCAACTAATTGAGACATACAGTTCTCCTGCTTATTGTTTATTACATAAAAAAAGCCTCTCCTGAGGCTTTTATAATTATTTTTCGTTTCTCATTTGCCTCACAAACGAATAAGCTTATCGAAGCTAAAAAAGAAACGAAAAACAACTAAATTCATAATCAATCAACTCTTAAATATCGTTAAAACAATAAAAGCCGAGATAACCCGGCTCTTATAAAGCTATTAAAGTGCAGCTTTTGCTTTTTCAACTAATGCAGCGAATGCATTTTTATCGAATACTGCGATATCAGCAAGGATCTTACGATCGATTTCAATTGAAGCTTTCTTTAAACCATTAATGAAACGGCTATAAGATAAACCACATTGACGAGCCGCAGCATTGATACGTACAATCCATAATTGACGGAATTGACGTTTACGTTGACGACGGTCACGGTAAGCATATTGTCCAGCTTTAATTACTGCTTGGAAAGCAACACGATATACACGTGAACGAGCACCATAATACCCTTTTGCTTGTTTTAAAATTTTCTTGTGACGTGCACGAGCAATAACACCACGTTTAACACGAGCCATAAACTATATCCTCTAAATAATTAATCAATATTTAAGCGTATGGAACACACGCCACTACTAAACCTAAATCGCCTTTTGACACAGTAGTCAAACCACGTAAATGACGTTTACGTTTAGTTGATTTTTTAGTTAGGATATGGCTCTTGTTAGCTTGTTTATGCTTAAAGCCACCAGAAGCTGTTTTTTTAAAGCGCTTTGCTGCGCCTCTTACAGTTTTAATTTTAGGCATTTTATAATTCCTACTTCGCATTGTTAATAAAAATAAAATAATGGTGTAATTTTTAGAAAACTAAAGATTAACTTGCAAAACCATTACTTCTTCTTGGGCGCTAACACCATAATCATTTGACGACCTTCAATCTTAGTTGGATAAGATTCAATGATAGCCAAATCAGCCAAGTCTTCTTTAATGCGATCAAGCATTTCAGTACCTAACTGTTGGTGAGCCATTTCACGTCCACGAAAACGCAACGTAACTTTAGCTTTATCGCCATCTTCAAGAAAGCGTATCAGGCTGCGGAGTTTTACCTGATAGTCGCCTTCGTCTGTACCAGGTCGGAATTTAATTTCCTTAACCTGAACAACCTTTTGCTTCTTCTTCTGTTCTTTTGTTGCTTTACTCTTTTCATAGAGGAACTTGCCATAATCCATAATTCGACAAACAGGTGGCTCTGCATTAGGACTTATTTCAACTAAATCTAACGTTGCTTCTTCAGCTTGTTTTAAAGCTTCGTCTAAGCTAACAATGCCGAGCTGTTCACCATCGACGCCGGTTAACCTCACCTCGCGAGCAGTAATCTCATCATTGATTTTGTGCGCGCGTGTTGACTGAATTCGTTTACTGACTTTAATATCTCATTCCTCCAAATTAATTTATCATTAATTCATTTGTTCTAATGAACGACTATGAATTTCATTAAGCAATAATTCTATAACATGTTTCACTTCAAAGCTACCAAGATCTTTACCTTGGCGAGTTCGAACTGAAATTGTTCCTGATTCTATCTCTTTGTCTCCACAGACAAACATATAAGGAACGCGTTTTAGAGTATGCTCACGAATTTTAAACCCTATTTTCTCATTTCTCAAGTCCGCTTTTGCTCTAATGCCAACTTTTTGTAGTTGCTCGGTTAATTGTTTGGCATAATCGGCTTGATTATCAGTGATATTAATAACCGCTACTTGTAATGGTGCCAACCAAGTTGGGAAGAATCCAGCACAATCTTCGGTCAATATGCCCATGAAGCGTTCCATTGAACCAAGTATAGCTCGGTGAATCATAACAGGAACATGACGTTCATTATCTTCACCAACATAAGTTGCATCTAATCGCTCTGGTAACATAAAGTCAAGTTGAACTGTACCACATTGCCATGCTCGACCTAAGCAATCATGTAAAGTAAATTCAATTTTTGGACCATAGAATGCCCCTTCACCAGGTAAATATTCAAATTCAATGCCATTTTCTTGCAAACATTCAGCTAAATCTTTTTCTGCTAAATCCCAAGTTTCATCCTTACCAATACGTTTTTCTGGACGAGTCGATAATTTAACCGTGATATCTTTAAAGCCAAATGTACTATAAGTATCATAGACCATTTTGATACAATTATTTACTTCACTTCGAATTTGCCCTTCAGTACAGAAGATATGTGCATCATCTTGAGTAAAACCTCGAACTCGCATTAAACCATGCAAAGATCCAGAAGGTTCATTACGATGACAACTACCAAATTCGGCCATACGTAATGGTAAATCGCGATATGATTTTAGGCCTTGATTAAAAATCTGTACATGGCCTGGACAGTTCATTGGTTTAATGCAGTATTCACGATTTTCTGATGAAGTAACAAACATTAATTCTTTATAGTTGCCCCAATGCCCTGTTTTTTCCCAAAGTACACGATCCATCATAAATGGACCTTTCACTTCTTGATAATCATATTCTTTCAGTTTGGTACGAACAAAAACTTCAAGTTCACGGAAAATAATCCAACCATCATTATGCCAAAATACCATACCTGGTGCTTCTTCCTGCATATGATACAGATCAAGTTGTTTACCAATTTTACGATGATCGCGTTTTGCCGCTTCTTCTAAAAATTGTAAATAACTGTCGAGTTGTTTTTTATCTGCCCATGCAGTTCCATAGATGCGTTGTAACATTTTGTTATCACTATTACCACGCCAATAAGCGCCAGCAACTTTTTGTAATTTAAAATGGTGACAAAAACGCATATTAGGCACATGTGGTCCACGACACATATCAATATATTCTTCATGATGATAAAGTGCTGGAGTAGAATCTTTAGGAATGTTTTCATCTAAAATAGCAATTTTATAAGGTTCGTGACGTTCCCAAAAGACTTCTCTTGCACGTTCCCAACTCACTACTTCTTTTTTAACTGGGTAATCTTTTTTGGCCAATTCATGCATGCGTTTTTCTAAAGCATCAAGATCTTCCTGAGTTAAAGAGTGATCTAAATCGACATCATAATAAAAGCCATTATCAATGGTAGGCCCGATAGCCATTTGAGTATTAGGCCATAATTGTTTTATGGCATGTCCTAATAAATGTGCACAAGAATGACGGATAATTTCAAGTCCATCTTCATCTTTAGCGGTAATAATAGATAAGGTTGCGTCATGCTCAATAACATCACACGCATCTTTACGTTCACCATTAACACGGCCTGCGATACAGGCTTTAGCAAGCCCTGCACCAATACTTTGTGCAACTTCTAATACAGTAACAGGTTTATCAAATTGACGTTGACTACCATCAGGAAGAGTAATAATTGGCATAATAAATCCTTATAACAGTGGTGCGCCACACGAAAGCGCACATGCGTACATAAATAAATAGACGGAGTATACTATCACTTATCATGAGGATTTTAAATAGGCTTGAACTTGATTTAAAAATAGATTTATCTCTAGTGATTAAATACATCCTGATTTCATAACGAATAAAAACAGACATTACCCTATTTTTAATTATTAATAGCCTTTTTAGTGATTATTTTTGATTAGGAATCAATAAAACGATGTTGTAATCGAATATGAAAATAATAGTTATGACCTAGCTATTATTCACTAATTAAAAAGCTAGGTCTCAAAACAGATTATAATTCGGTTAAATATGTTTGTGGTATAATAGGCATCGGGCCGCTTTGAGTACAAACATATGCAGCGATGTGATTGGCTTTACTATTAATTTCTTGTAATTGTTTGCCTTTTAAATATAGCACGCTGCTTATTGCCATAAATGAATCACCAGCACCAACAGTATCAATTGGGGTGATTTTTTCAGCAGGACAATGATTCTGTTCATTTTTAGTAATAAGATGACTACCTTCACTACCACAGGTATAAATTAACAACTCAAGTTGATAATGTTCATTTAGATAATTGAAAAGCGCTTGCGGATCAGCTTTTATCTTCAATAAATCAGCAACAATTGGTAATTCTTCATCATTTAACTTTAAGATATTGGCATGTTCAATACACAAAAGTAAAGTCGCGTTATTATAATGATTTTGACGTAAATTAATATCAACAATAATTTTGCTTCGTTGTGATCGATGATTAACAATCTTTTGCAATAGTTCGTGATTATGTATATTACGTTGAATTAAACTGCCGAAATAGATTGCATCTAAATCATCTTGCTGAATAAGTTCTAATAATTGATCTGTTAATTGAATATCATCCCAAGCAACAGGATTAACAATATCATAAGTGGGTTTACCGGCTGAATCTAATTTAACTAATACCGTTCCAGTTGGATAATTTGCAGATATTTGAATTTGTTGTGGGATTTGCAGTTTTTCAATCTGTTCACGTAATTCTCTACCATTGTCGTCATCGCCAATTGCTGAAACTAATATTGCATTTGCTCCAGCTGATTTAGCATGATAACAAAAGTTGGCGGCAGCTCCGCCAATCTTTTTCCCATTAGGTAAACAATCCCATAAAAATTCACCTATTGCAACAATCTTTATGTCATTCATCTTCGATTAACCCTTGTTTGACATCAATATTTTTTTCCATACTATCGGCTTGCTTCTGCCAATCATCAAATTGACCATATGCAGTATAAATCGTTGAACCGGTAGGTAATTCTGGATACTCATTTTCACCATTAGTACCCCAATTAACCCAACCGGAATCTTTACGTTGAACAATTTGATAACGTCCGACAATATTACTCGTATACCAAACCATAGCATAACCTGATTCGGGATTTATTTCAGCCGTTTTATTTGCAGCAAGTGGAAAAATCGTTTGTTCTGGCACACTATTAACATCTACATCTTTAGCAAATAATACTTCTTTGTTTCGAGCGCTATTATGCACAACATGATGAGCTTTACGCAGAATAGTTTTAACGTGTGATTTTATTTCTTCATCACTTAAAATACCTTCTTTAACACAAAATAGGCGCCAGAAGAAATCCCAAGAAACTGCATTAATATTATCACCAATGGACTCTCGATAGAGTCTTGCATTTGGTGGAAGTTGATCTAGTGGTTGCGATAAAATTCGATTAACTTCATCAGCTAGAATATTGGCATAAAGATCACCTTGACGATAAAATGTACCGCCATAGCTAGCAAAACGAGAAAATACCACATTATTTTTACCACTTTCATACTCATCACCAACGGTGATCTTATTTATGACCGGCATACCATCAACAGAAGTTTCAAAATCATCAACATGATAAGTACGCCTAAACCATGGTGACTGATAGAAAAACTCCCAAACAATTGAAAATGATTTATCATGCAAAGCTGGATCTAAACCATTAGGAATTTTACCATTAAAACGATAACGACAATAAATTGGACCTTCAACCTCTGTTTCACACTCTACGATGGTATGCTCAGGCGGATTAATTAATCCATTGGCTGGAGTAAAAAAGGGGCCATAAAAACCACCTATAGCATTAGAGCAATCCTTAATCAAATTCCGACCTTCAGCTTTAGCAGAAAAGTAACGAATACCCCATTTCCCATATGATGTCCCGTCTGCAGTACCACGACATAATTCTAAAATATAGTGACCTGTATCAAGTCTTTTTACACCATCATTCAAAGTAGGCACTAGTTGTTTTATGCCATTTGCATTATCTACAGGCGTTTTCTCATCAAGATACAAAGTATAATTTTCAACTAACTGCTCTAAATTAGTTACTATAAAGGCGATTGAGCAAGCAGAGATTAGTGTATCGGTGGTATCATCATAAACTATATCAAACAATTGATGTGGTATAACTTTCCCTTGTTCATTAACTAGTTTTAATTTAGACGGATCTATTGGCTGTTCTTTGAAAAAAAGACGCGCGATTACCGGTTCAGTATGTCGAGTAATACCATCTGGGTTATTTAACATCAAAGTACATTTTTTCATTTTATTGTCCTATTAATTAAATTTGCTATTATTCATACATTTAAAAATAAATTAGTCTAAATTAGTTTGCTTTCTTGCGTTTTAGCATATCGACATAGACGGCTAAAAAGATGATTACGCCTTTTGCAACTAATTGCCAAAATGAATTAACCCCCAATAAATTCAAACCATTGTTAATAATGCCGATAACTATCACGCCTAAAATAGTGCCACTAATACGACCTATTCCACCTGACATTGAAATACCCCCAAGTACACAAGCGGCTATCGCATCCATTTCATAACCTTGTGCAACTGATGGTTGTCCTGAATACATTCTTGCTGCAAGCACTATTCCTGCGAAAGCAGCTAAAAAACCGGCAATGGTATATACAATGATTTCAACACGTTTAATGGCTATACCTGATAATCTTGCTGCCTCACGGTTACCACCGAGAGCATAAATATAGGTACCTAAACGTGTTCGATTAACTACCACCAACATAACGACAATAAATACCAACATATAGATA
This sequence comes from Gilliamella sp. M0364, assembly GCF_016100565.1. Taxonomy (NCBI): domain Bacteria; kingdom Pseudomonadati; phylum Pseudomonadota; class Gammaproteobacteria; order Orbales; family Orbaceae; genus Gilliamella; species Gilliamella sp. M0364. Next base: position 220,643 of record NZ_JACFSF010000001.1, on the reverse strand, counting down.
ACTGGATATGGAATCATGCCTAAGTAACCTGTACCTATGCTGGTAAACCCCTCATCAAAAATACGAATTGATTGACCACCACTATAAATATAACCTACGCCACGAGCGATCATCATCATTGCTAATGTAACGATGAATGGAGGAATACCTGTATAAGCAATAGCGACACCATTTGCCGCACCACATAAAGTACCAATAAATAAACCCAGCATAATAGCTGGAACAATGCTCATTTCACCGATTGAAATAAATCCAACTGTGAGTGTACCCGCCATAGCGACGATCGAACCTACCGATAAATCAATACCACCCAATATGATGATCAATGTCATTCCTAACGCTAAACACATATTAGTGGATACTTGTCTTAACACTGAGAGCATATTTTCTTGGGAAAGAAATACCGGACTAGCAAAACTTAAAATGATACTAATTAATAGAAGCGCAATTAAAATCCCTATATTATTAGTAATAAAATTTTTGAAACTTCTAATAATGATATTATTGGTTATTGTAGAGTGATGATAGCTCATATCATCTGATTGTTTCATAGATTGGCTAGCCATTTTAAGCTCTCCCTGTTGCTAATTTCATAATTTTTTCCTGTGTTAATTCTGATTGCGATAATTCACCTTGAATTTGTCCATTCGCAACAACACAAACACGATCACACATATTGATAATTTCTGGTAATTCTGAGGAAATCATAATAATAGCCATGCCACTTGCACAAAGTTCATCAATGATTTGATAAATTTCGGCTTTAGCACCAATATCAATTCCCCGAGTAGGTTCATCTAAAATGATGATTTTCGGTTTAGTTGCTAGCCACTTAGCTATCACAACTTTTTGTTGATTTCCGCCACTAAGCTGACCAACAATTTTGTCAGCATCTGGGGTTTTTATATTGAGCTTATTAATATAGTATTGAATGATATCTTTCTGTTTTTGTTGATTAACAAAACAACCATGCATAAATTGTTTCAATACTGTTAATGTTAAATTGAATGCGATACTATTACCTAAAATAAGACCTTGTTTTTTTCTATCTTCAGGAACTAAAGCTATTCCTATATCAATAGCATCTTGCGGCGATTTGAGCTTAACAAGCTGATTGTCAAAATAAATTTCACCACTATCATATCGGTCTGCGCCAAAAACTGCTTGCATGATTTCACTCCTACCTGCCCCCATAAGACCGGCAAAACCTAAAATCTCTCCTTTCTTTAAATGAAAATTAACGTTATTAAATACTCCTTTTTTCGAAAGATTTTTAACTTCTAATAAACGTTCTCCATTTTGTTGATAGTGACGTTGATAATAATTATTTAAGTTACGCCCAACCATCAATTTGACTAATTCATCAATATTGGTTTGTTTAGTATTGACGGTATCTATATAACTACCATCCCTAATTACAGTTATTCTGTCTGTGATAGTAAATAACTCATCCATACGGTGAGAAATATAAATGATACTTACGTTATGTTCGGTTAGTTTTTTAATCATAATAAAAAGCTGCTCAACTTCTTTATCAGTTAAAGAAGAAGTAGGCTCATCCATGATCAAGATACGAACGTTAAATGAAATAGCTTTGACAATTTCGATAAGTTGTTGTTGTGCAATGGTTAACTCATGTACAGGACGTAACACATCGATCGTTAATCCCATGCTTTCCATCATTATTTTGGCTTTGGTGATCATTTGACGATGATCTTTAAAACCCATGCGTGTTCTTGGTTCTCGGCCTAAGAAAATATTTTCATATACACTAATATAAGGAACTAAGACAATCTCCTGATGAATAACATTAATTCCTCTTGCTTGTGCATCTTTAATACCATTAATTATCTCAGTTTTACCATTAATCTTAATTTCACCGGCATCTTGTTTATAGATGCCGCCAATAATTTTGATTAAGGTTGATTTGCCAGCGCCATTTTCGCCCAACAATCCATGAACTTCACATTGTTTAAGGTTAAAGTGCATATCTTTTAACGCATGGACACCAGCAAATTTTTTTTCTATATGAGATAGTTGTAATGCAACTTGTTCCATATAAATATCACCTTATTGATTTCAATAGATATAACTTGATTAAAGTCAATGATTACTGCCAGACTTTTACTCCATATTGATCAATCATTTCTTTGGTAATTGGAAAAGTTGGTACTAATATTTCTTTAGCAACGCTTTCTCCAGCTAAAACCTTTTTACCAACTTTATAGGTTTCTTTAGCTAATTGAATTGGTGCTTGGGCGACTGTTAACGTTATATCTCCATCGCTAAATGCTTTTTTACCGTCAGGAGAACCATCAACAGTATAGACTTTAACATTTTTAAGTTTATTTGATGCTTTCAATGCAACGACAACACCTAAAGCAGAAGGATCATTTACGGCAAAAAATGCTTGTAAATCAGGATGAGCTTGAATAATATCCTCGGCAATTGGCATGGTGACCTCTAAAGCACATTTGCCATTTTGTTGAGAAAGGACTTCAAATTTACTTCTGTTTTCGCCTAATCCGGCATAAAAGCCATCAGCTCTTAAAACGCTAGCACGGTTGAAAGGACAATCAATAACAGCAATTTTAGCGCCATTAGGATAATCTTTAGCCATTTGTTCACCATTAATTTTACCAGCCAAGAAATTATCTGAAGCCACAGTGCTAACAACTAAATCATCATCACTAATAGGATTATCAATCACCACTACCGGGATCTGTTTTTGTTTTGCAGCCAATAATCCTTGGCGGATACCTTCAGAATCAACGGCGATTAAGTAAATAATATCAACTTTTTGATTAATGACATCTTCCATCATTGAAATTTGCTTAGCTTGATCATATTGAGGATCGACAAGAATGTATTGATCGCCATTTTGTTTGGCGATTTCAGAAAATGTATCAGATATTGCTGTAAAAAATGAATTGTTTAAAGTTGAAGTGATAAAAGCAAACTTTATAGGTTTTTTATCATCAGCATTTACAAGTTGAAAACAACTTGTAAAAAGAAAGAATGTAATTGTTAAAAACGATGCTATGAATTTTTTCATAAACCCACCTCAGATAATCAAATGATTTATAATAATAATTTCCTTAAATACTAAAACTCAAAAATATTTTGCAATATATTTTGAGCAAATTCAGTCTAATTATCTGCAACAAGGTTAACAATATTAATCTATTTCTTTTTATTATTTATGATATCAAAGTCACTTTTTTTAAGAACTTGTAAAATTTAATTTATCAAGTTTAATGGTTATGTCATACTAGTTATATTCAATTAAAGTTATATAGGTAAAATAATGGCAAATAAAAGTGAGCAGATTTATCAGGAAATATTATTGCAGATCAAAAGTGGAATTTTAGATTGTAATAGTACCCTTCCGTCTTCATCTGATTTAAGCTCAATATATAAGACTTCCCGGCCAACGATCAGTAAAGTATTTTCAAGATTAAAAACAGAAGGTTATATTGAAGGTAAACAAGGCGGTAAGTTTTATGTTAGACACCCTAAAGATCAACAAGTAAGCAAATATATTTTTGGAATATTGGCTCCTCGTTTAGAACAAGATGAAAGTAGAATGATTCTTGACAGTTTATATTCTGAGATAGCAAGTTTAGCCAATAATTATCAGTTTTCTCTTTTATGGGCAGGGATGCTGACCAAAAGTCAGGATATACAATCTATTTTAAATGACGTAGAAAGAGTCATCATTAATTATACAAAAAATAATATTAACGGAATATTTTTCACACCTTTAGAGTTTCACCCTTACGCGAATATCATAAACAAAAGAATAATGGATTATCTGGCACTCTACAATATTCCTTGTATATTGTTAGAGAGAGACTATTGTGTTTTCCCTTCTCGAGGTAAAGCTGACTTAGTTAGTATTGATAACATTGCCGCAGGTTACGTTGTCACAAATTATTTTATTGAAAAGAAAAATACTCGAATAGCATTTGTATCAAAAAGTGATTCAGCTAATACCGTTGCTTTAAGAATAATTGGGTATAAACAAGCACTATATGATGCAGGAATTACAAAAATTAACGATTGGATAATTCAAGTGCCACAAATTGATGAAAAAGTAATTAATCAATTGGCAAAATTGAACATTAAACATGTAGTTTGTGGTAATGACTTTACGGCAATGCAATTAATCTCATTGAATCAAAGAATAAATCCAAAACAAAAATTATTTACCATTAGCTTTGATGATGCTGATTATGCAGGTCATCTATCTACCCCACTGTCTACTTATAAACAACCGTTAGCAAGTATAGCTTTGACTGCGGTAGAAACTTTAATTCAAAGGATAAATAATCCAACCTTACCAATTCGTACTATATACGTAAATGGTGAATTAGTTATCCGTGCATCAAGTGGAGCATAATATAGAACTCATTATTCAGTCGATAAAATACAGCCAACAAAATTAATATATATTTATATAATATTCAAATATATAATATTGTATATATAATTACTAAACATAATTAGAAAAGGAAATCTTAATGAATAAATTTTATAACATATATAATGTATTAATGATTGGCTTAATCAGTTTAATTTTAAGTGGATGTCAACAAGCAATCAATTCAAAAGCCGCAAATGATAGAGGAATAGGAACACAATGGGGCGATGGGGTCGAATCTCATGTTCGTGAAGTTAAATTAGATCGCATTAATAACACACCAATAGACGTTGCGGTAATTCATTATTCTAAGAAAGTTTTTGTGCATGGAAAAAAAGTTCAAGAACTCATGCTCAATGGCGATGTGGGTATGTCAATAATTGATGATAACAATAACAAATGGTCGCTTTTCAAACAGGATGATGAAATCAATATGCTTGGTGAAGAAGGTAAAAGTTATCAACTTTATTATGTTAATTATTCAAGAAATACTTATGAAATTGTAGCAACTGTTGATGGATTAGATGTTATCAACGGAAAAGCTGGTTCATTGAAAAATAATGGTTATATTTTAAGACCGTATAGTACGCTATCAATTAAAGGGTTCCGAAAAAATGATAGTGAAGTAGCCTCATTTACATTTTCACAAGCATCTAAAGCTTATGCAAATCATACCGATGAAGGTTCAGCGAACAATATTGGGGTGATTGGTACAGCAATTTTCCAATTGGAAAGTGGTAATCAATATAAGAAATCACCGAATTCTAACGCTTTCCCTGCCGATAGTTATAATAGCAAATATGCTAAACCACCAAGATACTAAGTTTAATCGAGTAAATTATAATTAATAAACTATTCCGCCAATAATCATTGGTGGAATAGAGAAATCAAAAACTAAATTTTCAAAAATAACTCTCTACTCTTAAAAGGTTTTGAACCTATATAAGGTTTTAAAGCCATTCGAGTAAAACGTTTAGCTGCTTTAAGCGTATCTATAGTTAGAAACTCTCTTTTTCCCAAAGCTAACACCTGTTCGCCGGTGAAACTGGTACTATTTTGTAGCAAACTACTAATAAAACCTTTTTCTGATTGATATTGATAATGCATGGTTTCAACAATATCATCGCCCGTTGCACTGCAATGAAAAAAATCAACGTGATAACCTAAATTCTCAAGTAATGCCAATTCAAATGTACGCAATACATTTTCAGCTGACATTTGTTGTGCCAATTGTTGTAAGCTTATCAAATAATCATCAAATAACGTATTAGTTTCGGTTTCAGCTAATAGGACTCGATCTAATAGTTCATTTAAATAAAAAGCGCTGTACAGAAAAACTGATACAAGTGGTAATGTTAGAGATATTGCTTCAACCTGACGCAAATTCTTAATTTCTCCTTGACCTGAATACTGAACAATTAATGGCGTAAAAGGTTGTAAAATTCCCTTCAATACTGATTTTTTACGTCTAGCCCCTTTAGCTAGAATAGTTACTTTTCCTACATTCTCAACAAATAAGTCAACTAATAAGCTACTTTCGCTATAGGTACGCGTATGAAGAACAAATGCTCTTTGCCAATTTTCCATCAATGATATCCGTCAATAAAAACGCTTGTTTTTTTATTCAAAAAAAGAGAGTGATTAAAAATTGTATGATTTAGGCAATTTTAATCTGAAATTTTGTTAAAAATCCGATATAATCAATAGTTAATTATAGGATAATAACAAAAGAGTAACTATGGAACTATTTTCAACAATATTACTTCTGGTATTAATTGTATCACTTTCTGGTGTTGTTATAAAAATGTTGCCGATCCAAATTCCTTTGCCATTAATGCAAATATTATTGGGTTGCCTTTTAGCTGCTTTGGGTGTGTATTTGAAATTTGATCCAGAACTCTTTCTTGTTTTATTTATACCTCCCTTACTGTTTGCTGATGGTCGAAAAACTTCGGTGAAAGATTTTGTCTACAATTTTAGAGAAATTGTCGGATTAGCACTGGTATTAGTCGTAATTTCTATTATTGCGCTAGGATATCTACTTTATTGGATGCTTCCAAATGTTGAATTACCAGCCGCTTTAGCATTAGCTGCCGTTCTATCTCCTACCGATGCCGTTGCTCTTAGTGGAATCGTCGGTAAAGGAAGGATTGAAAAAGAAAAAATGGAAATCATTGAAGGGGAAGCCTTAATGAATGATGCTTCTGGCCTTGTTTCATTAAAATTTGCCATCGCTATAGCTGCAGGTGCTTTGCAATTTAACCTACTACAGATCAGTATTTCATTTTTTGTTGTTGCCGTTGGTGGACTTGCGGTTGGGGTTTTATTCACTTGGTTATATGCACGTATCTTACGTAAGATAAACCAACTGACTCATAATGATCCCGCTATTCAAATAGTATTACTATTCTTACTACCATTTGCGGCTTATATCATAGCTGAAGAATGTCATTGTTCTGGAATTTTAGCTGCTGTTAGTGCAGGTATGACAGTAAACCAATCTGGTATGATGCGAAATGCGCCGTTAACTGCCCGTCTACAATCTGATAGCACATGGTCAATGTTAACCTTCGTATTTAATGGTTTTGTATTCCTTTTATTAGGTATTCAATTACCAAGTATCTTATCAACTACCTTTACTGAAAATCAGACCGATGCTTCAATTGAATTATGGCAATTATGTTTGATTGTTTTATTTGTTTTCGTAGTCTTAATGGGTACTCGATTCGCATGGTTATGGGCAATGAAACATATGCCAACAATGCCTTTCGGCACAAAACGCCCATTAGCATTCAGAGCCTATACCAATCGTGATCTTTGGATTTCCACCTTTGCTGGTGTCCGTGGGGCAATTACTTTAGCTGGTGTATTATCAATTCCAATGACTATCGGTGGTCGTTACCAATTAGTATTTATTGCTGCTGGGATTATATTAGTATCATTAATTTCAGCTGTAATCATATTACCTATCCTATTACGTGGTAGTGTTATTTTGGACAATTCCGAACAAGATAATGAGATTTTAACTGTTAAAGGACAAATGGCAGAAGAAGCTATCGTTAGCCTAGAAAAAATGCAAACTAGTCTTTTACAAGAAACCTCAGAAGAAGGTTTAGATCAAGAGATTATTCATGAAGTCGGATCGCGGGTAATTGGTTCATTAAGACGTAGAACAGGACTTAAAGATTTAGAACAAAAAGCACTTGAGGCTGAAAATCTAGAGAGACGTATGCGTTTGGTGGCAATTGGAGCTGAACGTACAGCATTACTTCAAATGAAAATTCGCAATGAAGTGAGTGAAGAAACGTATGAACATCTGAATACAGATTTAGATATTTATGAGAAGATGATTTCTGGAGATGCATAAATGATTGGCAACAAACACCAATTGCTTGGCAAAATTCATTCTCAATTTGTCGATAAAGCACCACAAGTGTTAGGTTTAACTTTACGTTGTATTCCTTTCGACTTGAAAAAACGAACGATTGAACAATTATTGCAATTACAATTCAAAAATTCGCTGGAAGATGGTGATCTTGATTTTCTAGAAAATCGTTGGCTTAAAATACAAGTAACAGATCTGCAATTAGTTTGGTTTGTGAGCTTAATTGATAACAAACTAGTTGTGAGTCGTGAAGAAATTCCTGATGTCAGCTTTATTGGTAATGCTAACGATTTGATTATGATTGCGACTAGAAGACAAGATCCTGACACACTATTTTTCCAACGTCGACTAATTGTTGAAGGTGATACAGAATTAGGTCTTTATGTAAAAAACCTAATGGATTCAATTGAAATAGAAGCTATGCCAAAGTTTTTAAGAATAACACTGGAAAAATTAGCAGATATTATTGAAAGTGCACCTAAAGACTGAATCACACTAAAAGGGAATAATAAATTCCCTTTTTTATTAACTGATATTATTTAAATAGCAATTATTTTAAGTAAATAGTAGTTATTTTTATTGAAAAATTGGTATTGATTAAATTAATATGCATATTAACGATGGATCATTACCTCGTTAATTATTCTCTACCTGCCCCATCTCTTACCGTTAAAACAATGTTAGCTTTGCATAAATATAATGGAGAGAACCAATTATGAGTAATCTAACAAAAGCAATATTATTTTTTATTTCCTTTATCATCGCTATGCCAGGGTTTTGCACTGATTTTTACAATAGAAATGAAGGTGATTATATTATCAATAACTTTCGATTTAATGATGGTAATACAATCAAAAAATTAAAAATACATTATGTCACACTCGGAAATCCTAAGGGCAAACCAGTCTTAATTTTACACGGCACAACTGGTGATGGTAATTCTATGCTTAATGATAGTTTCGGGCATGCGTTATTTGATAAAGGAAAACCGTTAGACGCTGAAAAATATTTTATTATATTACCTGATGCAATTGGTACGGGAAAATCATCAAAACCTTCTGACGAACTAAAAGGAAATTTTCCTCGTTATGATTATGATGACATGGTTAATGCTCAATACCAACTCTTGAAAAATGGATTAGGCATAAATCACCTTGAACTTATTATTGGTAACTCAATGGGGGGCATGAACACCTGGTTATGGATCACTAAGTATCCCGACTATATGACAGCTGCAATTCCAATGGCAGCAACTCCTGCCCCAATGTCTAGTCGAAATTGGATTATGAGAAAAATGCTTATCAATTCAATTAAAGATGATCCTGATTGGAACAATGGTTTTTATACTAAACAACCGGAAAAATTTCAAACTGTTTATAATTATTATAATATAGCAACTAATGGTGGCGATATTGCTTGGCAAAATAAAGCCTATAATACGGCAAAAACAGAAGAAATATTATCAGACAAGTTAAAAGAACGTGTTAGCATGGATACTAATGACTTTTTATATCAATGGGATGCCGCAAGAAACTTTGATCCAACACAAGATTTAACTAAGATCAAGGCGTTTATTTTAGTTATTAACTCAGAAGATGATGAAAGAAATCCGCCAAATACTGGTGTAATGCAAAAAGCGTTGAAAAATATTGTAGCAGCCAAATATTATCTTATCCCTGCCAGTGACAAAACCAGTGGTCATGGCACTACAATGAATGCGAACCTTTGGATTGAGGAATTAAAAATATTTTTAAAAGAAATCGACACCTATTACTAAATTAAAACATCGATTAAAAGTGAATATATCCCTATATTCACTTTTAATATTCTGATTAGAATTGCAAAGATAATATAACTCTTTAAAAACAGATATAATAAAGTAACAATATAAATTTCATCACATTTGAACTTTATCAAATGAGTCTTATTGAAAGATCAAACAATACATTTTGCTATAGATAATTTTAAATAAATTATAATGTGATTTTACTCAAGTTACCTTTATCAGCCATAATGTCGTATAAAATCATATAGTGACTACTTAGCTAAAATGAACTTAAAAAATCGCTAGTGATCAATATGTTTTATCTTTTTTTTCTGTATTTCTTAAGTTTATACACTTCGACTTTAGGAGCCATCGCTTTTTTAATTGCTCTAGCTTCCTCTAATTTTATTCGCTCAAGTTCATTACGCTTTTCTTTCTCTTCTGCTAATAATTTATCTTTAGCTTCTTTACACTCTTGAATTACCGATATTGCTGATAGAAAAAATATACCAAGAAAGAAAATGATAAAAATACTTAAAAAAATATTATCTAACGGTGTTTCGTTGCCCGTTCCTCTACTAGAATGGAAAGTATGAAAAGAATAAGTACGAATCCGAGGAACAAATGTTCTATACTGAGCAACGCCATAAGCATTTTGTATAACAGTAATAAAAAAGACCAACACTAAGATAATTTTTGTTTTCATTATTAACACTTTTCACTGATAAACTTGTTGTCATTACCCTGAAATTTTTCTATTTGTCGATTTCTATCACATTCCCATTGTTCAGGTGGATGCATAAGTTACCGCATGGTATACCTTTATTACAGTTTTTAGTATCACAATTTGCAGTAAACACGAAACAAATAGCTAAAACAAGGATAATTTTTTTTGCGAAATCCATTTCGAAAAACCAATACTGAAATAATAATTTGTTTTATATTCCATGTAAGCTAGCTTAAAAGCATAATCATCAACAGAAAGCTGATAATATCACTCTTTTTTTAGATAACGAATTAATAAGAATTAAAGTGAAATAATTATTTTAATTCCGATAACCCTGGTAAACTTAATAGCATGCAATATAGCCAAAAAGACTTTTTTACCAATTAATTTAATTGTAACAATAAGTTAAACAAAAAATCAAGGTGACTAATATAGCATTATCAAGAGCTGAGATTAACAAACGTGGTAATGAAAAATGTGGTATAAAAAATAAGCTCATTAATAATTTATTTGACATATCTTCCCTCCATAAAATATGACAACATCAAATTTGTGACGGTGTAACATTTATATTTAGGATTAACTGAAATATTATTAATTAAATTTAAAAGATTAATTATTCAAAATAAATTTACTATAAAATCATTTCTATCAATAGTAGAACTAGCAAAAATAATTTCTGTAATTGATCGTAAAGTCAGTTTAATTATTACCTTGATTTTTCATTAATGATTAACTATTAAAATTTTTTTATTGTTACATCACTGTATTGTTCATAAATAAAATTAACTAAATAATGATATAATCACTTGAAATTAAAATGAAAACTTAAGAGCAAAATAACGGAATGAAAAACGATCAAATACAGCCTACTTTTTATTTTCATGATTACGAAACTTTTGGCATCAACCCTGCTTTAGATCGTCCGGCACAATTTGCTGGCATTAGAACAGATAGTGATTTTAATATTATTGAAAAACCCTTAGTCATTTATTGTCAAATAGCGCAAGACTATTTACCCAATCCTGAAGCAGTTCTTATCACTGGTATTACACCACAAAAAACAAATCAAAGTGGCTTATGTGAAGCTGAATTCACCAAATTAATCCATCAAGAATTTAACCGACCGAATACTTGTATCTTAGGTTATAACAATATCCGCTTTGATGATGAAGTGACTCGCAATATTTTGTATCGTAATTTTTATGATCCTTACTCTTATAGTTGGCGTAATGGTAATTCACGGTGGGATCTACTTGATGTCGTTAGAGCATGTTATGCATTAAGACCTGAAGGTATTAACTGGCCAACAAATGATGCTGGTTTACCGAGTTTTCGTTTAGAAGATTTAACTAAAGCGAATAATATTACCCACGAGCATGCCCATGATGCAATGTCAGATGTTTATGCTACTATTGCTATGGCAAAACTTATCAAACAAGCCCAACCAAAGTTATTCAATTATTTCTTTACATTACGTAATAAAAACAGAGTTGCTGAGCTTATTGACGTTGTAAATATGACACCTATTGTTCATGTATCAGGAATGTTAGGTAGCCATAGAGGCAATATGTCATTAGTCTGCCCTATTGCATGGCATCCAACGCAAAATAATGCAGTTATAGTCTGTGATCTAGCTGGAGATATTGATTCAATTATTGATTTACCTGTCGAGACTATTCAGGAAAAACTTTACACCAAAACAGTCGATCTTGAGTTAGACGAGCAGCGTATTCCGTTAAAACTGATTCATATAAATAAATGTCCAATTATTGCGCCGTTAAGCACATTATTAGCTGATAACGCAAAACGTTTTAATTTAGATAAACAACAATGTTTAATTAATCAACAAAAACTTCTGCAAAACCAAAATAAATTACAGGATAAAATGCGTGAGCTATTTAGTATCAATAATGATTATCCAGTTAACAGTGATGTTGATGCGCAAATTTATAGTGGATTTTTAAATGGTCAAGACCTATTACGTTGTGAAACTATAAGAACTACGCCAATTCATTTATTAGAAACTTTATCAATCACTTTTGATGATCCACGATTAACCACATTATTCTTTCGCTACAAAGCGAGAAATTATCCGCAAACATTAACCGAACAAGAACAGCTCATTTGGCAAGATCACTGTCGAGATAAACTCAATAGCATTGAGATACAAAATTATTTACAATCACTTGAACAACTTGCAGAAATTTATATACAGAAACCGGAAAAACTTACTTTATTAAAACAGCTTTACCAATATTGTCATTATTTAGTTGGATAATTAAATAACAGGGGCGTATTATATATTTCTAATTTTAGCTCTCCGCCCTTTCTAAACGACGGGCATACCGTCAATATTTAATTTTAAGACAATTAGTGTATAAACCATGAAACATTTTTTAGCCAAACATGCAACAATTAAGCATCGACTTTATTCTTTATATTACACACTATTTAGTTATGGTCGTGGATTAATTATTTTAACCCTATGTTTATGGGCCGGTAACATTGTTTCGGCAATCTTACCAATCATGATCCCTGGTAGTATTATTGGTCTATTAATCTTGTTTTTTTTATTAGCTTTTCAACTTATACCAACGCGTTGGATCAAAAACAGTTGTAACCTCTTTATGCGCTATATGACTGTGCTATTTATTCCTGCAGCAATGGGAATCATGGATAATTATTCACTGCTTTTAGCTAATTGGCTGCCGATTATCTTTGCCTGTGTTGGCGGTTCAATCATTGTCTTATTCTTAACGGCATATCTTACTGAACATTTGCATAGAACAACAACAGAAGCGTCTGAAGATAAGGAGAAACAATCATGATATGGATGCTACCATTAACTGTTTTAGTTTTTCTAATTATTCGTAAAATTTCCTTTAAAATCAAAAATCCATTATTTAATCCACTAGTGATTTCGGTGATTGTTTTAATTCCAATATTATTAATCACACAAACTAGTTATATTGAATATGTAAAAAATGTTAAAATTATTAATGATTTACTTCCATACTCGGTTGTTGCTTTAGCCTATCCTTTATATGAATTAATCCCACAAATCAAAGCCCGTTGGAAATCCATCATGATAATCACCTTTACAGCTTCAATTGCTTCTATGGTGACGGGAGTATGTATTGCATTCTGGTTAGGAGGTAGTGATGAAATTGCCGCCTCGGTACTACCTAAATCAGTTACTACTGCCATAGCGGTAACTATCGCAGAAAATCAAGGTGGTGTTCCATCTATTGCCGCATTATGTGTAATACTAGTCGGAACTTTAGGTGGAATTTTTGCTCATCAATTATTAAATTGGGCTAAAATAAAAACAGCTTCCGCCAGAGGTTTATCAATCGGTGCTGTATCACATGCTGTTGGTACTGCACGCTGTATTGAAGTAGATTATAATGAAGGAGCTTACAGCTCTTTATCACTAGTACTATGTGGTATTATGACTTCATTGACAGCACCATTTTTATTTCCAATAATGGTTTTTATTTTTGATTGGTTTTAGCATGATATTAAAAAAATTTATTGCTTATTTAATTACCTTTCTACTGTTTTTAATAGCGGTAATAATTAGTCTCGACTATTGGATAAGCTATAAAACAGCACCTTACATTTATCATGATGAAAATAAGCTCCCCTATCGAACAATTGGTGTAGTATTAGGTACATCTAAATATGTAAAAGGTGGTGGAATTAACGGTTTTTATCGCAATCGTATCGATGGCGCTATTGATCTATATTGGCAAGGAAAAGTCGATTATCTATTAGTAAGTGGTGATAATGCGCATTTAAATTATAATGAGCCAATCACGATGCAAAAGGATCTGATTAAAGCAGGTATCCCTAAAGAATCGATTGTATTAGATTATGCTGGTTTTAGAACCTTCGATTCAGTTGTTCGGGCTAATAAAGTTTTCAATGCTGATGATTTTACTATTATTACGCAAGAGTTCCATTGCGAACGAGCGATTTTTATTGCCCTTGCGCAAGATATTCAAGCACAGTGTTTTGCCGTTCCAGCACCCAAAAGTATGAAGTTAGTTCGCATAAGAGAGATGCTAGCTCGTGTTAGTGCTTTTATTGATTTATATATAATGAATCAAAAACCTAAATATCTTGGACCTATCATCCCTATCATAAATAATGATGAATAAATTAAGCTAAAATCTGTAAAAATTTTGAGGAAAGGGGTTTTTTAAGCTCTTAATACATACAAATTCGTTAAATTATCAATTAGAATTACATTTATATATTTCTTTTCTATCAATAAAAATATCAGTATAGTAAATATTTTTAATTACATCTAATTGATTTAATATAATATTATCCAATAATAAAAATTGAAAATTATATTTTTTTGCTTAAAAATTAACTCATAAAGTATTTGTCTAATATTTTAGATTGCATTTTTATGCAAAAAAAAGTAATATTTAGTCAAATAAAATTTGAACAATTTATCTAATACTAATGAATATTGAATTAAGCCATATTAACTGTTTTTATGGTACACATCAGGCATTGAACGATGTTTCTTTATGTTACCCTTTAGGTGAAACAATTGTTTTACTTGGTCAGAGCGGTGCAGGCAAAAGTTCTTTGTTGAAAGTTTTTAATTTACTTGAAATTCCTACATCAGGTGAAATGACCATTGCTGATTCGCATTTCGATTTTTCGCAAAAAATAAGTGAATCAACAATTCGAACATTACGTAAAAATGTCGGTATGGTTTTTCAAAATTACAACCTATGGCCACATTTGACCGTTTTGGAAAATTTGATTGAAGCGCCATGCCAAGTATTAAAATTATCAAAACAAGAAGCTAGTGATAAAGCTATGTCAATCTTAGCTCGTCTACAAATTGATGAAATGGCGCATCGCTACCCTCTCCATCTTTCTGGAGGCCAACAGCAACGAGTTGCTATTGCTAGAGCATTAATGATGGAGCCGAAAATTTTGTTATTTGATGAACCAACAGCGGCATTAGATCCAGCAATTACATCACAAATTGCTGAGATTATTAATGAACTGTCACAAACCGGAATTACACAAATTATTGTTACTCATGAAGTCGATTTTGCACGTAAAGTTGCTTCACAAGTGATTTACATGGAACAAGGTAAGATTATTGAACAGGGACAACTTGAGTGTTTTGCTCATCCAAAAACCGAAGAGTTTAAAGCTTACTTATCACATTAACATTAATTAAAACCAGATTGGGTGGAAATATGAAAAAAACATTACTAGCTATTTTACTTGCAGGCTCTGCTTTTGCAGCTCAAGCAGCAGAAACATTAACTATTGGTACCGAAGCAACTTATGCGCCTTTCGAATTTACTAATGATAAAAATGAAATTGTTGGTTTCGATATTGACGTTATGAATAAGCTTTGTGAAGAAATGAAAGTATCTTGCAAAATTGTTAATCAATCATTTGATGGTTTAATTCCTAGCCTTAAAACTCGTCGAATTGATGCGGCAATTGCTGGTATTGATGTTACTCCAGAGCGTCAAAAACAAGTTGCGTTCACTAAAATCTACTATGATGACAGCTCAATTCAATTTATTACTTTGAAAGACTCATTAACCAGTCTTGATCAATTGAAAGGTAAAAAAGTTGGTATTCAAAAAGGTACAACGTATTCAAAATACTTAAATGAAAAGTACCCTGATGTTAAAGCAGTAAGTTATGACAGCTATCAATTCGCTTTTCTAGATTTAAAAGCAAAACGTATTGATGCCATTGTTTCAAGCTCATTTGTTGCTGGAGAATGGTTAGGTAAGGATGCTGAGATTGTTGCTTTGGGTGACAAAATTACCGATCATGAATTCTTTGGTGAAGGTTTAGGTATCGCTTTACGTCAAGGAAATGATCAATTACTTGAACAATTCAACCAAGCAATTGATAAATTAAAAGCAAATGGTGAATTAGATATTATTTATAAAAAATGGTTTAGTAAATAATCTTATTTACTAAAATCTGTACGTTGAGATCTCGCCGCATACTCTGCGGCGAGTTTATTTTTTTAATTTAATTACGGTTTTTTTATGTCAGACTTTTTTGCACACGGTATCGACTGGTTACTCTCTTCTATGGATGGGTATATTTTGCCGCTAACTAAAGCAACCGCAATAACGTTATCATTAGCATTTGTATCGTTAATTGTCGGCATGTTTTTTGCGTTCATTTTTACTATTTTAGAATCAGTACCCTTCAAACCCGTTGCATGGTTAATGTCACTATTTAATTTAACTATTCGAGCGTTACCCGAATTATTAATTGTGGTGGCAATCTATACCGGTTTACCGCTGTTATTGATGGCATTAGATGATGGTTTTACCATTCCACTTGGTTTTACAACATTTACCGTAAAAATGAATATTGAAAATACTCAACCAGATCCATTTTTATGCGGTGTTTTTGCTTTATCCTTACTTTATGCCGTTTATGCATCTCAAACCTTACGTGGAGCATTTAAAGCGATACCAAGTGGACAAAAACAAGCAGCTCAAGTATTGGGACTTAGTAAATCCCGTACTTTTTTCCGCATAATAATGCCGCAAATGTGGCGCCATGCATTACCTGGTTTGAGTAATCAATGGTTAATTTTATTAAAAGATACCGCCCTTGTATCTGCAATAGCGATTGATGATTTAATGATGCAAACCAAAACAATTGTCGCAAGAACCAACCAACCTTTCTTATGGTATTTTATTGCTATGCTTGTTTATCTAGTAATATCAGTTTTAAGTCAACGCGTTATTGCTCATATTGAAAAACGCTCTACCAAATTTGAACAACCTTCATCAGCTAATAGTCAGTAAGGTCATTTTATGTCTGATAATTTTATTTACTATCTAAAAATCATTCTTCAAGGTCTACCTGATACTTTAAGTTTAAGTATCGCTGGCATATTATCAGCTGGTTTTTTAGCTATCGTTTTTTCTTGCCTTTTATCTTTAAATTCAAAGTTTTTAACTAAAACGATACGTGGTTATATTGTTATTTTTACTGGTTCACCTTTATTGGTACAACTTTTTTTAATCTATTATGGACCTTCACAATTTGGCGAAATTTTAAGTAAAGTACCCGCTTTTTATGAATTTATTTCATCGCCATGGTTTTGCGCTTATTTAGCATTAACGCTTAATAGTGCAGCTTACACTACTCAAATTTTCTATGGTGCTTTAAAAGCTGTTCCACAAGGACAATGGCAAGCATGTAGTGCATTAGGCATGAATAAAAGACAAACACTCAAAATTGTAATGCCATATGCATTAAAACGTGCACTGTCTACTTACTCTAATGAAGTTGTCTTCGTGGTTAAGGGAACCGCACTAGCATCAATGATTCCTGTTATGGATCTCATGGGATATAGTAATACACTAAATGGTGAATACTATGATTTCTCAATTTTTGTTGTTGCTGGGCTCATCTACCTCTTGATAAATGGTATTTTAAGCACCATTATGAGGATAATAGAGAAAAGAGCCCTCACCTTTGAAAATTAATATGAGCCAATTTGATTCTGTATCTTTCTTAAAAACTGTCCCACATAAACCAGGTATCTATCAAATGTTTAATGATAAAGATACCATCATTTATGTGGGAAAAGCGAAAGACCTCAATAATCGTTTAAAAAGTTACTTTAATAGTAGTAAAAAAACCATCAAAACCGATCGATTGGTGAGTCATATTCATCGAGTAGAATTTACCATCACCAATACCGAAACAGAAGCCCTTTTGCTTGAACAAACTTATATCAAAAAATATCAACCACGATATAATGTTTTACTCAAAGATGATAAAAGCTATCCGTTTATTAAATTAAGTAAAGAACGTCACCCACAATTATCTTTATACCGCGGAGCAGTTAATCGTAAAAAAGATGAGTTCTTTGGCCCTTACCCAAGCGGTTATGCAGTTAAACAAATTCTTGCATTATTACAAAAAACCTTTCCGATAAGGCAATGTCTTAATAGTACTTACCGTAATCGAACACGTCCTTGTTTGCAGTATCAAATTAAACGCTGTTTAGGCCCTTGTGTACCGGGTTTAGTCAGCGACGAAGATTATAACGAACAAGTGAATTATGTTAGGTTATTTTTATCTGGACAGTCAGATGAAATCTTAAAAAAAATTACCGCTGATATGTTAAAAGCCAGTAGTGAGCTTAATTTTGAAAAAGCAGCAGCGTTGCGTGATCAGTTACAAGCAATCAAACACATTAATGAAAAACAAGCTATCTACAATAATAATGATAATTTGGATGTAATCGGTTTTCACTATGAACTTGGCTTAGCTTGTATTTATGTGCTTTTTATCCGTAATGGTCAAACATTTGGTCATCGTTCTTATTTTCCTAAAGTTCCGTCTAATACTGAACTTGAAGAAGTTATCGAGACATTTTTAGGGCAATTTTATCTACAAGGTAATCAAAATAGGAATATCCCAAAGAAAATTCTTCTGAATTTTTCGTTGTCCGATAAACAAGCAATGGAAAAAACGTTATCTATTGTTGCTGAACATCAGGTTAAATTAGTTGATGAACCGAAAGGTGATAATCTTAAATTATTAAATATTGCGACCGTTAATGCTCAAACGGAAGTTAAAAATAAACTATTAGAAAACTCAACTATTAAACAAAGATACGATGCTTTAAAAGCCTTTTTGGGGATTGAGAAAATCAATAGAATGGAATGTTTTGATATCAGCCATTTTATGGGCAAAAATACTATCGCCTCTTGTGTTGTATTTGATGATAAAGGACCGGTTAAATCAGAATTCCGTCGTTATAATATTACTGGTATCACACCTGGTGATGACTATGCAGCAATGGAACAGGTATTGACTCGTCGTTATAGTAAAAAAGATCTTCCTGAAGACAAAATCCCTGATATTATCTTTATTGATGGTGGAAAAGGACAACTTAATCAAGCTTTACAAGTATTTGAGAAGTTACAAGTAAACTGGGATAAACATCATCCTATTTTAATCGGGGTGGCTAAAGGTGCTGAGCGTAAAGAAGGTTTAGAAACACTCTTCTTTGAAGCTCATGGCAAAGGTTATTATTTAGATGATCATTCCCCTGCTCTATTATTAATTCAACAAATCCGTAACGCATCACATGACCATGCGATTGTAGGTCAGCGTAAAAAAGGTGTTAAACAATTAACTGATAGTGCGTTAGAGCATATAGAAGGCGTTGGCGGAAAAAGACGCCAAGCATTATTAAAACATTTTGGCGGGCTTAGAGAGCTAAAAAATGCTAGTATAGATGAAATAGCCCAAGTACAAGGCATCTCCAAATCGTTAGCTGAAAAAATTTATCTAAATTTACAGCAATAACACATTGAAAAATTAACGTTTTTCAGGCAACATAATCAGTAAGAAAACACTGTTTTTTTAATTATCACTAACCAATTGATTAATAAAACAAAATGAGCTAATGTCACATGAAAATCAACTTACCTACATTCTTAACATTATTTCGAGTAATACTTATTCCTTTTTTTGTGTTGGCATTCTATTTATTTCCTCATGAATGGTCTGGCTTTTTTTCGGCATTATTATTCTTAATTGCCGCAGTTACAGATGTTTTTGATGGTTACCTCGCACGTCGATTAGGTCAAACCACCAAATTTGGCGCCTTTTTAGATCCTGTCGCCGATAAAATAATGGTGACGATCGCATTGGTACTTATCACTCAGTATTATCAAGCGTGGTGGATTTCTATTCCGGCTATCATCATCGTTTCTCGAGAAATCATTATTTCTGCATTAAGAGAGTGGATGGCTGAAATTGGCAAACGCAATAATGTTGCGGTATCTTCAATTGGCAAAATTAAAACTATTGCCCAAATGACTGCGTTAACTTGGTTACTTTGGCGTCCTTGCGATCTGGTTATATATGCAGGTCTGGCTGCCCTACTTATTGCAACTGTCTTAACTTTATTATCTATGTTGCAATATCTTTGGATCGCGCAAAGTGATTTATTAGACGAAGATTAAACATATTTATGAAATATCGCAGATATTATCTGTGTAATCTCTTAATAATCAAGTTAGCTAAATAATTTGGTAAAAATAGACAAAATAGCCTAATTTAACGACTAATCAGTCAAACATTGAGCAATCAAACGATTAATTTGAAATTTTTATTGACTGAAATGATAAGATAGGTAAAATGCACAGCATCCAAAACGCAGTTACCTTTCGAAACTAAGTTTTGAGCCCGGGTGGTGAAATCGGTAGACACAAGGGATTTAAAATCCCTCGGCCTTTTTGGCCGTGCGAGTTCAAGTCTCGCCCCGGGCACCATTTAAAACACTTCTTATGCGGGAATAGCTCAGTTGGTAGAGCGCAACCTTGCCAAGGTTGAGGTCGCGAGTTCGAACCTCGTTTCCCGCTCCAATAGAATTATCCCGTATAGTACGTTAAAGCCCATAAAGTTCGGAGTTTGAAAGTGATTTAACGGTTTTACTTTCCAGTATAGAACAAAGTAATCCAGAGTCATCCAAGATTTTTTCATGAAATGAATTCCTCATAAACAATGGCTGCATAATGAAGCACCCATTATTTCAATTTCTTAAGATATTTTTCATTCAAACTTTGAAGTGTCGGTAGCACACACACGGAGTCGATGACCATCGGGATCATTTCCTACAAATGTGTATCCGAAATCGAGCATTTGAGGTTCAAGTTCAATTTTGACGTTTAGTTCCTTCCATGTCGCATAAATCTCATCAACATCATTTTTTGTTACATCACTAAATGACAACTCAAAACCACCATAATGATTCGGTGCCTTTGGAGTTATTTCATCAGCACCTTGTAGCCCCAAAATAAAATTATCATTCAATAAAAATACAGCGAAACCAGGATAAGTTTCAATAGGTGGGCGCCCTAGTATTTTTGTGTAAAATTCAGTACTAGTATCGACATCTTTGACATAAACAATAACGCTATTAGGTTTAAACATTTTTTGTTTCCTCTTAGTGATAAAAATTAATTTAGTTAATTTTTGTTATCTATATTATGATGTAGCATTGATGACAACTGTATGTCATATTTAAAATTTAATGTAAATTATTTTGTAAACATAAAGCATGAAAATTAATCGTATAATTACTATCATAATGGTATTGCTTCAAAGAGAAAAAATAAGCGGTAAAGAATTAGCAGAAAAATTAAATGTATCATTGCGTACTATTTATCGAGATATACAAGTTATTGAGGGAGCAGGAATACCCATTATTACATATCAAGGAAGTGCGGGCGGAATAAGTATTTTAAAAAATTATAAAGTTAATACAAGTTTATTCACTAAAGAAGATGTCATTGTTTTATTAAAAGGCCTCAACTTGTTATCCTCACCGGTTATAAAAGAAAGTGAAAATTTAAGAACTTTTGAAAAAATTAAGAGTTTTTTATCAGAACAAGAACTTGATGAAGAAGTTACAAATAATTTAAATCAACTAATTGTTGATTTATCACCTTGGTTTTCTAAGCAAAATATTAATAAAAAAATTTCCATTATAAGACTGGCACTTAATGAGCAACTACTTTTATCGTTTAATTATTTGGGGGTTAAAAATAAACAAACCTCGCGTTTGATTGAGCCATATAAACTTATTTTTAAGGAAAAACAATGGTATTTACAAGCTTTTTGCCTAGATAGAAATGATTTTCGTATATTTAAATTGTCAAAAATGTCAAACATTAGAGAAACTAATACTAAATTTATTAGTCAGACTGTTCCTGAAGTATTTTCTTTATTTGAAAAGGATATGAAAAAAAAGATTTTTAAAATAAAATTACTAATAGATGAAT
The DNA here is from genome assembly GCF_016100565.1 of Gilliamella sp. M0364. Classification (NCBI taxonomy): domain Bacteria; kingdom Pseudomonadati; phylum Pseudomonadota; class Gammaproteobacteria; order Orbales; family Orbaceae; genus Gilliamella; species Gilliamella sp. M0364. The sequence continues at coordinate 198,503 of NZ_JACFSF010000001.1, read as the reverse complement.
CTCTTTTGGATCGCATTTTAGATTTTTGTGACGAAAAAGATATTAAGAAATTAAACGAACAACAATATCTTGTAAATTTTAACTTTATTGATGATGACTACAGTTATGGAATTTTGCTGAGCTTAGGTCATAAATGTATTTGTTTAGAGCCTGAGCATATACGTCACGAAATGGTTGAACGCGCGGAAAAATTATTTAAATCTTATAAAAACGCTGCCAATTCATTTATGTCAAATTATTCTATCAAATGACTTGTCAATGAATAGCCTCATACCATTAAATGATAAGGCAAGGTCTAGTAAATAAGTTGTTATTGTAATTTGAGTCCGTGGAAGTCCATAACAATCCATAAAGTACCACAAAAAACTATTCAAAAAATTAGTCCTGAAGGTTAGCGAAAGCAATATTAGTGTCTGGATAAATTTTTTATATACAATAGGTTATGAAACTGGATTCGAACCTCGTTTCCCGCTCCAATGCATAATTTATAAAACTGTACTAAATATATATCTTAATATTTTTTATTTATATATGTCTGTTAGCACAGCAAAGGAAGTGAATATATCATTTCTTGAACCACATAAACAAGTTTTACAAGAAAGCGCCTTAATAAATTAAGGCTATTCTCCAAATAATACGATTACTCTGATTCAAAAGCACTCTTGCGTATCCGAATAGTGTTAGTGATTTCACGCCAAATGACCATCAATTGCTCTTCAGTATATCCTTGTGTTTTGTCTTCGGGAACTCTATAGGTCATTTCTATGCGTAATCTTGGCGTTTTATAGGTTGGATCTGTAATATGAATACCTAAAGTAAATATATAATCTGTATAATTATTATTAACGACTTGGGGCTCTTCAAAATACTTACCTTTGACAACCCACTCTTCCAATTTCAAACCATGGCTTTCACGGGTTCCTTTATAGATGGTATGTCCGCTACCTTGTGTAAAATAAGCTTCGGGTTTATCAAGTAATGCATAGTCATCGGCAAAATCATTAAATTCAAAATAGAATGAAAAATAGTCATTACTATTATCGTGCCGATAACCATAATTCATATCTTTCCATTCGCGATCCTCCCCCTGCATAAAACTGTTAAACATACAAAAACCTGGCGTGGTTGGGATAGTCAAATCATCGCGCGGCTTAATCCGGTCAAAAAGTTTACGTAGCTCAATTAATTTTTGAGAGACATTATTCGCATAAGATTCTGGATCTTTTATCCTATCTTTAGCATATAACTCCCCTGAGCCATTACGTGCTTTCATCTCAATTTGTAAGGTCACGTCATCTTGCCAACGATAACCTTCTAAAACTCTAAGTACATCACGCATTCCTGGTTTTACCATTCGTTCAAAAATAATACCTTGCATTTTATCTGGATTATTTGTCTGTACTTTATATACCTGTTTTAAATATTTGCCATAGATTTGGTCAAGAGGCTTAGTATTTTCAAGATCCTGCTTGCGCAGGGCAATCATCTGTTTAAATGGTGCTAAATACTGCTGTTTGGTAGTAATGGTAATATCACCACTACTTTTGTAATAAAAGATCCCCTCTTTATAAGCTTTAAATTCAACGGGCAGTTCGATTAAATAAGTACCAATACAGCGTGTGGAGGAGTTTGAAATTAACGAAGTCACCGACGGCTGCTCTTTTGATGGTAATGTAATCCTTCGAATATCCTTGTTAAATGCCTGACAACTACTCAATACGGTCAATGCCAAAACTCCAACCATCAAACCGCCATGATATTTATTCAATTTAGAAAACCTAATCATTCAGAATTACCTCCTGCATCAAAAAAATTTCTGTCCAACACCAGTACCATGATACTTATACCGTTTCATAGTCTGATGGGCTTAGGTGGTTTTATATCCATTTAGGTTATGTGCTTCAATCGTTTATGAAGATTGCTGACGAGCATATTCAATCATGTCTTTTGGGTAATACATAAAACGATGTAATGTACTATCATCAATATTTTTTAAATATGCAACGGCTGCTGCTTCAAAACACCAGTAGCCATAAAAACAACAACATTCTCGTGAATCACCTTGTTGAATTAAATGGCTATCAATATAAACATAGCCTGTTTTACGTAGACCATCGTACCAACGGCGTAAATATTCATCTAAGAATTTTAAAGTATCTTTAGGTTTTTCTGCATGAATCGCTTTATAAAGGGGATTACGAAAGCTGAGTGATCGTGGTGTTTTTTCTTCGGTAATCGGATAGTTAGGAATTTTCATAGCAATCAAACTATCTAATGCTTTTTCTCGATTTTCATAATCTAAATCGACCGCTTTAACAATCGTTTCCAACCAGTCTTGCCGTCCAAATAAAATACATAAACCTAATAAATTTGATAACATTTCTGCTTCAAGGTACTCGGTTAAAATTGTAATGTCTTCCCTTTCACCAGGATGATCGTGATTATATCGCTCAATACAATCAATTGAATTTTCAGTATAATTTATTACTTTCTCCATCGTCGGCAATAAATCAGTAATCGGTTTACCTACTGTATAATCAAGACATAATTGCTGATAATAGAGATCTATCAATGATGCAAGTAAAGGATCTTCAGTAGCTTGTGCCTTTTTTTTAAATTCGTTTATCTCCCATTCAAATCTTTCTTGAACAAATGGATAAAAATCTTCATCCAATAATTTTTGGCGGCGTTTCTGTTCAAATTCTGACATATTTATTCCATTTCCTTGACTTATTTTTATTTATCGGTTTATTTTTACTATTTTGATTTTAATTGAAAACTTCATGTGCTGTAAAGTTTAGTTCGGTTGATGGCTCTATAACCCATAAATTGATAAGTTTTGATGTTTAATAATGACATTTTAAGCACAGCCAAGAATTACATTGACCATCTTTTCCCACTCCAATTCATAATGTATAAAGCTGTACTAAATATACACCTTAATTTTTTTATTAATATATGTTCGTTAGCACAGCAAAGGAAGTGAATATATCATTATCTTGATCCACGCAAACTAATTCTACCAGAAAACGCCTTAATAAATTCAGACTATCCCCAAAATAACACGATTAGTCCGATTCAAAAGCACTCTCGCGTATTCGAATAGTGTTGGTGATTTCACGCCAAATGATCATCAATTGCTCTTCAGTATATCCTTGTGTTTTGTCTTCAGGAATTCTATAGGTCATTTCTATGCGTAATCGTGGCGTTTTATAGGTTGGATCGGTAATATGAATACCTAAAGTAAATATATAGTCTGTATAATTATTATTAACGCCTTGGGGCTCTTCAAAATACTTACCTTTGACAACCCACTCTTCCAATTTCAAACCATGGCTTTCACGGGTTCCTTTATAGATGGTATGTCCGCTACCTTGTGTAAAATAAGCTTCGGGTTTATCAAGTAATGCATAGTCATCGGCAAAATCATTAAATTCAAAATAGAATGAAAAATAGTCATTACTATTATCGTGCCGATAACCATAATTCATATCTTTCCATTCGCGATCCTCCCCCTGCATAAAACTGTTAAACATACAAAAACCTGGCGTGGTTGGGATAGTCAAATCATCGCGCGGCTTAATCCGGTCAAAAAGTTTACGTAGCTCAATTAGTTTTTGAGAGGCATTATTCGCATAAGATTCTGGATCTTTTATCCTATCTTTAGCATATAATTCCCCAGAGCCATTACGTGCTTTCATCTCAATTTGTAAAGTCACGTCATCTTGCCAACGATAACCTTCTAAAACTCTAAGAACATCATTCAGATCTGGATCTATCATTCGTTCAAAAATAATACCTTGCATTTTATCTGGATTATTTGTCTGTACTTTAAATACCTGTTTTAGATATTTGCCATAGATTTGGTCAAGAGGCTTAGTATTTTCAAGATCCTGCTTGCGCTGGGCAATCATCTGTTTAAACGGTGGTAAATACTGCTGTTTGGTAGTAATGGTAATATCACCACTACTTTTGTAATAAAAGATCCCCTCTTTATAAGCTTTAAATTCAACGGGCAGTTCGATTAAATAAGTACCAATACAGCGTGTGGAGGAGTTTGAAATTAACGAAGTCACCGACGGCTGCTCTTTTGATGGTAATGTAATCCTTCGAATATCCTTGTTAAATGCCTGACAACTACTCAATACGGTCAATGCCAAAACTCCAACCATCAAACCGCCATGAAGTGTATTTAGTTTAGAAAAGCTAATCATTTAGAATTACCTCCTGCATCAAAAAAATTTCTGTCCAACATCAGTACCATGATACGTATCCAGTTTCATAGTCTGATGGGCTTAGGTAGTCTTATATCCGTTTAGACTATACGTTTTAATCGCTCATGAAGATTGCTGCCGTGCATATTCAACCATATCTTTTGGATAATACATAAAACGATGTAATGTACTATCATCAATATTTTTTAAATATGCAACGGCTGCCGCTTCAAAACACCAGTAACCATGAAATGTACAACATTCTCGTGAATCACCTTGTTGTATTAAATGGCTATCAATGTAAACATTACCTGCTTTACGTAATCCATCGTACCAACGGCGTAAATATTCATCTAAGAATTTTAAAGTATCTTTAGGCTTTTCTGCATGAATCGCTTTATAAAGAGGATTACGAAAGCTGAGTGATCGTGGTGTTTTTTCCTCGGTAATCGGATAGTTAGGAATTTTCATAGCAATCAAACTATCTAATGCTTTTTCTCGATTTTCATAATCTAAATCGACCGCTTTAATAATCGTTTCCAACCAGTCTTGCCGTCCAAATAAAATACATAAACCTAATAAATTTGATAATTTTTCAGTCTGAAAGTACTCGGTTAAAATTGTAATGTCAGCCCTATCACCTGGATGAGCGAGATTATATCGTTTAACGTGATCAACTGTATTCTCGGTATAATTTATTATTTTCTCCATCGTTGGTAATAAATCAGTAATCGGTTTACCTGCTGTATAATCAAGGCATAATTGTTGGTAATAAAGATCTATCATTGGTTCCAGATAAGGATCTTCAATAGCTTGTATTGTTTTTTTAAACTCCGTTATCTCCCATTCAAATCTTTCTTGAACAAATGGATAAAAATCTTCATCCAATAATTTTTGTCGACATTTCTGTTCAAATTTTGACACATTTATTTCCTTGTCATATTTTTTATTTATCAGATTGTTTTTAATATCTTTATTCTAGTTGAAAACTTCATGTATAGTAAAGTTTAGTTCTCTTATGATGGTCTAATAACCAACCAATTAATAAATTTTAATGTTGACTAACGACATTCCAAGCACAGCCAAGAATTACATTGACCATCTTTATCATTGTTTATCGTGTTCTTTGATTTATTCATCCCCAAAATTTAAATTTTTCCTCATTCAAATTATAGATAAAAGACCTACATCAAGCTGTTCTGCCATTACCAATTAGATGATGCTACTTAAAATTACTATAATTGTGAATTATTGTTAACACCCATCGAAGTAACAAACAGCACACAAAAAATACCTGCGCCAATAGCAGTAACATGATATTCATCAATCTTTCATACTCTGATGGGCTTAGTTATAGATTGTTCTGCAATAAATGAACAAATAAATACACTTCAAACACTCTTTTATATAATGATTTATACTGAATGTTATCTATTTACATTGTTAGCTACATGATTAAATATGAGATTTTAATTATTTTTTCCTAAACAACGAAAAATATGAATATACCGACATGGTTGAAAGTACAACAAGAGTAATACCCCATAATGTTTGATAGTTAGAAATGTTCTCTAAAGGGGAAATATCTATTTCTAACAACGCTAAAGAACATGCTGCTCCAATAATAATTCCCCCATTTTGAAAAAGCCTTATCAAGCTTCCTATCGTGGATTGTTTATCTTTTTTTTGCTCCATCGCTATCTGAATTAATGAACTTTGAAACAGTCCGCCACCTAATCCGTAGCACATAGCAGCTATAACATAATTAAAGACTGAAATATTAAAACTAACCAAGAAAAGCAAGGCAAAAGCAGATAACATAAGCGGTAAAGCATAAATTAGTATAATTTTTTTATAATTTGGATTTATTACTTTTTTGACAAACACACTTAAAATAACGCCAATGGGTGAAGCAGTACAAATTAATCCTATTTCGTCAATAGGATAGCTAGTTTCTCTAGTAAGTATGATAGGTGATGCTAAAAAAATAATGCCCGCGGTCAGTCCAAAAATCAAACTGCCAATTGAAATGTATCTAATTGACGAAATTGATAATAATTTGACAGGGAAAAAAGGATTGGAGTGTTTTGATTCAATCTTCCAAAAAAATAAAAATATGATCAAAGTAGAAAAACCGATGAAGCTTGTTTCAACCGACGATAGGTTTATATTATTAGAATAAATGAGAGAAACACAACCGACTAACATTATGAAAAATAGTATCATTCCTTTTAAATCAAAAGTCTCTTCATTTAGTAAGATTACTGATTTATTTATTCTCAAACAAAAAAAACAACCCACAATACACAAGGGAACATTAATTAGAAACAAGAATTGCCACCCCCATAATTTTAAAATAATACCTCCAAAAGAAGGTCCTAAAATTGGTCCTAAACTTATCGCCAACATTATGAAAGAATTTAATTTTATTTTTTGTTTGCTTGATTGTAAACCAGCCAATCCCAGACAATTTGCCTGCAATAATGCGGCACCTATTCCTTGTCCACATCTAGATAAAATAAGCTGATTAGCAGAATCTGAAAATCCAACAATCATTGAGGTTAGACCAAAAAGCAAGAAGCCTACTATTAACGCTATTTTTTGCCCTAAAAAGTCACCAAGCCAACCGCTAGGAACTAGAAAAATAATTAGCAATAATAAATATAAAGTAATTGATAATCCGATATATTCTAAAGAAACATCAAAATCGACTGAAAAGGAATTTAACGCTAAGTTTATAATACCAGTATCTAATGTTGATAAGAATAATCCTAAAAAACATATAATATAAATAGAATACATTGGTTTAGTACTATTAACTGCTTGAGTCATTTAAAGGTCCCACCTTACTAAAATTTCGCTTTTAACTGACTACCTACAGAAAAAAGTGAATGCAAAAGTAACCAACCATTAAGATAGAAGTTGCAAAAATGAAATATTTTTTTTCATAGAGTTTCATGTACTTTCTTTTTGTGTTGGTGAAAATATCCAATTAGCTTATTTACTTTTTATAAATTATGTTTAAAAAGAAATTTAAACAAAATAGCAAAAAAGCTTATATTAATATGCTTTGCTTAGTTGGTTGCCAATTGAATAATAACTAAAAATGCCATTGACTTTTTTTGGAGATTCTAAAAAGTGAGTAAATTATATTGTGAGGATTTAATACGATTTTCGGATGCAATGTCTGACGTCAGTAGAATTATGATTATTACGGAATTAATGAATGGTAGAGCGCTTTCAGCCTCATGGTTAGCAAATCGACTGAATTTATCACCACAAGCTACTCGTTTTCATTTAAAAAAATTAGAAGATGTTGCACTTATCCATCACAGGACATGTGGTAAACACCGCTACTATGAAATAAAAAATCAAGATACAGCAACGTTTATAGAATCAACGTTTAACATTATTCCGCCAAATGATTGCTTATTTTTATCTAATTCTAAAACTAAAGAAAAATTTAAAGAGGCAAGAACATGTTATAAACATTTAGCTGGCTCATGGTCTGTAGCACTTACCCAATCATTTATTAATAATGAATTTATTGTTATACAAGACAATTTTTTTGTGGTTACTGAAAAATGTAAAATCTTTTTTAATGAACATAAGTTATTATTTAACACATCTAACACAGCTTGTGTTGGCAAGCGCTGTATAGATTTTACAGAACATCGGGATCATATTGGTGGCACCTTAGGGACTTTAATACTGCAATCAATGCTACAACAAGGATGGTTTAAACAAGAAGATAATAAACGTGAATTAACAATTACCTCAAAAGGAAGAAAAAATTTAAATATGTTATTAATTGATAAATAGAGATTTACAATAAAAATTAACTTTTTGATGATAGACTAATTATATATGTTTAGCATGATGTCAATTCTGGATTAACTGATTCTAAGCAATTTTTAGCTCAAATAAGGGCTTAAGCAGATCATGCTTTAATTGAAAATGATTGCTATCATATCCAGATAAATCAACAATTAGAAGGGGGCTTTAATTATTATGAAAAAAACATTATTTATATTTTTCTGCTTAATATTTTTTTCTTTCCACGCGGCTTTAGCAGGACAAAATAATTTAATACTATTCGAGAAAAAAACAAAAATTATTTTTGACAAAGATATAGTTATATTAGTCACTCCCAGTGAAAATACAATTAATAAGTTAAAAACTAATATGGGTGATGATTTCTATGTTATAGCCGATGACGCTAATTATTACTTCTTCTTAGTTTATAATTACCTTAAATCTATTAATAAACCATATTTAATAAAGAACGATGAAGCTATTTTTTATTTTCAAAAAAATGGCGTACTACACAAAATACAAAATAATAATTCCCATCTCCATTGGTGGGCATTGTTATATAAACATAACGAAGGAAAATACAAAATTGTATCTTTCATCGATTTTGAAGATGAATATAAAAAATTCATATCAGATGGAGATACTTATTCAAAAAATGAATGAATTCAATGAAGAGAGTATGTACAATATGATTGTTGTACTTACTGACCATGCCCCAACATGCTCCCCATAACAACTTACCGGTTATGTACCGTTTTATGAGCTCCAGACTGTTTACACTTCGTAACTCGCTATGGGTAACAGCACATTAATGCAACAGATGAGTTTAATTTTGCTGAAGATGCCAAAACTCTTTATAAATTCCATCTTGTTGCAATAACTGCTGGTGAGTACCACTTTCCACAATTTCGCCTTTATCAATTACTACAATTTGCTCAGCACCGATGATAGTAGAAAGTCGATGAGCGATAACTAATACTGTTTTCCCTTGCACTAGCTTATTAATCACCTTTTGCACTGCCAGTTCATTCTCAGTATCGAGAGCGGCAGTTGGCTCATCGAGGATAAGAATAGGTGCATTTTTCAAAATGGCTCTGGCAATAGAGATACGCTGCCTCTCCCCACCAGAGAGACTTTTGCCAATATCATTGAGTTGTGTTTGATAACCGTCGCGGAAATTCTGGATAAATTCGTGGCAATTTGCTTGTTTACAAACTTCGATGACTTCCTCGTCACTAGCGGATAATTTTGCCATTCTAATGTTATTAATAATGGTGTCTTGAAACAAATAGACATCCTGAAATACTACAGAGACTAGACTCATTAACTGACTTTGAGACATATCTCGAATATCAATACCACCGATTTTAATACTTCCTGATTTTACATCAGCAAACCGAAGAATAAGCTTGGTTATTGTAGTCTTACCGCAACCACTGGCACCGACCAAAGCGGTTAATGCTTTTTCTGGGATCTGAAGGGATATATCCTTAAGAACATATTTGTCTTGCCCTCGGTACGAAAAGTTAACTCGTTCAAATTCAATATTATAGTGCTCAGGCATAATCTCTGCTTTTTTTTCAGGTAATGATGGAGCATTCAACAGTTCCTGCAATTTTTCATACCCTATAACCAATGATTCAAGCATCGATGACATTTGTACAAAATAGTTTAATACATCCGTGGAACGAGCAACGATTAATAACACGCTGGCTAGTAAGAGATAGGAAATGGTCGCAGCATTCACCAAATACGCACCTAACGAGATGATAAGGATCAAACCAACTTGAATTACAATGGTGATAATTAAGTTAGGTTTTTCGCCTTTTTTCGTGCCAATACGCAGTATATTTGCCACATCTGTTGTTACCTTAATAAATTCTGTCATCTTCTCTTCGGTTTGGCCTGTGGATTTCAATACATCAAGTCCTTGTACAAACTCAACAGCTTCCCCTTTTAATTTGGCATTGGCCTCTGCCAGAATGCTAAAACCTCTGCGATAGGCCTTCCTACGCCACAGGTAAAGTGGAATTGCCATTGGAAAGACCAAAAGCATCATCAAAGAAAGTTGCCAACTGTAAAAGAACAAGGCGATTGCAGCTGATAGTGGTACAACCACGCCGGTAATAATGATATTGAGTAGCATAAATGTAAATACTGCCGCTTCATTGACACTTTGCATCATAAGGTAATTTATTTCCCCAGATCTAAACTGACTTAAATAATCTAAGGAAATATGTCTTAGCTTGTTACCTAATTTTTCCCTTAGCTCGGTAACTGCCAACGTCGAATAACCATCCGCATCATAGCGTTCACAAAGCACCTTAAAAATAAAACTACCTATCAATAGAACAACGACAATAATTAAATGAGTAACTGTTGCTGTAACACTTTTGGCTTCTAGCGATGCAAATAAGGGATATAGTAAAACCAACGAAACGCCAAATAGACAAGAGGATATCACAGTATAAATCAGACTGCGGATCAATATTTTCTTTTGCTTACCAGCCGCATTGATTAAGCCAATATACGTTTTCAGCAATGATTTTGTTGTGCGTGTGTCTGTATTAATATATTCTTTCATCACTTTTCTCCATCAGCCAAATTATTGACTGGAATCGACCAATCTTTTGCTTTGTTATACTCTTGCCATAATAATTTATAATCACTTGAATTTTCGATTAATTCATTATGTGTTCCATGAGTTTTAATCATCCCTTTATCCAATAATATTATTTGGTCAGCATTGACAATCGTCGATAAGCGGTGGGTTACCATAATGACAGTTTTATTTCTATCAATTAAACGGTTAAAGGCTTTTAACAATAATGCTTCATTTCGGGCATCAGAAAAAGCCGTCGGTTCATCTAAAATAACGATCGGTCGATTTTGTAAAAAAACTCGGGCAATGGTGATTCTCTGTTTTTGACCACCGGATAATAACTGCCCTCTTTCTCCTGCCAGAGTGTTATATTGTTGAGGAAGTGTCAAAATGAAGTCGTGAATTTCAGCTTTTTTGGCGGCTTCAATAACATCTTCATCAGAGATATCGTCTAACCCATAGCGTATGTTATCTGCGATCGAGCATGAGAATAAAAAGTTATCCTGAAAAACAAATGAGATTCTCGACATAAGTTCAGCGTATTCAATCTCTTTTATATTAACTCCACCTAAAGTTATCGTTCCAGAGGTTGCATCAAGAAAGCGTGGAATGAGATTTGTTAGCGTTGTCTTACCAGAACCAGATGTACCAATAAGAGCGGTAAATGAATTTTCAGGAATTTTGATATTGATATTGGATAAAACAGAGTCAGAATTCTGGTAACAAAACCCAACGTTTTTGAAAATTATCTCATTATTATCAGGTAATAGTGGGTTGGAAGGCGTCGCTAAAATTGGTAGATTTTCAACTTCAAATATCCTTTCTATTGCTGCCTTTGACTTTTGTAATATCTGAAATAGACTCATCACTGGATGAACACTTTCTGCAATACCGATCGCCAGCAATAAAAAACAGAACGTCGTGATAAATGAGATTTGGTCATTTAGTTGGGCTAAACTCAATCCAACAACTAATATGATACTCATCGGCATAGCGGAGAAAAGGCTGCGAGCAATTTTTGTAGACAATCGCATAGATTGCAACCAATGAAAGACCACCTGGCTATAGTTTTCCAGTGCTTTTTGATATTGACCGAATGCTCCCTCCCCGGCATCAAATGTTCTTACCGCACTCATTCCCTGAATATATTCAATGATTTTACTGTTGATTTGAATAGTTGCATTATTATAGCTTTCCTTTAAAAGCTTAGCTTTTTTCATGATAAAACTCAGCAGTAGAAAAGTAACTAAAGTGATGGCAAATACAATGCTTGCAAAGACCCAATTAAAGATAAATAAAACCAGCAAGGTAAAAATTGGCGTAACGAATGCCTCGGCTTTTAAGGGCGGAGCATCAGCCACAAAGGCATGTAATTCTTTAATATCATCAATTAATGTTTTGACAAGATTTCCGTTGCCCATGTTTCTAACCGTTTCAATTGGCAATTGATTGATCTTTTTGATAAGCCTAGTTCGTAATATTTTTTCTAGTTCAAATGCCGCATAGTGAGACTTATCGTGAGCATAAGTTCTCAGCGTATAAAAAAGAATACTCAGAACAAGTAGAGAGACAATCGGCAATCCCGGGAAGACGCTAGCATCCAACATCAATTGGTGTAAAACCCAGATCAACGTTAACCAGATACTCAGTTTAAGCACCTGAGCAATTGATGCCAAAAATATTGAATGAGATACTTTATTCTTTACTGGCAGAAATATATCCGTGTGATTCATAATTAAGTGTATCCTTAGCCTATATCTATCATGTAATAAGAAACAATCTCTAGGTTATCGCAACTAAACATATTAACCTCGAATGCCTTTGCTTTCTCTTGCAATAAGTTAACCTTTTTACTGCCGAAATTTTTTCTTTGCTTAAGTTTTTTGCTTTGCTAAGCGAACTATACTGGCAAAGTAGGCATAACGGTCCCATTAATAGAATCTAGTCAGTTATACCAATACTGGAGGATTCCAGTATTATTTGAGTTGTTCATATAATTTAACCTTAAATCACATTGATAATTATACAACGACTATCGTTGTTAAAATCTCAGCTCTGTAGAAATTCCCACCATACGTGGCTGTTGATAAGTTGTATACCCACCATCAATAATTTTAGTTTTTTTATCAGAGTTAAATGCATTTTCGGTATAGAGCTTTATATTGCCATGTTTGAAGTTATAGGTTATATACGCGTTTGCCTGTGAGTATCCGTTAGTTTTTGAATCTTTACTATTCGATACGGATGAGTAATAAGAGTCGGTGTAATTTAAGTTAGCTCCAATTTCAAAGCCCGCAGGCAATGTATAATAACTACCTATATTGAATGTATAACCGGGAGAACGGCTGAGTTTATTATTTTTATAATTTGGATTCCCTGAAAATTCTTTAATTTTAGTTTTCAGCAACCCTACGCCTGCAAAAAGATTTAAATCATTTGTTGCTTGCCAATTAAGATTAAACTCTACACCATAAGTCATTGCTTTATCGGCATTATCAATTACTGGGCTACCAAAAATATTATAATAAGGAAGCTGTAAATTTTTATAGTCATTATAAAATAGATTGGTACTAAGTTTTAGGCGCTTGTTTGGTGAAATCCAACGATGATACAACTCATAACTCCACACATATTCAGTATCGTATTCATATGTTGCAAAAGGTGGAATAAATGAGATTCCGGCACCTCCTGGGTTATAACCGCGTGCTACCTTGACACCTATGCGATGAGCGTCGTTAAAAAGATAGGCTACGTCAAGTTTAGGCAGGAATTCCTTTTCTTTACTTTTGTAGTTCACAACAAAGAGTTTTCCTCCGTTACGTTTATGATCCTCTTGTTCATAGCGAGCAGACATATTTACTTCAATATATTCTAGAGGGTTAAACGTTACTTCGCCATATATCGCTTTAGTTTCAGTTTTATCGTGATAATTGTTTTTCTTAAGTAATAGCACCGATTCATCTTGAGGTGAGTTGTAATAAAACAAACCGACTAAACCGCGATAATCTCCAGAATTGAATCTCAATATTGGCTCAACCTGAACTTCATGACCTTCAACCCGAGCTGGTCCTCCGGAGGAAAGCGCATAACGATCCTGAATATAGTTTGAATAAATAACTTTATTTTCAAATTCTAAAGCATCATTTATTTGATAACCAATATCCCAAATATTACTCGCTGAACGTACTTGGAATACTGCCCGGTAAGTTTCAGACTTATTACGTGGCTTGAACTCGCCCTGTGGCGCTCGCGAGTCAATATGGGAAAACGTATAGCGACTATAAAAATCAGGGAGTGTTGATGGTAACCAATAAAGCTTTGCTCTCACTGTAGTTGCTTCAAATTTACGCGAGTTACCTGCCGGATAATAATCAGCAAGATGTTCAGATGACTGTCGCTCTTGTCGATCCATACTCAGGCGTAATAATAATTCATCTTTAAGTACAGGCCCGGAAAGCATCGCTGCGTACTGGCGACGGTTTTGATTACCGTAATCAAACTTTACTGCACTTTCGTATTCATTGACTGGGTCGTTACTTTGCATAACCACCGATCCGGCAATAGCATTACGCCCCTGCGCATAACTTTGCGGACCGCGATACACTTCAATCTGCTTCATATCCCATAATGATTTATTACCGTAAGCCAATTCGTTATAGTTTGAGGTACGGCCATCGATTGAAACGTTAAAGCGAGGGCGGGCACCGGTAAAGAATGCCATAGAACCAGGCGAGTTCGAACCTTCAATACCGCGGATTGTGGGTAATTCGTTTCCCAGTCCTGTATCTATGATATTAGGTGTTTCCTTTAATACCTGATTTAAAGAGTACAGATCTGGACGACGCTCTAGTTCTTTATTGGTAATAATGTTAACACTTGAACCGGTTTCAACCTCGCTGCGGTCAACTCTTTCGCCGACGACAATGATTATATCATCAGGTTGTTGTGTTTCTGTCTTATTGCTGATCTCATTTGCCATACTAACCGCGCTATAGCCACTAATCATGCACAAACTAAATAAACTTAATTTAGACTTCAAACTTTTCATGTACAAATCCTATTGTTATTATGTTATTCACATATTGCTGCATATTAATGACCAGCTGATACCAAACCCAAAATTCCGATTTTTGGTTTGTTAGTGTGTTCGTTTTATTGAGTAAAACAAAACAACCGTATATTCCAATCAGTCGAAAATAAGTGTGAAACTCTCGCTGAAATATGTTAGACAATTCTGAATTGTTACCGACGTCCCAAAAACATCATCCTCAACGTTTTTATTTGTCGTTTTTTATTCAATAATATTCTGTTAAATAGCCATTTTTTTTACTTTTTTTAAAAATTTTACTTATCTGTAAACAGATAAAATTGGCCATTAATGATATTGATAACTATTATCAATTGCTATCTTTTATCATATTGCAAAATTATTGTCAAACCTATCAAACATTTGTTTTTTCATCATGAGAAATTCATTTAATTTATTGATATTAAATGAATTAAGGAAAATAACATATGTATTGAACCATTTTTCAAACAATATGCTTAACCTTTATTACCAAAGGTTAATAAGATGTTTTTTTGTGCAAATTTAGATGATTAATTGGAATATTAAATATTTTGATTTTGATCACTTATTTACATATTTCATAGCCATATTTAAATCAGTTGATGCAAGACGTTTATCATGATGCTGGCATATCAGAGGTCAGTAATCAAATATAGCTGTAGATACTAAATAATTTATAAGAATAACTTTGTAACAGAGAATGATTAGCAACTAATTTAGAATAACGAAGTAAATGCTAAATAACATATAGTGACAAAGTTAAGAATATTAGATATGAGAGATAATTTTTTGTTATTTAAATGATAGTTTCAAATGATGCGATTATTCAACCTAACATATCGCAATATCATACTTATAAGCATAAAATTTTAGTAAATAACCCAAAATATCTCATATATAAATCAATTGATTAAATAAAAAAACAGTGAAATTAGCAAAAAACAGACCTGATTCGGTTATTTTTGCCCAATATGGGGAGTCCTTTCCTAGCAAAACATTTACATTATAAATGATAATTATTCTTATTTAAACATATCAATGCTGCTAATTAAGTAGCACGTTAAATAATCAATTTATTAATGAAGCAAAAATATATCCCTATTGCTTATTTGGGTTATGGCTGAATTTAGGAAAAAAGTATGAGATACAAATTAGTTTTCACCAATAAAATAACTAATAAAGCCTTAGTTTATTCTAACAAAAGCATTATTAATTCATCGTGGTTAATGGCCGGTATTTTCTGTTTATCGTTCAACACAATGGCAGATACAGTTGAAAAAAAAGACGATAGTGATCAAGTAGAACAATTAATCGTTACTGCTAGGCATGTAAAAGAGTCTGCCAAGGATATTCCATTTACGGTCAATATTGTTGACGATAAAAAACTAGTTGACCGACGGGAAACAACTTTAGAAAAAGCTTTAAACGATACCGTTGGCGTACAAGTAATTAGTAATATGGGGGCAGCGAAATCTATTCGAATGCGTGGTGTCGGTTCTGTATTACCTATGAGTGGCGATGACAGCTCGGTTAGTATTAACGTGGATGGGATGCCTCAATCAAAAAGTAATACGACCTTAAATTTACTTGATGTTCAGCGTGTCGAAGTACTAAAAGGCCCTCAAGGTACATTATTTGGCCGAAATAGCGAGGCAGGTGCAATCAACGTTATTTCGAAAAAACCAACTCGCTATTTTGAATCAGCTTTTAGAACCGAATTTGGACAAGACCATCAAATATTAACGGAAGGTGTCATCAGTGGTCCTTTAACCCAGCAGTTAAGTGGCCGTTTTGCTGTCCGTTATGATGAAGCAGATAGCATTCTAGAAAATGTTAATGACCATAAACCGGTGAGTATTCTTAGAAATAAAATCGCTAGAGGCACATTATTATGGGAAGCTTCCGAACTCACTTCTATCTCATTTATTACCGAAATAGAAGAGGCTATGGGTATGGACGATATGTATATGATGCGTCCATACGGTCACCATCCAAAAATTAACATTCCTAATAGCAGCGATAAGAATGATAAAAATATTTATCGTTTCAATTTTAAAGTGGAACATGAGTTGGATAATAGCTTATTGAGTTCTATTACCGGTTATTCGTATAGTAAAAATGACAAAAGATCACCAATTTATGAAGGTAGGTTGTACCACCATTTGAGCGGTATGTCACCACCATCTAATTGGTCTTATTTAACCAAAGAAAATCTTTTCAATCAAGAATTTAGAGTTTCATCTAAACCTGAAGCACCAATATTTTGGGTAGCAGGTATAAACTACTATACCAATGATCGTCATAGAAATACTTATGATGTTATGGATGTGTTTTATCCAAGTAATGCATTGAATGCTAACATTAGAAGACAATTTGAAACAGATAATGTCGGTGTGTTCGGTGAAGTCACCTACCCTGTTACAGAAAAACTCAAATTAACAGCCGGTCTTCGTCAATCTTACGAAAAGAAGAATTATCATGCAAAATGGCTAGCTAACTCAATTTATGCTGAAAATAATAAAAATAAACCAACCTTGGCTTTTGATAAGCAAAAAATAACCGATAATTTTACCACTGGCCGACTAGGTTTGAACTTTTTACTTAATGATTATGCAACCTTGTATGGTCTTTATTCACGAGGATATAAAACTGGTGGTTTTAATGATGAAGGTACGGATTTCGCTACTTTAGGTCATTCGGATCAAGCTTATAAATCAGCGTATGTAAACGCTTATGAAATTGGATTAAAGACTGAAAATAATACTGTAGGATTAAACACGGCATTATTTTATAACGATACTAAACGTGAACATTTAATGGCTTATAATCCAGCAACATTTGTCTCTGTGGTTGAAAATTATGATATCCGAAGTTATGGTGTAGAGCTAGATGGTTTTTGGAAAGCACCTGGAAACTTAGACTTTACCGGCGGCATAGGTTACACTAATGCAAAAATAGTCGGTACGCCTAACAAAAGTTTAGCTCATGTAAAAAAACATAACGAAGTGCCGGATACATCGCATTGGAATGCTAACTTAACCATTCTACACTCTATACCACTTAATTTAGCTTCAGGAATATCATTAGAAACCCAAATCACCGATCGTTATATTGGTTCTCGCCAAGCTGATGTGCAAAATAAATTTGGCTTAAAAGCTTATAACAAACTTGACGCTCGTATTGCCGTTAAAACTGAAAATGCTGAATTTTATGTATGGGGTGATAATCTATTAAATAAATCTTATGATTTATGGGGATATCATATTCCGGCGCTGTCTCATGATGGTCCAGATGCAACAATTGGATCACCTGGTAGAGGCCGAACGTTAGGAGTTGGTTTTATTTATAACTATTAACAATACTCAATTTTAAAGGGATACACTTTAAATCAGTTAAACAATAGATTAACCATGCCGTCACTATTCGAGAAACTTAGACGAATACTGACGGCGTATCTCTTTAGGTAATATCCCAAACTGTTTTCTAAATGCAGAACTGAAATGACTAATATTACTATATCCCAATATGATTGCTGTTTCAGTAACACTATTTTCGGTTAATAATTGTTTAGCTTTATTCATTCTTTCCGTCAAATAATAGGCGTATATACTTTTACCAAAAATCTGCTTAAATCCTTTTTTTAACTTGCTATGATTAAGACCAACCTGCTTGGCTAACCAATCAATGGTTGGTGGATTGGTTAAATCACTGATTAAATAGTCACGTGCATCATTAAATTGTTTATACTCCCATTGGGTAAATTCTTGACGCCCTAAATGATTATCAAAAGATTTGAAGTACCAATTTAAGTATTTTAATACATGGGCATAGACTAATAATCGATTTGATTGGTCCGTGTTTTGCATCAAGTAAAATAGCTCGCGAGCACAAGATAATACATTGCTATTTTGATGAATGGGATGATGATGCAGGAAAAAATTTACTTTCTTATCCAGATTAGAAAATTGAAAATCCATTTCGCCGAGTAAAACATCCAATAATTCAGGCATTATCATAACTTCAACGTTACAAAAATCTTTAGAGTGCTGTAGATGAAATGTCTCACCATCAGCAAAGCCGAAAGTCAAATCCCCTTTATGGGTAACAAGTTTCCTATCTTTAACTTGCATACTCAATTTACCTTGTAACTGACAATTAAAACATAAACATTTATCACTACTAGGAAATGCTTTACTGATATCGATGGCATTTAGATCATCGGCACTATTCACACATACCGCTAAACCAGGTTGTAACTCAATGAATGAACTGTTTTTTTTATTATTGGGTAATTTATCCAAATGCATATATCCTCCAAACAAATAAACGATAACAAATATCATTTGCGTTTACAACAAAATAAAGCTACCATTTATCTGCTAATATCCTTTGGAGCATAGAATTTATAATATATTTATTATAGAAGCTTATAAAACACCCCATGGACGATAAAACCATCTCCGCAGATAAACAAAAAAACTATTTTTTATTTATTATTGCACAGCTCTATATTATACAAGGAATTCCCGTCGGATTAGCTTTTGACGCCTACCCTATCCTCTTACGTGATTCAGGTGTTTCATTAGCTGTAATAGCAATGATTCCGCTAGCTGGTTTACCATGGGTCGTTAAATTTTTATGGGCGCCAATAGTTGAAAATCACTGGATAGATAAAATTGGCTATCGGAAAAGCTGGTTACTGCCTATGCAATGTTTATTAGCAATACTTATAACCATCATCGCCTTCACCCCTTTTACATCAGAAACTACTACTTATCTTCTTCTAGTTATTATTTTATCCTGTATCGTTTCTGCAACACTCGATATTGCAACTGATGGACTGGCAGCTGATTTATCGCAAAACAATACGATTAGCCAGATAAATAGTATTCAAGTGATGGGCAATATTACTGGTATGCTTATCGGTGGGGCTGGTGTAACCGTTTGTTATGATTATTTAGGAAAAACCTATAGTATCTTATTGTTAGTTGTGATTATTTTTGTATCGATTCTACAACTCACTATATGGACAGAGCCCAATTTAGGCCACAATTCACGATCCAATTCACGCGCAAGAATCAACAATTTTTTTAAACGAAAAAATGCTTACCATATGCTATTGCTTGCGATCATGATACCTTTTGCTGGTTCGGTAATTTTAACCACAACTAAATTTATTTCACTGGATCATGGGTTCTCTGTGAGTGATGTTGGTATCTATACCGGTATTGGTGGGTATTTAACTATGCTTTTAGGTTGTGCCATTGCAGCCTATTTATTAAAAACTAAACACCCTTATCAGACGCTTAAATTTGGTTTTTCTTTATCATTTTTCCTAATTCTGTTTTGGTGTTTACTTTACTATATGCCTGATTATATTAATCCTATGACGACTACCATTATGATGACTATTTTAGGTATTGGTATAGGAACGATTAATGTTAGTATTTATACCATCACGATGATTTTTGCCAAGCAAGGAAAACAAACCGCTACAGATTATGCTATTTTTCAGAGCAGCTTATTATTCTCTGAAATAATTGGTTCCTCTATTTCAATGACAATTGCAGATTATTTTAATTATTTAATTGCCTTTTTATTGGCTCTAATAAGTATTATTGTTATTAACCTAATGATTAGAAATAAATAATAGTGTTCAGTGTTTGATTACTTTATTTTGTGGATGCGTGAAATACTAGCAATAAATGAAAATAAGGCAATAAAACTGGCACAACTAAAAGCATAAAAAACAAATCGTTTAAAATCTATTCCTTTATCAACTTCTAATGAAATTATTATTACCATAACAATAGCAGCACCAATTGACTGACCAGTTGTTCTGGCTGTAGACAACATTCCTGAGGCAATAACAGTTCGATTATGTTTAACATTAGTAAACATTTCTCTATTATTTGGCGGAATAAACAGACCGTAGCCAACTCCACAAATAGCGACTCGCCATAGGATATTAATTGTAGATACAGTTTCAGATAAAAAAGCTAATGAACTTAACCCTAAACAAAAAAGCATTGCACCAATTGAAGATATTTTAGTTGGATTAAAACGATTAGAAAGTATTCCAGCTAGTGGTGCACAGCAGGCTACAGCTATAGGCCATGGAGTAAACATAAATGCGGATTCAAGTACTGAGTAACCATAAGTATGTTGTAATATAAATGGTAAACTGACCAATGCTATCCCTTGAGCGATAAAAATTAGAATTGAAGAAATTACAGCAAAACTGTATATCCTCGAATGAAATATATCTAAAGGCAATAATGGATATTTTGCATGATGTTGAGCTTTAATGAATATGATAAATAAAATTATCGCAACAAAAATACAAGATATAAGGGTTTTATTATCCCAATGTCCTATTTGATCAACCGCAATTACAGTTAACCCTAATGCAGTTGCCGAGCTTATAGCGCCTAACCAATCAAATCCTTTTCCTTTTTCGCTATCTTTGCCTAAAAAAACAAAAGAAAGTGTTATAGCGAGGATACCTAGCGGAATGTTGATATAAAAGAGCCAAGGCCAAGTTAAATATGAAATAATAAAGCCTCCCAATGCAGGCCCAATGGCGGTACCTACTGCAAAGACCATTGCATTTAATCCTAATATTGTTCCTAACATATTTGCCGGTAAAATAGTTCGATATAAACCTAACCCAACACTTATCATCATTGCATAACTTATTCCTTGCATCATTCGCATAACAACAAGAATTGAGAAGTTGGACGAAAGACCACAACCCAAAGATGAGAGCGTAAACAACAACATGCCTAATTTAAAAAAAAGTTTTTCTCCAACCCTTGAAGATAATGATGCACAAATTAGCATAGTTGCAGCACTAGCAATCTGATAACTATTAACAATCCAAATACTTGATGACACCTCAATATCTACTACATTAACAATAGAAGGTAATGCAATATTCACAATTGAACCATCTAATGCCGACATCCCGACGCCGATTAAAATTGCTGCTGTAGCAAAATAAGGTCTTGAACTACCAAATTCTTGTGTATGGTTGTTTATCATATTAATTTATCTTTTTAATAAGTATTTATATTGAATTGCCGTATTATCACTAGCCTATTTGGATACACAACATTAACAAACGATATGCGTTGTTTAGAAGATCTAAAATCATGTTCAGTCATTTGATTGTGTAACCATTTTGCTATAAAGTAATTAAATGAATTTATTGCTAAAAATTATATTTATTACAATACAAGAAAACCAATGAATAAAACCGAATACCTTATCGAAAATATAGATGCCTTAATCATATCCTCTTTTATATAATTGATTCGGTAATAGTGTTGGCTCTAAACTGAAAATGCAGTACATATTAGTTTGACTACAATATGATTCTTAATTCGAACATTGTTATTTAAATATAATTATTTGAAAATTATTCACAAATCAAAAAACTATCTATTAGTCCCTATATCAAATTGATTTATAACATAAGGTGTTAAATGAAAATAAGTGAACTTCAAGCGTTCGTAATAGTTGTAGAAACAGGTAATATAACCTTAGCTGCTGAGCGTTTGAATCGTGTCCAATCGAGTATTTCTCATAGAATACAAAGTCTTGAAAACAATCTTGATACCCTTTTGTTGGACAGAAAAACTGGAGGATGCATTCCAACTAAACAAGGATTGATATTGTATGAATATGCACTCAAAATTTTAAAGTTAGCGGACGATTGCAAAAAAAATATCGCCAATACCAAAGAAAATTATGCAAATATAAATGTTGGAATAATTGAATGCCTACCTCCTTATATCATTACGTCCTTAATTAATTTAGGGCAAGAACTCGGATTAAATATTAATATTACCATCGGCAATACTCTCAGTTTACTCAATGCTTATGATAAAAATAAATTTGATATTGTAATTATTGGTTCTGGCTTTTCAAACGAAAAACATACAACTAAAATACTACTTGCATCGGAACTCGTTATAGCAACAGATAAAAGTCACCCAACAATTACCAATATTGCTAATCTTGATGGCAAAACTTTTTTGGTCAGTAGTAAACAATGCGCAACATCAAAACGAAACTTCGAAATGTTATTTAATGCCTGTAATATTAAACCAGAACGAGTAATTGAATGTGGATCTTATCCTGTACTTTTTTCAAATATAGCATTAGGAAAAGGAATCGCATTAGTATTACGTTGTTCAATTAGTAATGAGATAAAAAACAAAATTAAACTACATAAGCTAGACAAACAATTTAATGAGTTCAAAATCGAATTGGTCCATCACACAAACTATTCTTATTTTGACATCAACAAATTGATTAATATGATTACTTCAGTTTTTCAAGATCCTCGATTAAGCTATATAGGCTATTGATAATAACTTTTATTTAAGAAATATGATAAAGATATAACTTGCAATGGATATGAATTTATAAAATAACGCTAATTCACATTACAGTTAATATAAAAATACTTAACCTATTAATTCAATGAAAAAATCATTTTGATAAATAACCATACTTAATCAATCATCTATAACTATTTCATATCCTGTTCGATTTTTTTTGATATAACCGAAACCTTTAGGTCCAAAATGCATACCACCAATAAGCATGTTATCGCGACAAACCATTTTTAGCACTTGGGAACGTGTTTCTGTTGCTAATTTCGGATCATAATCAAAAGCAATAGAGACATTTGGTTTTAATAATTGAATATATGGGAAATGGACAATATCCCCCCAAATTAATAAACTTTGCTTACTACCAACAATTTTATAACCTGTATGCCCAGGTGTATGGCCTGGTAGAGGAATAGCAAATATATTAGAAAATACCTGATTTTTATTAATGAAACCCAATCTATCTTGATACTGTTTGCAAACATTGCGAGCTAAAATAATATTATTTTTTACACGTTCTGAAGCAGCTATAAAAGATTTTTCATCTTGCAAATAATTATACTCATCTTCACTAATCAATAAATTAGCATTTCGAAAAACAACTTCTCCCTTAGAAGTAAGCAAACCACCAATATGATCTGGATGAGCATGAGTTAATAGGATAGCATCGATATCTGTAGTTTTAAGACCTAGTTTAGTTAAATTATTAACTAATTCTCCTCCCCAACCTTTTACTCCACCAGCACCAGCATCAATTAGAATATTCATTCCTTGTTTTTGAACTAAAAATGTATTGATATGCACGGCATTTAGTTTTTTTTGATGAGCATTTCGCTGGATTCTTTCACACTCTGCAAAATCAATATTTGCCAGTAAATCAAAGTTAACATCCAAGTAACCATCACTAATTGCTGTAACTAAAATATTTCCTAGTTCTTTGTTTGAAAATTCGTTATTCATAGTTAGAAACCTTTAATTTTTAGCAAATATATAGTCGACGTCATACATAAAACAACGAATTCTGGCTTTAACAGCCATTTTTTCTTCAATTAATAAATCAACCTGATGTAAATAGGTTTTCATCACCTCTTCACTACGAAAAATTTCTTTTCTTAATTTGGCTTCAAAATAGATCGGTCTTCCATAACCGATATCAGTTGTTAAATAAGCTATGTGTATATTATCATCTTTGGCTTTCAACACTTTTTGGGTTAACTGTTTTAAACAAATTGAAAATTCAGAAAAAGCTTCATTTTCAATCTTATGGTTTTCTGAAGTATAAATTGTAATACTTGGCATTTAATTCTCTCCATTATCAACTTAACTGAATTTATTAACCTAACCAGATAAGTACTATCATCTTTTAAAGCGTAGCAATATTATTAAAAGATTATATATTTTATGCTAATGGATAATTTCGATGTCCTCATCGAAATGGTTAATAGACAAATTAGATTAGAGCAAGATTTTTATTTATAAATGAGCAAAGAACTGGAGTCTAACAATTTTAGTTTAGGATTAAACATTTCTTTTTAGACTAAAGTATCTTGTTAATGAAAAAGGACGCTTCACCACTGACAAGGGTAATAAATGACTTAACGATTTTTTGGGTTTATCAAATAACGCTAAGGTCCAACCGCCTTCGATCATAAATTCAAAAGAAAGCCTTTTTTCTGAAACAATCACTAAATCACTGAAAAAACCTGTATAATACATTTGATATATCATTGCTTTATCAATTATTCGATTTTGTTGTAAATCGAATAAATAAATAGCTAAAATTTCTTCAAATGGACAATCAAAAGTAACAAATAACAAAATATTATTTTCAGCTGTTAATAGAGCTGCCTCTAAGCAAGTTCCATCTATATGAACTTTACTGTCATGGCCATCAATAATGATTGTATTGTTATGGATTTGTATATTGGTTAATTTTTTAATCATAAAGCAGCTACTTTTATTTGCCCCTAACTAACATTAGTTCAACATTTATAAAAAAATAATAATGCAGATAATAGAGCTAAATATATATTTAATATTTTAACATTGTAATAATATAAGTAAGATAATCTGTTTTATATTATTTTATAGAAACATCATTATTAACAATTGATTATACAGCTAACAATAAGGATTATCGCTGGTTTAGTAATGAGCAATAGATCATAAATTTAAGTTTTATTAGAAAAAGTATTTCATCATCTGCTTTTGCAGAAATTATTAATACATAATTTTTTAAAGAGGTAAATAAAATTGGCTAAAGTAAATACTTCACTGTTAAAAAGACGATTAGATATTGCCGAAATAGTTAGAAAACAAGGTGAAGTTAAAGTTGATGAATTATCTGAATTATTAAATGTATCGGGTGTCACAATACGACAAGATTTAAATTATTTAGAACAACAAGGTTATCTTAAGCGATCCTTCGGCGGAGCTATATATTTACAGCCAAAAGATAATTTTGATAAATCTCATCTCGACTCAAACAATGAAGCCAATAACTCTTACTCAGATATTAGTTTGATTATGCGATGTTTATCATTCATTAATGATGGTGATACAGTATGTTTATTAAATGGCAGGATAACTAGCAAACTGATACCATATTTATATAATAAGAAAAATCTCACATTGCTTGTAAATGATTTAAGTTTTGCTATGTTAGCAAAAGATTATATTCAAGGAGAAATAGTATTAATTGGAGGAGTATTTAATCAAAAATATACCAATTTTGATAAAAAAGATGTGCAAACGATCTTAACTAAATATGAATTATCTACTGTTATATTTGAAATAGAGGCAATCAACATCGATGATGAAATTGCTATATCTAATGGTCAATTGATGGAAGGATATCAATTATTATTAAACAACGCTAATTGTCGCATCGCACTTCTACCCAGTCGAATTGAAGAAAATGATACTTTTGGATTCGCTTCTCTTCAACAAATTGATGTCATCATTCTTTCTAACTCAACAATGGCAGAATATCATCAGCAGATAACTAATTGTTCATTTAAACAATCTAGTGTCAATAAAGATAGCGTTATCTATCAAAACTCAATGAAAAACTAAAATTAATTTAGAATTCCTGCAAATAAATATGATATCAGTCATGCTTATTTGACTAGCTGAGCGTTAGTAGTAGTTAAGTAATTTATTTCAATAATATATTTACTAAAAATATCATTAATACAAGGAGTTTATTATTGATTTCTTAGAAACAGTAATACCTTGAATACTTTGATATAAACTATTATTTAGTTAGATTTTTTTATTTGGTATTGTAAGCTAATTTTAGTTAAGATTCGCCCTAAAATTAGTGACAACGTCACTCAAATAAACAGAAATTTTGGTAGCTACTTTCAATATTATTGATTGCTGAAGGCGTAAAACAATATATAAAAATTATTGATTATTATTAATATAATATACTGTTTTCTATCGAAAAGTTAATTAAAAAGCCCCCCAGTAATTGGTTGTCCAACTATTGGGGGTCACTTCAAATTAGGGGCTTAATCATGATTGAAATAAACTATTTTTGTAGGAATTTTTCAAGCTGCTCTAATGTTGACGTACCTTGCATTGGTCCTTGTTTTGTCACCGCCAATGCACCGCAAGCATTAGCATAAGTTAAGGCTTTTTGGGCTGTAAAACCTTTATGAATTAAAGCAACATATGCGCCACCAAAGCAATCCCCGGCTCCAGTCGGATCTATTTCGCTAACTAAATGAGGTTGCACATCAAAAGATTCACTTGCTGAATAATAACTCGCTCCCTTATCACCTTTTTTTATAACAATAGACGATATACCATTATTTAAAAAATAATCGATTGCTTGTTTCTCATTATCCGTATCGGTTAATAATGTGACTTCACTTTCACTTGGTAAGTAAATATCGGTTTGTTGTAATATTGCTAACAGCGCCTCTTTCACGCCAGGCAGATTTAACATTTCCTTGCGGATATTAGGATCAAAGGAAATGATACCCTTATTTTGTTTAACTATAGCTATAGCTTTTTTAGCGGTATCAAGAATTTGTTTAGAAAACAATGAAGACCCCATTATATGAAGATGATCACAATCTTCTAAAATCTTTTGACTTACCATGTCTTCATTAATCAGAGCACAAGCAGCATTTTTTATATTAAAAATAAAATCCCGACTACCATCCTCATGATAAGTTACAAATGCGCTTCCCGTAGTTTGGTCATCCATAACTTTAATATGAGAGATATCAACACCATCATCAGCCAGTTTTTTTATATTTAACTCACCAAAGCCATCATTACCAACACAACTTATCATCGCTGCTGGTTCATCTAATTTCGCCACTTGATCGATAAAAATTGCTGGAGCGCCACTGGCAAATGGGCCCTTCCATAGTCCATCATGAGTAAATAATTGCCCTTTTTGGTTAGCCATAATTTCGACAACAATTTCACCTAGTGTAAATATTTTTTTCATATTAATTCAACTCCATTTAAACTCTGTTTTTCTTATTACGAACATCAATATATACAGCTAATAGAATGACTAATCCTTTAACAACTAGTTGATAAAAATAAGGAATGTTCATTAAGTTCATACCGTTATTAATAACACCGATGATTAGAGCGCCTATCATTGTTCCAATAATTGTGCCGTGACCACCATTTAAGCTTGTTCCACCTAAAACAGCTGAAGCAATAGCATCTAATTCATAACCTTGTGCGGTACTTGGTTGACCTGAATAGAGTCTTGATGCTAACAATAATCCACTAATTCCTGCCATTAATGCAGTTATCATGAAAACTTGTATTTTTAATTTTTTAACATTAATTCCAGAATAAACAGCGGCTTCTTTGTTGCCACCAGTGATATAAATTTTTCTGCCAAATGTCGTTTTAGATAAGATAAAATGATTGACTAATAACAATATTAATAGCACCCATATTGGATTAGGAATTGAAAAAATATCATCATTACCTAATTCAAGAAATACATCATCCATAATCATCTCGGGTTTACCATCGGTAATGATATAAGCAATTCCGCGGAAAATCCCCATGGTTGCCACAGTAACAATAAACGATGGAATACCAGCAAGAGCCGTTAAACTACCATTTATAAAACCAACAACAATTGAAAGTAGCAAGGCTATAGATATAGCAAGATAAAATGGTAATCCCCAAAGTAAAGCAAGTGCCGCTAATGTACCTGTTAACGCTATAGTTGAACCAACTGATAAATCGATATCACCAAGTAACAATACATATGTCATACCAAATGCAGTAATCGCAATAATTGATACTTGCAAGACGATATTCATAATGTTGGTACTCGTTAAAAAGTTACTATTCATAAATGAAAACAGAATGAATAAAGCAATTAGCCCGATAACAATTCCCCCATATTGACGGAATACTTTAAAAAAAGATTCTTTAAAATTACTATTATTCATCGAGGTATTTTCTTTAGTATTCATGCAGATGCTCCTGTTGCTATATTCATTACTTCTGGTTGAGTTAACCCTTCAGTATTAAATTCCTTTACAATTTTTTTATTACGCATAACAAATAGACGATCACTGATAGACATCACCTCGGGTAGTTCTGATGAGATCATAATGATTGCAGTACCTTTTGATGATAGTTCTCTTATTAATTTATAAATTTCCAATTTGGCACCAATATCTATTCCCCGAGTTGGTTCGTCTAAAATCAAAATTTTAGGTGGCTTCACTAACCATTTGGCAATAACGATTTTTTGTTGGTTACCACCACTTAAACTACCGGTTACTTGGAATGGATTATTGGTTTTAATAGCCATCTTTTTTATATATTTAGTCGAATTTAATAATTCTTTTCTATTATTGATGATAAAAGATGGCTCATATTGAAAGGCAATATGATTAATATTTGAATGAACATCATGCATCAAAACCAAGCCTTCTTCTTTACGATTTTCGGTAACGAAAGCAAGGCCATGTTCAATGGCTTGAGTTGGTGAATTAATATTGACTTTTTTACCTGAAATAAAAATCTCACCTTGGTATTTAGTTACCCCAAACAACGCTTTCATCACTTCTGACCTACCGGCACCAACTAAACCAAAAAAGCCAACTACTTCACCAGAATGCACCTTAAAGCTAATATTTTTGAATTCTCTAGAATGATCTAAATTTCTAACTTCTAATAAAGGTGGATCATCCTGAATTTGATGTGGTAATTTTGGTGGATAAATATTTTGTACTTCACGGCCAACCATTTCAGCAATCAACTCATCGATGGTGGTTTCGTTTTTTTGATGGGTGGCAATATACTCGCCATCACGCATAACAGAAATATCATCAGAAATACGCATGATCTCATCCATCCGGTGCGAAATATATATAATGGCAACACCTTTCTGTTTAAGCTTCTCTATTATATTGAAGAGTAGTTCTGCTTCATTATCACTTAATGATGAAGTCGGTTCATCCATGATTAATACTTTCGCGTCATAACTAAGTGCTTTTGCAATTTCAACCAATTGCCGTTGCGCCATAGACATGGTTCCAACAATTTGTGCTGGATTCAATTTGATACCATACTCAGCAAACAATGCATTACAATTTTTAATCATTTGATTATCAGAGATAATGCCGTATTTATTTGGTTCATTATTGGCATAAATATTCTGAGCAATCGTTAGGTTATTACTTAAACTCAATTCTTGGAAAACAATAGCAATCCCTATCTTTCTTGATTCTGTTGGATTCTTTATAGTAATAACATTGCCTTGATAAGTAATTGTTCCACTACTTGGCGGATAAATTCCGGCTAGAATTTTCATTAATGTAGATTTTCCTGCGCCATTTTCGCCCAATAGCGTATGAACTCTACCTTGGTAGATATCTAAACTAACATTTTTCAAAGCTTGAATCGGACCAAAATTTTTGGCAATAGAATCCACAGATAAAATGATATTATTCATTAGTTGATTCCTTGTGGAAGGGATAGATATTACCCTATCCCTTATTATGAATTATTCTTTTCCTGTGTATACACCAGGGGTGACTGGGATTACTTCATCGACTTTTTTACCATTTAAATAGTCAATTGCAGTAGCTACAGCGATTTCACCTAATTTATTTGGATATTGTTGAATTACAGCTACGAATGTCTTTTCTTTATCTACAGCTTTTCTTGCTTCATCCATGCCATCAAAACCAATGATTTTTATATCATTATTTTTAACAGATTTCGCCGCGATAACCGCTGATAATGCAGCATCATCACCAAAACCAAAAATTCCATTTAAGTCTGGGTATGCTTGTAACATATTTTGTGCAACAACAAGAGCTTCTGCACGAGTAATTCCTGTTTGAATAGACACTATCTTGACGTCTGGAGTTTTAGACAATCCTTCTTTAAATCCATCAACACGATCAACAACTGATTGCACCATAGGATAATCAATAACACCAACCGTTCCTTTACCGTTTAATAATTTCCCCATTAACTCACCGGCAGTAACACCACCAGCATAATTGTTGGTCGCAATATGACTAACTACTTTGACGCCAATGGCAGGAACATCAACAGTAATAACTGGAATATTCGCCTTTTCAGCTTTCATAATTGCAGCTTGTACACCTTTTGAATCAACTGGTGATAAAATAATTAAATCCACTTTTTTAATAATAAAATCTTCAATGTCTGAAATTTGCTTATTAAGATCTTGGCTAGCGATGGATAGTGATAAATCAACATTTTCCTGTTGAGCTTTTTGTTTTATAGCATCTGCTAATGAGATATAAAAAGGATGTTGTTGGGTTAATAATGAAACACCTATATGATATTGCTTAGCATGTGCGCCGAAAGTGAAAAAAAATAGAAAACACACAAAAAAGAGTTTAGATATTTTTTTCATAGAAAGAGCTCCTTAATTTCAAGCATGATAATTAACCTTATAGGAAAGAATAAATCATCCAATCTTTTATTCTTTATCATCATGCAACTATCAAAATACAATACAAAGAAAAATATTCTTAAAAAGATTTGAAACCATAATTTTTCTCTATTTACTGCAATATTCGTAACTTTACGCTACGTATTATTAGTATAGTTTTTGAAACAAATTTTATTGTGACGAAGCTCTCAAATTTTCAAAATAAAAGCAAAAATATAAAAATATATTTTCATTTTAAAAGTTAAATATTATTTATAGAAGATTTAAAAGTAAGCTAGCAACATCAATATTGACTACTACAAACTCAATTAAAAACAGACTAAATAATCTAGTTAAACCTTTTTAATCGCCAAATTTTTGCTTATTTAAATTAAAAAATAATAAGTAAAACTACTTTCATTTTTAATGATAAATAATGTTATGATTAATTTGTAAAAATGAAAGATAAAAAATAAGGATGTTTACATGGAAATAAACATGACGCAATTTGATATTAAAATTCATCTTCCTAGAAAGCAGCAAATTGTATTTACCGATCTTAATCAACAACTACATGACATATTAAATATTTATCAACACTGTATAGATGACAATGCCCACTGGTATCCAACTCGAAGTACAGCCAAAGGTAAGGCTAAAGCTTTAATTTATGGTTCTGAAGGATTTACCGAATATGGATTAAAAAAACTATCACGTGCTTGTAAACAAATCGACACAAGAGGCAGTGTTTTATTATGTTTTGCCGATAGTCAAAAATTATCTAATTGTAATCTGATGTTCTATTCCGGATACAAAGCTATCGGAGGTTTTCAGGCGGGTACATCTTCCGTTGGTTTTTCTTTTGATTTACCTGAAAGTAAACAAATTATTGATAAAATGGCATCGTTTATAACTGGATTAGCACAAAAATTTAGCCATAACTTTATTACTATGAATAGTAGAGAAATTCCTAGTTCAATTTATATCTTTCCGCCACGTATAAACTTATCTTTAATGGCTTACATACCTAGTCCATTACAACATAAAGATTATCCAGAAGTTTATCAATTAATACCAATTATAAAAGAGAATAAGCATGTTGGTACTGTCATTATTTTATTTGATCATTTTCCTAATAGACAAAATATTAATGATGATATTAAAACTATGAATAATGTGGAATTGAAATTGCGTGAAGCAGATCTTTTACCTATGAAAAACGATTTATAATCTATAACATTAATATAAAAATTTGAGAATTAAAATGGTTGAAATGATAAACAATAAATCTACTTTGTTAGATGCAACTAAAATTCTAGTTAACACAGCGGCGATTATAGCTGTAATAAAATATGACCCTGATGTCAATCCATCACGAAGTGAAATTGAAGCCAAGAAAGCGATTAAAAATGGGCCGCAAACAATTAAAAGCAACTCAAGATTAACGGCAGAACAAAAGGCAAAAATAACTCAAGATGCCGCTGATAAATTAGCCGAAGCACTATTTTTAAATAGAACAATTTATCATGTTGATGCGAATAGTTATATCGATGAATTAATTACCAATATGCAAAGTGAGCATATTTCATTACCTAATGAAAAATCAACTCAATTATTTCAGCGATTATTGGCGGCTTATCATTATTTAGTTGATTTAAAATTTACTGAAATTAAGGTCATTGAAACCTATTTATATGCTTATGCATCTGACCCAACGTTTAAAGATAACCCTATAGTTAAGGCATGGATCGAAAAAACGGATCAACCAGCACAACAACAATTTCAAGATATGATTTATGTAGCTCGTAAATTCGATTTTATTGAAAATTATCTTAACGAATAATAAAACATATAAAACAAAGCCCTTCTTTATAAGGGCTTTATAAAAGCTAATTTCAATAACATTGATTAGCATAAAATGTCTAGATTAATAACAATTAAGGTGATGACGATTAATTTAATTCAATTGAATATAAAAAAGCGCCATTAAATCGCTTATAAGTTATCGAATCAATCATTAAAACATCGTATTATTATTTTCTGCCTGCTCTGGTACATTTTGGATCACATCCCAATGTTCCACTATTTTTCCATCTTTAACTCGGAATATATCAACCACCGCTTTACCAAGATCATCATTATTGATTTTAGAATGTACATGTAACCATACAATATCGCCTTCTACTGATGAACGAATTATAGTATTACTTGATTGTGGATTTTGTTTAAAGAAGCCTTCGAAATACGTAATCGCAGGTGCTCTACCATTAGCAACATAGGGATTATGTTGTTTATAATCTTCAGACAGCGTTTTAGTTGCCTCAGCCACTTGATGCTTATTAAAGAAGTTATTATAAAAATTGATAACCAGTGTACGATTTTCTTCCTCTTGAGCAAGATTTCTTTGCTTTAGATCTTTTGCAACGGCAATACCAGTAAAACTCAACAAACAAATACCAATAACAAAGCTTTTTTTAATTACATTCATACCAACTCCAATTTCTATTTTAATTTAGATAAACTCTTTTTATAATGCTTTATTAGTCTATAATGTAGACCACTTAGATAGTAACAATAAAAATTAAATTAAACAATAAGTAACATAAATATGACTAGGTCAACTCAATGTGACTTAATCTGTTTAGGCAAACGAGATAACGATAATTATGACAATGGCTAAAACGACAAAAAGTGAACTATTTGAATTTGACCATCCATGTCCTATTCGTGATGTTCTCGATAGAATTGGCGATCAATGGAGTCTGTTAATTCTAAAATCATTAGAACATAATGCGAAGCGATTTAATTCTTTACATAGAGAAATTGGCGATATATCACGGCAAATGCTGTCACGGACATTAAAAAGACTTGAGAAAGATGGCTATATTACTCGAACCGTTTATGCACAAGTCCCTGCTCGTGTAGAGTACGCTCTAGCTGAGCTTGGTATATCATTTCTTAAACCAATGAACACATTAATACAGTGGGCGGATGATAATCATCAAGCGATTTGTCGAGCGAGAAAACGGCAAAATTAGTCATTATTTGAATAGTTATTTTTGCAAGGATAAAAAAGCTAACCAAATATATTGGTTAGCTAATGATTTAATTACTGACAGATAAAGTTTTCAGGATTATTCGTATCCCCTTTACCTTGATAAATCGTTTTTTGTGGATATTGGCATAAAGGACGTTGTATGGTAACCTGACCATTTTCAATTTTTTGGGCAGTTAATCTGTTTGGCGCTTGTTTTTTCTCAACCCAATTAACGAGCGACTCAAAACCATTAATTTTATCTGGGCCATCACCACCATTACAATGATCAACACCAGGAGCTAGGTAGAGTTTTGCAAAATCATCGACTGAATCTTTACCGCCCATAATCTTCAATACATTATTATAATATTGAATTGTTCCTTTCGGTGCGATCAGGCGATCATTCAAACCATGCCAAATAATCATTTTGCCACCCAATTTTTTAAATTGGCTCAAATCGGCATTATCAGTTCCCATTATTGGACGGAATAACTCTACTGATTCATTAAAATAGTTATCAAAACCGCTGTAACCTAATGTTTTCCAGTCAAAATTAGGATCTTGTTTAATCCAATACTTTAAATAATCCTCTGGAATAGGAAAAGGCCCTTTATTACTAGCTAAAACATCAAGTGGTGCAGTCGGTTCAATGCTAAACCATAAAGATTTGCCATTTTGATCTGTTGGTCCTTGCCAAATTTTTCTTAGTGTGAGAACTTCGTCCTTATCAAGTCCTGCTTTATTTAGCAATTCATCGCTGATTTCTACTGCTGCTGGATCACTAACTAGGCCATCTTTAATACCATCTTTTTCATCAGCCAGTTCAATAATCGCTTTTCTAACTTTTTCCAGTTTATCGTTATCGATCGGTTTACCTAGCTCTTGTTGCATAACAATTTGAGGCCATATTTCTGCTGGTACAAATTTATCCCAATGGATTGCTGGTGCTGCAATATACAAACCATCATAATCAGCCGGATACCTTTGTGCTTCCATTAGCCCTTGTCTTCCACCAGTTGAACAACCATTCCAATATGCATAATTAGCAGCTTGACCATAATATGACGCTATGACTTGTTTGGTTTTTACAGTCATCTCATGTACACTACGATAAGCAAAATCAGTTATCGAATCGGCCTGTAATTTACCATCTTTAAAGACAAATTTGCCTTCCACTAAATTACCTGTATGTCCAGTATCTGTAGCGGCAGCAACATAACCATTTTTAGCCGCTACGGCTAATTTATCAAATGGTATAAATCCTGCATATCCACCACCACCTATTGCTTGTAATCGCTGATTCCAATTAGTAGGCAACCAAACTTCGACATTAATAGCCGGTTCAATGGATAATTCGACGCGACAAATCTGCGGTAAATCAACAATTTCTTTAGCTTTAGCACCTCTTAAAGTATCAGCCAATTTAGAACTTGGTGAAAAACGATCGGCAATTATTTCGCTACTTACTACTTTAGCATTCTCTAATTTCAAATTTGCCAATGCGTGACAACGCTCTTCGACATTAGCTTTCGCGGAAGTCGCATAAGCAGAAGATGCTAAACAACTTAACACCGATAAAAACAATAAACTGTATTTCATCATATCCTCATCCCTATCCTCAAAAAATATAATTTATAAAACTAGTTATCATTAATATTAGTCATTAGCCGTATAAATAACAACATTAATCATGATTATTTTTATCAGTGAATATCACTTATCGATAGTAATTTAATACCTATTTTAATCATCTATTTTTATTTTTTTACACTCATTTTTATTGAATTAAGAATTTTATACTGTATATTTATACATATATTGTTTTTTAATACGAATTATCCAGCACTATTCGTTTTTATTAATTTTTCGGAGTCTTTTCTTGAATAAATATTGTGTTGTCCTTGGGCAAGCTAATAGTTCGCTCACTGCTTATTTACCTTTAGTTGATACACCAGTAAGAGCTGGATTTCCATCTCCTGCTGATGATTATTTAGAAACAAAACTGGATCTAACTAGTCATTTAGTGAAGCATCCTAGTGCAACTTACTATATTAAAGCGATTGGTGACTCGATGATTGATTATGGCATTTATAGTGGTGATCTCCTTGTTGTCGACCGATCTTTACAACCGAAAATAGATGATATTGTTGTTGCTGCTGTGGATGGTGAATTAACCTGTAAATGTTTAAGTTTTATTAATGGCGAACATCATTTATTGTCTGGCAATAAACTTTACCCACCGATTTCATTAGTCGGCAAAGACGTGCATATTTGGGGAGTGGTAATACATACCATTCATTCCCTACGTAAACGAGGACACTCATGATTGGCTTAATTGATTGTAATAATTTTTACGCATCTTGTGAGCGGGTATTTAATCCAAAATTAGAAGGAAAACCAATTGGTATTCTTTCAAATAATGATGGTTGTGTAATAGCACGCTCTAATGAACTCAAACCGTCAGTTGCTATGGGCATGCCGGCCTATCAAATCCCCTCCCATATTCAAAAAAAAATTACCTTATTAAGCTCTAATTATGAACTTTATGGTGATATGAGTCAGCGAGTATTTGATACCGTTCGTCATTATGCTGCGGATATCGAACTCTATTCGATCGATGAAGCTTTCATTCATCTAAACGGGTTTAGCCATGCTTTAAATCATTGTCAAAATTTAAAAGCAATAGTAAAACGTGATACAGGTATCCCAGTCAGTATCGGGATTGCCGCAACTCGCACCCTAGCAAAGTTAGCTAATCATATCGCCAAAAAATACCCTATTCATCAGGGTGTTTATTGTTTTCCTACTAATCAAGAGGAGATAGCAACCACCTTAAAACAATTTTCGGTTGAAGATATATGGGGAGTTGGTTGGCGAATTGCTCAACGGTTAAAAGTATTAGGCATTCACACCGCTTGGGATTTGCACCAAACAAATTTAAAACAAATTAGACAGTCTTTTTCAGTTGTCCTTGAACGTACCGTGCTTGAACTCCGTGGTATTAGTTGTATTGAATTAGATGACCTGCATACCGCTAAAAAAAATATTATGACATCACGTAGTTTTGGTCATTTAACCAATGATCTATTTGATATACAAGAAGCAATTCGAGTACATGCAAGTCGTGGTGCAGAGAAACTAAGAAAGCAAAAATCAGTTGTCAATGCCGTATTGATCTTTTTAAAAACCAACCGATTTCGACCAGAATTACCTCAATATAATCCGTCAGTTGTGGTGCCATTATTATCGGCGACCGATGATTCAAGAGTTATTATTCATGCGGCCCAAAAAGGGTTACAATCCATTTATAAACCGGGTTTCTTATTTATGAAATCCGGTGTGATGTTACTTGATTTAAAAACTAAAGATAATTATTGTCAATCGGATTTATTTACTGCTGAAACATCAGCAACTGAAAAACACAAAAGTGAACAATTAATGAAAACCATAGATGACATCAATCAGAAAATGGGAAAAAATACTATTCACTTAGGTGGTATCAGACAAACTGCTGCATGGCAAATCAAGCGAGAGCGACTTAGCCAACGATATACGACTCGTTGGGATGAGTTACCTTTGGTAAAATAGATAACGGGTTAACCGCTAAGATAATAATTTAATCAATCGATTGAATTGAATTACCTTGTTCATTTCTTACATCAACATATACATCCCATTTTCTATAATCACTATTAATAGATTTTTCACAAGAAATTGAAAGCCCATATTTATGAGGAAGATTTTTTAAGCCTAAGCGTATTTTATGCCACTTTACCTTTAATGGTAAAAGGCAGTTAGATGCGTAAAATTTTCTATTTGCTTCAAGTGTATGTAAATTAGTATGATGTTCTTGATTATAGGTGGCTATAAATTCAGCCGCCTTATTATCAATTTCACCGAAAACTTCATCAAGCGTCATAGCCTGTGCAAAAGGAACAGTAATAACAGCTACAATTGCGATACTATATTTTAGTAAATGAATCTTTTTCATAAAAAACTTTAATAATTTAAATTATTAAGTGCAAATAAAGTTAATTTTTGCACTTTTATTATTCATAAAATTAAGAGCCCATATTAACAATTGAGCTACGAAAGCGTTTCAGTGCAATAAGGAAAAATACACTACCAATTCCTAATAACCACGCATACGAGGTCCAAACCACACTTAAACCAGCTCCTCGATATAAAATTGCCTGTCCTAATTCGACAAAATGAGTGGTTGGCGCAAATAACATAATATTTTGCACCACTTCCGGCATACTTTCTCTTGGCGTACTACCACCTGAAAGCATCTGTAACGGTAGAAGGATCAAAATAAATAGCATCGCAAATTGTGCGGTTGATTTAGCCACCGTCGCCATAAAGATACCGAGTGACGTTGTCACGAATAAATGTAGCGCTGCACCTATTAAAAATAAGGTAATCGAGCCCTCAATTGGCACATTTAACCAACCATGAACAACGACTAACAGTGCACCCCAAGTCGAAACTAATACCACCAGCCCCATAGACCAAACTTTAGAAATCATGATTTGAAATGGTGTCACAGGCATTGACAACAAGTGATCAATAGTACCATGCTCACGCTCTTTCATTAACGCCGCACCGGTTAAAATAATCGACAACGTGGTAACAATATTGATAATCTCCATGACAGAACCAAACCAAGAACGGGTTAAATTAGGGTTAAAGGCCGCATGAACCTCAATATTAACTGGCAAACTGGTTGGTTTATCAATTTGATTAAAGTATTTAGTTATTTCGCTGGTGACAATTTGCGTAATATAACCATTACCTACAAAAGCCTGCCCCATTCGGGTTGCATCAATATTCAGTTGAATTTCTGGACTTTGGTTATTTAACACATCACGTTGAAAATTAGGTGGTATATTTAATGCAAAAGTATAACTATCGGTATCCATTCCGCGATCAACTTCATCCATTGAATTTAATTTAACTGGCTTATTAAACATTGGCGGATAAAACGCTGCGATAATTTGCCTTGATAAAGGCGAATCATCTTCATCAACCACCGCAATTGAAGCATGATGAAGTGAATCTGAAGTTGCGGTAGCGGCGGTATAAATATCCAGCGTAAAGCAGTAGGCGATTAACAATAACATGATTGGATCACGAATCAATCCCCATAACTCTTTAATACCTAAGCGATAAATATTAATAAAACTTTGCATAATATCTATCCTTCTTGTTTCTTGAGGAGGAATATACTTGCACCAAGTATAATCGGAATAGTAATTAGTAAGGTAAATATCGAGTTATGTAAATCAAAAAATCCTAATGCCTTATTGAAAACACCTCGAGCAATAATAAGCATATGGGTAGTTGGATAGACTTCACCAATATATCGCCCACTCCCTTCTAATGATGCTACTGGATTGAGTAACCCCGAAAACTGTATCGCCGGTAACATGGTACCAACACAGGTTAAAAAGATAACCGCAATTTGACTACGTGTTACCGTCGAAGCAAGTAAACCAAAGCCAGTAGCAATGATACAATAAGCTAATCCAGCTAAACATAAAGTTAGCAAACTGCCTTTTATCGGTACACCAAATATCGTAACCGCCATAAGCAACAGCAATAAAAAGCTAAGCATCGAAATAACAATATAAGGAACCTGTTTACCTAATAAAAACTCAGTTCGAGTAACAGGCGTTACATATAAGTTAATTATTGATCCCATCTCTTTTTCACGCACTACGGATAATGCTGCTAACATTGACGGAATCATTAAGAGTAAAATAGGAATGACCGCTGGCACCATCGCTTGCAAACTTTTAATATCCGGATTATAACGATAGCGGGTCTCAATATTTGCCAATGAGCTAGATGCGGTGCCGGTAGTGGTTTTTATTTTGTCACTTAACCACGAAAGGTGCATACCTTGTACATATCCTTTAATCGTGTCGGCACGTAACGGCATGGCTCCATCAATCCAGATACCGATATTAACTGGGTCACCGCGTTGAATATCACGACCAAAATTAGGGGGAATTTCAATAGCCAACGCTATCTCATTACTTCTCATCCTATGGTCCATATCATCATAATCAATGATTGGCGGTTTCTCGATAAAATAACGCTTAGAACCAGATAGATTAGTAATATAATTTTGGCTGGTGATCGTTTGATCACGATCTAATACTGCAAAATTTAAATCCTCAACATCCATCGTGATACCATAGCCCATCACCAACATTAAGATCGCTGAACCTAATAGTGCCAATAAAGCGCGCAATGGATCTCGAGATAACTCAAGTGTTTCACGCCATAGACAACCAATCAAACGAGTTAGACTAAATCCTTGTAGATGTTGATTACCTGTCTGAACTGGTTTATTCGGAACAGTTTTCGGCTCTTCACTGATTTTTTCATCGCTATGAGTATCATCTGCTCCGGCATCAACTAAATATCGAATAAAGGCCTCTTCAAGGGTTTTCGCATCTTTAGAATTAATGATATTATCTGGCGTATCACTAGCTAAAACTTTACCAGCATGCATTAACGAAATCCTATCACAACGCGCCGCTTCATTCATAAAGTGGGTAGTGATAAATACGGTGACTTTATCTTTTCGCGATAGTTCAATAATTAAACGCCAAAAGTCATCACGAGCAATCGGATCGACCCCAGAGGTAGGTTCATCGAGAATAAGAATTTCAGGATTATGCACCACAGCAACCGATAAAGAAAGTCTTTGCTTAACACCTAACGGTAGACTATCTGGCAAACTTTTCAATTCATTTTCCAGACCAAAACGCTTAACTAACTCCTCAACTCTTGCCGGTATTTTACTTTCTTCAATACCAAATAAACGAGCATGTAACACAAGGTTTTGCTCAACCGTCAATTCACTGTAAAGTGAGAACGCCTGCGACATATAACCTAAATGGCGTCTTACATTAATATCACTGGCATCAACCGGTTTACCAAATAACCACGCTTCACCTGACGAAATTGGTAATAGACCGGTTAACATCTTCATGGTGGTTGATTTACCGCAACCATTTGATCCTAAAAAACCAAAAATCTCACCTTGTTTTATGGAAAAATTAACATGATCAACCGCAATAAAATCGCCAAATTGCTTAGTTAATCCTTTTGCTTCGATTGCAACTTTTAAATCTTGATTTAAATCTAATGGTGGGATTTCAACAGCTTGATAACCTTCCCTAGCATCTTCGGGCATTAATTGAATAAAAGCATCATCTAAATTATCTTTCCCTGTTTTGGCTAACAGTGCTTGTGGTGTACCTGTTTCGAGGATCTTACCGCCATACATTGCTACTAACCAATCAAAATTTTGCGCTTCATCCATATAAGCGGTAGCAACAATAACACTCATTTGTGGACGTTGCTCACGGATTTTATTAATTAGTTGCCAAAATTGTGCACGAGAGAGCGGATCAACACCGGTTGTTGGTTCATCAAGAATAAGTAAATCAGGATCATGAATCAAAGCCGAACATAAACTTACCTTTTGTTTCATTCCGCCAGAAAGACGACCCGCAGGCCGAGATAGAAAAGGATATAAACCAGTGCTTTTAGTTAACTCATCAATACGTCGCCGTCTTTCGGCGGCATTATTACCAAATAGACGGGCAAAAAATTGTAAATTTTCTTCGACTGACAGTGTAGGATAAAGGTTTTTACCTAATCCTTGTGGCATATAAGCAATACGGGTACATACGTTTTGACGATGTGACTTATCTTTCATATCCCCATCTAAAACGTAAACTAATCCCTCTTGGATGACATGCGCGCCGGCTATCAAAGATAATAGACTAGATTTACCCACTCCATCGGGACCAATCAATCCCACCATACATCTTGGTGGGATAGCAATACTGACATCCTTGAGTGCACAAGTTTTTTTATAATGTAATGTTACATTACTGACATTGACAACTGCATCTTCAATGGTTTTACCTTCAGCAAGTAACCTCAAATCCTTTTTATCCGATTCTGACATATGCTATCTCCAATTATTTTGTTTGGCATTTTGCAACATCAGATAAACCTGAAGGCCACTCCGTATTAGGATCAAGTCTAACCCATGCAACGCCAGGAAGACCGGTTTTAACATGAGTAATATAACATCTTAACAATTCTGGGCTTAATTGTGCTTTAACTCTAAACATCAATTTTTGACGTTCATCTTTAGTTTCAACTGTTTTAGGCGTAAATTGTGCCACACTAGATACAAACGAAACTTTGGCTGAAATAGCTTTATCTGGAAGAGCATCCAACACTAGTCTAACTTCATCACCAATACCCACTTTCCCCGCAATTGTTTCTGGTAAAAAGAAAGTCAAATAGACATCGGATAGATTGACTAGATTTAACACTTTACCACCAGAAGGTAACACTTCACCAGGTTGTGCTATACGATATTGAATACGGCCATCAACAGGAGCGGTTAAGGTACTATCATTAATATCAGCTT
This sequence comes from Gilliamella sp. M0364, assembly GCF_016100565.1. Taxonomy (NCBI): domain Bacteria; kingdom Pseudomonadati; phylum Pseudomonadota; class Gammaproteobacteria; order Orbales; family Orbaceae; genus Gilliamella; species Gilliamella sp. M0364. The sequence goes on along the minus strand of NZ_JACFSF010000001.1, from coordinate 155,981 downwards.
GAATTTGATTAATATTCGCTAACGCTACATTTATCGCTGATTTAGCACTTTCTACGCCAGCTTGAGCAGCTTCAATCGCTGCATCAGCAGCGGTAACTTGTGATTTAGCTGAATCTAATGCAGCTTTGGCACTATTTACTTTAGCAGTATCATCATCAAATTGTTGTACTGAAATCGCTCCTTTTTGATAAAGTGCAGCAGTACGTTGTAAATGCTTATTGGCTATATCTAAGTCACTTTCTCTTTGTGTAACACCAGCTAAAGCAGCAACTTTATCACTCATTTTTAAAGCTACTTGTGCTTTTGATGTCGCTTCATTACTCATAGCTTGTCGATGTTGAGCTTGGGCTTCATTTAATTGTGCTTGTAACGTATCAGTTTGCATAATGACTAGCGGTTGGCCTGCAGTGACAAAATCGCCCTCTTCAACATTAATCTTTTCAATTCTACCGGCTAATTTGGTAGAGATATTGATTTCAGTAGCTTCGATACGTCCGTTGCCACTAGTAAAATCAGCACCATAGCCATCAGGCTTAAATTGCTGCCACAAAATAAAACCAATAATAACAACTACAACTGCAATAACAATCCATTTTTTGTTTATTTGTTTCATGAATAACACCTTATTCTAAAGTGACAAATCTAAAATATAACTTAACGAAAAATTTAATAGTTAGAAGCGATTTATTTTCAATATGATCATCATAGCAAATGTCTTTTATAAATAACATCAGCTCGCAATACAAACGCAGTAAAAGCTAAAAAAGGTCATTTATAATTTTAAATAGAGATCACAATAAACGTAGATGATGATTTATAAAGAAAAGCAAAAAAAAATGAATATCCAATTAATTTAATTGAAAATTATTTTAATATATTATTGATTTAGTCAATGGAAAAAGGTTAATAAAAAAAACTAAACTCCAAATCAATATAAAATTAATTTGGAGTTATCTTATAAATGTTAAACGATTATCTTGAAAAAGATCATAAATCCGGTCTAAACCGTTTTAATTCTTTTAATGGAATATCACCTTGAACTGAACATTGAATCATGACTTTGCCACTAAACCTATCATATTCAAGAAACAATAAATTTTCAGCAGTGCCTCTTACTGGAGAGTCATTGGTTAATACATGTTTATTGTCAGACCAAACACCATCTTTATAAAATAACGCATTGGCAACATCAAGCGTACCATCAGCCGATATTTGCCAATCAACCCATGGTAACGCACTTTTAATCTCTTCAAAGGTATTATCGGTGTTAAATCCCCAAAAATAGTACTTCAGATGTTCATTGTAAATATATTGGGACTGATCAAAACTTTCGATTTTTAAACCATTAAAGATAATGGGTGGATCAAATGTAAGTCTACTTTTTTTAGGATTATTATTTGATTTAGTGACAAATTTGCTATAACCATTTGGTAAATTTACGATTGGAAAATAATTACGATATATTTTTTTATTTAAATCTGAAAAAAAAGTCTTATCACATTGGGTAAAGCTTTTTAATAAATGACTAAAATCATCATCAAATGATGGATTTTGGGCATTTGCGAAAAATGGCATGAGTAAACCAATAAAACATAATGATTTAATCTTCACTGTCTATTTCCTTATTAGTGATTGATAATAATTTTTTACTTTGAGTAGCTTTAAAATAAGTTATTATATCAATAATGACAAATAATATTTAGCCTATCTTTAACTATAATAGTAGCGAAATATTCAAAGATAAAACAATTAGTTGCTAATCAATAACCGTCTAACAAAATAGCAACAAACTATTGCTAGCAGTGTTGTAAGGAAATATAGTAATTAAATATATTTTTCCCAGCGGACTTATTTAATAAAGGTGATTTTATGGCTCTTCCTTCTTTTTTGACAATTTATAATGAATTAATATCCACTCCAACTATCAGTAATGTAACCAATGAAAAATTAGATTATTCTAATAAACCACTAATTGATAAATTAGCCCAATGGTTTGCTGATTTAGGCTTTACAATTGACATTCAACCTGTACCAAATACTCGTAATAAATTTAACATGTTAGCCACCTATTCCAATAGTGACAATAAAACTCAAGGCGGCCTATTATTAAGTGGTCATAGTGATACAGTGCCTTTTGATGATGGACAATGGAGCAAAGATCCATTTAAGTTAACCGAAGAAAATAATAAACTCTATGGGCTAGGCACTGCAGATATGAAAGGATTTTTTGCATTTATATTAGATGCGTTGCGTGATATCGATCTTAAAACATTAACCAAACCAATTTATGTATTAGCGACCGCAGACGAAGAGACATCAATGGCTGGCGCTTCATTTTTTGCCCAACAAACGCAACTACAACCAGACTGCACAATTATCGGCGAACCTACCTCATTGATTCCTATTCGTGCTCATAAAGGATTTATATCTAATTCAATTAGAGTTATTGGTAAGTCAGGCCATTCAAGTGATCCAGACAAAGGTATTAATGCTATCGAAATCATGCATTTAGTGATTGAAAGATTACTTATTTTGAAGCAAAAATTCAAACAACAATATCATAATGATGGCTTTAGCGTACCTTATCCAACCATGAATCTTGGTGTTATTCATGGTGGTGATGCAGCTAATCGTATTTGTGGCTGTTGTGAATTGATTATTGATATTCGGGTTTTACCAGATAACGATATTGACTCACTTTATAATGCCCTTTGTGAAGCATTACAACCCGTTATGGACCAATATCCTAATCGAGTTTCCATCGAATATGAGGTATCACCAATACCGGGCTATGAATGTAAAAAAGATCATCCAGCATTAAATCATATCGAAAAACTGGTTGGTCACACCGCGCAAACTGTTAACTACAGTACTGAAGCGCCATATTTAAATCAAATCGCCCCAACCATTGTATTAGGGCCAGGCTCAATTGAGCAAGCTCATCAACCAGATGAATTTATTTCAATGGATTTCTTAAAACCAACCAAATTAACCATTGAAAATTTAATTAAAGATTTTTGTTTATAAAAAGTACATTCGCCGGCAAAGTCGGCGAATCAGCTTAATGCTATTAAAGCACAATAATTCATTATTTTTATATTAAGACAGTATAGACTTCTCAATATTTTTTACAAAAACTTACTTTTTCATCCTACATTTATCACTTAATAAAATTTATTTATAAAGTTATCTAACCACTACAATCATAAATAAAAATTTTCTGTAAATAGTGATACTAAATGATATTAATGAATCATTTTAATCTTAAGACGGTATAGACTCCTCAATATTTTTTACAAATATGGTCATCTTGATTTAGTAAAAATATACAAGAAAAGTCATGTTTTAATTATTGTTATAGTTATAGTTATAGTTATAGTTATAGTTTTGGCTTTGATTAGTTTTATTAGTAATAGCCGACAAAGTCGGCGTGATTGATTAAACTTGAAAAGTAGCAAAATCAGTAGCAATTTCAGTATTAGCAAAGATGCTCCTTGCTTCATTAACCAGTTTTTGATTATCTTGAATACTATATCTAGGGCTAATATGCGTTATGATTAACCGTTTAGCATTAGCTTGCTTAGCTATATTGGCAGCGTGTATTGTCGTTGAGTGCCCACGTTCAATGGCTTTTGCCTCAAGAGCTTGCTCTTGAGTGGCCTCATGCACTAATAAATCGACGTTTTCAGCTAAATCAATGGATGCTTGACAAGGGATGGTATCACCCAAAATAGCTACTTTTTTGCCTTGCTTAATATCGCCTTGATAATCCTTACCATTAATTGTTCTACCATCTTCTAAAGTAACGGTTAAACCTTCTTTTAAATGAGCATAATGTGAACCTATTTGGATGTTATCTTTTTTTAATTTATCAATATCCAGCGTTGCAGGAAGATCCTTTTCAACAATACGATAACCAAAACAAGGCACTCGATGTTGTAATAATTTGGCGTCGACGCGAAATTTATTATCTTCAAACACTAAGCTATCTTGTTCAAGTTCAATAATATTTAAAGGGTAAGTAAGCCATGAAGAACTAATTTCAATCACTGTTTGAATAAATTGTTTAATACCTTTAGGTCCAACTAACGTTAATGCCGATTGATTTTGCATTAATGAACGAGTTGTCAACACCCCCGGTAAACCAAATAGATGATCACCATGTAAATGAGTCAAAAATATCATCTCCAATTTGGCTAAACTAAAATTGGCCTTTTGCATTTGCATTTGCGTTGCTTCACCACTATCAAACAGCCATAATCGCCCTCGTTCTTGTCGGAGATCAAGCATAACACTACTTACATTACGTTCTGCGGTTGGTGAACCGGCACTTGTCCCTAAAAAAGTTAATTTCATATCAAGATCAAATTGTCATTTAAAATTTTATTATATACTGAGAATAACTATTGATAATTTTATTTTGCTATAAGAGATAGAAAAATTATTATAATAGTAACTATAATAATTAATTCATTTATAACAGTAGGTTAAAACCAAAATGTTTATATCTCAAAAATCAATACAATAATTTAAATAAGGATTTCATCTTGTACTTTAATTTATTTAAGATAAAGATCTAGTTGTTTTGCTCGTTGAAAATTTAGTTCAGCAAGGCAAGAAAATTTCATCATATCTAGCGCATTATCAATTGCTCCACCACCTAACGAACGTGCAAAATCACACTGCAGATTGCGATATTTAATAAATTCTTGGTTAGATTTTTTCAATCTAGTTTTGGCAATTACGATGTATTCTTTATCTTCAAACCAATTATCAAGTGCATTGAAAAATTTCTTTTGCGATTTATCTAATTCCGCTTGACTAATATAAAAAATTTTTTCTAAACATTCAGTCATGGCTCTTTCTGAAGGCTCGCCACTACAGTAGATGCGCAATTCGTACTGATTTAAATCAGCATATTTTGAATTAGCAAAAACCTGTAGTGGCATAAAAATAATAAATATAGTCATTAATTTTATTATTTTCACAAAACTCTACAATCCTATTGATAACACTAAATTTAGTTAAATTATTGATTTATAATACATATTAAACGTTTTTACGTTCAATGGTCTGTTCGCCCCAAAAGAGCTTATTAGCTTTAGTTTTAGCGAAGGCGCGTTGTAACACTTCATCGCTACCTTCTTCCCAAATTTGTTCTGCTAATTTTTCATCATCATTAGCGAGTTCAAAAATAGCCTCGGCAATTTCAATAGAGGTTTCACGAATATTTGCCCAAGATCGAATATCATGGATTTCTTTTTTGGTACTATTCATATTTATTCTCCTTATTTGCTAAGATTACAGGTAAAATAAACCCTATTCGCACAAAACACAATAGGTAACACTCTTTATGCTAACTATCATCTCTCCAGCCAAAACCCTTGACTATCAAAGTCCATTAATCTCTACAACCCATACCCTACCCGAATGTTTAGAGGCAACAAAACAACTTATTACTGTTTGTAAAAAGCTAACTAGCGATGATTTAGCTAAATTAATGTCTATCAGCCCCAAACTTGCGGCAGTCAATTATGAAAGATTCCAGAATTGGCATCCTGATTTTAATTTACAAAATGCCAGACAAGCGATCCTAGCTTTTAAAGGCGATGTATACGAAGGTCTACATGTTGAAGATTTTACTGCTAGTGACTTGCAATTTGCGCAATCACATTTACGTATTCTGTCTGGGTTATATGGCTTATTAAGGCCACTAGATTTAATTCAACCTTACCGTTTAGAAATGGGTATTCGGTTAAAAAATGGTAACAATACTAATCTTTACCAATTTTGGGGAGAAAGCTTAACCGATAAACTCAATGAAGAGTTAGCAAAATCATCTCAACCAACTTTAATTAATTTAGCCTCTAATGAATACTTTAAAGCGATACAAGTTAAACACTTAAATGGCAAAATTATTCAACCGATTTTTTTAGATAAAACCAAAGATGATTATAAAGTGATCAGCTTTTACGCCAAAAAAGCACGCGGATTAATGAGTCGATTTATTATAAAAAATAACATTAATAATTATAATGATATTAAAAGTTTTAATTTAGATGGCTATCAATTTGATTCTAATCGCTCAACTGAATTAGAATGGTACTTCACCAGAAAACATGCATAGAAAGATATATTAAGATGGAATTTCTAATCACATTATGGCAGCAGTTTTTAACCACCTTACCTTTATTTATCTTAATTTTGTTAGGTTATATTGCTGTAAAAATGGGCCGTTGGCAAAAAACGGTAACCGATAGTGTAACTAAATTCACTTTTTATATTGCTTTCCCAATTATGCTCTTTCAAATTATGAGCCACTTTTCTGAACATTCAGAAATCGATATTAATCTTTTATTAGTATTTTTTGGTGGCTCATTTATTGTTTTTGCCTTGAGTTGCTTTATTGCGGTTAAATTTTTTAAACTTAATGGTTCTGAAAGTACCATGTTTGCTATGGGTGGAATTTACACAAATACCGTATTTGTTGGTATTCCAATTATCAATATGTTATTGGGTGAAAAAGCGATTCCTATAGTCGCCATTATCGTAATATTTAATGCTTTAATTTTATGGACTTTAGCAACAGTATCCATTGAATTTGTGCAAATGGGTAAACTATCAAGCAAAGGGTTTATCAAAGCCTTTAAAAATGTATCGAAAAATCCAATCATCATCGGCATATTTGTCGGTATAGCGGTTAATTACTCTGGTATACCTTTACCTATATTTATCGAGAAATCGACCAAAATGGTCAGTGATATGACCGCACCGCTATCATTAATAGTATTAGGTATGGGACTGGCTGAATATAAAATTCGTAATGATCTCCATATTACTATAGCAATCTGTATTATCAAGCTATTTGTGTTACCAATTGCGACTTATATTCTAGGTAAATTGTTAGGATTACCTCTTTTAGAGCTACAAGTTATTGTATTATTAAGTTCCGTATCAATAGCCATAAATTGCTATATGATGGCAAGACAGTTTGAGGTTTTACAAGGACCTATCGCATCTAGCTTATTGATATCAACGGCGTTGTCATCGATAACAACACCGTTAATTCTATCAATAATGTTACAGTTACCTTTTGCTTAAGATTAACTTATTTCACCGCAAAATTTTTGAATTTGTGGTGTAAAATCAAGGCAAAAACAATAACTGCACTACCAATAGTGAATCGCCCCCAATCTATTGATTGGTGCCAAATAACAACATTAACTAAAATACCAGCCGGAATAACCAAATTATTCATAATCGCCAGTGTACCAGAATCGACTTTAGTCGCGCCTAAATTCCATAAGAAATAACATAATCCCGAAGCCACAACACCTAACCAAATAATAATCCCCCACTGTAATTGAGTGGTAGGCAGTTTGTCAGCATTACCAAATAATAACCAACCAATAGTTGCTACAACTATTGCGCCAAAATAGACCCAAGCAAAAGCTTGATGTTGCGATAATGGATAGAGTTCCATAATACGTTTATAACCGACTTGTCCTAAAGCAAAGACGATATTGGCACCCTGAATTAATAAAAAGCCAATGATAAAATCACGACTGATGTGGTCATAACGGATAATTGCCGCACCAATGACCGCTATAATGGCCGTTAATAAATAATTAAGTCTTAGTCGATGCCCTTGCAGTAAATCATAAATAATAGTGACATAAATTGGTGTTGAAATGGTAAATAATAAAACCTCTGGCACCGAAATATATTGGAATGAGTTGTAATAAAAGAAGTACATAATTCCTAATTGGCATGCACCTACTCCCATCAAAAGCAACATCTGCTTTACAGAGACATTTTTAAAACGTAAAAAAGGAATAAAGGTAATAAAAGCCAGCAAAACGCGCATGACTACCGCAAACCAAGTATCAACTTGACCACTTAAATAAACCGCAATAAAACTAAATGAAAACGACCAAACAATGGTGACAAAAATAAGGTAATACATAGCAAATTTGTACCGAAAATAAAAAGTCAGGCATGGTAACAATTCGTTTTAATAATGTAAACAATAATTAAAACCAAATGTTTACCAATGGTGAAAAATTTTGCCGAACAAAACTTTTTAAGTACAAAATTAACAACTAAACTGCTAAAAAGGTCATTATTATGGCATAATGTGAGCTAAATCACATTTTTGCCAGTTACTTTAAATCTCATAAAGAGTTTTATGGTTTAGTTGCAAATCAATTCGAGAGTAATTATCAGTGTTAACAACAAGCAATATCACAATGCAATTCGGCAGTAAGCCACTATTTGAAAATATTTCCGTCAAATTTGGTAATGGTAATCGTTATGGATTAATTGGCGCCAATGGGAGTGGTAAATCAACTTTTATGAAAATTATTGGTGGCGATTTAGTGCCAACTTCAGGCAATGTATCGCTTGATCCACATGAAAGATTGGGTAAATTACGCCAAGATCAATTTGCTTTCGAGGAGTTTACTGTTCTCGATACCGTAATTATGGGACATACAGAATTATGGCAAATCAAGCAAGAACGTGATCGCATTTACTCGTTAGCAGAAATGAGTGAGGAAGACGGTTTTAAAGTCGCTGATTTAGAGACCCAATATGCCGAAATGGATGGTTATAGTGCGGAGGCCAGAGCTGGTGAATTATTGCTTGGAGTTGGTATTCCTATCGAACAACATTATGGCCTAATGAGTGAAATTGCTCCAGGTTGGAAACTACGGGTATTATTAGCCCAAGCGCTATTTTCAAATCCGGATATTTTATTACTCGACGAACCAACCAATAACTTAGATATTGATACTATCCGTTGGTTGGAAGATACCTTAAATGAACGTGAAAGCACCATGATTATTATATCGCACGATCGCCATTTCCTTAATATGGTCTGTACCCATATGGCTGATATGGATTATGGTGAACTTCGTATTTATCCTGGCAATTATGATGATTATATGACTGCCGCTACTCAAGCAAGAGAACGTTTATTAGCTGATAATGCGAAAAAGAAAGCACAAATAAGTGAATTACAATCCTTCGTCAGTCGCTTTAGCGCTAATGCCGCTAAATCAAAACAAGCAACATCACGAGCGAGACAAATTGAAAAAATAAAATTGGAAGAAGTCAAGGCATCCAGCCGACAAAATCCATTTATTCGCTTTGAGCAAGATAAAAAACTATTTCGTAATGCACTAGTGGTAGAAAACCTCACTAAAGGTTTCGACAATGGTCCTTTATTTAAAAATCTTAATCTCATGGTCGAAGTTGGCGAAAAAGTAGCAATTTTAGGGACTAACGGTATCGGTAAAACTACCCTACTCAAAACATTGATGAATGAATTAACGCCAGAACAAGGTGATATAAAATGGTCAGAAAATGCCAATATTGGTTATTATGCGCAAGATCATGAATATGAGTTTGAACAGGACTTAACTGTATTTGAATGGATGAGTCAATGGAAACAACCTAATGATGATGAACAAGCGGTACGAAGTATTTTAGGTCGATTATTGTTCTCACAAGATGATATTAAAAAGCAAGTTAAAGTTCTATCTGGTGGTGAAAAAGGCCGTATGCTGTTTGGCAAATTGATGATGCAACGACCAAATATCATTGTCATGGATGAACCTACCAATCACCTTGATATGGAATCGATCGAATCATTAAATATGGCATTAGAGCTTTATCAAGGAACGTTATTTTTTGTATCGCATGACCGCGAATTTGTCAGCTCACTGGCTAGCCGTATTATTGAAATCACGCCAGAAAAAGTGATTGATTATACAGGTAATTATGAAGATTACTTGCGAAGTCAAGGCATCGAATAAAGGTGCATAAAAAGCAATAAAAATAGCCACATAAGTGGCCATTTTTTTATTGGCTGGTTATAAAGAATTAAAAATCTAATTCATCCCACCAAATATCGATTAAAGCGCTGGTTTTAACATTTTTTAAACCATGACTCTCAAGCCATTTAGTGACATTGTCACGGTCCTCTTCAGTACAATTACCTAATTTTTGAGTACAAATAATCCCCTTCCAAGTCAAATAACCACTTCCTTCGTAAGCCAAACCATTAGCTTGTATTGCTTCAACGATAAATTGATCGACAACGTTATCGATGGTTTCTTCATTAGTACCTTCGTCAAATGACCAGCTTACAGTAAAACCTAACTCTTTAAATTCTTCAATATGTAATTTTTTTCTTAAACGACGACTGCGATTAACCTTAGCCATAATAATATCCTTCTTCTTTTTAATAATTTAGTTAGTTTTAGAATGTGTATGATGGCTTGATTGCTTCATACTATTCTGATGATTTTTAGAAGTTCGAGATTTATCAGCACTTCTTCTTTTTGTTGGAGCTCGTCTGGCTGGCGCTTTTTTGACTGGCTCCGCTTTAATTCGAGGATCGACTTCAAATCCTTGAGTAAAAATTTCTGGAATCGGCTTTCTAAGTAATTTCTCAATTGATTTTAATTGAGGAAGTTCATCAATACAAACCAGCGATATAGCTTGACCTTGATTTTGCGCTCGCCCTGTTCGACCAATTCGATGAACATAATCTTCTGCTACTTGTGGCAGCTCATAATTAATAACATAAGGTAATAACTCAATATCCAATCCTCTGGCGGCGATATCTGTAGCGACTAATGCACGTATTTGTCCCGACTTAAAATCAGCTAACGCTTTCGTTCTGGCGCCCTGACTCTTATTACCATGAATTGCTGATGCTTTAATTCCATCTTTGGTTAACTGTTCCGCTAGATGGTTAGCGCCATACTTGGTTCGCGTAAAAATTAACACCTGTTGCCATTGATTTTTGCCAATTAAATAAGAGAGCAATTCACGCTTACGACGCTTATCCACCCGATGCACATATTGTGTAATTTGCTCAGATGCACTATTGGTTTTCGCCACAGCAATCGATTCAGGCGAATTTAAGATGGTATTCGCTAATTCTTTTATCTCGTCAGAAAAGGTGGCAGAAAAAAGTAAATTTTGGCGTTTTTTCGGTAATTTAGCAATCACGCGGCGGATGTCATGAATAAAGCCCATATCTAACATACGATCGGCCTCATCCAAGACTAAAATTTTTATCGGCGAAAGATCGACAGCATTTTGGTGCACTAAATCTAATAATCGTCCTGGAGTGGCAATTAAAATATCCACTCCACCGCGAAGTTTCATCATTTGTGGATTGATACTAACACCACCAAATACCACTAATGAACGAATAGTTAAATAACGGCTATAATCACGAATATTTTCACCGATTTGCGCTGCTAGCTCACGTGTTGGTGCTAAAATTAAGGCATATAAAGGGCGTTTACCTTTCCTTGGTTCTGAGTTAGCTGAATTTTTTAATTGCATTTGATGCAATTTTTGCAATATTGGTAAACCAAAACCAGCAGTTTTACCGGTACCAGTTTGGGCACTAGCCATTAAATCTTTACCTGACAGTATTACTGGAATAGCTTGTTGTTGGATAGGAGTGGGATCGGTATAGTGTTGCTCTTCAATAGCTTTTAATATCTTGGCATCTAAGCCAAGAGAGTCAAATGACATGTAATGATTCCTAAATAATCGAAAAAATGAATAATCGTAAACATTATAAAGCAATTTGATAATAATTGTCTGATTATTTTATCTTTTCATTGCTAGTTATTTAATATATGCTACCATTTTAGTAAATAACCCTATAAAGTTTAGAGTTATTTGTCGCTTAAAATTTATTCATAGTATTTTGCTTATATTTTAAGCGATTTGCGTAGTCAATATTGATTATCATTATCATTTATTGTATTGTTGCTACCCCAAAATATAATTATTTTATGGAATAGGTATGTCTTTTAACTTTCCTCATTTAAAAAAATTACTTATCGTCTTGGTCTTAAGTTGCTTTAGCCTTAATTGTTTAGCCAAAGATGATATTACTTTCGCAAATTTTCGTGATATTCGTGATTTAAATCCACATTTATATTCAGGTGAAATGTGGGCACAAAATATGTTGTATGAATCATTAGTTCACTATAATGAAGATGGAACTTTTTCTCCGTGGTTAGCAGAAAGCTGGACTATCACTAATGAAGGTAAAACTTACACCTTTAAATTAAGAAAAGATGTCACATTCAGTGATGGAGCAAAATTTGACGCGCACAGTGCCAAGCTAAATTGGGATGCCGTGTTATCCAACAAAGTTCGTCATACTTGGTTAGAAATGGTGCGTTTAATAACCGAGATCAAAGCAGTAGATGATTATACTCTTGAAGTTAATCTTTCTGAGCCTTACTACCCGTTCATGATTGAAATCGCCGTCACTCGCCCTATGCGATTTATTTCCCCAAATTCTATGATTGATGGTGAAACTAAAAATGGTGTGAAATCTTATATTGGTACCGGCCCATATGTTTTAGGTGATCATAAGAAAGATCAGTATGCAGTATTTAATGCTAATCCAACTTATTGGGGAACTAAGCCATTACTGAAAAAAGTAACTATGAAAGTAATCGCTGATAATCAAAGTCGACTAATGGCCCTTGAAAAAGGTGAAATCGATCTGATTTATGGTAAAAATATGGTTGATGCGGATTCATTTGAGCGTTTTTCTAGCATGGATAAGTTTCAAACCTTAATGTCAAAACCGGTTTCCAGCCGAATTGTTTTAATGAATACTACAAGAAGCCAATTGAGTGATGTTAATGTCCGCCAAGCTATTGAACATATTATCAGTAAGAAAGATATCTCAGAAGGTATATTCAATAATAGCGAAGCTCCAGCGGATACGTTGATGGCAACCAATATTCCTTATGCCAACATTGGTTTAAAACCATATGTATACGATACAAAATTAGCTGAAACGTTACTGGATAAAGCTGGCTGGCTAAAAGTTAAAGGTGAAGATTATCGCCAAAAAGATGGTAAACCGTTTGAGATCACTCTTTATTATGATAGTAATACTGCCTCTCAAAAAACTATTGCACAATATATGCAAGACGAATTTGAGCAAGTGGGATTAAAGCTTAATATTCATGGTGAAGAAGAGCAAGGTTACCGTGATCGCCAAAAAGCGGGTGATTTTGATATGGTATTCGATATTTCATGGGGAACACCATATGATCCGCAATCATTTTTATCAGGAATGAAATTACCGGTTTATGGTGATTATATGGCGCAACAAGGCTTGAAAGAAAAACCACAAATTGATGCGAGTATTAGTAAAGCATTAATTTCAACTGATGAAAAAGAGCGACAAGATCTATTCCGTTATGTGCTAGAAACCTTGCATAATGAAGCGGTTTATATTCCGCTGACTTATGAGCGTAATCGTGCGATTGCGGTTAAATCTCTAAAAGGAATTGAGTTCGCCCCTTCTCAATTTGATATTCCATTTGAGAAAATGCATTTTTAATAAACTAATATTATTGGCGAATAATGTTAAATTATATTATTAAACGTTTAATGATGATGATACCGATATTATTCGGTATCTCTTTTATCGCTTTTTTTCTTATTAATTTAGCTCCATCCGATCCTGCAGAAGTTGCATTACGCTTAAACGAAATCATGCCAACACCAGATGCTATTGAAAGTATGCGTCAAGAATTGGGATTGAATAAACCTTTTTTAGAACGCTATTTTATTTGGCTATATGATGTTTTACATCTTGATTTTGGTCGTTCATTTATTCATCGAGATAGACTCGTTTGGGATGAGATGATCCGCAGTTTAATTCCAACATTAATTTTAGCGATGTCGGCATTTGCATTAACACTTATCATCAGTTTAATTTTAGGTGTTTTATGTGCCATCTTTGCCAACTCAGCGTTTGATCATATTGTTCGAATTATTATCTTTTTGGGTACTGCAATGCCTAGTTATTGGTTAGGTTTACTCTTTATTTGGCTATTTGCCAATTATTTAGATTTACTGCCAACCAACGGTTACGGAACATGGCAAAATCTCATTTTACCTACCTTAACCTTATCATTTGTCTATATCTCAACTTATATTCGTTTTATCCGTAATAATATGTTGGAAAATATGCATAATTATTCGGTGTTTTATGCTCGTAGCCGTGGTTTAAAAGAAACAACGATAATTGTTAAACATGTGTTAGTTAATTCTCTGCATACGACTATCACCGCCTTAGGCATGACTATTCCGCAATTAATAGCAGGATCTTTTGTCGTCGAATATATCTTTTCGTGGCCAGGACTTGGTCGTTTATGTATAGCAGCTATCATGAACCGTGATTATCCGGTCATTCAAGCTTATATTCTTATCATGGCAATTCTATTTGTAGTTTGTAATTTTATTGTTGATATCATTCATCAATGGTTAGATCCACGATTACGAGATAATGGTGGTGCCGTATGAATATAGCTAAACAATTGATTAACAATAAAACAGCTTTAATCTGTTTAATCATCATCACAACAATCGTTATATTAGGTATTTTAGCACCTTATATTGCACCGTATGATCCCAATAAAGTTCGTATTGTGCGTAAATATGCTGCCATGTCTAGTCAACATTGGCTTGGTTGTGATCATCTTGGTCGCGATATTTTATCGCGTTTGCTTTATGGTATCCGATCTACCCTGTTTTTATCCTTACTTACCATGATCATTACTATCGTGGTTGGTAGTCTGATCGGCCTTATCTCAGGTTATCAACGAGGCAAACTTGATGAATGCATTATGCGCCTTTGTGACATTATGCTGTCATTTCCTAGCCAAGTCATGATTTTAGCGATTGTTGGTGTGTTAGGTGTAGGTATTGAAAACGTCATTATCGCCAATATTGTGGTTAAATGGGCATGGTATAGCCGTATGATTCGTAGTTCAGTCATAAAATATAGCCGAAAAAATTATATCCTTTTTTCACGTGCAATTGGCGCACCACATTCGTTTATTATTTGCCGTCATTTATTACCTAATGTTATGTCAGAGCTGGTAATATTAGCAACCTTAGATACCGGTTGGGTGATCTTAAATATCTCAGCACTATCCTTTATTGGATTAGGTGTTCAAGCACCTACTGCCGAGTGGGGGTTAATGTTAAGCGAAGCGAAAAATGTCATGACTCAACATCCGATGCAGATGGTCTTTCCTGGTATCGCAATTTTAATTGTCGTTGCCGCATTTAATATGTTAGGTGATTGTTTAAGAGATATTTTAGATCCTAAGGACCAAAAGCATGAGTAGCTCGCTATTAGAAGTGAATAAACTTACGGTTACCCTCGACAATGGTAACAAGCTATTAGATGATGTCTCATTTACAATTAATCGTCATTCATGTTTAGGTATCGTTGGTGAAAGTGGCAGTGGCAAAAGTTTAACATGTAAAGCCATTATCGGATTGTTAGAGCCCTATTTTAATGTGTCAGGTCAAATATTATTTAAGCCACACCAAGCTAAACTAACCTTAGCTAATAATGGTGATCTATTACAACAGAATAAACAAACCTTAAAGCAGATACGTGGTAAGGTAATTTCGATAATATTACAACATCCTATGAGTGCCTTCGATCCGCTATATTGTATTGGCAAGCAAGTAGTTGAAACACTGCAAGCACATCAAGATATTAACAAAAAGCAAGCCATGACAAAAGCGTTAGAAATGATTGAAAATATTGGCCTTAATAATCCACAAGAGATCTATAAAAAATATCCTCATCAATTAAGTGGTGGCATGTTACAGAGAATAATGATTGGTTTGGCATTAATGCTTGAACCTGAACTCATCATTGCTGATGAACCTACTACAGCACTCGATTCAATTAGCCAATTTCATATTTTAAAAATGTTTACCGAGATAAAACAGAACTCGAAAACAACCGTTATTTTTATTTCTCATGATTTAGGTGTGATTCATCATATTGCTGATGATATTATTGTGATGAATAAAGGGAAGATTGTGGAATCGGGTAGTCGTGAACAAATTTTTTACCATCCTCAACATGACTATACTCGTTACTTGATAGATACACGCAAACAGTTATTAAATAAGTTCAATGCTATTATTGGTTTCAATAATCCAAATTTGATCACGGAGACAACTTAATGCCACCGTTATTACAAGTTGAAAATGTAAAAAAGTCTTTTTTACAACCGAATCAAAATCTGTTTAGCCGAAAAAAGAATACCGTCATCAATGGCGTTTCATTCGAACTAAAACAAGGTGAATGTCTTGGCATTATTGGCGAAAGTGGTAGTGGTAAAAGCACATTAGGTAAACTGATTTTAGGTTTAGAAAAACCTGATAGTGGTAACATCTATTTTAATGGTCAGGATATAGCTAAACGGGCTTGGAAAAAGTCAGCAATGCGTAAAGATATCAGTGCGGTATTTCAAGATTATAATGCTTCAGTCAATCCGTATTTTACTGCATCCCAAATTATTGCTGAACCAATTGACATCTATGAAAAACTAGCCAAAGATGACCGTAAGCTGCGTATTAACGCTTTATTAGAACAAGTCGGTTTAGACAGCTCTTTTTATAATCGTTTTGCTCACCAAATGAGTGGTGGTCAATTACAGCGTGTTTGCATTGCCAGAGCAATTGCCTGCTCTCCGCAATTTATCTTATTTGATGAAGCTGTGAGTTCATTAGATATCTCAGTACAAACCCAAATATTGTCACTACTTGCCGATTTACAAAAGCAATTAAATCTTACCAGTATTTTTATCACCCACGACTTAACGACCATTACTTATCTTTGTAACAAAGTGGCATTTTTTTATAAAGGTGAGATCATTGAATATATTGATAGTATAGACAAACTTAATCAAGTCAAAAACCCTTACTCTATCCAACTTCTCGAATCAGTTTTAGGTTTTTAAAAAATGGCAAACCCATCAATATCAAATCAACAGTATCAGTTTAGCGATTATCTTAAATTAGTGATTCCCTTTGTACTGTCAACTATCACCACTCCCCTGCTTGGCGTAGTTGATACTGCTTTAGTTGGTCATTTACCTAATCCTGCTTTTATTGCTGGCATTGCCATAGGAACAGTAATATTCAATACCATTTACTGGTTATTTGGCTTTTTAAGAGTCAGTACCACAGGTTTCGCAGCTCAAGCCTTGGATAACGCATTATTACTAAAATCTTCGCTTATTCGCCCCCTTTTTATTGCGATTTTTTTAGGTTTGGTATTTATTATTTTTCAAAAGTTCATTTTTTCTGCTTCAATGCAGATCATTAATCCTAATCAAGAAGTTCAACACTATGCTGATAGCTATTTTTCCGTATTAATTTGGGGAGCACCTTTTGTGCTTATCAATTATGTGTTAGTTGGTTGGTTAATGGGTATCTCTAAAGTGAAAGCAGTATTATTTTTGCAAGTTTTCATCAATGTACTTAATATCATAATGGCGATGCTTTTTGTCTGGTGGTTTCGTTGGGACATCAAAGGAGTCGCATTCGCAACGTTAATCGCCCAAATAAGTTGTTCTTTAATCGGGATTTTGTTCATCTATCGATATCTACCAAAAACGCATCAAAAAACTGACTTAAAAGCTATTTTGTCATGGCAATCATTAAAAGGGGTCATTTTAGTCAATACCAATCTAATGATAAGGACTATCTGTTTATTAATAGTCACCAATCATTTTATTTCGATTGGCTCAACATTCGATACCGAAGTATTAGCCGCTAATACCGTCTTATTTCAGATCCATTATATGATGGCATATCTGTTTGATGGTTTTGCTAATGCATCAAGTGTATTTAGTGGTCGCGCGAAGGGCAATAAAAGTATGGAGCTCTATAACCAAACTTTACGCTGGTCATTGCAAGCCTGTTTTATTTGCCCAATTATAATAATTGCTATTTGGTTGGCGTTTGACACCTCAATTATCAAGTTACTTACTAATCAAACGGAAATTATAAATCTTACTCTGCAATATCAATCATGGTTAATTATATTCCCTATCGTTGCCGCAGGTGGATTGATTTATTATGGTGTTTTTTCAGGTATTAGTTATACTTCATCAATCCGTGATTCAATGTTATTAGCGTTATTGCTTTGGTTTATAGCACAATATTTTGCAGTGCCAGTTTGGGGAAATCATGGATTATGGCTGGCTTACAGTTTATTTAGTTATGGCCGAACAATATTTTTAGTTATTTGGATTAAAAAATCGCGCAGCTATATTACTGCTTAATGGCGCATTATCGCAGATTTTTAATCAGATAATCGTCCTAGTAGCAAGTATTTTAGTACAAATTTGAAACTATCTTTTTCGATTAAACAGGCGTAAAATTTGCCTTCATTGTTCTAATTACAGTCAATATTGTGCCTAGTTATTCTGCTATCAAAAAAAGAATTCAACTTTATCATAAAATACGTAGTTTTCAGGATAAAGCCCCACTAATCGTACTAATAGTTGCCGGTGTTATCGGCACTATCACGGGTATTGTTGGCGTATTATTTCAATATGCAGTGAATTGGGTTATCTCACTGCGTAAAACATTATTATTTGATCTAATCGACAATGAAATAATTAATTATCTGTTAATCTTTGCTATCACAGGAACAATGGGCGGGTTAGCTTACTATTTAGTCAAACGTTTTGCTCCTGAATCTGGCGGTTCAGGTATACCAGAAATTGAAGGTGCATTACTTGATTTACGTCCAGTTCGTTGGCGATCTGTCCTACCAGTTAAATTTATTGGTGGCATTGGTGCTTTGGGCTCTGGTATGGTGTTAGGTCGTGAAGGCCCTACTGTTCAACTCGGTGGTAATATTGGTGCAATGGTCTCTGATCTGCTCAAAGTTAAAAATAAAGCTTATCGGCATACTTTTTTAGCAACCGGAGCCGCCGCAGGCATTACTGCAGCATTTAATGCGCCGTTAGCTGGAATACTGTTTATTATAGAAGAGATGCGCCCACAGTTTCGCTACAATTTGACCTCAATAAAAGCCATTTTTGTTGGCGTGATTATGGCCAGTATCATGTATCAATTTTTATATAATCAGGAATCAGTCTTTCAAATCGGCCACTTTAATGCTGTTCCTATTGAATCTTTATGGCTCTATCTCTTGTTAGGGACTTTTTTTGGCGTTATTGGTGTTTTATCAAATAAGTGCATATTGACCTTACAAGAGCAATTCAAACAATTTTATCAATTTAATCAATACTACTTTGTTATCACTGGATTTTGTTTGGCAGGGTTATTTGGAGTTATAAGCTTCAACCTCCCTGAAATAACCGGTAGCGGTTTTGATTTTATTCCTAATGCAGTTGCAGGTAATTATGCAATTAATAGTTTGATAATGATTTTATGTTTGCGCTTTGTCACTACCGTTTTATGCTTTAGTTCCGGTGCGCCAGGTGGCATTTTTGCCCCAACTTTAGCCCTAGGGACAACGGTTGGGATCGCTTTTGGGGTGATTGCGCAACAAATTTACCCAAATTATCATATTGAACTCGGTGCTTGCGCTATTATTGGAATGGGTGGATTATTTGCGGCAACTATACGCGCGCCACTCACAGGGATTGTCTTGGTAATGGAAATGTCAGATAACTATCAGCTTATTTTACCGATGATTATTACTTGCTTAGGTGCGACACTCATAGCCCAAGCGCTAGGAGGAATGCCACTATATACGTCTATTTTGGAAAAAATCTTATTAAGAAACAAACTTCAATCAGATAACACTACTCAGCTAACGGCAAGTAATTCTTGATAAATTACAGCATAAGTAAACTAGCTGTTGAGGATGATTGAAAAATAAGAACAAGATTTGAGTTAAGCCATTAACTTAGTAATGAATCAAAATTAATACCTCAATGTTTCGATTCATTACTAAAATTCACCTAATAGCGAATAATCTAATATTTACCTAATCTAACTCACAGATTTCTTTGATTGATAAAGTGGTAGGAATATTACGATCATCAGAAAATTGAAAACGGAAAATAAAACGAATGTCATAAGTTTTTAAGACATTTACGACATCAGGTTTATCACAAAATTGACTATTAAGCCCTAATCTAATATTCTCCATAAAATCATTCAAAGGGGTATTTTGGCTATCTGAAGGCATTTTGTATTCAAAAACCACATTATTAATATTCGCGGTAATATTGGTAACTTCATAACCGGCCTCTACTTGAATAGGAAATTTCCCTTTTTCTCCTAACAATGAGCGTTTTGCACTATCTGCTAATGCTTTAGTAACCTTTACTCCCGTATTTTTATCGGCTGTAGCTGCATTTACGGTCGTAAACATAAAAAGGCTTGAAAGCAACACTGTCAATTTAATAACTTTTTTCATCATTTTTCCTTACTCTATACCTTATAACTCTATTTCTAATCAAAACTATTGATAAATAATTATATTTTTATTGTTATCTTAAATATTTTAATTTATTTAATGGTCTAAATAATAATGATTAATAAAAATATCTGCTATCTTACACAATATTTCTGATAAAAAAAGCCAACTTAACAATTTATTGTAAAAATTTAAATGAAATTAAACAAATATTGATCATTTCAACTTTGAATATTTTTATCACTAATGCCAATTACTCAGCAAAAATTTTTCCTGAATTTAATAATCTTTAAACCAAAATTTAACTAGATATGGGGATTTTTTAGCTTTAATTTTGAGATACCCAAATATATAGGTTATAGAGGATAAGTTGAATTTTTTTTTGACAAAATTTATTTACTAAATTTATCTATTGATAGTAAACATAATTCCAAATAAAATCTTGAAAATTAAGTGCCTTACCTTTACATAGTAAGGCACTTTATAGGTTATTGTGGGGTTAATGACATGATAACTGTTTCAAAAGGTTCAAGCGTTAACATTGCTGTTTTCGAAATAGTTGTTGGTTTCTTTGCATGTAACTTACTAGCATAATCAATTTTAATTTGAAAACGATCAGTTGCATTATTTGGTAATTCTAAATCATTTTGTAAATCTAGATAGTAAACTTGCTGTTTATCAGATGGATTACGTAAAGTGATAATTGCTTTATCTTTACTCCAACCAGCCCAACCATATACTCCTAATTTTGTCGGGTCTTTACCTATCCAATGGCTATCAAATAAAACATCTTTATTAGTTCTTGCCCATTTTGCTGCTGTAGCAAGAGTATCCCAATTTTGGGTCGTTAATAATTCAGGTGTAATATACATCTCTTGCAATTGAGTACCTGTTGCAAAGTAGCTCCATACCTGATCGGCAAAATCTGTTTCACTTTCTTTATCAAGATTTTTCGCCTGTTTTGCATAGACAATACCATGCAACATTAAGGAGTTAAGCGGAAATAGTGGACCTTTCAGAACTATAGAACGATAAGTCTCTGCATCACGATAAGTTAACCATTGTTGCACTTTGCTACCAGGTCCATAGTAGTTAACATCATCCCCGCCGCGCCATATTGAATCGGCATAGAATAACCATGAAGGCGTTGCTTGAGTACCGGTGGTTAAATTAATGTAGAGATTTGGGTTAGCACTGCGCATATCTTCAATTAAATGGATAGCAGCATCAAAATCACTAGTAAATTGACTACCAGCAATAACCTTATCAGCATTACCCGTTCCATCAAGTTTAAACATGGTTATGTTTTGATTATTAATCAATTCGAGGATTCGTTTATGGAAGTTAGTATAATAATTTGGCCCTGACAAGGCTAATTTACCGTCCATAGTTTCATAACCAAATTCAGGCGCATTAGCAACACGTTTATCACGTGGTTTATTATAACCGCCCCATGGTGATAACCAAATACCGAGTGCCGTTTGATATTTATTAGAAGCTGTTTTCAAATTATTAAATTCATTAGGGAAATTGGCACTAAATCCCCAGTTACCCTTTAGATTATCCCAACCATCGTCAAATAAATATCCATCCAATTTTACCTGACGTTTTTTTACCAACTCTTCACCATATTGATCAATTCTCAATAAAGCTTCTTTTTCTGTATAAGGATTAAAAAATCCTATATCAAGCCATGAATTATAGTGTAAATAAGGACTATATGGACGTTGACGAACACTATCAATGAACTGGTTAATGTTACGTCTTAACTGACCTTTTTCATAAGTACCAATGTAAGTTTTATAACTTAAAGTATGTTCAGCTTGTAATGGAATAGCTTGTGGAATTTTTTGTGATACACCGCCTTCATAAGCAACGGTATTGGTTAGTGGATTTTCTGGAATGATAAAAAAAGTATCACTAATAATCGGTGAACTTACTACTGAACCATACACAAATGGTGCCTGTGAATGGAATGGCATTAATGAAACTGATGACATTGAAAGTGCTTTATTTTTAGGCGTGATTCTTAATTCATAACTCGCAAAATGTTTATCATCATTTAGATTAACAACAGTCTCAATCGACATATCATGACCAGTATAATTTAATATCATACCTGTATCTTGTTGTTGCACTTTATCTAGTGAAAAATCTTTATCGGTTAACTTATCTCCTGATGCTAAAACAATCTCAAACAACGTTTCAATTTTTACCGAATCATTATTCAATGGATTAATAATATTTAGTGCTGTAATACTATTTTGACTGTCATCCTTAGCTAATTTAACTTGAGCATTTTTTCCTGATAACTGATAATCTTTCGCCCAAGCTGTGCCTGTTGGTAAACACAATGCAGATAACACACCTAACACAACCAATTTTTTCATATTTTTTTTCATTACTACCTCCTAAAGGACAAACAATTTTTTCAATAAGCACATATTAGACCTAGTATAAACATCAAATATTGATGAAATTGTGATCTTCTTGGCAGTTTATTCGAATGGCTAAACTGCCAAAAAATGACTGAATTTCCTTTTTAGTGAAAGACATATATTTGGCCGAAAATGATTACAACTAATTTTTTATCACCATAAATCAAGTCATTTCTAAATTAGCCATAGGTAATAATGAAAGGTAGGGTTAGCAATGAATGAAATATTGCTTTTATTTTTCGACGTGATAAAGATCACAATTTTAAAATAAACTTATTGGCAAAAAACAAAAATTCAAAAATAAAATTTAATAACGATACTTAATAACCAAAAAGGTAACACTGAGTGTTACCTTTTAAAGTTACAACATAAAATTATTACTGTTATTTTTTAGTATGATGAGGATCTTTAACTGAATCACCTTGACCACTAACCACATACCAACCATTCTTACTATGTGGCTTTTTATTATGATCAGGACAAGGGGGTAACGATTTTTTACTTTGGTTTGAATATACATAGCCACAATCAGCACATTTATAAGTGCCAGCTGAAACATCACTACCGTATGCAGCAAATTTTTGTACCATTATAAGCTCCTCCAGTAAAATGTTAAAAATAATAAGCCGATTAGCTTATTACAGTTATATATAAACGCTGATTGAAACAAAAATCAAGTCAAGATTGAATAAACTCTCAATATCTTCGCTAAAAGAGCTTTAAAATATAAAAAATTTAGATTTTTAAGTTTAAATACTCGATAAAATGAGCAACGTAATTCTGTCTTATCTCAAATTGATAATAATGGCGTATTAAAAGCAATTAACAAATGAGAAAAGGTACTCAATCATTTTAAAATAACTGACGAATACTTAATAAAATGCAGCTAATTTTTAAAAGGCTTTCTTAATATATTTTACTTTATGGATAAGAATCATTGGATTGTTTAACAAGCAAAAAACAACATAAACATCTTAAAATTTTAATCAAAACTAAAATAATGTAACCTAAAAAGCAACCTAGCGCAGGAATAAACGCCGCAAGGATGAATCCCAAATCATTGTTATAACCATAATCAAAATAATCAAAATAAAAATTTAAAAAACCAAACCAGCCAAAAGAGAAAACTAATCCACAAAATAATCCTATAAAAGAAGTTAATAAATGTGTCCGAGGTGTAATAAATAATTTTATTAATTGTATTAGGAAAAAAACAATTTCAAAAACTATTATTATACAAAATATTATCTGAAGGACATATGTAGCTACATGACTAATATAGAATATGCTTTTTAATGAAAAAATATTATAAGTAATTATAAATGCCAAATAAGTAACCCCAAAAAGACAGATCCATAATTTATCTTTAGATAAATATTTAATATAATTAATTCCTTAAAAACTTAAGTTAACTTTACTGTTAACCTAAAAAATCCATCCAATTAGATATGGTGACACTCTGATAAAATTAATATTTAACTGCTTAGTAATCAGTTATTCATTCTACTTTAGATGGCTAAATAATTCTCTCAAGCAATATCAAAAAAACGACAGGTAGTCCAAAAAATATTATTTAGATAAAACACAATATAAAAAATATAACATTCTGATAAGTATTAAAATAATATAACTTATAAAACTGCCAATCGCAGGCAAAAACGCCCAAACGAGAAACCCTAAACCATCCCATCCCCCACCATTATATTGGTTGAAATAAACATATAAAATAAATAGCCAAACAAAAGAAAATGCTAACCCAAATATTAATCCTAAATAAGAGGTTAACCAATGTGTACTATTAACAACAAATAGTTTTATCAACATTGAGAGAAAGAAAATAATTTCAACTACAACCGCTATAGTAAATAAAACATCAACAATTGGCTTACCTATATTGCTAATAAACGAGTGGCGATTTTCTAAAACTACATAATATGTTATGTCCATACTAAAGTAGAATATGAAGAAGAAACCGATCAATACAGAATCTTTAAGCAAATATTTAATAACGTTTAACACATCTAATCCTTGAAAATATCATTAAGCTTCCTGTTTATCCGTTGGAGAATTGTTTATTAATAACGTTTTTTTAAGGATTTAGATTAGTTTAATATTATTAAAAAAGCAATTTAGACATGGTGAAATTGATATCTATATTTTAAAAAATCACCATCACTGATATTGTGTAAACAAAATAGGTCCTAGCACATTTTTAATGCATTTTTGTTTAGGATTGAGCTGCAAGTATCAATCTTACAGCCTTTTGAATTGGCAAAATTATTCTAACTAATAAAATGCTACATAATAAATAGTCATGACGTGACAATCACAATTACATGTTCTATCAAAATGATAAAATAATGTTTGATATCGCAGATTTAGTGACTCTATGACGCCATTGAATATTGTAAGTTGAAGATAGATATGTAATAAAGATTACTACTTAATATATTAAGTAGTAACTACAGGAGCAATTCAGCAATCCTGTAGTTATAAATACTCTATTTTATAACAATTTGTTTTATTATAAATGATTTCAAGAAGTTACAAGAAAAATATAAAATTGTCGCAAAGACAATACTAATAATAATTGATAAAACAAATAGTAATACAACATTCATACCTAAAAATACTGAGTATTTTTTAAAACAAAACATTAGCGTAATATGTGATAAGTAAAGTATGTATGATATATTCCCAATTTTTGCTAGAACTGGATTAGATAAAAATCGCAGAAAAAATTCTTTCTTATAAAAGAGCAATATTATAATAAATGCAAATGGGAAATAGATATTAAAATATTGAAAACTATCTTTTTTACTACTACACAATAGAATCAGTAGTCCTACAATAGATAGTAACTCTATAAAAATTAGAATGAAATGAAGCTTTTTCTGGTTTATCCAGTTCCAATCATTTTTATTTATATAATCCGAAATCATGTAAGCAAAAATACCTACCGACAGACCTAAAAAACCTCTTACCATATCTTGTGACAAAAAACCTAATACCATTGGTACAGAATAACCCAAACCTACAACTGGACCTGTGTTTGATGTTATAGCAAATAAACAAAAAAATGATAATAACGGGATATATAATTGGAGTGCCTTTTCTTTAAAAAAGTACATTAATGCATACAATAAACAACTAAGCCAAAATAGGACAACAACGTACCAAGCACCTAGCAACATCGTCTCAATTCCGCTAACATCAGTAATCATAATAAAATTTAAAAAAAATGCTTTACCGCTACCCATGTTAACGTTTAAACATCTCATTAAAGTAAATAATAAAATCATACAAAATAAATATTCTGGATACAGCCGTTTTATTCTAGATATAAAAAAATCTATTAACCCTTTTGGGTTTTCTGTATATAGCGATTTTAAATAATACGACCTAGCCAGCAAGAAACCAGATAAAACAAAAAAACAGTCAACAGCCAAATAAGCCGATCTAAAAATTTTATATCCTGTTCCATTAGCTAGTATTACTTGAGTGTGAAATAAGCAAATAAACAAAGCCAACAAAAATCTTAAACTATTAAAAGATGTTATATTATTCATCGTAACATTTACATAAAATTAAAGTGCCAAAATATTAAGCTATTCATAATATTAACTCAAGCGTTTATTTTATTGACCGTGTTAAAAAACTAAATCTGATTTACTGTGGTTTCTAGCCATAGTTATATCATGTTAGTTATACGGATTTTAGTTATATTAACACCGTATAACTAAAAATTTTAAATCTCGTTGAATTTCATTGATGTTTAGTGAAGTGTCTTGAATTACGTGATGGTGGCCCCTACTGGACTTGAACCAGTGACCAATCGATTATGAGTCGACTGCTCTGACCAACTGAGCTAAGGGGCCGTGTTCTGATGTGCTACTGACTTAGTAGGGTTGCGATTATAATAGAGTTAAAATTAATTTGCTACAATTAAATAACTAAATAGGTTGATTTGGTCAATTATTAAGCTGACATTTGTCATAATAGCATCATTTATAATAAGCGATATTTTTTAATCAATTATCCTGATACAATGTTTTATATTATTATTACTAATGTTTTTTTATTGGTTGAGGAAATATTATGTCTATCAAAAAAACTCTTTTTATTAGTGCTGCGCTGTCAATGACTTTATTTTTAAATGGTTGTAGTAGTTCAGATTATCAAGCTACCTCTGCTGGTCGCCAAGTTCAGTTTATTGATACGAAACCAGCAGCAACTTGTCAATTTATTGGTAAAGCTGAAGGCCGTCGTAGTACTTTCTTTTCTGGCTTAAAAACGCATAGTGAATTAATCCGTGATGCAGCAACTGACTTAATGAATAAGGCTGCTGCTATGGGTGGTAACGTAATTTATAATGCACAAGATGCATCTTTACAATATGTTTCCGATATTGCCCCAACAGATGCCGTTATGGTTGGTGAAGTTTTCAGCTGTAAATAGCTAATTAACAAATAAAAAGGGATATATTGATATCCCTTTTAGTAAAATTTGCCAAAATAATTAGCCATTTTGCTTTTCAAACTGTTTCATAAATTCAATAAGGTATTTGACTCCTTCAATTTCCATTGCATTGTAAATTGATGCGCGCATTCCGCCTGCAATTCGGTGACCTTTAATACCGATAATATTTGCTTGAGTAGCCTCACTAACAAACTTTTTATCGAGTTCTTCATTTGGCGATAAGAATGTTACATTCATAATAGAACGATTTTCAACCGCTACAGTATTGCGATAAAAATCAGACTGGTCAATAAATTGATAAAGTAATTGTGCTTTTGCTTGATTTCGTTGTTGCATTGCACTTAAGCCACCTAAACTCTTAATCCATTTGAAGACTAAACCTGACATATACCAGGCAAAAGTTGGTGGAGTATTAAACATTGAATCATGATCTAATAATATTTTGTAATCAAGTACTGAAGGTAACACTTTTTGCGCATAACCTATCAGATCTTCACGAACAATGACAATAGTAATTCCGGACGGACCGATATTTTTCTGTGCACCAGCATAAATAATACCGTAACGCTTAACATCGATAGGTTGTGATAAAATACAAGATGATAAATCAGCTACGACAGTTTTATCGGTAAAGTCAGGTTGTTCAAATATTTCAACTCCGTCGATGGTTTCATTTGGACAATAATGAACATAAGCACTATTATCGCTTAATTGCCATTCAGACATGGGTTTGATCGAGGTTATTCCTGCATCTTTAATAACGACATTTTGCTCAATTACATTACAATATTTTGCCGCTTCTTTCGCTGCACACTTACTCCAATAGCCACTATTGATGTAATCAGCATGAGTGTTATTAGCTAAAATATTTAATGGAACAGCAGCAAACTGAGCTCTAGCTCCACCTTGGCAAAATAAGATTTTATAATTTTCTGGTACATTTAAAAGATCACGAAGGTCGTTAGTTGCTTCAATCGCACATGCATCAAATTCTTTACCACGATGACTTAGTTCCATCACCGATGCTCCGGTGTTTTGCCAATTTAATAATTCAGCTTGTACTTGCTTTAAGACATCCGCCGGTAGTTTGGCTGGGCCTGCACTAAAATTATAACTTTTACTCATTGCGATTCACTTTCATCCATCAAAAAACAGAAAATCTATTTTTACACTCTATGAACCAATATACAATCAGATTTTTAGCAAAAAATTTTGAGGAACGGGGTTTTTGAAGCATAAAAATACCGACAATAGTCGGCATTTGTCGCAAAGAAAATAAAATTTAGAGAGCTAGTTGCTGTTTAGCGTTTTCGATGGCGAATTTTACTTGTTGCGGTGATACGCCACCTTTTGCAGATCGTTTCGCTAAGCAAGATTCTAAAGATAATATAGGATAAACATCATCCTCAATGACTTGGCTGTATTGTTTTAATTCATCTATAGTTAGCTCTTCTAATGCTTTTTGTTTAGCTATCGCTGCTACTACCGCCTCACCAACAATATGATGAGCTTGCCTAAACGGAATACCTTTAGCAACCAGATAATCAGCAAGTTCGGTCGCATTAGAATAACCTTGTTTAGCAGCATTTTGACAATTTTGGTAATTGATTTTTATATCTTCAAGTATTAATACCGCCATATCTAAACACTCTTGCCAACTGTCAAGTGCATCAAATAAGTGCTCTTTATCTTCTTGTAGATCTTTATTATATGCCAGCGGTAATCCTTTAAATGCAACTAATGCTCCAGTTAGTGCGCCAATTACTCGCCCTGCTTTACCACGAATTAATTCCAATGCATCTGGATTTTTTTTCTGTGGCATTAATGAAGAGCCTGAAGTAACGCGGTCAGATAATTCAACAAAGTCGGCTTCACCACTATTAAAAATAATTAAATCTTCAGCAAAACGTGATAGGTGAACCATTCCGATTGATGCATTATTGAGTAGTTCAAGTACATGATCCCTATCAGAGACCGTATCCAAGCTATTGTTGGTTGCAGTTGCAAAACCTAACCAGTTGGCTAACATATCACGATCTATAGGATAAGCTGTACCGGCTAAAGCACCACAACCTAAAGGACTAACATCCAAGCGTTTTAGGGTACCTTGTAAACGACTTTCATCACGCGTTAACATTTCATAATATGCTAAACACCAATGCGCAAAAGTTATAGGCTGAGCTCGTTGTAAGTGAGTATAACCAGGCATAACCGCATCTTGATGTTGTTCTGCAGTTAACACCAGTGTTTTACGTAATTGATTGATAGCTGAGATAAGATGAGCAATTTCATCTTTACACCATAATTTCAGATCGGTGGTTGACTGATCATTACGACTGCGACCTGTATGAAGTTTTTTACCTAAATCACCAACTTTTTCTATTAGTTTTTGTTCTACCCAACTATGAATATCTTCAGCATCACTTTGCAAGATCTGCTGCGGATCTTGTCGTACCGAACTCAATAATTCATTTAACGCTTGTTCTAACTGTTGTTGTTCATCATGAGATAAAACGTTGACAGTGACCAATGCTTTAGACCATGCAATTGATCCAATGATATCTTGCTCTGCAAGCCGATAGTCAAAGCGCAGAGAATCATTAAAGTGTTTAAATCGTTGATCTGCTGCTTGGCTAAAACGCCCACCCCATAATGCCATAATCACCTCAAATGTTTTATTTCTAATCAGTCCTAAACAATTAAAATTTATTATTTTTTTAATAATTTTAATGATAAGTTTATCTATAACAATACTATCGAAAAATATATACAGACCAAAGTCTGTATATATTAGGTTGTATATCTAATAAAAAAGTCTTAAAAATTACTTTTTAGTTTTAGTTTTAGTTTTTGATTTTGTGGTTTCTTTTGCTGACGATTTAGCTTTTTTAGTCGGTTGATTTTTCTTACCTTCATTTAAAGCACGGATACGTGAAGATAGAGAGAATAGACGAATAAAGCCACCGGCATGACTGTGATCGTAAACCTCATCTTCACCAAACGTTGCAAACTCTTCGCTATATAAGCTATTTGGTGATTTCTTCTGTACTGCAGTTGCATTACCTTTATAAAGTTTAACTACAACTTCACCTGTCATATCTTCTGCTAAGACTTCTGCAGCGGCTTGAAGAGAACGGCGATATGGTGCAAACCAGCGACCATCATAAACAACATAAGCCATTTCTAAACCAAGTTGTTCGCGCCATTTGAAGCTATCATGATCTAAGATCAGTTGTTCTAAACCACGTAACGCGGTCATCATGATAGTTCCACCAGGGGTTTCGTAACAACCTCGAGATTTGATGCCGACTAAACGATTTTCAATAATATCTACTCGACCTACACCATGTTTTGAACCAATTTTATTCAACGTGGCTACACAGTTATATGGTGATAATTTTTTACCATTAACGGCAACAACTTCGCCTTTTTCAATACCAATAGTGACAAATTCAGCTTTATCTGGTGCATCTTCTGGCGATACAGTCCATGCCCAACAATCAGCATTGGCTTGATTCCAAGTGCTTTCTAACACCCCACCTTCGGTTGAAATATGCCAGGCATTTTCGTCACGACTGTAAATTTTTTCAACTGTTGCTGTAGTAGGAATTTTTCGTACTTTTAGATAATCAATTAACGCTTCACGTGAACGTAAATCCCATTCACGCCATGGCGCAATTACTTTTAATTGTGGCGCTAAAGCAGTATAAGTTGTTTCAAAACGGACTTGGTCATTACCTTTACCTGTCGCACCATGACAAAGGGTATCCGCGCCAACTTCTAATGCATATTCTACTTGAGCTTTAGCAATGATTGGGCGAGCCATTGAAGTACCAAGGTAATAGGTTCCTTCATATAATGCGCCAGTTTTTAAAACAGGGTAAACATAATCTTTAACAAACTCTTCGCGTAAATCAACAACTTTACAAGCTACTGCGCCAGATGCTTTGGCCTTTTTTTCCACATCTTTTAGTTCTTTAGGATCTTGTCCAACATTGGCGACTAAAGCGTAAACTTCACAATCGCCATAATTCTCTTTCAACCAAGGAATAATAGCTGATGTATCCAAGCCACCCGAATAGGCTAAAACTACTTTTTTTGTTGCACTTTTTTTCATGTTATACCCTTTCATAATTTACTGACGAAAAAAATAAATGTTTTAAACACTAAGCCAAGTATATCTAACAATAAATATACTTGTTTAATATACTGACTGATTTATATTTAAGCAATAATTCTTGTACCCGTTATGCCTGATTTTCCATTAAATAATTCAATGAGTTTATCTGATTCTTTCCAGCTAGCGATATCTATTGGTCGACCTAATGTTTTAGCCGCTTCAAATGCAGAATTCACTTTCACGATCATTCCATCGGTAATAATTCCTTGAGCAATTAGATGATCTGCCTCAGCTTGTGTTAACGATTCGATTAATTGTTTGTTTTCATCTAACACACCGAATACATCAGATAGTAAAATTAAATCTGCATTTAAAGTTTTTGCCAAGGTAACGGCTGCGTGATCGGCATTGACATTCATCATCTTGCCTTCATCGGTAATTCCAATTGAACTAACAATAGGTAAATAACCATTATTAAGGAGTAAATTGATTAAGGCCGGATCGCCTTGTTCAGCTTCACCTACATAACCTAACTCTTCAGAAATTTGCTTAACTTTAACACTATCACCATCGGCTAAGCAGAGTCCAATACTGGCTATTTGTAATTTTTTGGCTTCTGACAAAATTGTGGTATTCGCACTACCGGCAAGACTACCAACAATGACATCTATTTGATCTGCTGGTGTAACGCGTAAACCATTACGTCGAACGACAGGTAAAGAGAGTCGATCCATTAATGAATCAACCACACTACCACCACCATGAACAATAATTAAAGGACGTTTAAAATTCTTTTTGTATTCGCTAATAACAATAAATAATTTACTTAATGCATCTTTATTATCGAGTAATACACCGCCAAACTTAATAATCAATGGTTTCATTTTTATTTCCTATTCACTCTAATAAAAGTTCACTGATATAAACTTGTCATTATTAACAAATTAGTATCTATCTTTATAATAAGGCTGTTGTTTCATCAAAACCAAATCGAATATTCATACATTGTACTGCTTGCGCAGCTGCACCTTTTAATAAATTATCTTCTACAGAAATTAAAATCAGATGTTGGCCTTTAAGCACAAAACCAATATCACAATAAGGTAAGCCGATTACTGATTTTAGGGCTGGCCATTGTTTTTGGTAAACTCTTACTAATGGTTTATCATCATAATATTTATTTAAAGCGGCAAGAATATCTTCCTCACTCACCCCTTCTTTCACCTGACATGTGATAGTGGCATGGATACCATCTTTAAAACAACCTAAATGTGGAGTAAAAATAACTTCCTGCCCTAAATGTGTCGCAATTTCAGGTTGATGACGATGAGTAAATATGCCATAAGCAT
The DNA here is from genome assembly GCF_016100565.1 of Gilliamella sp. M0364. Taxonomy (NCBI): domain Bacteria; kingdom Pseudomonadati; phylum Pseudomonadota; class Gammaproteobacteria; order Orbales; family Orbaceae; genus Gilliamella; species Gilliamella sp. M0364. The sequence continues at coordinate 123,311 of NZ_JACFSF010000001.1, read as the reverse complement.
GTAAACTAACCTCACAAAATAGATTATTTGTAGAAGGTTTACGGCCTGCACCACTAACGCCACTCACAGCATTAATGACAGGCCATTGCCTTTTGTCTAGTAAATCTTCTTCAATTAACGGTTTTAGTGGCAGTTGCGATGCGGTTGGATAACAACCAGGTACAGCGATTAATTGCGCATTTTTTATCGCATCAAAATTCCATTCAGCTAGACCATAAACAGCTTTATCTAACCACTGTTGGTGCTTATGTTCAAAACCATAAAATTGGGTATAAAACGAGGGAGAGTTGACTCGAAACGCACCCGATAAATCAAATACTGTACAACCATTTTCAAGAAAGAATGGTGCGATATCGTGACTAACAGAATGTTCAGTAGCTAAAAATACAATATCAATATCTTTGACAAGATAAGAATAATCAGCCGTGGCAATTAAAGGTAAATCAACAACACCTTTCAATTGTGGGTATAAAAATCTATCAGAAATAAGTTTACCCGCATCAAGGCTATTTTCTGATACCGTTAAAGCGACTAATTCAATATTTGGATGTTTTGTTAAATAGTAAGCTAATTTTGCACCTGCATAACCACTCGCCCCAACAATTATTGCTTTTAACATATCTTTCCTTATCTATCATTCAGATTTTTATGCAGTATAGTAGGCGATTTAAAGCAACAAAACAAGAGGAAATTGAATTTTTATTCACTTTTTGTGAATTTATTTTCAAAAAGACAATTACTGCCACGATTTTAACGTTAGCAGTGAGGTGAAAATGTCGTCCTCCTACATATAAGAGTTGTAGGAGGAGGATTAATGATTATTTTAGATAGCTGGCAGATTTTAAGATTGCTATGAGTAGTTCCCAATAACGATAAACACTTTGAATATTAACTTTTTCATCAGGTGAATGAGGTGAAACAATGGTCGGTCCTATTGATATCATATCCATATCAGGATAAGACTGTTTAAATAGACCACATTCTAAGCCGGCATGAATCACCATAATTTTTGCTTGTTTTGAGAAAATCTCTTGATATTTATCTTTAGCTAATTGTAAAAGACTGGAATTTAAATTAGGCTCCCAGCCCGAATAACCACCACTAATTTCGTAATTGGCATTAACTAATTGGCTTAATGAGATTAATGTTGCAACGACAGCATCTTTCGCACTATCAACTTGAGAACGGATTAAAAAATTAACATTCAGTTGATTATCGCTAATACTCACAATACCCAGATTTAAAGATGTTTCAACAACACCATGAATTTGCGTACTCATACTCACCACACCATTTGGCGCAACATTTAATAAATTGATAATTTTACTTTGCTGTTCAACGGCGATGACTCGTTTTATGTGATCATTATTAACCTCTTTTAGGGTTAATTCTATATTGGGTTCAACCTGTCCAAACTCATTTTGTAAAATAGATTTATATTGGTTAACAATCTGTTCTAGTTTTGGCAAATCTTGTTTATTTAAGGTTAATTCAGCGAATGCTTCTCGAGGTATTGCATTACGTAAAGAACCACCTCTTATATCAGCTAATCGATATGAGATATCTTGTCCATATTCCGCTAAAAATCTTGCCAGTAATTTTATTGCATTACCACGGCCAAGATGAATATCACAACCAGAATGTCCTCCTTTCAAACCTTTTAGCGAGAGTTGAATATAGCAATCATGTATTTCTGGCATTACCGCATATGTGATGGCAAAACTGGTCGTAAAATCAACACCACCAGCACAGCCAGTAAATATTTCGCCTTCATCTTCAGAATCAGTATTAATCAAATAATGACTTTGTAACCAATTAGGTTGTAGACCAAAAGCGCCATGCATCCCCGTCTCTTCCGAAGTTGTAACCAATACTTCAAGAGGTCCATGTTCAACTGAAGGATCAATCAATACAGCCAAGGCTGATGCCAAACCTACGCCATTATCTGCACCTAATGTGGTTCCTTTAGCTTTGACCCAATCACCATCAACATAAGCTTGAATTGGATCAACAAGAAAATCGTGCTGGGTACCTTCATTTTTTTGCGGAACCATATCCATATGAGCTTGCAAAGCGATTGATGGACAATCTTCCATCCCTTTAGTAGCAGCTTTACGCAGTAAAACATTACCAGCTTTATCTAGCTGACAATCAATATGATGAGTAGTTGCAAAATCGACTATATATTTAGTTATCATTTGTTCATGATGAGAAGGATGGGGAATTTTACAAATATCATTAAAAATCTGCCAAACAAATTTTGGATTTAAGGTCGATAGCATATTTTATCCTCAATATTAGGTGGGTAATGAATTAATAAGTGGTTTTTTTTATCTAACCACTCTATAATAAGGTGCAATTTTACATCTATTTTTAGCCCATTAATATTAATTTATTAAATTCGTATATTCGATTAAAATTGCAGGTTACACATGTCAATAGAACAAACTTTAACAGAAGAAGAAATCAAAGCCAAAAAACAGCATAAAGCAGAGATTATCGCTGAAAAGAAAAAATTCAATGTCACTTGGGAAATGCTACAAGCTTATGGTCGTCAGCTTTCTGAGAGATTATTACCCGCCAATCAATGGAAAGGCATCATTGCAGTTAGTCGTGGTGGCTTAGTACCAGCAGCTATTTTAGCTCGTGAACTTAGTATTCGTTATGTCGATACAGTTTGTATTTCTAGCTATGATCATGATCATCAACGTGAAAAATTAATTTTAAAACAAGCAAACGGTGATGGCGAAGGCTTTATTGTTGTTGACGATTTAGTTGACACTGGTAGCACTGCACATACCATTCGTGAGATGTATCCTAAGGCTCACTTTGTGACTATTTTTGCTAAACCAGCAGGTAAACCATTAGTTGATGATTATGTTGTCGACATCGCACAAGATACATGGATTGAACAACCATGGGATACTGGTGTCATGTTTGTTAAACCAATTAGTGATAATAAATAATCATCTAATATAAATAGGTTGCTATGGTTATGACTGAAAACCTTTCTGAAAAGATATTCAAACCACAATATGACTACCCTGAAACATCATCGCTAATCAATCGTCTTGACAGCAGCAATGGCAGCAGTATTAGTCCTCTTGATGGTGAAATTGATTCAAAATGGTATCGAATCATTAACCCTCTTTTATGGTATTGGCGCGGTCTTCCTAAGTTAGAAATCGAAGCGGTTTTATCAAGAATCGCTATTTCAACTAAGCGCCATACTAATGATAAATGGTTGGATTCAGTTATTGGTTATCAATCTGGCAACTGGATATATGAGTTTTTAAATCAGGCTGCAATGTGGCAAGCTAAAGCTGATAATGCCGCTCAATCCAGTTTAACTGAAGAATCAAAAAATAGTTTACATCAGGATTATCTCATTGCCAGCGAATATGCCAGTATTGCTAGTTATCCTCATTTTAAGAATGATGAGCTAGCGATGTATGCTCAAACCTGTGCCTATCAATCATATATGAAGGCACTTGAATATTCACCTTATTCAACCAAGCAGTTAGAGTTTAAGGTTGAAAATCGGGTTATCAAATCCATTTTGCATTTACCAAACAATAGTAATAGTGGTGTTTGTCCTGTCGTTTTAATCTGCAATGGTTTAGGTAATTTACAAATTGATTATTATCGTTACTTTAGTGAATATCTTGCTCCACAAGGTTTTGCTATGTTAACTGTCGATTTACCAACCGTTGGATATAGTCGTAATTTTGTATTGAGCCAAAATAGTAGCCAAATTCATCAAGCAGTGATCGAACAACTACCATCGGTTCCATGGGTTGATAGTAATCGAGTGATTGTTGCTGGATTCCGCTTTGGTTCACATATTGCAACACGACTTGCCTATTTAATGCCTAATAAAATAAAAGGGTTATTTAATTTTACTCCATTTATACACCAACTCTTTGTTGATAAGGCATTACAACAAAATCTACCTAATAGCTATAAAGATATGCTGGCCAGTCGTTTAGGTTTAACTTCTGTATCAAATCAACAATTAGCGGCCGAATTGAATTATTTTTCTCTTAAAAATCAAGGGTTATTAACCCATTCTTGTCCTGTACCGGTTATGAATATTATCTTTGAAGATGATAAATTAAGTAATTTGAGTGAAGCAAAATTAATTCAATCAACAAAACAAAGCAAAATTGTCACAATCCCCAAAACACCATTGCAAAAAGGTTTACAAAACGCCTTTACTCAATCAGTTAAATGGATGGAGTCTATTTTGTAATAACTAATCTGAATAAGAGTATTGTTATGAATAATAAAAAACAACAAATTGTCGTTGTTAAACTCGGTACCAGTGTTTTAACTGGAGGAACTAAACAGTTAGACCGTGCGAGAATAGTAGAACTGATTCGACAATGTTCTTATTTACATCAAACTGGTCATAAAATTATTATCGTGACTTCGGGTGCTATTGCTGCTGGTCGAGAATACCTCAACTATCCTAACCTACCCAATACTGTTGCCACAAAACAATTACTTGCTTCAGTTGGTCAAAGTAAATTAATCCAACTTTGGGAACAGCTGTTTTCGATATATAAAATTTATATTGGACAAATGCTATTAACTCGCGCAGATCTTGAAGATCGCGAACGCTTTTTAAATGCTCAAGATGTATTAAAAGCAATGCTAGAGAATAATATTGTCCCAGTGATTAATGAAAATGATGCAGTTGCTACTGCTGAAATTAAAGTTGGTGATAACGATAATTTATCAGCACTTGCCGCAATTTTAGCTGAAGCAGATAAATTGATATTGCTTACCGATATCGAAGGTTTATATACAGCCGATCCAAGAAGCGATAGCAATGCACAATTGATAAAAGAAGTAAGTCAGATTAATGATGATCTGCGCAGTATCGCCGGTGATAGTGTTTCAGGTTTAGGAACCGGTGGCATGAGCACAAAAATTCAAGCTGCCGAAGTAGCTGGGAGTGCTGGCATAGAAGTAATTATAGCTGCAGGAAATAAAGCCAATGTGATTGTTGATGCAGTCAATAATCAATCGGTTGGTACCCGTTTTTTACCGCAAAAAACCCCATTAGAACATCGAAAGCACTGGCTATATGGCGCACCAAACGTAGGCAAAGTGATACTTGATGATGGTGCGATTAACGCCATTTTAAATAATGGTAGTTCGCTATTACCAAAAGGCATTATCGCAGTCGAAAAAGATTTTTCACGTGGTGAAGTCATTAATATTTGTGATAAATCTGGTATGCAAATAGCTCGAGGAGTCAGCCGTTATAATAGTGATGCATTACGACAAATAGCAGGACATCATTCACAAGAAATTAGCCAAATAATTGGCTATGAATATGGTCCTGTTGCCGTACACCGAGATGATATGCTGATTAAATAATAGATTTAGGATAGAGACATTCGGCCAAATCGTTACAAAAACTTACTCTATAGCGTTGTGTTCAGTATTATCCTTTATTAATAATAATGCCTACAATCAAGCTTTTGTCTATGCAAAAACTAACATCAGAGAAGGTTATTATTGGCATGTTTATATTTTTATAATACAAAAATATATTGATGAATTAATATATAGCATAGCGTTCTGGATAGATTACCTATCTTATCGATAAATAAAAAAATAGATGAATAAGATAAAAGGCTTATAAAATTGAGTATTGAAGTTAATAGCTATCACGAAAAATGGCAAAAAGATGATCAGGATTTAGTCTTTTATCGACGTAAATATATTAAACCCCTTATAATAATTTTACTTGCCTGCTTTATAGCATTCTTTATATTCCCTCACATAATCGAAATCCCTTTTCATCTCGGTCTCATTTTATTATTAATGATTGTTTTTTTGTTATTACAATGGGCTGAAAAATATATCATTTTGGGTAAAACATTTATTAGTATTAGGAATAGTCAGTTTACCGTTACGAATCTTATCCTGTTTACCCTGTTTTTTATTGTTTATGTCTTTTTAAAAAGAAAAGATAAAAATAAAATGACCTGTATCCTATTTAAGAATATTATTAATATCTCAGAAAAAAATCCTAATACCATGATAATAAAATATAAGACAAACGATATTATTGAGGATTATGTTATCGACCTAAATATGATGTTGGAGTCAGAAAAGCCGTTATATTTAGAAAAAATGCAATCTATTAAAAAACTTTGTGGACAAAATCAATAAAGGTTAAGCAATGATAAACGAAATGGGTAAAGCAGCCAAACTTGCTTCATATCAATTAGCACAATGCGCAACAAAAATTAAAAATCAGGCTTTAATTCATATCGCCGATTTATTAGAACTAAATGCTGACAAGATTCTTGATGCTAATCAAAAAGATATAGCTATGGCAAAAGAACAAGGATTGAATGAGGCAATACTTGATCGTCTGTTATTAACTTCCGAACGATTATCATCTATTGCTAATGATGTTCGAAATGTTGTTTCTTTAACCGATCCAATTGGCCAAGTTATTGATGGTTCGACATTAGCAAGCGGATTAAAGTTACAACGTCACAGAGTTCCATTAGGTGTGATTGGTGTTATCTATGAAGCTCGTCCTAATGTGACTATTGATATTGCGGCTCTTTGCTTAAAAACCGGCAATGCAGCTATACTACGTGGTGGTAAAGAGACGGTTAATACCAATGCCACTATTATAGCTATCATTCAGCAAGCTTTAAAACAAGTCGGTTTACCTGAAACAGCAATTCAATCTATCAATAATCCTGATCGCAAATATATCACTGAATTACTCAAGCTTGATAAATATGTTGATATGATTATTCCTCGAGGTGGCGCAGCATTACACAAACTTTGTCGAGAACATTCAACCATACCTGTTATTACTGGTGGTATTGGTGTTTGCCATATTTTTGTCGATGAAAGTGCTGATTTTGATAAAGCGCTATCAATAATACTTAATGCAAAAACTCAGCGACCAAGTACCTGTAATACTGTTGAAACAGTACTTGTTCATACTGAAATTGCCAATACTTTTTTACCAAAACTTAGTCAAATCATGGCCGATAATCAGGTGATATTGCATGCCGATCCCGATGCTTATAAGATTTTGAATGCTGGAGTGGCAAATGTTTTTGCCGTTGAGGATGATGAACTAAGACAAGAGTGGCTTTCCAAAGATCTGAATATTGTCATTGTTGATTCATTGGAATTGGCGGTGGAACATATTCGCGAATATGGTAGTGGTCATTCAGAAGCCATTTTAACGCGTAGCCTTGTAAATGCAGAACAATTCGTTAAGTTAGTCGATGCTGCTGCAGTTTATGTTAATGCATCGACCCGATTCACCGATGGTGCACAATTCGGTTTAGGTGCTGAAGTTGCAGTTAGTACGCAAAAATTACATGCTAGAGGACCAATGGGCCTTGAAGCCTTAACAACGTATAAATGGATTGGTTATGGCGAAGATTTAATTCGTCAGTAATGATAACAACTAACTGTTCATAACCCTGAACAGTTAGTTATATAGTTATTAGTTATATAAGTTAAATAGATTAATCAAAATTACGCATTAAAAGCGCATAATTTAAATCAATATCTTCGGCGATTGGAATATAAACAATGTGACCATCACCAAGTCCTGCTGGAACTGGTTGACCTTTTTTATTTTCCATTCGTTCAATAATAAAGGTCGTATTACCTTTAGGGGTCATCATTTCAACACTATCCCCTACTGAAAATTTATTTTTAACAATAATTTCAGCTAAGCCATTTAGACGTTGACCACTAAACTCACCAACAAATTGTTGTCTATCAGATACAGAATGACTATGCACATAGTTTTGCATATCTTCATGTTTATGGCGACGTAAAAAGCCTTCGGTATATCCTCGATGAGCTAAAGAATCAAGTTCCGCCAATAAGCGTGGATCAAATGGTTTACCTTCACTGGCGGCATCAATAGCTTGACGATAGACTTGCGCAGTTCGAGCACAGTAATAAAACGATTTGGTTCGACCTTCAATTTTTAATGAATGTACGCCAATCTTTGTCAGATCTTCGACTAATTCAACTGCTCTTAAATCTTTTGAATTCATGATATAAGTACCATGTTCATCTTCAAAAGCTTGCATATATTCGCCAGGGCGACCAGACTCTTCTAGCATAAAGACCTGATTGGTTGTTGAGCCAATACCTAATGTTGGTTCAATTTGTTGTACAGGAATCGGCTCGCATTTATGGACTATCTGCCCTACTTCGTCCTCTTTGCCCTCAGATACTTTATATTCCCAACGACAAGCATTAGTACAGGTACCTTGATTTGAGTCACGTTTATTAATATAACCAGATAACAAGCAGCGTCCTGAATAGGCCATACAAAGCGCACCATGAATAAAAACTTCAAGTTCCATTTCCGGCACTTTTTCTCGAATTTCTTTGATTTCATCGATGGATAACTCTCGTGACAACACAACACGCGTTAATCCCATCTTATGCCAAAATTTTACCGTCGCCCAGTTAACCGCGTTGGATTGCACAGATAAGTGAATTTCCATTTCCGGAAAATGTTCACGAACCAACATGATTAAACCCGGATCAGACATGATAAATGCATCTGGTTTCATGTTAACAATTGGCTCTAAATCACGAATAAAGGTTTTTAATTTCGAATTATGCGGTGCAATATTAACTACCACATAAAACTTTTTACCTCGAGCATGGGCTTCGTTGATGCCAATAGCGAGATTTTCATGATTAAATTCGTTATTGCGCACTCGCAAACTGTAACGTGGTTGCCCTGCATAAACTGCATCAGCACCATAAGCAAACGCGTAACGCATATTTTTAAGTGAACCAGCTGGTGAAAGTAATTCTGGTTTTGGATATAACATTGTCATTAAAAAATGCCTCTGATTTCAAGTCAGTATTACCTTATAAGGTAATAGGTTAAGCAAAATAGGATGGGCATTTTACGCTTTAGCTATCAGATTGGCAAATTTATTGTTATAACAATCAATAACAGCTCAATAGTGAGCAAAACAGTCTAGAAAAAGTTCTTAATAATTACCTGTTATCTTCTCTTAATTGTTAAATCATTAAGGTAAATGGTCTTTATTTTTGTCAGAAATATTCACTGGTGATTTATAACCTAAATGACTAACCCAAACCATTAATTTGAGTTGTCTAGGTCTTCGGTAACTAGTCCAATCAATGGTAAATATTCTTGCCAACGATATTCCCTTATCGGCATTGGGTTAGCATTGTCAAAATATAAAACTAATGCGGGTTTGATACCATTCCAATTATCCACAAACTCATAGTGTATCAAATACCCTTGTGAGATCAGTTTTTTGGCTTTAGCATGATAATTAAAATATGCCATGTTTTATCCTGTTTCTTGATAAACGTTATAAGTGAGCATAACTGAATCAATGGCTTACAGTAAATGATGGGTACTTTTTTGATTGTTTAATTGACTAATGATTTAATAAACAACATTAAAAATCGAAAATATTTTTACAATTACAAAAATACCTGAACTACAAATGGACTTTAATGATGATATTCAGCTTTAAGATTACTAAAGAATGGTTATTTTGATTCATCTTTTAACATTTCCAAACAGTCTTTACTATCTATAGTAAAAGAAAATAAATATTTATTATTTTCTTCATTATACATGTATTTAAAAATCGCCCCTTTATTTATTGCTTTTTTTGTACTTTCTTCAGTACAAAGAAGGTTTCTTACCGTCAAAAAAAGTTTATTTTCAACAAAACCTATTTCTAAATCTTCAAAATTAATATTAAAAATTGTCAGTTTGTAAACTATTGTATTTTTATATGCCATAGTTGAATCTAAAATGGTAAACTGATCTAACTGATATGGAGTATTTTTATTTATTTCTTTTGACATGGTAACTAACTGCTTTTCAATATTTTTTTTATCAAATAGGTCAAATTGATTCATAAAAAAGAAAACTGCTACTGAAGCTATAATAAATGATAACCAATATCTAAGTTTTTCTACCGTCATAATAATACTCAATTCGCTATAATTATCATTAACTATATCATATGAAGAATAATTATCTATATTGACTTGATAGTTTATTCGAAGAAATACTGTAGGTAATTTATCAATTTTAATGGAGGCGCGTCCCGGAGTCGAACCGAGGTAGACGGATTTGCAATCCGCAGCATGGCCACTCTGCCAACGCGCCAATGAGGTCTATCTGAATAGGTGGCAAATATTAGCATTGGCTTACCTTATCGTCAAGTTTTAATAGGTTATAAATACAGCAGTCGCATAGAATATTTTAAATGTCCTAAATATAGGACATCAATAAAAAGGATAAATTAAATTTATATAGCTTATTTACAACTAAAATCATAATAGTTTTGAGGAGTGGGCTATTTTTAAGTATAAAATCAGATATAGTTTCTAATAACGCTTTTATTTATCATAAAAAAAACATAAGTTTCGCTAAATTCACAATCTTAAACTTCTAACTAATAACGTTATAAATTATTTTCAATTAAAAGACATTTATTGCTTGAAAATTAACTCTTTTAGTATAAAAATAGCTCTGCTTTTATAATATTTATTTTTAAGGAATGGAAATGTTTAAAAAACTATTAGCTGTATCATTATTAAGTTTTGCGTTAATTGGTTGTGGTGGTGGTGATGCACCTAAAATTGATTTTACAACACAAGAAACTTTTACTAGTTCTGTAAAAACAGCTAGTGAAAAATTAAGTGATAACGATAAAATTGCTTTTGCTCGTGCCATTGTTAAAGCAACAACTGCTGCGGCAACTAATCCAGCTAATGCTGGCGATGAAGCTAAAGTAACTGCAGATCTTAAAAGCAAACTTAATGGTAAAACAGCTAAAGAAATTATCAGCGAATTTGATAAATAATTTTAACTGATTAGCGCTAAAGCCCGCATAAGCGGGTTTTTTTATAAATAAATTTCACCTCATTACGTAATTTATTTTTAATAATACATATCGTTATATACCCAATTACCATTATTTTAATTGAATTACTTTTGATTATGACAACTTGATTTGTATATAATTTAGTCTATTGAAGTTAATTTTTTTTTTAATTTCCTGAACAATTTTTATATACTTATAGCAATAGAACAGTAAATTTGAGGTATCTAGTGATTGAGTTAAAGCTTAGAGAAGTAAAAAAAGACTTATCAACTAAAGAGCTTAAAGTTGCTTACTATATTATTGATAATATCCAAGCACTCAAGAATATGAGCATCCAAACTTTAGCAAAACTCAATCACGTAAGTACCACCACTATTTTACGTTTATGTAATAAATTAGGATATAAAGGATTCAGTGATTTCAAGGTCGATCTGATTGGCTCAATCCCTAAAAAACTTAATAATGAGATATTACAAGATGATATCAATTTGAACGATTCTCTTGCTGATGTGAATAGTAAAGTCCAAGCAATGGAAAAATCCTCAATTGATGAAACCCACTCTATCGTTAATATTCATGCATTAAATAATGCCATTGATTTAATTATTAATTGTCAAAAAATAGTTATATTTGGTGTTGGCAGTAGTGGCTTAGTTGGTAAAGAACTGGAATATCAACTTATCAAAATAAAGAAAGATGTCAATTGTCACTTCGATGCTCACATTACTCGAAGTCTCATCAGTACATTAGATAAAAATGATCTTGTTATTATTATTTCACACTCAGGAGAAACGCCTGATTGTGTTGAGTTATTAAAACTAGCTGGTCAATCTTCGGTTCCTTCTCTTGCTATCACTAAAATGGGACAAAGTCAGATTTCATCCTTAGCCACCATAGTGTTACATACTACATCGATGGAGCATGCTTCAAGATTAATACCAATACGCTCTAAAATATCTCAAATATCTGTAGTAAATATGCTCTTAACTAACTTATTTATTCGCCAATATGATGAACGTTTACTCTTACAAACTCAAAATAGAGAAAAACGTAAATATCCAGCCAAAACAACAAAATAAACACAAAAAAGGAAAACACAAGTACTCTAGCTCTAACTCATTAGTTATAACCATCATCTTTCTTTGCATAAATTTGATCTCGTTCACAAAATCATAAAAATTTCTTAAAAAATAGATGACTATTTGCCTCCGCGGATGTAACTTTGTTACTAAATAAATAAAAATATTTAGTAATAAAATTACAAAACAAGGAAATTTCTATGCCACAACCTTTACCCATCATTCTAGCTAGTCATGGCCCATTTGCTCAAGGCGCTTTAGAGTGTGCACAAATGCTTATGGGAGAACAAGACAATGTTCATGTTATATCAGTTTTAATTGATAGTAATATCGATAATCTACGTCAAGAAATGCAAAGTAGTTACAAAAAACTAAATCAAGGTAATGGCGTAATTATATTGGTGGATATCATGGGGGGAACACCCTGCAATCTAGCCACCGAACTACTCATATCACATGACGATGTATTGTTATTTTGTGGTTTTAATATTCCGGTATTACTTGAAGTTTTAAATAATCGTGAAGGGACATTAAATGATGCCAAATTGGCTATTGAGGAAACTTTTCCCGAAAGCTGTAAAGATGTTCGGCAGATTCTAAATGTTCAACAAGAACAATCTAATGAGTTGTAAGGAGAAGACTAATGCCAATAAATGTAGCAAGAATTGATGATCGCTTGATTCATGGACAAGTTATTACTACTTGGGTAAAAAACTATGACATTGAACAAGTATTAGTTATTAATGATAAAGTCGCTGAAGATAAAGTTCAGCAATCGGTACTCACTATGTCGGCACCTCCTGGTCTAAAAGTTTTAGTATTTGGGGTACAACAATTTATCGAAATTCTAAAAAAGACCCCTATCAAAAAAAGGACCATGTTACTTTTCACGAATAGTATTGATGTTAATGCTTTAGTTGAAGGTGGACTATCGCTAGAAAAAGTGAATGTAGGCGGGATGAGAATGCAAGATGGCCGACATCAATTATCAAGAGCGGTTTCGGTAACACCAGAAGAGGAACAAGCATTCAAAAATCTTATTGCTAAGAATATTCCAGTTGAGGTGCAGATGGTTCCTAAAGATCCAATAGTCGATCTGAAATCACTACTTAACTAAATAATCTTTCGAAATATTTATTTTTAATTTGGAGGTTAACATATGTTAACACAAGCTATTCTTGTCGCCATTTGGGCGGGAATTTGTTCTTTGGATGATGTTGGTCCGCAGATGTTACGTCGCCCATTATTAACAGGTACCATTGCAGGTATTATTATGGGCGATATGGTTCAAGGGTTAGCAATTAGTGCAACACTTGAATTAATGTGGATGGGTATTGGTAATGTAGGGGCATATTCAGCACCAGACATTGTTGCCGGTGCCATTATCGGCGTTTCACTAGGTATCACTACTGGCGGAGGTATTGCTACTGGTATTGCATTAGGCGTGCCTGTATCATTGTTATGTCAACAATTACTCATTATATGGCGTTCATTCGCATGTTTTTTAAATCCTTGGGCAGAACGTTCTGTTTTAAATGGTAATTATAAAGCGCTAGCTAAAGTTCACTTTTTCTCAACACCAGTTTGGTTTTTAATTCGTGCAGTTCCTTGTTTTATTGCAATTTATTTTGGTAGTGATTTAGTTAAAACTATTTTAGATGCGATTCCAAAAAGTATCATTGATGGTATGGGCGTTGCTTCCAAATTAATTCCAGCAGTTGGTATTTGTATTTTATTACTGATGTTACTCAAAGGCAGAATGTGGTTCTTTTTCCTATTAGGTTTCATGCTAACTACCTATTTAAAATTACCAATTATTCCTGTGACCTTTATCGCCCTTGCTTTCGCAGTCCTATATGACATGGCGTCAACTAATAGCAGAAACAGTAATAATAATGAATCCGATAACCAAACATCAATGAATAGCAACACTGAAGAGGAATATGATCTATGAGTACTCTACATAAAATTACCAAAAAAGATCTGAATCGTATCTTTTGGAACTTACAAACAATGTCATTTTCATATAACTATGAAAAAATGCAAATGATAGGATTTGCTCATTGTATGATACCTGTACTAGATCGACTATATAAAGATGCAGATAAAGAAACTCGTATCCGAGCAATGAAACGCCATTTAGAGTTTTTCAATACACAAATTAATGCTGGCGCTTTAATTTTGGGCGTCACCGCCGCAATGGAAGAGAAAACCAGTGAAGAAGAAAAAGATGCGGTAGTCTCTGTTAAAGCTGGCTTAATGGGACCTTTTGCAGGTTTAGGTGATAGTTTACTTAAATTCACTTGGATGCCGATTTGCGGCAGTATTGGCGCAGCATTTGCGTTGCAAGGCAATATCATTGGCCCTATATTAATGTTTTTAATTTATAACCTTGTTAATGTATTAAGCAAATATTTCTTTATTCATTATGGTTATAACAAGGGTGTAGATTTAATTGAGCAATCAAAAAATTCAAACATTATTCAAAGAATAAGTAACTTGGCTAATGTTGTTGGTGTCATGGTCTTGGGTTCGCTCATTGCATCAACGGTCAAAGTTGCTACACCATTAACAATAAATGTTGGCGAACAATCGATTAAAGTTCAAGAAATGTTCGATAAAGTCATGCCAAATTTTTTAACCTTACTTTTTGCATTAGCCACATTCTTCATCGTTAGGAAGTTTCAAGGGAAATACACAGTTAGCTTAATACTGGCAGTAATGGTGATTGGCGTAATATTTTCAATGTTTGGTATTTTAAAGTAAGGAATAAATATGGTAGTTAAAATTAAAACAGCTTCATTAAATCGAAATAAGCAAGGTCAATTAACTGTCTCATTTGAAAACAATTCAGATCAACGTGTAGATTTATATTGGACTGAAGAAGCAAATGTTAATGCAACAAATAAAACATTAATCAGTCAAGATATTAAATCACCATTTAGTTTTGAAGATCCTTTACAAGCAAAACGTCGTATTTATCTGATTTTACAAATTGGTAATGATTCTTCATATCTAGTTGCCGAAAGGACTTTACCAATTACAGGTCTAAATAATTTCCGTGATTTTGGTGGTTATATTGGTGCAAATGGAAAACGGGTAAAATGGGGATTATTATACCGTTCTAATCATCTTCATGGCTTAAAACCTGATGCACAACAATATATTAAAACATTAAACATCCAAACAATTATAGATTATCGTTGTGAAAATGAGATTAAAACTAGTCCGAATTCTTCAATTGGTGAAAAACAAACCTTTAATTTTGATGCTTCAGCACAAACAGCAGAACTTGCAGCTCAATTTGCAGCCGAGCCAAGCAATGAAGATCAAGCTTTAATTGAGAGTGTGTTAAGAGATATTCCGAAAGAATTAGTCAATGGTGAAGGCACCCAAGTTCTTGAACAATATCGTAACTTTGTATTGAGTGAAAAATCAAAAAATGCTTATCGACAAATGCTGAGAGTGGTATTAGATGGCCACAATAGTCCAAGTATTCAACACTGTCGTGGTGGTAAAGATAGGACTGGCTATGGCGTATTACTTATTCAGATAATGTTAGGTGTATCTGAGTCAGATATTATTTATGATTATATGCTAACTCATGATAACCGTTTAGAGCGCAATAAAATCAAAATGGAAGCTTATCGAAAAATAACCGATAATGAGGATGTTTTAGGATATCTGCTAAGTCTAATTGATACTCGTGAAAGTTTCGTATTAGAAATACTCAATACGATGAAAAAAGTTGCTGGAACACCAAGCAATTACATTAAACAAGAACTTGGTTTCACCGATCAAGATTTTGAAAAAATGCAGGCTATTTATTTAGAATCCTAACTTAATACCCTTAATCAAAAAGCGTAATGACCCATTACGCTTTTTTTAGAACCACTTTAGTCTTTAGCCAAAGGCAAATTTTTAATCATAAATGCACTTAATCGTGATTAATTAATCTTGATTTTGTTATAAACCTTCCAGCAATTACTTAGTTAGTTTTCCGGATAACTATATATCCAAGTGATATCAGAATAATTGGCAAAAGCGCTCGGAAATAGATAATGACCACGCAATAAAGGGAAATTAGCATATTTCCATTCTGGGTTAAAATCAGATTTATATTTGATAATAACGTCATACAATAACGTTGTGCAATATAGATGATCTTCCTCACGAGAAGCAAGTTTAAACTCTTCTCCTTGTTTAGTTAACAACTCGGCAATAATTTGTAACTTTTGCTCATCTGTTAAAAAGTTTGGTCGCGCTATGGCATATTTCTCAGCTAATTCTGGAGCAGTAAAATCAGCCAAACTTGAAATAATAACTTGATTTGGAATATTCTCATCATCAGTTGTCGTGGCATGAATAACTTTTATTTCCGGTTCAATCGCGACAACCATGCCTATATGAGAAAATATACCACCATCAAGTTTTTTAACGATAAAACTATCTGTCTGAACACCACTACGAAAAATCCAATCACCAACATTAATTAATGAAGTCTTTTCCATATAGGAATTATCGGAATTTGCTAATTCTTGAGCATAAACTGGATTTATGATAAAGAGGAAAAAAATAAAAATATAATATGAAAATTTCATAAAATTTAGATTGGTTATCTATAACCTAAAAAGGATAGAATCACCTCTTTAGGTTATCAAATAATTATAAGAATTATTTTATATTAATTAACCATTTACCATCAACTTTGATTAATGATAATGCTGAATTATTCTCAGTTCCATCTTTAAAAATAATGATTGTCTTGATAGTAGCTTGAGTTTTATCATCATTATATTCAGTTGAAGATATTTTGACTTGATCAAATCCACCATTTTGTTTTGCAGTGGCAACAGCTTGATCAATAGCTACTTTCATTTTACTTTTCATTAATACTTTAATATCTACACCATTAGTTTTTAATTCATCAGGAATATATAAAGCATCGAGAATACCATCAACATTACCACTGTAAGAATCTTTAATAAATTTCTCTGCAGCCACTTCAGGTGTATTATCATCTGAAGAACAAGCAGTAACGACTAATGCTAATAAAAACACACTTAAAAATTTAACTAACAATTTCATATTTTATTTCCTTTTTTGATTTTTTATCCAATAAATTGGTATTCTCATTGAACAACAAAAAAGAGTAAAAGCTAATTTACTCTTTTTTATATTTAAACGAGTAGTAATATATTATGTTTAAAATTAAAAACCTACTTCAATAAACCAATTTCCATCAACTTTGGTTAATTTAAGATCTTCATTTTTATTGGTATTATCTTTGAAGATTACATCTATATCAATAATAGCACGACTTTTATCATCATTTAGATATTTAGTTGGTTGATATTCAACTTTAGCAATACCACCGTGTTGCTCAGCATAAGCTTTGGCTCTTATTGTTGCATCTTGCAATTTACCCTTAATCATCGTGCTCGCATCCGAAGATTTCCCTTCATCTGGCATATAAATCATTTTTATTATTGCATCAGCATCACCACTATACATGGCTGATACATACTTTTCTGCGACTTTTTCTGGTGAACTTTCACCTGATGAACACGCGATAGCGAATAAAGTTAAAAAGAAGATACTTACATACTGAGTTAATCGTTTCATTGTTTTTCCTAAATAATTTACTAAATTTAACTATTATTAATACTTGAAAATGTTAACAATATTTTGAAAGTATGGTGATAAGTACTCTGCAGATATTGTTTAATATTTAGATATGCGGCTTAAGGTTATAGTAACTAAATCAATAATGCAATAAAATTTGTTTTGCAAATAAAAAATCAAATACCACTAATAAATTTAAATTAATTATCAATAAAGTCATTAACTTTATCTAAAATTTTTTAATACTGTTAACCACTCTTCACTTAAATTTGCATGGATAGTTAATGGTTCATAGGTGACTGGGTGCATCATTTTGATAGTGCTAGCATGTAACATAAGACGTTTAACACCAAAATAATGATTAAAAGCACGATTTTGATGGAGATCACCATGTTTACTATCACCAATAATTGGATGGAAAATATGTTTTAAATGACGACGTAATTGATGTTTTCGTCCGGTCTGCGGTTTTAACTCAACAAAACTATATCTTGCCGTTTGGTATTTGCCTACCGCTATAGGTAATTCTATTTTACTAAGACCTTTGTAAAAGGTTATTGCTTCTTGGGCAGGCTTATCTTTGTTGGCAAATTTATCAGCAATTTTATCTAACTGTTCAACTAATGGATAGTCAATGGTAGCTTCACCATCAATATAACCTCGCACAATAGCATGATAAGTTTTTTCGATCTGTTTTTCCGCAAACTGTTGTGACAATAAACGAGCGATATCGCTAGATAAGGCAAAAACTAATACCCCAGAGGTTGGTCGATCTAAACGGTGGATAGGATAAACATGTTGTCCAATTTGATCACGTAACGTTTGCATCACAACCACTGTTTCATTTTTATCAAGCCAGCTACGATGTACCAACCACCCTTCTGGCTTGTTAATTGCTATTAAATCATTGTCCTGATAAAGAACCTCAAAAACCATTTTTAATTAATCCATTTGGCTATAAAAATAATTTTTTAAGCTCATTAGCGATACTGGAGCTATTATTATCACCAATTGTATAACTGGCTTTGGCTTTAACTTCATCATCAGCATTGCCCATAGTAATACCTAGTCCAGCAATAGCAAACATACTGATATCATTATAACTATCACCAAAAGCAACTATTTCACTTAATTTAATATTTTCATGTTCAGCCCAATGCTTTAAACCATTACCTTTTGTGTTACCTTTAACCGCAATATCGGCACGATTAGACCATGACCACTCACATGAGAACTCATCAAGTGCATCAACCGCATCGGAAAATTGTTTTAAGGCAGGTAAATTATGGCTACTGGTAGCAAATTTGAAAATCATATTTGCTTGTTCAATGACTTGTTCAAAATTATCAACTTTTTTGACTTCTGGTTGTAAGAATTCTGGTAATGAATTCAACCATTCAAAGAATCCTTCAAGATGATCATCAAGAACTTCATAATTCATAACTTGATCAGTATAAATCATGGTATGAATACCAAATTGGTTAACTAAATTTAACAGTTTTTTTGCTTGCTGTTTAGTCATCGGTTTAGCAGCAAAATTTTGTTGTTTTTTGAAATCATATAAATAAGAACCATTACAACAAATTGCCGGTGTTGATAATTTGAGTTGATAATAATAAGGATGTATTACAGTATGATGACGACCGGAGACTAAAATAACTTTAATGCCTTTCTCGCTAATTTTTTGGATCATATCTACTGTTTCAGGCAGAATTAAACGATTACTCGCCAGTAAAGTACCATCCATATCAAAAGCAACTGCTTTATATTTCATAACATCTCTCTTTCTAATTTTTGCTAAAATCTACGAATATTTACTAAATAATCTGTTTTATCTATTACGATAAACCATTAAATAACATTAAAAGTCTATCTTTTGTCGACCAACAAATGAATGCGATAAGGTAGTACCGTCAACCATTTCAAGTTCACCACCGACAGGTACACCATGGGCAATCCGAGTCGCAACGATATTAAACTCATTACACATCTGAGCAATGTAATTAGCTGTTGCATCACCTTCAACCGTTGGATTGGTTGCTAAAATGACTTCATGAATTGATTCTGACGCTAATCGGCTTTTTAGTAAATCAAGGCCAATATCAGTTGGTCCAATACCATCTAGTGGCGATAAATGCCCAAGTAAAACAAAGTAACGACCACTATACTGTCCGGTTTGTTCAATAGCAAAAATATCTGCTGGAGATTCAACCACACAGAGTTGATCACTGCTTTGACGACGAACATTAGCACAAATGGTGCAGATCTCTTGCTCAGTAAAAGTTCTACATGCTTTACAATGACCAATGTTATTCATTGCCTCATTTAGCTGATCAGCCAAATGAAGTCCTGCTTGACGGTTACGTTGTAGTAGATGATAAGCCATTCGTTGTGCTGATTTTGGACCAACGCCAGGTAAACAACGAAGTGCACTAATAAGTGATTCGAGTAACGGACTGATTTGCATGAATTATTTTGTTACCATATAGTTATATATAATTAATCAATAATACCTTGTTTCAATTATGTATAAAACAAGAAATATTCTATTATTTCAATTCCAAATTAATTAAAGTTTAAAAAAACTAACGTGAAATTAGTTGTTTTATACTTTTTAAATTTTCATCATTAATAATGATTAGCTGTTAAAAATAAATATCCCATTAAGCTATTTTTTGTTATGCCTAGTATAGCTTTTTGGCTCTTCACCTTTAAATAATCGCATAATATTACTACTATGACGAATAATAATTAAGCAAGAGAGCATTGTCACTGGTAACGTTAATTCGGGCTTGAAAAACCAGACATATAAAGGCGCAAAAAGGAAACCGACAATTGCAGCCACAGATGAATAGCCAGTAATAATTAACGCTAACAACCACGTTAAGAGAAAACAACCAGTAAAATCAAGTCCAATAGGCGCCATCATCCCTAATGCAGTCGCAACACCTTTACCGCCTCGAAAATGAAAGAAGCAGGGAAAAATGTGACCAAGACAAGCAGAAATACCGATTATCCCTAAAAAGAAAGGTGATATCCCAAGTCGATAAGCGATATAAACAGGAATCGCTCCTTTTAACATATCAAAAATTAATACGATAACGGCAGGTAAACGGCCATTAATTCTTAATACATTGGTTGCGCCCGGATTATGAGAACCATGCAAGGAAGGATCATGTAACTTCATCACATGGCAAATAATCATAGCCCCAGACAGTGAACCACAGAGATAAGCAATGATGATCATTAATATAATTTGTAATGTCAAAATACCTCTCCTATGGTTACCGTAGTTTTAGTCTAGATTATTTATCTTTTTGTCGTTGCAATAATGGTTTTAAATATTGACCTGTATAGGATTTTTTCGATTTAGCAACATCTTCAGGGGTACCTTCAGCAATGATCTCACCACCACCACTTCCTCCTTCAGGACCTAGATCGACAATCCAATCAGCAGTTTTAACAACATCTAAATTGTGTTCAATCACGACTATAGTATTGCCCTTATCTCTTAAAGAGTGTAATTGAGCAAGTAATTGTTTTACATCGGCAAAATGTAAACCGGTAGTTGGCTCATCAAGTATGTAAAGAGTACTACCAGTATCTCGCTTAGATAACTCTTTTGCAAGTTTTACCCGTTGCGCTTCACCACCAGATAAAGTTGTTGCTGACTGACCAATGGTAATATAAGCAAGACCAACATCAATTAAAGTCTGTAATTTACGTGAAATCATAGGTACTGCATCAAAGAACTCTCGCCCTTCTTCAACCGTCATGTTTAGGATTTCATTAATCGATTTACCTTTATACTTAATCTCTAATGTTTCACGATTATATCTAGCACCATGGCACTGATCACAAGGTACATAGATATCAGGTAAAAAGTGCATTTCGACTTTTATTAAACCATCACCTTGACAAGCTTCACATCGTCCACCTTTGACATTAAAACTAAACCTTCCTGGATTATAACCTCTTGCTCTAGCTTCTGGCACACCAGCATAAAGTTCACGAATCGAAGTAAAAAAGCCTGTGTATGTAGCAGGGTTTGAACGTGGTGTTCGACCTATAGGGCTCTGATCAATTGCGATAACTTTATCAAAATAATTTAATCCTTTGATTGCTTTATAAGGCGCAATGTCACTTTTTTCCGCACCATTAAGTTCATTTTGGGCTAAAGGATACAAAGTATCATTAATCAAAGTTGATTTACCCGAACCAGAGACACCAGTAATACAGGTAAATAAGCCAACTGGGATATTCAAAGTAACATTTTTAAGATTATTTCCCGTCGCACCAATTACTGATAACATTTTTTTCTTATCAATTTTGGTTCGCTCAGCAGGAATTTCAATTTTTTCTTCACCAGAAAGGTATTTACCGGTTAATGAATTTTTACATTGCATAATCTGTTGTGGCGTACCTTGTGCAACAACTTCACCACCATGAACACCTGCGCCAGGACCGATATCAATAACATAATCAGCAGCCATAATCGCTTCTTCATCATGTTCAACGACAATAACGGTATTACCTAAATCGCGTAAGTGAGTCAATGTATCAATTAAGCGACTATTATCACGTTGATGTAAACCAATCGACGGTTCGTCAAGAACATACATCACACCAACAAGCCCTGCACCAATTTGGCTAGCCAGTCGGATACGTTGCGCTTCACCACCAGATAAGGTTTCAGCAGAACGTGATAAGGTTAAATAATTTAAACCGACATTAATCAAAAATTGCAGCCGATCATTAATTTCTTTTAAAATCTTTTCAGCTATTTGTGCCCGTTGTCCGGTCAATGATAACTTATCAAAAAAGTCCTTCGCTTGTTGGGTACTTAAATTACTAATAGTTGGTAAATTAGTATCATTAATAAAAACATGTCGGGCTGTTTTACATAACCTTGAGCCTTCACAACATGGGCAAGGTCGATGGCTAATATATTTAGCTAACTCTTCACGAATAGTTTGCGAATCGGTTTCTTTATAGCGACGAGAAAGATTATTGATAATACCTTCAAAAGCATGTTTACGCTTCACAACGTCACCACGATCATTAGTGTAAACAAATTGTATTTCGTCACCACCTGAACCATTTAGTAAAATATCTTTCACTTTTTCAGGTAATTTTTGATATGGTTGATCGATATCAAATTTATAGTGTTCAGCTAACGATTTTAACATCTGAAAGTAATAGAAATTACGTCTATCCCAACCTTTAATCGCGCCTGCAGCTAAAGAAACTTCTGGCATTTGTACAACTCGTTTTGGATCAAAATATTGTTGTACCCCTAAACCATCACATTCAGGACAAGCACCAGCAGGATTGTTAAATGAAAACAATCTTGGTTCAAGTTCAGAAATACTATAGCCACATATTGGACAAGCAAAATTGGCAGAAAATAGATACTCTTCGGCTTTAGGATCATCCAAATTCGCGACTTTAACAATACCATTGGTAATTGAAAGTACCGTTTCAATTGACTCAGCTAAACGTAGTTTCAAATCATCACGAATACGAAAACGATCCACCACCACTTCAATAGTATGTTTTTTCTGTAGTTCAAGTGTCGGAGGATCAGAGAGATCATAAACATCACCATCAACCCGAACGCGAATATAACCGCTAGCAGCAAGTTGTTCGAATAATTTCACAAACTCACCCTTACGCTCAGTAACCACCGGCGCAAGTAACATATAACGATTTTCTGAAGGTAATGCCATAATACTGTCAACCATTTGCGAAACCGTTTGCGCAGCTAATGGTAGATTATGATTTGGGCAACGTGGTTCACCAATTCGAGCAAATAACAGACGTAAATAGTCATAAATTTCGGTGATTGTGCCGACTGTTGATCGCGGATTATGTGATGTTGATTTTTGCTCAATTGAAATAGCAGGCGATAAGCCTTCAATATGATCAACATCAGGTTTTTCCATTAGTGATAAAAATTGACGAGCATAAGCTGATAACGACTCAACATATCGTCTTTGACCTTCAGCATATAAGGTATCAAACGCTAGTGATGATTTACCAGAACCAGACAGACCTGTAATTACCACCAATTTATCTCTTGGGATAACTACATTAATATTTTTTAAGTTATGTGTTCTTGCACCACGAATATCGATATCTTTAATTGACATAGATCTCTTCTTATATGAGTGTTTAGATAAATAGATAAAAGACAAACTGTATATTATACCAGTATGGATTGATTAAATATACAACTATATAGCTCAATAGGGTCGGTTATTAGAATTTCAATAACATAAACCAAATTTGTTCATTAAATAATAAAAATAAAGCATTTTTTACTCATTCAAAAACCCCGTTCCTCAAAATTTTTCTAAATAGATCTTAGTACTAAAAAATATATTCCTATAACTTAAAATTATTTGTTTACAAAATATAGCCATTTTACAATAAAAAAATAATCGTGTTTTAAAGTGTGAGGATTAGTTTTGAATAATGATGTATTACAAGCTTTAAATTTATTAAAATCAAAAAAATGGATTGATTTAACCCATACATTTGATCACAATTCACCACATTTTTTTATGTTTAATCCAGCCGAAATCAAAACGCTGTTTGATCATAATGATGGCTTTTTGGCACAAAACTTTAGTTTTGCTGGGCAATATGGTACTCACTTAGATGCACCTATTCATTTTGTGCCTAATACCCGCTATTTGCATGAATTACAATTACAAGAATTGGTATTACCGTTAATTGTTATCGATCAATCGCAACGAGCACAACAAGATCCTAATTTCTCTTTTTCAGTAGCAGACGTATTAAGCTTTGAACAGCAGCATGGACAAATTGAAGCGGGTAGCTTTGTTGCATTACGAACAGATTGGAGTAAAAAATGGCCATCACAAACGGCAATGGAAAACAAAGATGCTGATGGAAATAACCAAATTCCGGGATGGGGGCTTGATGCACTGAAATTTTTATTTGAAGAACGAAAAATTAAGGCTATCGGTCATGAAACTTTTGATACTGATTCGGCCAAAGCATTTAGGGAAAATAATGCTTTAAAAGGCGAATACTATGTTTTAGAGCAAGATACTTATCAAGTTGAGTTAATGACCAATTTAGATCAACTGCCTGCTAAAGGAGCGGTTATCTTTAATATTGTAGCCAAACCTAATAATGCATCTGGTTTTCCGGTTCGTTCTTTTGCAATATTACCTTAATCTATTCATCATACCCAACTGTTTATATTGGTTTGATATTAAGGGCTAATTTTTCGACAAATATTGATTTGCAATAAAAAACGGTCATGATGACCGTTTTATTTACTAACTCTCAATTAATTTCGGTGTAGCGTCCAAAGGGATTATAGCACCACGATACTGAATCACAGTTCCGGCAACTAAATGACCTTGACTGGCTGATTGTGAAGGAGTTTTACCACTTAAACGAGCAGCTAAATATCCGGCACTAAATGAATCACCGGCAGCTGTAGTGTCAATAACATCTTCTTTGGCAATTTTGTTAGCAGGAACTTCAAAACGGCCTTCTAATGAATCAATGATACAACTATCACTACCACGTTTTATCACAATTTCTGAAACACCGAAGTTTTTAGTACGCTCGATAACTTGTTCATAAGGTAATTTACCCCATAATAGATCTTCATCATCTAAAGTTAAAAAAGCAATATCGGTGTATGACAAAATATCCGAATAAACGCTACGAGCTAAGTCAAAGCTACTCCACAAACGCGGACGGAAATTATTATCAAAAATAACTTTACCGCCATTCGCCTTAACTTGCTTTAATAGCGCTAATAATTTAACGATACTTTCTGCATCTAAAATTGCGATACTAATACCACTTAAATAAACATAATCACATTTAGCAATTTGCTCACTAACTTTGGCTGTTTCAGCTGTTTTTAACCAAAATTTAGCCGCTGCATCATTACGCCAATAATAAAAAGAACGTTCACCTTGCTCGTCAGTCACAATTGAGTAAAGTCCTGGCATTTTATCAGCCATTCTTTGAACTAGATCAGTTGAAATATGCTCTTTTTGCCAACTATCAAGCATTTCTTGGCTAAAAGGATCGGTTCCTAAGCCTGTCACATAGTGAATCGAAAAATCTTTATTGGTTAACAAACGCGATAAATAAACCGATGTATTGAGAGTGTCGCCACCAAAATTACGGGTTGTAGAATCTTGTTTTATTGAAAGTTCAATCATACATTCGCCAATAACAGCGATATTTGTCGTCATAGTGTTACCTAAAATCCTTACTCTATCTATAAATAATTCAATGCAATTTTTACCACAACCTTACGAACCGTAGCAATCTTATTATCGACAGCACAAAGCGGTTTATGAACTTCATTGGGTAAAAAAACAATAAAATCGTTAGGCTGTAATACTAACATAGTTTCTTCGTTAGGCGTTTTGATAAAAGCAATATCATTTTCTGCTATTTTATCATCTAAAACTTGAGTGTGTGGAGGCAAAGTACAAATAGCCATACCTTCCTGACCTTCTAAAACAATTTGCACATCAATATACTTTTTATGATATTCAGGATTAGCATCATGAATATATCTCGATGAATTATCAGACACCATAAAAAACATATTATCACCATCAATATCATAACGACCAGCTGGTGTATTGCTATTAACGTTGTCCTTTACGTATTCAATCGATTGTTTAATTTTGGCCGGCAAGTATGGAACTAAATCCAAATGATTAACATTACCTAAAATCATACTCAATGCTCCTTCACTTATAAATTGATGCAATAACTATTCACCATACTCTTCTACATACAACTATATGGAAGAATAAAATCTTTAGGCAAGAGTATATACTCAAGCAATAATTTTTTATAGATCATTTGTTAATAAGTATTGTTACTTTTTATGATTTTTTTGCCATGTTATAATTTAGAAGAATAAGGAAAAAGAACAAATGAAAACATTTATAATTAACTTAGAAAGACAATCATTAAAAAAAGCCAATATTGAAAAAATATGTCAACGTTTAGAGCTAAACTACCAATTTATTAAAGCTATTGATGGTTATCAATTATCTGATGATTACATTCGAAGTATTTCCAACGATTATCCTAAAAATTATCTAACTAAAGGTGAAATTGGCTGTGCTCTAAGCCATATTAGTGTTTATAAAGAAATTATTGATAATAACCTACCATATGCCTTAATTCTTGAAGATGATTCTGTATTAAAAACAGAAGTACCAAAATTTTTAAACAGTTTTGAAGAGAAAAATTTTAAACATGGAATTTATCTACTTACTGCCGATTTTCATTATCTCATGAATAAAAAAACCAAGATGGGTGAATTTGAACTGTATGAAGTCACTAAAGCGGTGAGAGCAAATGGATATATAATCACAAATGACGCAGCAAGAAAATTAATCAACTTTTTATATCCTATTCGATATGAAGCAGATATTTTTAAAGTATTTAGATTATGTGCAGGCATAAAGATATACGGTTTAATACCCCATTTGATCGAGGTAACTAAAGATTATAATTTAAACTCTTCGATTGATGCTGATAGAGCTTTATTAATTAAACAACGTTCAGAATACAGAAAAATTATCTTTAAAAAAGATGTCAAAAAAAGACTAATATCTTACTTGTTTTGGAAAATAATATTAAAGAAATTCGAAAAAACTAAATATTATGTTGATTAAATTTCTTCAATGAAAAACCCGCTAAGCGGGTTAAGATTTTTAGATTAATAATTAATAAAAAAATAGATCAAATTATTTCTCTTTAGCAATTTTATCCAATGCCAATGGTAAAAATTCATCTAATTGTTTTTCTACTTTAATATAAGCAGATAATGGTAATTTGTATGGGTCTGAAAGATCTTCATTTTTACCTGTAGCAAACTCAGATAATGTAAATACTTTACCTTTCGATTCAGGGAATAGACCTAAAATTTTATCTTTATGTTTTTGCGTCATTGTCAGTAAATATTCTGATTTATCGATATCTTCTTTAACTAATTGAGTTGCTTTATGTGACGATATATCAATATTTCTATCTTTTAATACCTTAACTGTATTTGCTTCTGGGGTTAATTCACTCGGATCAACATTAACCCCCCGTGATTGAACCTCAATATTGAGATTATGTTTGTGGACATAATCCTTAGCTAATGCTTCGGCCATAGGGCTACGGCCGGTGTTACCAGTACAAACAAAAGTAACAACGTGGTCGAGAGCAAAACAAGAAGCACTAAACAATGCCAATAAACCAACTAAATATTTTTTTAAATTAAACATATTTTTACCTTAATAATTAACCAAATAATGGGATTTATAATAACAAAAATAATGTTAAATCCTAATTAATTTTACTTCAATGCTTATTGGCTTATATCATTCTATTTACTTCATTATTTAGATCATCTTTAATCTGCAAAAATAAACAAAGATAACCACTGTTAGCGATATAATAGAATTATTAAAAGAAAACTACCCACAATTTTTATCAATATCGTGTA
The DNA here is from genome assembly GCF_016100565.1 of Gilliamella sp. M0364. Taxonomy (NCBI): domain Bacteria; kingdom Pseudomonadati; phylum Pseudomonadota; class Gammaproteobacteria; order Orbales; family Orbaceae; genus Gilliamella; species Gilliamella sp. M0364. The sequence goes on along the minus strand of NZ_JACFSF010000001.1, from coordinate 95,175 downwards.
ATTAAAATGATAACCCTAATCCATACAGGATTAACTTATCCATTGTTTAGTAAATTTAGGTAACAACTCACTCTATTTTAACAATTGGCTATTAAAAACCTATTCATGCAAAGAAAATAAATATTAGTTTTCATTTAACAAGGTTATTAAATGACTACGACTTTGCTGTAAAAGTTGGATTTGTTCATCTAGTTTTAACAAAGTTTCATTCAACCCCATTTTGAACTCTTTACAAGGCGAAAACTTTTTATTTTGATGTTGCCAACAAGGGAGGATCTTACGTATAACTTTTAATGTTAATCCTGCATTATTTAACTTATGAATTAGTTTAACTCGGTCAATGTCCTCTATTTCAAACTGTCGATAACCTGAAACAGTACGTTTTGGTGAAAGAAGTCCTGCTTCTTCATAGTATCTAAGCATCCTTATACTAATTTGACTAAGTTTGGATAATTCACCAATTTTCATAACACCTCCTATTGACTCTAACAGTACTGTCATACTTTATCATATGCTCGTATTTATTAAAGGAGGTATTAAATGATCAAATTAATTACGTTAGTTAAACGCAAAAAGACATTAAGTTATCAAGAATTTGATGATTATTGGCGTAACCACCATGCGGCTTTAGTTAATTCACAAAAAGAAGCACTAGGAATTCTTCATTATGTCCAAAGCATACCATTACAAGATAAAAAACCGGGAAATGCTATGCGCAATAGTAGAGGTGCGCCCATTTTTGATTTTGATGGAATGGCTGAAATTTACTGGCAAAGTAAAGAAAAAATGTTAACTATCAGAACTTCACCTGAAGCCAAAAGAGCCATCCAATTATTATTAGATGATGAAAATCAGTTTATCGATCACTCTCAATCGCTAATCTGGTATGCAACAGAGCGAACGATTATTTAAAAGTGAATGAGTGATTATTGTTAGGCGTTATCATGTTTAATTAAATAAATTTTATGAGTCTTAAACCAAATAAAAAGCCATTCGATCTGGAATGGCTTTTAGATATTAATTGAAGATAACAACTAAACAAAAGCTACTTTAACTTGGTTATTGCATAAATTAATTTATTAGAAAAAACAATAAATTAAATTTATTTAAATATTTATACCGTTAAAAAAACCGTAATAAAATAAGAGCTGTATTCTCAGCGACTTTGCTTTCTTAAGGCGCTAACAGCATCAGCAATTGAATCAAGATTATTTTCATTATTAGCCCATTCTGTCCAGAATTGTTTTGTTGCACTTGCCGGCTCGATAAAAGGTTTATCAAGTTTTATTCTAGTAGGTAACAAAATGGAATCACCTAATATTAGAGCTTCTCCAGTATCAAGCAAAGGTAAAATATCAGCAATCCCCCCCATTGATTCAGGTATTAAACGTTTTACAACGTTTTGATCTTGGTCATTCGTTAATCTTAATACAATAAAGTTATTACACTGACTTAATATTGTTCTACTCACATCAGATGGGCGCTGACTTATGACAAGTAATGAAACTCCATATTTACGTCCTTCTTTTGCAATCCGTTCAAATGATTCCAGAGATCTTTTCTCTGCTGCTTCTGCTGCATTCCTTACAGGTAAATATAAATGCGCTTCATCGCAAACTAACGTTAAAGGGTGTCGGTATTCGTTTTCTATCCAAAATTGAATAGTATAAATTAACCTAGCTAGCACGCCTGTTACTATAGGCAATACATCAGAAGGAACCTCAGAAAAATCGATTACTTTAATCCCTTTTCTATTTTTACCTGTTTCAAATAAGTCTTTAGCAAAATTGACTAACCAATTATAATCATTAGTTTTTTCTGGAGGATTAAACATAAATCCTAATCGACGATCTTCAATCTTAGCATTTAATCTGGCAACAAATCGCGTTAATTTCCCATTCCAAGGACCATTTTTTTTCTTATCATTACTACTAGAACTAGGAACTTTTTCTTCATTGTCACTACTTAATAAACTAGCTAATTCATTGATATTATAAAAAATTGGAGAGTCAACGGTAAAAGTATTTAATACATCATGTTTATTTAAATTACTTAATGTTTGTGTCTTTAATTTCCTTACATGCTCTGTAAATCGAGTCGCTTGATTTGGAGCATTATCATCACTCCTATCTAATATCATAGCTAACATTTCATCCCGATTAAGTAACCAATAAGGTAAAAATATACTATCATCACTTGGTTTATCTAAATCTGCAGGGCCAGCTATCCTAAAACGTTTAGCAAATGCATTATTGCCATCACACAAAGGTGAATACTCTCCATGCATATCAAAAACAATTAAATTAGAATATGTTAATTTAGCTGCTTTTTCTAGAATTAAGGCTACAGTCCAACTTTTACCAGACCCTGTACTACCAAGAATAGCTGCATGTCTTTGAAAAAACTTATCACCATTTGCAATAGCAATCGCTTCCCTATCTGCTACAAATTTACCTATTATTAATCTCTCATTTTCTGGAACTTTAGATGACAACAAATTCATAAATAGTTGTAAATTATTACCTTCAACTAAATAACATGCTCTTTCCACTTGAGGAAAGCTATCGGCACCACGTTTAAAAGTATTTATTTCATTACCATCAACAGATCGATAAGTCCCAATTAATATAATCCTTATCAAATCATCCTGTGTTTCTTGCAAAGGAATATAGCCATCATTTGTTATATCATCAGTTAACAATTTTTTATCTAAAGTTCGAGTCACTTTATCAACAATACCGATCAAAAAATCTGTAACAATACTGCCTTGAATTGCAATCAAATGCCCGACAGAAATAGACGGCATTAACGTTTTGTCCTCAACTGTAATTAAGACCTTTGTTGTATCTACAGCAGAGACAAAACCAATTTTTTCCTGCTCTGTAAAATTTAATATGTTTTTATTTTTTTTCATGCAGATAGTACTCCTTCAACAAATCGTTCCAAATCCCACCATTGTGTTTCAGATATAAAATTTGATGACTGTTGTGTGGTGACTAATGTTCCTGATTTTCCTTCACGGTTTGAGTCTGAAAGTGCAATTAAATTAGGAGAATTTTTAATAATACTTGTAGCATTTTCGGATAAATTCCTCGTTAGAATAATACCTTTGGTTCCATTTCGGAGTTTATTTGATATATGTGTCTGTAAATGCGTGTCATTAAATCCATAACCAACAAAGATAATAGCGTTTGCTTGATCTATTTTTTGATTGCCCTGATCCCTATGCACATCAAATGGTGATTCATAACCCTTTAAGTATTTTTTAGTTCCCGGAGTAATTATCATTCTAGGGCAATTAAAATTTAATGAGCTATATAAAATGCCATTAGACGTTGAATACCAATCAAGACTTCCATGTGGTTTATATAGATGAATTCTATCTTTATAACTAAGTTTTACTGTTCTGCTTCGTTTAACAATACCTGTGCATAGAGAAAATAAGCTTTCATTAGGGTTATGTTTTCCCAAAAATTTACCTGTCATCATAGTATCAACACCAAAACCTAAATTTTCGCCTGCAAACTCAATTAAACGATCATAGTTAGTTGTTATAATATTAATAATTTTAGGGGTCTCAACAGATAAATAAGGTAACAACTTTTCTATTTTTAGTTTTCGTTGATTTTGTATACAATTTTGTAAAACTTGGAGTTCATGTTCAAGTATAAGTTCTGAGGTTAATTGAATAATATTATTCTCTATAACTGACGAAATCTGAGATGATAGTAAAACACTTTCTAAGTCTTTTCCTTCTCCTAGTTTAGCTGAAATCTTTAGCCATACATTTAGATCATCGGGCTCTGACAATAAATCAGGAATCTTATTACACAAGAATTCGCTTAACTCCAACATTCCAGGTATGCCTTCAGCACAAGATAATCCAGAACCAACAATAAGAACAGTTTTATCTCCAAAACAACCTTGTAGACTTTTTTTTAGATTACTTATAGCATCTGCATCCATGTATTGAATACTAAAATTGATTAAACATTATTCTATTTTATCACAATTTATTTGATAGGTTCTAACTAAGAAAATTAATTATATCCATTTTCAACGAATTGATACTTACTCTGATTAATGGTCTTATAAAACATAAAAATGAGATATAAAAATTAAATCAATATTTCGCTAAAGGCTCAATCAAATCACCATCAGTCTTAATTACTTCACTGTTAACCAAATTCTCCAAGCACGGACTTAAATTTTTATCTATATCAATCTCCATTGCGAGTAAATCGTTGAGAAAGACAAAGTTGGTTCAAGATTCCTTTTTTAGTGTAATTAAGTGTATATATACTCCCATAAAGTAATTTAATTATTGGCTAGGTTTGGCCCCTTATTGAACTCAGGCTATTTATCAATACATTATACTAAAGCTATCCTTAAGGTATAACGATGATAACTAGAAATAAATTTAGTAACAAATCATCATAACCTTTTACTTTTAATGTTTTCAATTTGGACTCAGTCAACTTGTAAATATCGTTCTAAATACATATCAATTTTTCTATTATTTTTTACAAAAAATAATTTAAAGATATTGCAAAAGATAGTTTATTTAAACAAACAAAAAAACCAGCGATATGGTTTATATCACTGGCTTTTTAGATATTGATCTATATTAATAACAAAAAGAGAACGTTACTCCCATTCAATAGTCGCTGGCGGTTTTCCGCTGATATCATAAACCACTCGTGATATCCCATTTACTTCATTGATAATGCGGTTCGATACTCTTCCTAAAAAGTCGTATGGAAGATGAGCCCAATGAGCGGTCATAAAGTCGATGGTTTCTACGGCACGTAGTGAGACAACCCAATCATAGCGACGGCCATCACCCATAACACCAACCGAGCGTACAGGTAAAAATACGGTAAATGCTTGACTAACTTTGTGGTATAGTTCAGCTTTGTAGAGTTCCTCGATAAAAATCGCATCGGCTTGTCTTAATAAATCACAATACTCTTTTTTCACCTCACCCAGTACCCGAACACCTAAACCTGGTCCAGGGAATGGATGACGATATAGCATATCGTAAGGTAAACCGAGTTCTAAACCAACTTTACGTACTTCATCTTTGAATAATTCACGTAAAGGTTCAACTAAGCCCATTTTCATATCTTCTGGTAAACCACCGACATTATGGTGAGATTTGATGACATGTGCTTTACCTGTGTCAGCGGCTGCTGATTCAATAACATCGGGATAAATAGTCCCTTGAGCAAGCCATTTTACATCTTTAAGTTTTGCTGCTTCTTCATCAAAAACTGCAACAAATTCACGACCAATGATTTTACGTTTAGCTTCCGGATCTGCTTCACCTTTTAGTGCCGCCATAAAACGATCTTCAGCATTAACAGCGATAATATTTAAACCAAATTTATCACCAAACATGTCCATCACTTGCTGTGCTTCATTTAAACGTAATAAACCATGATCCACAAAAACACAGGTTAACTGATCGCCGATGGCTTGATGTAATAATAGTGCAGTAACCGAAGAATCAACACCGCCAGATAGACCTAATAATACTTTATCCTTGCCCACCTTCTCTTTGATGCGCGCCACCGCATCAGTGATAATAGAAGATGGTGTCCACAATTTTTCACAATGACAAATATCGATAACAAAGCGTTGTAATAATTCAAATCCTTTAACGGTATGAGTAACTTCAGGATGAAACTGTACGCCATAAAATTGTTTTTCATCATTTGCCATAATGGCAAATGGACAGGTTTCTGTTTGGCCTATTACCGTAAACGAGTCTGGTAGTGAAGTGACTTTATCACCATGACTCATCCAAACATCAAGTTGATTAATACCTTGATCATTAATGCTATCTAAAATTCCGTCTGTTAATTTTGATTTTGCAACAATATCTACTTTAGCATAACCAAATTCACGTTGATTAGATGCAGTAACGACTCCGCCCTTACCTAACTGGATCGCCATTGTTTGCATACCATAGCAAATACCTAATACCGGCACGCCTGCGTTAAACACATATTCAGGTGCACGAGGGCTATTTTGCTCGGTAGTACTTTCGGGACCACCCGATAAAATGATACCTTTAGGATTAAATTGTTTGATTTTTTCTTCCGAAACATCCCATGGCCAAAGTTCACAATAAACACCGATTTCACGAACTCGTCGAGCAATTAATTGCGTTACTTGTGAGCCAAAATCCAAAATCAATATACGCTGCTGGTGGATGTCTTTATTCATCAATCTTAATTCCTAAAATATGGGCTAATATAAAAATTGGTGGCTATTGTATCATCTAATCATTATGCTTAAATAGCCTAGCAGTATTTTTTTTATATATTGTGTCTATGTATTAATAGATCGATAACTTGCTTAGAGAAATGAACTGCGTAATGGAAATAATTCTATAGGCACTTGAAGTAATAGTTGTGGGAAATTTTTCAAAATAGTTTATGAAGAATAAAAAAATATATACATAGTAACTATAAAGCAAATTACTATGTATATATTAGTAGATAAAACTAAGCAACTTTATGTATTACCATTGATACTACCATTTGTGCTCAACACCAATATTACCCTGATAACCTTGATGTTTAGCACTACTGAAATTATGTTCGAAGCGCGCATCACCATATAAATAGGTATCTTTAACTATTGGTGTTTTTGCGCCTAAACCAATTTCCCCCCAACTACTGTTATATTTTTCACTTAAACGGTCTCTACCCACTTCAATACTACTTGGTTTAATAAAATCGTGCCAAACATTGGCTATAGTATAAAAAGAAGAGATTTGTTGTGATTGCGCCAGGTCATTGTAAGCCAATCGAACACCAATGCGGCCACGAAGTAATTTTTGGTTATTTTGATCCACACTTCGATATTTATCCTTAAAGTTATCCAAATCAATATATTGATAGACAAGTTGCATTTGTGGTTCCACTGACCAATCACTTTGCTTAATATCATTTTGGCCAAAATTAAAAGCAGATCCAGCTTCTGCGGAAACCGCTACACCAAAGCCATTTTGGTGAATTGAACTAGTGCTTTTATGCGCATCGTATTTGTTTCGTAATGCCGAGAATTGGCCTACTAAATCGATGTAACTATTATCAACTGAAAAATAAGTATTAGTTAATCCAAGGTTAAATGCTTCCGAGTTACCTTTACCTGTTTTTTTGTTATGAGCAATTAAACCATTAACTGCACGATATTTATCGGAAAAATCAGTATTGGCTTTAGTATATGAAAAATAGGCACCGATATAATTGTGGCTACCATCGGCAAATAAATTATTTAAAAGATCATGACCAAGTTGTAGTCCATAGACACCAGTATCTAAATTCAGCCGTTTTTTCCCATCTAATTTTAGATGTTTTCCTAATATTCTCCCCCATGTTTCACTTAGATAGTTATCACAGGTACTACATTTTGCTAAATTAAAATTGGTATAGCTACCTCTACGTTCATGCAAAGTACCAACACTTAATAGACCTTGCTCTTGGTTTACTCGTGGCATTGAAACATATCCGGCCACTGCATGTGAATAAATCACTTTTTTTGGTGGCGCCGGAGGCACTAGTGATGATGATGGTGTTGTTTGCTTAGCAGCATCCATAGTCCAATAGTATTCATCACCATTAGCTGTTTGGCGTTTTGCTAATTGAATTTCAGTCGCACCTTTGGTTTGAGCATCGCCAATAAAATTGTTTACGGTGGTTGATTTTTCTATTTTAATAATCGGTGTACTATTCAATACTGTAGCAACTTGATGTATATTGCCATCAATAACATTTTCATCGCCATTGGTATCAACTGGTATGATTTTGGTCAAACCTTTAACATCACCAGTAATTTTCAGTAAATCTGATTGCGAATTGTTTGCATAAGTATCACTTACATTATTCCATAATGTATTCATCTTAACTATCGCATTATTGGATGCAAAATAGTTACCTTGAATGGTTAAAATATCATTATATTCTCCATGAGAACGGTTATCCATACTGATAATGCCACCATCATTGATAACATTACCTTGTAAAACAAATTCATTGCCGCCGGCATTATCAAATGCCGCATTAAGTACTGCACCATTTGCTAAGGTCAAATTATCAAATAATGCGGTTTTATTAGTACCATTTGCTTTCAAATTCCAAGTAAAACCATTTTTTAAGTTTAAATTAAGTGATGGTGTTTTATCGGTATCTAATACTTCGCCCTCTTCTGTTTTAACCAAACCTTTATAAACTAACCCAGTCATACTACCCTTATCAGAAGCATTAAAGGTTACCGATGACGCTAGATAGGCATCATGGCCCTGTTCATCACCAGCTTGATCATAAGTGTTAGAAAAGAATTGATATCCAGAAGCGGTATAATTACCACTCACATTAATAATATAACCAGAATCATTTGCCGTAAGATCTGTTTTATCACCACTAAATGATAAAACGGTATTGACTTGCCCTTGATCGACAAATATTAAATCTTTACGACCTACAGAACCGCTAATAACTGGATCAGCACTGGTACCATTAGTAGTAAATATGGCATTTTTAAAACTAGCACTAACATTATGTGAGGCAGCTTGTTCAAACTCGCCATTTGAATTAGTATCATCATGGGTACCTATTTCAAGTGCATAACCATTGGTTTTAATAATTGTCGAACTAGTATCATAATCAGCTTTCAATAAAGAATTTCGTATCATTTTGATACCAGAACCATTTAAAGCATTAGTCGTATCAATGGTGAGTTCGCCGTGAGATTCTAAAATACCGGGACCTTCCCCCATATTACGTGCCTTACCTAATTTAATACCACTACTGTCCCAATCTAATGATGAACTATCACTACCTTTATTCAAAACAATACTATTTTTAGCACCTTTTAAAATCACTATTGGCGTCAATTGACCACTAGAACCTGTTTCGTTGGCTCCATTATAATTGGTTGCATTACCAGATACATAAATACCTACAGCACGATTACCTGTCAACGTCATATCCAAATCATCATTAACAATAACTCGGCCGGTTGAACCATCGCCGCTATTAGTATATGCACCTTGAATAGCGCGAATACCATTATTTAATAACGGTGAAGTTTTACCTCCTGATGTTGTTTGATTGATTGTCAGTTTATCGACTGTAATTGTGCTATATTTACCATTATAGGCGTTTCCTTCATCTGAATTGATAGAAGAGCCAGCTAATATTCCATAAGCTTGAACCGTACCACTAGAATTTTGACCACGGGTATAATTATCAGTTATATTTAATGCAACATCTTTAGCAGTTATATCTACGTTGTTGTAGGTAATCAACCCCACCACATTACCATTATTATTAATAGTAAAATTCAAATTACCAGCATTAATTGAACTACCATAAACACCATAAGTATATTGGTTACCTAAACCGGTATAATTGCCGTTAACATTTGCGGTAAGAGTTGTATCGCCAACATTAAGTTGTTCATGCAATTTACTCCTTGTTAAAATATAGAAACTTGCATTACCTGCTTGTGTTACAGTTGCCGACTTTATATTATTGCAACTAGGGCTATTTTGACCGACTAAATAAGATCCATCAGCACTCGGTGTACAATCTAAAGCAAAAGATGAGGCGGAGGCAGATAAAATTGAAACCGTTATCATTACTTTACTAACACGTCGTGTCAATTCAGAACAAACTATGCTAGTACCAGTAATAAAATTATATTTAGTTTGGTATATTCGATTCATAATTTAATCCTTATAGACTCTAACATTGAACTTTTTTTACAACAGTGTTTGTTTTCGATTTGTGATAACCAAAAAAGCAGAGATTATTTTTTAGGACTTTTTTACATATTGATTTCATTAAGAGAGATTCATTCAATCCAAATGGACAAAAAAAAGATAAAATCCATAAATTTTTGCTATCATCTTTGGTATTGCATTGAACAAAATTTACATAATTATCTTTTTTATTTAAGTAGTTATATTCTTCTTCTGAGTTCAAATAAGCCCAATTGAGATAACCCAATGGTCGGTTATTTTTAATGAGTAAAATGAAATTTTTAGACTGAATGATAGGTAGTAATATTTCCACCGCCGAGTTTATGGCTGAATTTCGGTAATATGAGTTTCTGTTCCATAACCAAACCATGGCACCTAATACTTCTGCCTCATTCCATGAAGTGTCATGATATATATTTGGTGCAATTACTCTGATGGAGTCATGATTAAGACAGGTCATTTCGTTCTACCTTTTATAAAATTAATGAGAAATTGATCTATTTGAAAAAATAAAACCTAATTTTTTAACGTAGAAACAGAGACGTGTAACCGTCATATTTTAATTAAATAATTAAAGAGGTAAGGCTTAACAGCAAATGTTAAAAATTGATTTAATTACAGAAATATAGGTCAAAAATAAAAAACATTTAAATATTAACCAAAAACTATTCAATAATTATGAGAATAAGATCTAAAAACAGCATTAAACAATGTAAAACTTACATCATCCTTAACTAATTTTGTCATTTATAAAAATGATAAGACTTGTGAGACAGGAAAATTGAGAGGTTATAGAAAAACCTCTCATAAATTAAAACATAGATTTTAACTATTTACTAGCATTTTGTTCTTGTGCAGATTGAATAGCAGTTAGTGCAATAGTATAAACAATGTCGTCAACTAAAGCGCCACGTGATAGATCGTTAACAGGTTTACGCATACCTTGTAACATAGGACCAATTGAGACAAGATCCGCTGAACGTTGTACCGCTTTGTAAGTGGTGTTACCAGTATTTAAATCAGGGAAGATAAATACTGTTGCTTTACCAGCGACTTGTGAATTAGGTGCTTTAGATTTTGCCACATCAGGCATAACTGCTGCATCATATTGTAATGGACCATCAATCATTAGATCAGGGCGTTTTTCTTGTGCTATACGAGTTGCTTCTTTCACTTTCTCAACATCGGCACCTTGACCAGAACTTCCGGTTGAATAAGAGATCATTGCAACACGTGGTTCAATACCAAAGGCAATTGCAGTATCAGCAGATTGAATAGCGATTTCCGCAAGCTCTTGTGCATTTGGATCTGGATTGATTGCACAGTCACCATAAATATAAACTTGATCAGGCATTAACATAAAGAACACCGATGATACAAGTGAGCTTCCTGGTGCAGTTTTGATTAATTGTAATGGTGGACGAATTGTATTAGCCGTAGTGTGTACCGCACCTGAAACTAAACCATCAACTTCGTTTGCTTCAAGCATCATTGTACCAAGTACTACATTATCCGCTAATTGCTCACGAGCAATGACTTCAGTCATACCTTTGTTTTTACGCAATTCAACTAAACGTGGTACATATTTTTCACGAATACTATCTGGGTCAACAATTTCTACACCAGCACCTAAGGTAACACCTTGCGATGCAGCCACTTTACGAACTTCATCTGGATTACCAATCAGCACACATTTTGCAATGTTACGCTCGGCACAAATTGCAGCAGCTTTGATGGTTCTTGGTTCGTCGCCTTCTGGTAATACCACCACTTTTTTCGCATTACGAGCAAGTTCAGTTAATTGATAACGGAATGCTGGTGGAGATAAACGTCGTGCTGAATTTACAACTTCATTTAATGATTTAATCCAATTTGCATCAATATGGTCAGCAACAAAGTTTTGAGTATTATCCATACGCTCTTTGTCATCAACAGGGATTTCTAGATTAAATTGTTGTAAGTTAATTGAAGTTTGGAATGTATTGGTTTTAACCGTAAATACCGGTAAACCAGTATCAAATGCTGGTTGACATAACTTATACACTTTTTCATCAATCTCGTAACCACCAGTTAGCAATACCCCACCAATGGCAACACCGTTCATCGCGGCTAAACTAATAGTAACCAATACATCAGCGCGGTCGGCTGAAGTCACTAAAAGCGCATTTGGTTGCAGGTGATTGATGATATTTTGGACGCTACGAGAACAGAAAGAAACATGTTTAATTCGGCGATTTTTAATTGCGCCTTCATTAATGATTTTTGCATCAAAATGTTTAGCAATATCGATTGCTCGGCAAGCACTCAAATCAATATTCCAAGGAATACAGCCAAGGACTGGTAATGGACTATGCTCGCTTAAATCCTTAATAGTGATTTTTTTATTATCAAATTTTGGCGTATGATAAATTTCGGCCACATCAGGACGGGCAAGATTTTGCTCTTCAACAGGAGCATTGACTTTATTAACAATGACACCAATGATCTTATCATTTTTAATGCCACCAAAATTAGAACGGGCAATCTCAATACGATCTTTTAGCTGTTCAGGATTATCTTTACCCATATTTACAACAAAAATAATTTCAGCGCCAAGTGTTTTAGCAATGTTATTATTTAACTCATTAGCAAATGGATAATCAGTTGTTGGTACAATACCTTCAACTAAAACAACATCAGCACCTTTGGTATTTTCAGCATACAGAGCGACAATTTCTTCCATTAATACATCTTGTTGATTTAAACCTAATAGGTTCTCAACATGACTCATTTTTAACGGTTTTAAAGTAGGAATGGATGTGTTTGAGCTAACTAAAGTAGTTGTATTATCAGGGGCATCGCCACCTGCTCTTGGTTGCGCAACAGGTTTAAATACATTTAAATTAATACCTTGACGCTCCATTGCTCGAATAACACCTAGACTTACACCTGTTAAACCAACATTGGTACCTGTTGGAATCAGCATAATGGTACGAGACATAATTTGTTTCCTCTTAATTCTTTTATTAAATCCAAAAAACAAACCGCCTTGTAGGCGGTTTTAAAAGCTTTTAAGCTGTTAAACGTGCAGCATCTTGAGCAATGACAAGTTCTTCATTGGTTGGAATTACCATCGCGATTGCTGAACCATCTTTAGTAATTTTACCACCTTTACCAAAACGAGCCGCTAAGTTGCGTTCTTGATCAAGTTCAAAACCAAGTAAGCTTAATTTTTGTAAAGTCATACGACGAACTTCTTCAGAATTTTCGCCGATACCGCCAGTAAATACGATTGCATCTAGACGACCGTCTAATAACATTGCATAACCACCAATGTATTTTACTAAACGATGAACAAAAACATCTAAGGCATTTTTTGCATTTTCATCTTTATCGTAATTTTCGGTTACATAACGACAGTCACTGCTAACACCAGTTAAACCTAGTAAACCAGATTTTTTGTTTAATAAATTGTTAATGTCAGCAACAGACATTTTTAAATTGTCATGTAAGAAGAACATAATAGCAGGATCAATATCACCACTACGAGTACCCATAACTAGACCTTCAAGTGGCGTTAATCCCATTGAAGTTTCAACACATTTACCATTTTTAACTGCAGTAATAGAGGCACCATTACCTAAGTGACAAGTAATCACGTTAGTTTCTTCTACAGGTTTATTTAATAATTTAGCAGCTTCACGGCTAACATAATAGTGACTTGTACCATGAGCTCCATAACGACGAATACCATGTTTAGTATATAATTCATTAGGAATTGCATATAAATATGCTTCTTTAGGCATTGTAGTATGGAATGCGGTATCAAATACTGCGACGTTTTTATCTTTTAAATGAGGAAAAGCAACATAAGCTTCACGAATACCAATTAAATGAGCTGGATTATGTAAAGGTGCGAAAGCTGCTGCTTCTTCAATCCCTTTTAATACTGAATCATCAATTACAACTGATTGGGTATATTTCTCACCACCATGAACAATACGGTGCCCAATTGATTTAATACTATCTAATAATTCTGGTTTTTGTGGAAAAATACTGTTTACAATAAATCTAATTGCTTCGCTGTGCGCTGCACCAGCACCTAAAGAAGCTTCTTTCTTTTCACCATCTAATTTCCATTTAATACGAGCATCAGGAAGGTGAAAACATTCAGCTAAGCCAGATAAAAATTCATCACCATTTTCAGGGTTTATGATTGCAAATTTTAAAGATGAACTTCCACAATTCAGAACAAGAGCGTTATTACTTGATGACATAGTAATTCCTATAAATTGAATAAAAAGATATATACCAATCAAAATTGGTAACTCCACACATGATTAAATAATCAATGTGATATACAAGGCGACTTCTGATATCTTGGTTTTTAAGATAAAATAAAGAGAGCCCCCAATTTGAATGACACTATTTTAAGACATTAAAATGTGAATGTCGAGGAATCCAAATCAGATGAATTTAGTTAAAAAATTTAAGGCAGGTCAAACATATATGGATCTTTGCCCCAAAGATAAGGCGCTTTCATATTCATTTCCGGAATTAAAAATTATTAACCACATAAAAACCGCGAAAAAAATCTTACCACCAATTATTATTGGCTTAATTGTTTGGCAATATTATTTACCAGCACAATTAGCGGTAACTATTGTTACCATTTTATTTGCTTTGAGCTTACCCATTCAAGGAATATTATGGTTAGGCTATCGAGCTCAATCACCATTACCACTAAATTTGGTTGATGATTATAACCGTATTAAATTACAACTAATCGAAAAAAAAGTAATCAGTCCAAACCACAATCCTAATGAAAAATTAACGTTTGAAGCATTAATTAAATTAATGAATCTATCTAAAATTCATTTAGGCAATTATTTTGGACAAGATGATGATACATCTAACCAACAATGAAGATATATTTATGCAGAACTTTTTGGAAAAATTAAAAGAGCAGATCAATCAACTTGAGCAACAGATCAACCTAGCTGATCAACCTGCTTATCAAGAACACTATTTTGATGAACATCTGTTTAATAGCAGTAAGATTGAAGTCGATTTTCAATTTTATATCGATAAGATTAAGCTTACTTATCAATCCCTCTGTGATGCCGCTTTAACCGAAAAACTAAGTCAAATTGAATTTTTATCAGAAAAACTTATTGACCAAATCACTGCTCTAAGTCGAGAACTTGCTACTGTACATTTACGTAAGCAACCAACAAGTTACGTGATTAAAGAAACAGTAGCGGAAAAACATTCCAGACATTTAGATTATCTACGTCGATTGCAAGAGATGAAATACGAATTAGAACTATCACCTGAGGCTATTGATTATACAAAAATAGCAGCATTAGATAATCGAATATATCGTTGTGAACAAGCAATTAAAAAAATTGAATTAGATATGGAAAATGAGGTCTTCGATTAAGTTGAATTATTTTTTATCAGTATATTGCGCTTAAAATATTCTTTTTTCTATATTCTCTTTTTTATCTGTACAACATAAATTTAGTAGACTTACTGTAATTTGGCGATAGATATACCTGTCAATTTAAGCTAATCCATTTTTCATCATGATAATGTTCAAGTACTTGCTCTTTTAACCTATTGCTTATTCCCAAAATGCATATTGTTATAATTATTAATTAGTTTCATCTTTTATAGTTATATTTATAATGATATTAATATTAACAAAGTGATACTATTTATCATTAGGCAATAAAAAAGGATTCAAACATGAGTAAAATATTTGATGATAATTCACAGACCATTGGCCATACGCCTTTAGTTCGCTTAAAACATTTCGGACGAGGAAATATATTAGCCAAAGTAGAATCTCGTAACCCTAGTTTCAGTATTAAGTGTCGCATTGCATCAAATATGATTTGGGATGCTGAGAAACGTGGTTTATTAAACCCTGATGTTGAACTTATCGAGCCAACTAGTGGTAATACCGGTATCGCACTTGCTGCGGTTGCAGCTGCTCGTGGATATAAATTAACCTTAACCATGCCTGAAAGCATGAGCATTGAACGCCGTAAACTTTTAAAAGCTTTAGGTGCTAATCTCGTGCTAACCGATGCAGCTAAAGGAATGAAAGGCGCAATCGAAAAAGCAGAAGAGATCGTTGCCAGTAATCCTAAACACAATATTATGCTACAACAATTCAGTAATGCCGCTAATCCAGAAATTCATGAAAAAACTACTGGACCAGAAATCTGGCTTGACACAGATGGACAAGTCGATATTTTTGTTGCTGGGGTCGGTACTGGTGGGACTTTTACTGGTGTAACTAAGTACATTAAAAAAACACAAGGTAAAAACATTACTGCAGTAGCGGTTGAACCAAGTACCTCACCTGTTATTAGCCAAGCACTTGCTGGTGAGCCAATCAAACCAGGACCACATAAAATACAAGGTATTGGTGCAGGATTCATTCCTGATAATTTAGATTTAAGTTTGATTGACTTGGTCGAAAAAGTAAGCAATGAAGATGCTATCGATACTGCGCGGCTATTAATGGAAAAAGAAGGTATTTTAGCAGGAATTTCATCCGGTGCGGCAGTATTTGCTGCTGACCGCTTGGCGCGACTACCAGAAAATGCCAATAAAACCATCGTGGTTATCTTACCATCTTCAGGTGAACGTTATCTTAGTACTGATTTATTCAGTGGTATTTTTACTGAAAAAGAACTCGGTTAATTTATACTACAAAAGCAAAACACCGCCAATCGGCGGTGTTTTATCAAATATTCGACAATTTAAACTGAAAGTCAGTTGGTCTAGTTAATCATCTTGAACAATACCAAAATGTCGATAAGCATGAGGTGTGGCAATTCTGCCTCTCGGCGTTCTTTGGATATAACCTTGTTGAATCAAAAATGGTTCTAACACATCCTCAATAGTTTCACGCTCTTCACCTATTGCAGCTGCAATATTATCTAAACCTACTGGCCCACCCATAAATTTCTCGATAATAGCCAGAAGTAACTTACGATCCATATAATCAAAGCCTTCATTATCGACATCTAACATATCTAATGCTTGAGTGGCAATTCGTTCATCAATAACACCTTTAGATTTGACATCAGCATAATCCCTAACCCGCCGTAACAAACGGTTAGCAATCCGTGGCGTACCTCGCGAACGCTTGGCAATTAGGTAAGCACCTTCTTTAGAAAGATCCATACCTAAAAATTTTGCACTACGGCTAACAATATATTCCAAATCTTCTACACGATAAAACTCAAGTCGTTGCACAATACCAAAGCGATCACGTAATGGCGACGTTAATGAGCCCGCTCGAGTCGTTGCGCCAATAAGGGTAAAAGGAGGCAGATCTATTTTAATTGAACGTGCTGCTGGCCCTTCACCAATCATAATATCAAGTTGATAATCTTCCATTGCCGGATATAAGATTTCTTCAACAACTGGCGATAATCGATGAATTTCATCAATAAATAGCACATCATTCGGTTCTAAATTGGTTAGCATAGCAGCTAAATCACCCGCTTTTTCCAATACTGGTCCTGATGTGGTACGTAAATTAACATTCATTTCATTAGCAACAATATTTGCCAATGTAGTTTTACCTAGACCTGGAGGACCAAATATTAAAACATGATCAAGTGCGTCACTACGCTGTTTAGCAGCTTGAATAAAAATTTTCATCTGCTCACGAACTTGAGGTTGGCCAATATATTCATCCAAATACTTAGGACGAATGGCTCGATCTAAAGACTCTTCTTCTTTTTGTGCCTGTGGAGCAATTAAACGATCCGCTTCAATCATTATCAATACCTACTTTACAATACTGACTTTAATGCTTCACGTATTAGCATTTCACAATCCATTTCTGGTCTAATGACTTTACTAATAATACGGCTGGCTTCTTGTGGTTTATAACCCAAAGCAATAAGCGCTGAAACTGCTTCACTTTCAATTTGGTTGGATGATTTTTTAATATCACCAATATCAATAGCCGGGTTAACATTTGATAGTTCTTCACCAAAGCGTTTAACACGATCTTTCATTTCAACAATTAATCGTTCAGCGGTTTTCGTCCCGACCCCCGGTAATTTGACCAATGTTTTAATTTCACCTTGTTCAACAGCGTTAATAAATTGTGCTGCAGACATTCCAGATAAAATCGCCAGCGCTAATTTTGGGCCAACGCCATTAACTTTAATTAATTCACGAAATAACTCTCGTTCTTGCTCATGATTAAATCCATAAAGCACTTGAGCATCTTCTCGAACAGCAAAATGAGTTAACACAATTACCTCTTTGCCATTGTCGGGTAACTCATAAAAACAGGTCATTGGCATAAAAACTTCATAGCCAACACCACCAACTTCAATTAATACTTTAGGTGGTTGTTTCTCAATAATGATTCCACGTAAACGACCTATCACAATATATCCTTAATAAATTTAATGTTGATTAAATAAGTTTGCTTAAAATAAACCTATATTAAACAACCTTTAAGATTCTAGATTAATCAAATTGATATAATCAACATTGAAAGTGAATTGAATGTAATTATCAGTTAGTTTACCTGATAGGAAAAAATTAATAAAGAAAAACTGTATAAATAGACAGGAGATAAAAAGAAATTTTGCCGACTAAGTCGGCAAAATGTATAAGACGATATCTGATTAATTTTTCAACTTAAAATGGCATTTTAAAGCCTGGAGGTAATTGCATGCCGCCAGTTACTTGAGCCATTCTTTCTTTTTGCGCCTCTTCTAAACGACGAGTTGCATCATTGTAAGCAGCCGCAATCAAATCTTCTAACATTTCTTTATCATCTTCAGTTAATAAAGATGGATCAATTTCCACACGTTTACAACTATGCGCACCATTTACAGTTACTTTAACGATACCAGCACCTGACTCACCGGTAACTTCTAATTTAGCAATTTCTTCCTGAGCTTGCTGCATTTTTGCTTGCATTTGTTGGGCTTGTTTCATCAAATTACCCAAACCGCCTTTTCCACCTGGAAACATAATTATTCCTCATTAAAAAACATTTATTCTGTAATTATACAGGACGAATACTCGATTCATCAATCTTGGCATCAAAATATTGACAAATCGTCTCAACTTTAGGATCTTGATGAATCGTCAATTTAGCTTGTTCAAGCTTTTGTTGATATAAATCCTCACGCATTTCTAACGGCGTCTTATTAGCCTTATTATCATCAATCACCACCTCTAGATTGAGTGTTTTTTGACGATAATTTGACAGCGCAGTTCGCAACTTAATACAATTTGCTGACGATTTAGCTAGATGCTCCACAGCCGAACGCGTATGCAAAATAATATGATTATCATCAATTAATTCAGGGTAGGAATTAATCGCAATTTGTTTAATTAATGGCGCAAGTTCTAATTGTTCAATTTCAGCACACCAAGCGTCTTTTTCAGCCATTTCGACAATTAATTTTTTAACCATTTCTGGCGTTTTATCAACTTTGAAAGAATCGCATAATGTTTTTGCATCAAGTGCTGGTTCATTTTTTGTTTCAACTATGCCACAAGCCTGCCATTGATAATTTTCAGCAGTTATCTCTTCTTGTTCCACTTCCTCATCACTTTTTTCACTATCATTGCCTAGCTTGGCAAGCTGCTGAACGTCATCCCGTTTACTGTTAATTAAAGAATTAGATGGTTGATGATAATCAACCAATTCAGGCTTTTTTGGCTTTTGTTCCTCTTTCATTAACTGCATTCGCATCTCTAAAATGTTTTTAGTGATTGATGATGCATCATCAGGAAGTGATATTTCTGGTTGTGAAACAGTATTTTCATCACTAGTAGCTGGTCTTACTATTGTACTGTCATTTAATTGCTGATTCTCAATAGCTGACTTAACAGTTTGCTGTACAGGCTCTGCCTCATTTACGTTTTGTGATGAAGTTGTCACAACTTGAGCTGGTTGTGTTCTAATAGGCGATTCAGCTTTTTTTGTCGGTGTAGTCGGTATAGTCGCTGTTGCAGCTGGTGGCATAATCGCATCGACATTTTTAGGCATAAATGCTAAAGCGCGCAAAAAACTCATTTCAACACCCATTTTTTTATCTGGTGCAAAAGCAAGTTCTTTCCGACCCATTAATAAAATTTGATAAAATAGTTGCACATCATTAGGCGCCATATATTGAGCTAAGAAGCGTAACTGTTCTTCATTATCTGTATAATCACCCAATGCTGTCGGCACAACTTGTAATAAGGCAATTTGATGTAACAAAGCAATAGATTCGGCTAATAAATTATCCCAATCTGCACCTTGCAAAGCAGCCGCTTCAATCTGTTGCATCAAAGTATTACCATCATTTTGATAAAGAGCATTAATTAATGAAAAAGGAATTGCTTTATCTAAAGTACCAAGCATGGAGGCTACTGACGCAGCATCAATTTTACCATTACCAAGCGCTATTGCTTGATCGGTTAAACTTAATGCATCGCGCATACTACCATTTGCTGCTTTAGCTAACAGCTGTATTGCTCGCGGTTCACTTTCAATTTGTTCTAATTGCAAAATATGTTTTAGTTGCTCAGCAATTAATGATGTATCAAGCACATTTAAGTGCAGATGCAGACAGCGAGATAAAATAGTGATAGGTAATTTTTGCGGATCAGTTGTTGCTAATAAAAACTTAACGTGTTCTGGTGGCTCTTCCAATGTTTTTAATAAAGCATTGAAGCTACTACGAGAGAGCATATGTACTTCATCGATTAAGTAAACTTTAAAACGGCCTTTGCTTGGCAAATATTGAATATTATCTAAAATTTCCCGAGTATCTTCGACTTTAGTACGTGAGGCAGCATCAATTTCGAGTAAGTCAACAAAACGACCCTGTTCAATCTCACGACAATTATCACAAACACCACAAGGCGTTGCCGTTATACCACTTTCACAATTTAAGCCTTTGGCTAACAATCGAGCAATCGAAGTTTTACCTACACCTCGAGTACCAGAGAACAGATAAGCGTGATGTACTCGACCAAGAGAAAGAGCATTAGATAAAATTTTTAAAACATGCTGTTGCCCTACTACTTCAGAAAATGATTTTGGTCGCCACTTACGTGCTAAGACTTGATAACTCATAATCACCATTACTTTTACTAATAAATTTTGCTAATCATACCATAAAGTGTCAATTTAGTCTTTAAGATGCCGATAACCGATTCGATATTAGGTGAGATTTTTAAGCAATAAAATCCCCTTTGCACAAATTTTCAAATTATTAGGCTGTTTTGGGGAGTTAATTTATTGAAAAATGATTTATCAACCTTCAAACAGTAAATCGAAGGTTGATAAGTAAAGAAAATAATCAATTGATGATTAATTATGAATGGCTAATCTTGATTTAAATAGGCCCATGCATATTGTACATAAAATTCTGCACCTAACGCCATACCATCTTCGTCAACATTAAAACAGCCATGGTGATGTGGCCATTGAGTATCTTTTTCAGGATTACCAGATCCAACTAAAGCAAAAGCACCAGGAATGTTTTCAGTATAATAACTAAAGTCTTCACCACCGGTAGTTGGTGCTTCAAAATACAATGCATCTTCACCAAATGATTCTACAATGACTTTTTGTGCTAATAGTGCGCTTTCTTTATCGTTTATAACTGGTAAGGTCCCATAGATATACTCGACTTCAGCGGTCGCTCTATACATAGCTGCTACTTGGTTGGCATAACGTCTAATTGCAGCTTCTATTTTTTCACGCACTGCAACATTAAAACATCTCACAGTACCTTCTAATACCGCATTTTCAGCAATTACGTTAAAACGCGTACCCACATCCATTCGACCTATAGTCACAACCGCAGGATCGAGAGGCGATATTTCACGAGAAACAATTGATTGAACATTCATAACAAATGCAGATGCAACCATAACCGCATCCACGGTATCATGTGGCATTGAACCATGACCACCACGACCTTTAAATTTAACCGTTAATAGATCGGCTGAAGCAAAGCTTGAACCAACAACACAAGATACTTTACCTACTGGCATTTGTGACCATATATGCATACCAAAAGCGCTATCAACACCTTCAAGTACGCCTTGTTCGATCATCCCTTTTGCCCCTTGTGCAATTTCTTCAGCCGGCTGAAATACTAATCGCACATTACCTTTTAACTGTTCCCGGATAGAATATAACGTTTTAGCAGCAGTGAGCAGCATAGCGGTATGAGTATCATGTCCACAAGCATGCATTTTGCCATCAATAGTGGATTGATAATCAATATTGGTACTTAATTCCTTAACCGGTAAAGCATCAATATCTGCCCTTAGTAAAATCGTTTTACCTGGTTTACCGCCTTGGATCTCAGCAATAATACCTGTCGGCTTAGTGCGTCGATAAGTAATACCAATTTTATCAAGTTCTTCAGCAATTCTATCAGTAGTTCTAAATTCTTCCCACGGTAATTCTGGATGGCGATGTAAATCACGACGAAACGTAATCATGTCGTTAATGTTCTGTTTTATTGAATCTTTAATAGTTTGATTAATCATGTTACTACCTTTTATATATTTCATATGTATTCTTTTAATAGTGCACATATTTGCACAAATCTACAAGTTGAATCTGATAATTAAATTTCCAACTAATTAATTGGCGTTAACGGACCAACAATCATATTAACCATGATGCCAGCTAACACAACCGATACCATCGTTACTGAAATAAATCCTCCAATTAACATCGGTGGTAACATATGGCTAGTTAATACCTCTTTCTCTTTTGGATCTTTGGTTAAATTATTAATAACCTCGTTAGTGATAATATAATCAGCCGGAAAGCCATATAGTGCTGTTAAAGCGATCGAAAAAGCCATTTCTTTACTTACTTTTAAAACTTTACCGACAATAACCGAAAAAATAAACATCCCAACAACAGCAGAAAGAATAAAAATAATTAAAGGTGTGATAAGTCTAATTAACATATCCGGCGTTGCTCGGCTCAAAGTATCAAAAATAAATAACATTAACCCCATAACCGCAAGCCCAAAACCACCGGCTTTCTTTAAAGGGTGACGTTCTAAAAAACCTAAAGAAGCAGCAACAACACCAAATAATAAACATAAAACAAATGGACTAATACTGACGACAGGTTTCAATACTTCCGATACTGAGTAAGCTAAAAAGCCCACTATTGCAATACGTAAAAAGATAAAGTACGAAGAATTATAACTTGCTGGAATTTTAGCAAACAGACCTGGCATCGGATTTTCATCAGTAGTTGCAGCTTGTTTATCCATAGTACTAACATCTTTTTCAACGACCCAAGTCCCTTCATGATATTTTTTCAATACACGGCGACCTTCTTTTTTCAGCATAATTGAAGTTAATGGATAACCAATAAAACCTTGCATTACATAGATTATAATTGCAAATACAGCCAGATCTGGCAATCCTGCATCAGTTGCCCCTTTAGCCATAATAATGGCTGAAACAATACCACCGACTAATGGTGGAATAGCGACAATAATGGTGTTGAGGTCAAAAAATAGATATCCAACCATAATAGCAACAACAATAATACCCACAATTCCTGAAAGCGATATAAGTATTGTCTTCCATTGTAGTATCAACTCATTTATTGATAACAAAGTTCCCATGTTTACAATCAATAAATACATAAACATAACAGCTACTACATTTGGGATACCTGCTCGAGCAACAATATCAGTTGGGAAGAATGTCCAATAACCTAATAAAAACAGGACAGCACAAATAAAAACTGAAGGTATCCAAGCTTTAGTCCGTGTTGAAACAACATCACCTAGATATAAAATAATAAGCAATAAAACTAATGCCAACATCTGTGGCATATCATTCATAGTGGGCATAAAAACTCCATTTTTAATAAATTAAATTATAAAAAATAATTAAAATGATTTAAAAAATAGCTATTATAGATAATATTTTAAACATTGTTATAAGTTTTTTATCATAAAATCATTAATTTCGTCTAAGAAAAGATTACCATATTTTTCTAATTTAATTTTGCCAACACCGGTAACATTAATCAGTTGTTTCTTACTTTCTGGTTTGGTTTGCACCATTTCAAGTAATGTTGCATCACTAAATACAATATAGGGGGCAATATCTTCCATATCAGCAATTTCTTTGCGCAACCGCTTAAGATTGTTGAATAATATTCGTTCTTCATAAGATAATATCGTAGTTAAATTAATCGCTCTAGCATAACGATTTAAACGACTTTTCTTCACGATTTCTAAACGTGGTTTTGCTAAAGATAAGGCTACTTGACCTTTAAGTATCGCACGTGCTTGTTCGGTCAATTGTAACGTAGTGAAGGTGGAAATATTTTGACTGACATATCCCAAATAAATTAATTGTCTAATTACACTAAGCCAATAGTCAGAAGAATGCGCTTTACCTATACCATAAACCGATAATTTATCATGACCATTTTCTTTAATTTGCGAGCGCGAAGATCCTCGTAGTACATCAACAACATATTGAGCACCATAGCGCTGTTCAACTCGGTATATACACGAAAGAATTTTTTGTGCATCAATTAATCCATCATAATGCTCAGGAGGATAAAGACAGATATCACAGTTGTTGCAAGGTTCGGTTCTATTTTCGCCAAAATAGTTAAGTAATACCGTGCGCCGACAGGTCATACTTTGGGCAAATGACTCCATAGCTTGTATCTTATGTAGCTCAACTTGCTTATGTTTATTCTCTGGTTTATCGGCGATTTGTCGATGGTACCAATTTAGATCTTTACTATTAAATAATAAAAGTGCCTCTGCCGGAACGCCATCCCGGCCAGCTCGACCAGTTTCTTGATAATATGCCTCAATCGTTCTAGGGCAATCAGCATGTACTACAAAGCGAACATTAGGTTTGTTTATTCCCATACCAAAAGCGACAGTTGCAACAATAATTTGCACATTATCTTTCAAAAAACTCTCCTGAGCTTGTTGACGTTCAGCAATGGTTAAACCAGCATGATAAGCAACGACAGAAAATCCCCTTGTAGCAAGTCTGGTTGTCATATCCTCAACTTTGGAGCGACTTGAACAGTAAACAATACCACTATTCCCCTTTTGCGTTTCAATAAAAGAGACAACTTGCTCTGTAAGATTAAATTTTTCAACTACCGTATAACGTATATTTGGTCGATCAAAACTACGTACTACCACCAAAGGATCGATTAAATTAAGTTGATTAATCACATCAGCTTGAGTCAATTTATCGGCAGTTGCTGTTAACGCTATAATAGGCACTTCAGGGAAACGCAATGATAAATGGCTTAATTGACGATAGTCAGGTCTAAAATCATGCCCCCATTGTGAAATACAATGCGCCTCATCAATAGCTATTAATGAAGGAGGATAAGCAGTAATTAATGAAGAAAAGGACGACACAGCCAGTCGCTCAGGTGAAATATATAATAATTTAATTGAATGATTTAAATATTTTTCAATAATATTTTGTTGCTCTTCTGGAGCTTGAGTTGCATTTAAAAAAGCGGCTGGAATCCCATTAACTAATAATTGATCGACTTGATCCTTCATTAACGAAATAAGTGGCGAAATAACCAATGCGGTACCGGGCAATAATACTGCCGGAATCTGGTAACACAGTGATTTGCCACCACCAGTTGGAATAATGGTTAATGTATCTCGCCCGGCAATAACTGATTCAATTATATCTCTTTGCTGATTTCTAAACGATTTGTAACCAAAAACATTGTGTAACACGTCCTCAATCTGATCTCTAAATGACATACTAACCTGAACCAGTAATACCTTATCTATTTTTTATGGAGTATATCGAATTTGATATGAACAAACCACCGTGAATTTACATTTATTTACAAATCATAATAAATAGAACTTCTTCAAAAATTAACATCGTTGAGTAAAAATGACAAAAAACAAAATTCTGTATATTATTGGATTAACAATATTGATTGTTTTTCCAACAAACAAACGCAAAAGATTAAAAAAACAACTAATTTTGATTTTTTTTACTTGAAACAAAACAATTTGCCAGCTAATATTTGCATGTTTCAAATGTACGCCCGTAGCTCAGTTGGTTAGAGCATCACCTTGACATGGTGGGGGTCAGTGGTTCGAGTCCACCCGGGCGTACCAATTCAAAGATTTATCCTACAAGCCTTACAACAAATTTAAATCACCTAAAAAAAACTGTTGAGGTAAAACCGGGATTACCCTATGTCAATAATTAGTTATTTTAATATCAAAATAACTAATTTATGCGAGCCGTCGCTTAATCATTTTCACTAAACAATATTAATCGATAATCAATCAAAATAACAATTATTGAAAAATAGAGTAACAATAAAAATCACTAAAGTTTACATAAATCAGTTATCAAATAAAAAACTAAATATGATAATCCAAATGCAGATTATCATAATAACTTTCAGAAACTAAGATTCATTGATCAACTTTTTTTAGTTTTAGTTATTTTTCCACCAAAATTAATACCTGTTCTTTCTACAAAATAAAACGTAAATATGCTAACCAATAATGTTATAAATATTGTTATTAATGTATTGACTAAATAGCTACCATTTCTTAAAAATACCAAATTTATTAGAAATAAAATCAAACCATGAATTAAATAAATACTATAGCTAATGGTACCAAGTGAAATTAAGATTTTTGTCTTTAATAGTCCAAAAACAGAATTACCATTGCTAATAACTATAAATACCAACCCTAATAATAAGCAATAAACAAGTGGTTTATTATGTAGAAAAACAGAAAACATTGTTATTAATAAAATGATAAATGAGGTTATGTGGTTAACTAATATTTTTTTGTTAATTTTTAAATAATTATTAGCAATTAAGCTGGCTAACATCCCAAAAAAGAAAGGTATGATATTAGTAATAGTTAATACCATTATTTTAGACTGATTTATGATAATAATAGTCGCTAACCCTAGCAAAACAAATGCAATTGAAACAATTTTTTTTCTATTAAATAAACTTAGAAACGGAACACAAAAATAAAAAATCCACTCTATTTTTAAAGTCCATAAAACACCAGCTAAAGGTACTGAACCAGGAGCTATTGAAGAAATTGTTTTTATGTCTACAAAATAAAAACATAACCACGATAAAAAAGATTTGATACATTTTTTAAGACTTGAAAATTCAGCTGGTCCAGTGATTAAAGCGGAAACAAAAACCAACAAAATTACAAAATAATATAATGGTGAAATTCTAAAAAATCTTTTTATAAAAAAGTTTTTAATATTAATATGTCCTTCAGAGCGGATAAGCTTATCATAAAACAAAAAACCGGTAATCATAAAGAAAATACAGACACCAAATCCACCGAGGGAATAAATTGTCGCACCAATATCAAGATTTACTGATTTATCAAATGTTTGAGATAAAGTATCTTGATCCCACCATGTTTTGAAATGAAGAAAATGATATGATAACAAGGAATGAACAAACATTACGCATATTGCGGCTATACCTCTTAATCCATCAATATTTTGGTATTTATTTTTTTCGTCAACCAAGACATGTTTAATTCTTTTCGGCAGAAAATAATACATAATTGACATAAAAACAAAAGGACTAACAACAACAAAAAGTAAAGTAAAGTAATTAATATTCATATATTTAGTTATAAAATTTTTTCTTATTATTATATATTAACACTTATTAAGTTAATATCAAATTAATTGATTTTTTTATATCTCATCATTTAGAGCCTAATTAATATTAACAACTTCTTTTGGTTTTAGACTCAAATGTTTTTTAAGATTAATAAATTAAATATGTTAGAATTAAACCAGTTAAAATAAAGGATTATTTCAATGAAATACATACAAATTATTCATTTTTTGCTTAATCATGATTTGACGCATTTGAAACAATGTTGGTTAAACGAATTAACTGGTGGAAAAAAAATATCTATCTATAGAATATTAAAATCATACTTAAGCACAAGGTCATTACAAAAAAAATATCTATTTTGGTGGCGACTTATTAACGAAATGTATTTATACGGTAATAGAAAACAGAAGGATATTGCAAAACGTATACAGATGAAATTAATTAATCAGTTCTGTATTGATATAATGTTAGGCACTAAAATTGGTAAAAATTTATCAATTGTTCATCCACACTCTATTACTATCAATAAAAATGTAACTATAGGAGAAAACTTTATTGTTCACCATAATGTAACCATAGGTATAGGACATGAGCCAATAAACATAATAATTGGTGATAACGTTTATATTGGGACAAACTCTATCATATTAGGTGGCGAAATAACTATTGGGAATAATGTCAAAATTGGAGCCATGTCATTTATAAACAAAGACATTCCAGATAATTGTACTGTTTATACTCAAAAGAGTAATATAATTATTCAAAACAATTATTAATTACCTACTGATTTAAATAAAAAAAAGCATAGTTTGTTCTATCTATAATTTCAACAATGTAGTAATAAACCAATTCATCGATTTTAAATAAATCAACATATTACAGTTTAATTAATATCGTAAAATAGTGGGAATTTTAATCGCTATATTTTAAATTGCTTATAAAACCATCGAAAAATAAAAAAATTGCTACTAACCAAAAAATAAACCACAACTGCTATATAAAATTTCGCTAAAAGCATAATCTTTAATTCATAACTTTTACAACTTATGCTAAATCCGAATTAAGATAAATCAAATAAAATTCTAACTTTTTGTCAAAAAATTATTGAATTTTTTGCTGATCTTGAAGAGGAAATTCTCCCATTAAATGGCCTAAATAGTTCAGAAATATCTAATTTTGATAGTAAATTACATTCTTATCAAAAACAACTAACAAAAAACACGCAAAATGTTTTAAAAACTGAATGGGAGCGGGTTAAAAAAGGCATTTAATAAAATATTAATGTAGTAAAACTTTAAGGAGATTACTGCATCACTGATAAATTTTATTAGTTTGAATTTAAAATAAAATTGACCTCAGTAGGAATCGAACCTACAACTAGCCCTTAGGAGGGGCTTGTTATATCCATTTAACTATGAGGTCATCAAAGGCGTTTATTCTAATAAATTTATCAATGCAATATCAATCAAATAATGAAAAATTTTCTATTTTAAGCAAACATGATACAATCCTTACATTCGACATTTTATCACTTGTATTCGGTAGCATTATGAGAAAAAAAATTATAGGTATGATGTTCTCGGTTTTAGCACTGACGGGTTGTGCGACCTATAAGGCTGAAACAAATAGTTATAGTGACCCGTTATCGGGTTTTAATAAAACCATGTTTAATGTTAACTACTATGCGCTTGACCCTTATATTTTGCGCCCTGCTGCCGTAGTATGGAAAGATTATGTACCAACACCAGTTCGTAAAGGGGTAGTTAATTTTTCCTCTAACCTTTCTGAACCAGCATCAATGGTAAATAGTGCTTTACAAGGTGAAGGGCATGAAGCCGGTAAACATTTAGCAAGATTCTTTATTAATACCGTTTTTGGTGTTGCCGGTTTATTTGATGTTGCAAGTGTAGCAGATCCTCAATTACAAAAAGGACCTAAACGTGGTTTTGGTGATACATTAGGTCATTACGATGTCCCTTATGGCCCTTATGTTGTATTACCTTTCTATGGTTCGGCAACACTTCGTCAAGAAGGAGGTGACCTGGTTGATACTTTATATCCGCCACTTGTTTGGATCGATTGGCAATGGGCACTGGTTCGCGGTGTATTTGATGGCATTGAAGCTCGAGCTGTGGCCATTGAGTATGAAGATTTAATTAAAAATAGTGATGACCCATACAACTTTATGCGTAATGCTTACTTCCAGCGCAATGATTTTAATGCTTCTGGCGGTAAAGTTGATGAGCAAAAAGAACAACAACGCCAACAAAGCATTAACGGCATTCTTGATGAAATTGATGCCCAATAAATTTTACTATTTATCATTAATTAACGCCGATTTATTCGGCGTTTTTTATTTGCCTTGCATTTCGGGTAAATGGTGCCAAAACCGTCTAGGCATATTTTGCCTTTGTAATCTTGGATTGATTCGTTCCTTAATGGTTAAGGCCTGACAATAACGATTCCACATGGTTTGAAACAATTTTTCATCATCAGTTAGATAATCTTGATTAATTTGCTTATTAACGATCAGAGGATCGTTATCGTTCAACCAGATTTGCTCAATCTTATCTAAATCATAAAAATAACCATATTGGCGTTTTTCATCATAAATTGCCCATTTTTGATCGGCATAACGATCTTTAAAAAATCGAGTGGTTAACGGTAAAGCGTTATATATAGGCTCTATAACCGCAAAGTAAATTTTGTCATTATTATCACAACTGTTGGCTGGATTTTGAATGCTATTAAAGCGAACAAATTGCTGAATATGATGTTTTTCTTTATTTACCTTTTTAGCTATATCATAAACAGCTAACACATCCGCATCAGCAAAATCAGTTTCAATCGAATTGGTTGACTTGAATACTTTACAAATATAGCGAAAAATAATTAAATCACTTTCAGGTAATTCTGATAGCCAAGTAAACAAGAGTTGATTTAGTGCAATCTGCGATAATTTTTTTTGCAGTGCAGTGTAAACACGCTCATATTTACTGTTGCGATATTCGACTTGATGAAAATCGGTAACCAAAAGTGGCATATCCTCACCCTCAACTAATAGACATTCAGGCATTTTTTTTAGTTTAAATGCATCAAATACCGCGCACATTAGTCCTTCGAAAGATTTATCATAATAAAACGCTAGCATAAATTACCATCCCATAACTAGTTGCTGTGGAAGGGATTGTTGTTTTACTTCAAGCCGAGGCGAATCTTGTAAACTTAGGCGTATATATTCAGCAGATGAATCCAGTACTTTAAATGTATTCATTTCATGACAAATAATAAAAAACTGCGCTCGTTTTAGCACCACACCAATACGTTTGAGCGCCTCTTTATTTAGTTTGCGATGTCGCCTTGCCATAACAATTAATTTTGCTGATTTAACGCCAATACCTGGCACGCGTAAGATTTTTTGGTAACTATCCCGATTGATATCAACCGGAAAAAATTGCGGATTACGAATCGCCCAAGATAATTTGGGATCAACCGTCAAATCAAGATCTGGATGTTCATCATTTACAATTTCATCGACACTAAAATCATAAAAACGAAGTAACCAATCTGCCTGATATAACCGATTTTCTCTTACTCTTGGAACTTCTTGCAAAACCGGTAATCGCTTATCATAACTATTTACTGGAATAAATCCCGAATAGTAAACCCGTTTCATACTTGGTCGCTTATATAGCTTGGCGGTGAGCTGTAAAATTTGATTATCGGTTTCATCTGTCGCACCAATAATCACCTGAGTACTTTGCCCTGCCGGAACAAATTTTGGTGTTGATTTGATTTTTTTACGATCTTCGATATTTTCTAGCAAATTTTGCTGGATATGTCGCATTGGTTGATAAATGGTTTGATGATCTTTATCTGGCGCCAATAATTTTAAATTACGCTCGGTAGGGATCTCTAAATTGACACTCATTCGATCAACGAGTAAACCAGCTTCACGAATCAATTCATTGCTGGCACCGGGAATCGCCTTCATATGGATATAACCATTAAAGTTATATTCTTGCCGCAATATTTTGACCACACGAATCATTTTTTCCATCGTATGATCAGCACTACGAACAATACCCGAGCTTAAAAACAGCCCTTCAATATAATTGCGACGATAAAATTCAATCGTCAGTTCCGCTAACTCTTTCGGCGTAAATCCTGCACGAGGAATATCATTACTCTGGCGATTGATACAATAAGCACAGTCAAACATGCAATAATTAGTTAACATGATTTTCAACAGCGAAACGCATCGACCATCAGCAGTAAATGAATGGCAAATACCACAGCGAGAAGCACTACCAATACCTTTATTTTTATTACTGCGTGAAGTACCACTTGAAGCACATGAAATATCATATTTTGCAGATTCGGCTAAAATCTCAAGCTTTGAGATCATTTTCTCTTGAATCATAATCATCACCAATAACTGTATATATTTACAGTATTATAGTGATTTTATTGGTATAAGCAAGTTAATAATCAGATCGAATTTAAAAAATATTTGTTCAATAAACTCGCGATTAAGACTGATTTAATCAAGATATTATTAATAGAATGTAAATATAATCATATTAATTGATTTATTGACCTGTCATGCCAATTTTATTTATTAACTTAACAAATAAAATCAATCTGGGGGTATTGTTCAGCTTACAAGTGTACGCTATAATCAGACCAATTTTTCATATGAAGCCAGTTAACTTAGGAGTAGAGCATTAGATGAAACGTGTAGTAATTACAGGATTAGGTATTCTTTCAAGCATTGGGAATAATACCAAAGAAGTTTTAGAGTCGTTAAGAGTAGGCCGAAGTGGTATTACTTTTTCGCAAGAAATGAAAGATAGCGGAATGCGTAGTCATGTTTGTGGTAATGTTAAATTAGATACAACTGGATTAATCGATCGAAAAGTTGTCCGTTTTATGAATGATGCGTCTATTTATGGATATCTTGCACTGCAACAAGCAATCGAAGATGCAAAATTAACCCCAGAGCAAGTATCTAATCCACGTACAGGTCTTATCGCTGGTTATGGTGGCTCAACCAAAACTCAATATAATGTTGTTGCCGGCATGAAAGAAAAAGGTTTAAGAGGTGTTGGCCCTTATGCAGTAACAAAATCGATGTCATCAGCGATTTCTGCATGTTTAGCGACACCATTTAAAATTAAAGGTGTTAGCTACTCAATGACTTCTGCTTGTGCAACATCAGTACACTGTATTGGTCATGCTGCTGAACTTATTCAACTTGGTAAACAAGATGTCGTGTTTGCTGGTGGTGGTGAAGAACTATGTTGGGAAATGTCATGCGAATTTGATGCTATGGGCGCATTATCAACTAAATATAACGACACACCAGAAAAAGCATCTCGTGCCTATGATAAAAACCGTGATGGTTTTGTAATCGCAGGCGGTGCCGGAATGGTAGTAGTTGAAGAACTTGAGCATGCTCTTGCCCGTGGTGCACATATCTATGGTGAACTTGTTGGTTATGGGGCAACATCAGATGGTTATGACATGGTTGCGCCATCTGGTGAAGGGGCAATGCGTTGTATGCAGCTTGCTATTCAAGATCTTGATGGACCAGTTGATTATATCAATACTCATGGTACATCAACTCCAGTTGGTGATGTCAAAGAGTTATGGGCAATCAAACAAGTATTTGGTGATAATATCCCGGCTATCTCTTCAACTAAATCCATGACTGGTCACTCATTAAGTGCCACCGGTGCACAAGAATTGATTTATTCACTACTTATGCTTGAACACGGCTTTATTACACCAAGTATCAATATTGACGAACTTGCAGATGAAGCAGTAGGCATGAATATTATTACCGAGCCAACCGAACGTGAATTAACCACAGTAATGTCTAATAGCTTTGGTTTCGGCGGTACTAATGCGTCAATTGTCATGAAAAAATATCAAGGATAATTGTAAAATTATCTAACCAATAATAAAAAACCGTTCATAATTAGAACGGTTTTTTATTTAACAGTGAACTTTGGAAAGTAGCAATCACAACAGTACGCATCTTTCTAAACTACCTAGTTTCTTCGCTCACTGTATTTTTGCTGTATCCAGCCTTTATTGCTGCTTGTGTCGCATTGAGATCAACTAAATACTCACGACAAAACAACTCCTAACAGCCCTCATAGGTTCATCCTGTAAAGCTATTAATTAATATTTGACCTGAGTTCATCACATAATTTACTTATTTGACTATGCACCGCTACTTAATCCGTATAACATATCATCACTCAAAAATTATTTATTACGAGGTTTAAAATGCCTACTGATATTAAACAAATCAACTTTAGTGAATTTCATGAAATAAAAGATTGGTTAATCAAAAACGGCTATAAAGGGAACAAATTAAATTGGAAACTTATGCGAGGATTAGCGCACGTAATAAAAGAATATTTTAATAAAGACTTTTTGGATCATCTAACATGGCAAGAACTTGATGAATTTCACGCAAAATCTCCAATACACTTTCTAGTTTTGGAGATTTCAAAAACTAGATAACAAACAATATGTCATTAAATTCTTTAGTTAGTATTCATAATGTAGCTAAATTCATTTGAATAATATTCATTATATTCTTCATTAGAGATGAGTTTTAATCAGGCAAGGAATTAGTCAAAGCAAGGCAAATAATGAAAAGTTATCTAATATCATCTAAAACTCACACCTAAGTGATCCTTTTTTAGAATTGTCAGTGAGTGTAGAATTAGTTCTGGTGCATTTTTGCACCGATTGAAGTTGAATTTCTGAATTTTAGGCACAAAAAAACCGCTCTAGGCGATTTAATGAAAATGAACCTTTTGAAGTAAAAATTTTTGCCCATCCAAGGTAACTAATTATTTTATTGTTTTTCATACGGCTGTCGCTATGGCAAGCCCCTATGTTATTAGTATTCCTTTACGCAAACCACCTACAGAGTAGTAAACAAGAAGGTGCAAAGTTGAATTTATAGTCAATAGAATAATTGTCTTATTCTTTAATTCGTTCACAAACAAATTCATCTTTAGATTTGCTAATTGGTTTATTGTTTTTATCGATGGTTATATATATATTAGTAATACTATAACTATCTTTGGATAGATATTCAATCTTATGAGATATTTGCATGTCATCGACAACATACTCAGTTTTTTTGTAAATATCCTCTAGATTAAAAGGCATTAAATATTCTTTGAATAAAGATGAACTCCAAAAAAGTTTTCCATCTTTTTTGGTGAAGATATATTTATATTCACCAACTTCAGGGTCACCGAAATCTTGCAGCTTACCCTTCTTTGAGTCTGCTTTTTGCGTGCTAACTGTGCAATTCCACTCCCCAAGAAGCATCTCTTCGGTTACTTTTTTCTCACCGCAACCAAACAACGCAAAACAAGTTAACCCCAATAATGCAATTCTTTTCATGCCATTTCCTTTGAATTTTTTTGTAATGGTATGTTATTTAAAATATTTGGGTAATAAAAAAATCTCGTTAGAGGGTTGAATTGATTTTAATCAATAGATGATTATTTTATTCTTGTGCAAACTTTTAGTATTTTAGTTTTAGGGTAGAGGGGGAAATAGCCTCTCTCTATATAAGCTTCGCAAAATTCCTCCCTTTCATAAGTAAACTCATTACTTGTATTTTTTGATAATTTTTTATTATAACTCCATTTACCACACAAGTTAGTTAAAGCTTCCATATTTAAATTGTTATAAAATATATCCAAATCAAATTCTATAGCTTTGTGATTCTCAGTTTTTGATAATAAAATTCCATTAACAATTTCATATGATTGAATTACTTGTTCGCTATCAGTTTCAAAATAATCACTATATCTTTTAAGTTTAGAATCATACTCACTTCCATATTCTTTATGGATGCAGTTCCACTTACCCACAAGGTACTCTTTTGTCACCTTATTATCACTACAGCCAGATAATGATAAACAGACCAAGCTTAATAATATCTTTTTCATACCATTTCCTTTTTAGGCAATAGTATGTTATATAAAGATTAAAAGCAATAAAAAACCGTCAGAAGGCGGTTTGTATGGATTTTTGGCCACCTACACGGCAGTGAACTGACACCAGAGATGATTTGGGGTAAATAGAATTTTCTAAACTACCTACACGGTAGCGAACAACAGCAGCACTATATCGCGTTTCAAGCGATGCTTTCTAAACTACCTACACGGTAGCGAACTAGAATCCAATATACTATAAATGCAGTTGGCAAAAAGAAGAAGCGCAATTTTACTATTAAAAAACCTTTTTTTAAGTGATTTTTTAATGTATTGCTTTTTAAATACTTTATTTTAAGTCAAAAAAAAGGGTTAGCAATAAGTAGGAATTTAAGTTTCAAAAACCCCGTTCCTCAAAATTTTTATCTTAAAAATCCCAATCCTCAAAAATAACCCCGTCCCAGTTGGGACGGATGGTTGTCGCCACAACATTGCTTTAGCCATTTACGTCATAATTCGCTTGGTTATTGAATTAATCATCCTTTAAAGGGGCTGCGGCACAAACTCCTGCATGTTTTTCACCTCCATTGGGTATAAAGCCACTAGATGCACTGCCAACATGGGTGAACACGACAAACTCAGTATAATTACTAGCTCGGCCAGGGTCGCTAGTCCAATAACCATAATAGAAACCAGCATCAGTGTAGCCCTTTACGTCGCCCCACTCCGAAAAGAAACCTGCACCAATTCTACGCTGATAGTGATTACCAATTGATGAAGGTGTCGCACCAACTATACCCTTACAATGTCCACCTGAATTCCCCCTCTCACAAATCGCGTTAGTTAAATCCTTGACCTTAGGCATACGGTATCCAATATCACTACACCAAGACGATACACTTTCATTAGTATAAGATTTAAGTCCACGGTTAACAAACCACTGCTTTAACTGGAAACCGTATTTGACGATTTCTTCCCCACTTTGACTGTCTCGACCAACTAACTCAAATGTCTGTGGTAATGTCGGATTGAGTATAGTTCCCAAACTACTTGGATTACTTGAACCCAATTGCTCATCTTTAGCAAATGGACCCTTTAGGCTAACCCGCACACTCTTATTTGTTGCTTCCGTCATAGTAGCTGTAATACCACCATGAGAAACTGGCTGCCAAGATAATTCTCGATAATTACCACCTATATCTAGATCAAAGTACAAATTATGAGCCCCTGTAGTAGGGAAATTCAAATCATAAGACGAAGGATTTTTCGACTGTGTAATGAACCCCATCTTTTCATTCCACATTGTAGCAGGACCTCGGAAATCCATGTCTTTAGAAAAAAGCTTACCATATTGCAAGTTCGGTTTTGCAAAACAGACCTCTGGTGGTGCCTTAGGATTAATATAATATGTCGCATTACTAGCATTAAAATCGCTACCTTTAGGAACGCCATAACGGGTTGATAAAGTGCCGTTGGTACTAGCCAATTTCACCTTATAGGGCCCATTACAAATGGTTAGCACTGTATTACGTGTGACAGGATTATTGAATCTATCAACAATAGATAAATTTAAACTACCTGTGGCAGTTATACCATCAGGGTCTTGACCATCACCATCATCATCACCCCAATAATTATAAGGTTCTCCGATAAGTAAATTTAATGCAATAGAATCAGTATCAGTTGGCACCAACATATCGATATCAGCAAAACTCTGACCCGCAACAGGTAAAACGATAGGATTATCTTTTGAATTATTGGTTGCGGGAGTATATTTATCTCCATTAGAAAGGGATATCCCAAGTAGAGCTTTGGTGTTTGTCACGCGTGTAAGACCACCATCAAAGGTTAAATATGGCGCATTACCATAAATAATATTGGTCGTTTGAGCGGTTAAAGCATGATTGGCAAAAGAGATAGAAAGTAAAATAACTAAGATTAACGCGGAAACAATCTGTCGAGATAAAAAGGCTAAACTAAGAAATTTTGAAAAATTTCGCCGAAATTGCTTAAAAAACAAACTACCATTAAGTAATAAATGATACGAACTTAACTTTAAAAAGATTAAATTATAGGTTGAGCAGGTGTTATGTGTTGCAAGATTATAATGCATATTGACGTCCTTGTCAACTAAGATACTGATTAATTTACACTTTTATATCAAAAATTATAAAAGTTATCCTTTTATATAAATAAGGTTTGAAAGTATAGTGATTGGAAAAAACCATGCAACTATTTTTGGCGGTTTAATTGTTAATTTTTGTAAAGTTTGATGAAAAATTATACTTCAAAATCAAGACATTAATAATAAAAGTACCAACACACCAAAATCTTACCTCCTATTTTTAGCCCTATTTTGATTTCAAAAAACCCCTCTCCTCAAATTTTTTTGGTTGTTTGAGTTTCGGACGTTTGTTGTTTTGTGGTTGTTTCTATACGGTGATTACGTCCGAGTTAAGAGGGTTGGCGCCAACCCTCTTTACAATCTCCCGCGGCGACTACGCAAGTGGTCACGATGTGACTGCCTTCCGTCTTCGTTCGGTCTTAACGCACCGGCTGTGATTTGTTCCTGACAAAGCACCGCCTTGCCAAACATCCCTGTTTGCCATGCTATCCTCTCTCAGTTGTCAGCACGTTGCGAATGTCGCTAAATGAGAAGCATCAAACTGATTGATAAAAATAAACTTTTATTATTGGAATTAGCAGATGTTATAACTAACGTTAACGATTTATTGGATGGGTTTTGGCTTTAAAAACCCCTTTCCTCAAATTTTTTGGTCCTTTATTTTTTGGATTGTTTGAGTTTCGGTCGTTTGCTGTTTTGCGGTTATTTCTATACGGCGATTACGTCCGAGTAAAGAGGGTTGGCGAGAACCCTCTTTACCATCTCCCGCGGCGACCACGCAAGTGGTCACGATGTGACTGCCTTCCGCCTGCGTTTAAGCCTGTTAACTAGACTTGCATATTTCTGCTTTCTAGTTTAATTTAGCAACACAAATTTTTTATATTTCGAGACTAAACATGACAATATCATTTAAAGAGCAGCAACAACGAATCAATTTTGTTAAACAATTTTTTGCCGAGCAATTAGCAAATAATCTATCACTAATTGAAGTTCAAGCACCAATATTGAGTCAAATTGGTGATGGCGTTCAAGATAATTTGTCAGGTACCGAAAAAGCCGTTCAAGTTAATATTAAAAGTATTCCTAATGCACAATTCGAAGTTGTTCATTCACTAGCTAAATGGAAACGTAAAACGTTAAGTCAGCACAATTTTCCTGTTGGTGAAGGCATTTATACAAATATGAAAGCTCTGCGCCCGGATGAAGATAAACTCTCGCCTATTCACTCTGTTTATGTTGATCAATGGGATTGGGAAAAAGTGATTCGTCCCGAAGATCGCAATTTAGCTTATTTAAAACAAACGGTTGAAAAAATTTATAGTGCGATTAAAGCGACTGAAAAAGCAGTCTCTGAAAAATATCATCTATCACGTTTTTTACCCGAAACAATTACCTTTATGGATAGTGAACAACTGTTAAAACGTTATCCAAATTTATCACCGAAAGAGCGTGAAAATGCAATTACCAAAGAGTTAGGCGCCGTATTTTTAATTGGTATTGGTGGTGAATTATCAAATAATGAAAAACATGATGTTCGTGCTCCTGATTATGATGATTGGAGTAGTGATAATGAAATGGGTTCAAAAGGCTTAAATGGTGACATTTTAGTTTGGAATCCGGTGTTAAATAGTGGTTTTGAAATCTCATCAATGGGGATCCGTGTCGATCCAGAAACCTTAAAACGACAATTAAAACTGACTAATAATGAAGATCGCCTCCAATATGCATGGCATAAAGCATTAGCTAATGGTGATTTTTTACAAACAATTGGTGGTGGAATTGGCCAATCACGATTAACCATGTTACTTTTACAGCAACAACATATTGGTCAAGTACAAGCAAGCGTTTGGGACGATGCCACCAAACAAAATTATTCAAAACTACTTTAGTTTAAAAATTGTTTAAATATAGTTCAAATTCAGCATACTTTACCCATAGTGGTAAAGTATGTTTGTTATTTAAAACGTTTATCTAAACCCATTTGCCAGAAACCAATTTCAAGTTTAGTTGCTTGCCTAAATAATTTTGTTAAATGTTCAATGCGACTATCCTCTAAATTTACTAAGCTGATCAAGCCAAGCTATTTTATTTGGCATTGTTTGTTGGAATTTGTTGCTAGCATATTTATTAACCCAACTGTTATATCTATGGTTATTTCTTGCGAATCAGTTTGGCAAGTCTTGTTTAGTGATATTAGCAATGTGTGACAACTGAGTAAGATTAGCATGGCAAATAGGGATGTTTGACAAGGTTGTTTTTGTCAGGAACAAATCACAGCCAGTGCGTTAAGAGCGAACGAAGGCAGAAGAGCGAATAGAATGACGACATGATGACTTCTTTTTATAAAAATTAGTAATTAAGGAGTACAACAGACTTGTAGAAAATGTGTTTTATACTCCCTTCGCCGGTACTAACCGAATCAGGTTCAACGGGTATAATCTCAGCCTAGGGCACCCCGGATAAATACAGATGAATAATAGTTCAGCAAATAAATAACAATTTTATAAAGATAGTAGTTTATTAACCGTTACTATTTATTCAAATGTTCTTTATTTATTTATCAACCGATAGATCTTCTATAACTATAGCTAATAATCAGTAATTATTCTGTCTTCGACTCAATTTGTTGATTATCTGCTGAAGGCGGCACTTCTATTTGTTGTTGAGAAGATTTCTCTAATTCAGCTTGTTCGGCTTGCTGATTAGAAATTGAAGACTCTTGTTGTTTTGCTTCAGTTGTTACCGAATTATCTTGTGAACGAACATATACTATCTTTTGTTGACCACGATCACATGATCCGACAATTTTACCTGCAACACCTTGCTCAGCTTGTTCTGATGGAACTAAATTTAATTGAAAACTGTTTTCATCAACACCATTGTTTTTGATTTTCTCAGCGATACTGGCACTAATTTCTTCACAATTAGATGCAGCGGCAACCATTGGCAGACCTAACAATAAAACCACGACTAACTTTTTCATACCCTTTCCTATAAATTATAAATAATAAGTCTTGTTGCATTGTAAAACGATTGATAAAACTGTCCATATCGTTATAAGCGATATGATAAATAAATTTTATCAATTTATTAATGAAGTTAGCGCAAGATTCTAACCGATTAATCTTGCTTATGCTGGCTTTCAAGTACTCTCAATTTATCTAAAACCCAACAGCGAATATCGGCTAATTCAGCTTCAGACAATCGATTAACAAAATCTCTTTTTTCATGAAGTTGTTTACGATCCTCATCAGTCAAAACAACCCCTTTTAAATTTAATAATACTTCTTTACGGTACATAGAATAGATAAAATCTTTTATCAAATCGTCAGAAAGATTAATGTTAGCCATTTTGATTTCCTTATTTTATATCTTTAACGCTCATACGATTAAGTCGACATCTAAATTAATAACATGAACACTCAATACAAAAGAGTATTAAAAAATAAACACTGTTTAATAAACAGCCGGATCTCCAATATAATCTAATCGCAAATAGATGACAATAATTGAATCTGATAATGCAAATTAAAACTTAGTTTTTTAGTTAAAACTAAATTGTGAATTATTCACTTAATTATTTGATAAGTATTTAACAAACCTGTTGATAACCTTGCAACACATTGATAAATAAAAACTTAATGGCAAGGTTAAAATTTAATCGGCAACAGAACAATCCATTTTTGAAACTAAACCCTCTATATTTGTCAACAGAAATCATCTAACAATTTGATAAAAAAATACAGCATAAGGTTTAAATTATGCTGTATTGAAATAAGACAAAGAAGTATAACAATAAATTTACAATGCCGTAAAAAATGCAATTAATCCAAACAAAACACCAGGGGAATTAGCTATAGCAATCGGCCAATCTTTTTTAGGTTGTAATAATCCATAACAAACCCATAACGAACAGTTAATTGCTGCCGCTAATGGTTGAGTTGGATTGGTTTTGAAACCATGAAGATTGTCGATAATTTGCGGAATATATGACACATACATGCCTAATGATGCAATCGTTGCAACGACGCCTAAATAATGGAAAGCTTTGGGTGAAAGATTCAAGATCAGCCTACCTGCTTAATGTGAATGGAAAAATTAATCTATCATAGATAATCAGCGATTTAAACCTTATTCTACCTAGCTTTTAGACAATTTAATGTAAATAAAATGATAAAAAATAGCTGATAAAATTAGTAATATTTTGATAATAAAAATAAAAAAATTTGAGGAACGGGATTTTTAAGGCTTAAAAATCCCCACACTTTCTCTGAAATTGCTTATAAAACTAAAATCAGCTCACACTAACCATCAAAGTTTATTGCTTGCCAAGCGTTTGCTGTATTTAATTTAGCGAGATTAGCAATGTGCTGATAACTGAGTGAGATTAGCATGGCCAACAGGGATGTTTAACAAGGCAAGGCTATGTTTTGTCAGGAACTTAGAACTTTCCATAATCAATAAGTTAATGCAGATTTTATGATGTGTGATCAAAGCAAATTTTTTTCAAAATGTCCATAACTTAATCGGATAGCCCCCAACTTATCACCAAAGTCAGTACCTTGCGAAACAATGATATGTTTTGACAACAACTTATTTAATATTGTCAGTTCTTGTGCAGCATTATTAACTGGTAAATGAGCATATAAATGAAAACCTCCGGTTGGGACTCGGTAAATAACATCACCATTAAAATAATCATCCAGCCAATCCATTAATTGGTTAGCTTTATTCTGCAACTGTTGGCAGAGCCATTTTTGATGTGTTTGATAATGGTGACTTAAATATTCCTCGGCTAATAGTTGCGGTAAAATACTTAACCCAGAGTCAATGTGATGGCGGATATTGGCTAATTTTTCGATAATTTCAGTTGGTGCTATCATCCAACCAATACGTATATTACGGCCGATATATTTGGATAAAGATCCTAAATAGACCACTTGATTACTTACATCGAATTTTTTAATCGGTAAAATATTGGTTTTTTCATCAAAAGCTAAGCCACTATAGGCATCATCTTCAACAATACCAATACATTGCTTTCGACAAAATGCCAGTACCTGCTTCTTGCGCTGATTACTCATCACACAACCAACTGGATTTTGAAAGATAGGATTTAGAAATAACCATTTTATTTGTCGCTCTAAGGTGACTTTCTGTAGACTCTCTAAAGTAATACCCTCATCATCACATTCAATACCGTATAAACGCAATCCTGCTGCTTGAAATAATGGTAATGAATAAAAGTATGATGGTGATTCAATACCTATCGCATCGCCAGGTTTTAATAATCCTTGGGTAATTAAAAAAAGAGATTGTTGAGTACCCGAGGTAATAAGAATTTGTTCAGTATCAACCAACATAGCAAATTGTTTCTTCATATAATAAGCAATTTGCTGCTTAAGCGAAGGAAGCCCTAATTGCAACATGTCGCTCTTCTTTTCGTAAGCAACCATTTCATGGGAAGTAATATTGGGTAATATTAATTTGGGGATCATATTAGTGGGCAAATCACCATTAGCTAAATCACAAACATGCTCCATTTGCTGCCGAACCTGTGTCACTTTTTGTTGATATACATTTTGACGATGATGATAAAAATTGGCAGGCAATCGCCAATTAATGGTCGAATAAGCTTGCAGCCCCCACTTTTGTTCATTAACAAAAGTCCCACTACCCTGCTTTCGCACTAATATCCCTCGTTCAGTTAAGATATCCAGCGCATGCACAATAGTTGAACGGTTAACTTGTAGATCCTTGGCTAAATTACGCTCCGATGGTAATCGCTCACCGGCTATTAACACGCCTTGTTCGATATAGTTCTCAATCAATTGCGTGACTTTTTTAAATAATGCACCATTAAAAGGGCTTAATTTTTGTTTATTCCACATCTTTTATTTTTAAAGTTTTTTAGAACTTATTACCTTAAACACAAAATTGGATGGGTTAATTATAGTCCAATTGGCTGTTTTTTGCAGTGCTTTAATTTTGAATAATAGTCCTGACATTAGACAACTAACATTAATTAATCAGGAGTAGCAATGAAACAACATACCGGTACACAAACAGTAAAACGTGGAATGGCACAAATGCAAAAAGGCGGCGTGATAATGGATGTCATCAATGCCGAACAAGCCAAAATCGCTGAACAAGCTGGTGCCGTAGCAGTTATGGCTTTAGAACGTGTTCCTTCCGATATTCGTGCTGCTGGTGGCGTCGCAAGAATGGCCGATCCGACCATTGTTGAAGAAGTAATGAAAGCAGTAACAATTCCTGTTATGGCGAAAGCAAGAATTGGCCATATCGTTGAAGCACGTATTTTAGAATCAATGGGAGTGGATTATATTGATGAAAGCGAAGTGCTAACGCCTGCTGATGAACAATATCACTTATTGAAAGATGAATTTACTGTGCCTTTTGTCTGTGGCTGTCGTGATTTGGGTGAAGCATTACGCCGAATTGGTGAAGGTGCCTCTATGTTACGCACCAAAGGTGAACCCGGAACAGGCAATATTGTTGAAGCGGTTAGACATATGCGTCGGGTCAATGAACAAATTCGTTTAGTCGTTGGCAAATCAAAGGATGAACTTATGACATTGGCCAAAGAAATTGGCGCGCCATATGAATTAGTATTACAAATTAAACAACTTGGTAAATTACCAGTCGTAAACTTTGCTGCCGGTGGTGTAGCTACGCCTGCTGATGCAGCATTAATGATGCAACTTGGTGCTGATGGTGTATTTGTCGGTTCGGGTATTTTTAAATCACAAAATCCAGAAAAATTTGCTAAAGCGATTGTTCAAGCAACTACTTATTTTGATGATTATCCAAGATTAGCTGAATTATCCAAAGGATTGGGTGAAGCCATGAAAGGGATTGAAATCAGTAAATTAACCGAATCAGAAAGAATGCAAGATCGAGGCTGGTAATGACAACAATTGCCAACTTAAAAGCTAACAAAATCATTGGGGTGCTTAATTTACAAGGTGCCGTAACTGAACATTTAAACATGCTTGCTAGCATTGATTTTGTGTGCCCTATTGCAGTTAAAAAAACCGAACAATTGCGTCAACTTGATGGCTTAATTATTCCGGGAGGAGAATCAACAGCAATCAGTCGTTT
This sequence comes from Gilliamella sp. M0364, assembly GCF_016100565.1. Lineage (NCBI taxonomy): Bacteria > Pseudomonadati > Pseudomonadota > Gammaproteobacteria > Orbales > Orbaceae > Gilliamella > Gilliamella sp. M0364. Next base: position 50,512 of record NZ_JACFSF010000001.1, on the reverse strand, counting down.
AATTAGACAAAATGATTTATTTGAGCCAATACAAGCATTTGCTAAACAAGGTAAAGGTATTTTTGGCACCTGCGCTGGATTAGTACTTTGTGGCACTGAAACCAGCCATAATGAGGTTGAACAACTGGGACTAATAGATATTATTGTTGAACGAAATGGCTTTGGGCGGCAAATAAATAGCTTCGAAACAGTGTTAGATATTGCACCTATCGGTCAGCAAATTCCAGCGGTATTTATTCGTGCCCCCTATATTGCCACAGCAGGTAAACAAGTAAAACAACTCGCTTTTGTTGATAATCATTGTGTAATGGCGGAACAAGATAATATTTTGGTATGTTCATTCCACCCAGAACTAACCACTGATAACCGCATAATGCGCTATTTTGTTGAAAAATGTTAACGATTAAAATGTAGTCCATTTTTAATCTGTAAAAATAGCAAATTTTCGTAATATTTGATTATTGGCACTAATTATTAGTGCCATTTTTTGCCTTAAAAACCCTTTTCCTCAAAATTTTGGAATAGTTATATCTTGCTGGTTTCTGAAATTTTTTTATATTAGTTGATAAGTGATGTGATTCTCTAATCCAGCATGTTCAAAAATTAATAAACATAATAATCTATCCAATTTAAAATGAATAAGTTAAGATATAAATCATATTCATTCAAATTTAAATAAATTAAAATAAATACTATTCATCTTAATAAAATAAATTATATAAATAGTTAGAATAAAGAATATTTATAGTACAATTATGCTAAATTCAAAATAATTGAATATAAAATACACCAATCATAAATAATAAAAAATATTAAATTATTATATTGGATTTTGTGCTTTGACTCTATTATTTAAGCAAATAGATAACTGGAATAATGTAAGGTATTAAAATATGAATAATTTTAAAGAAAAATTGTCTACTCATTCTGAACACGTTAAAAAAGTTGGAGATCATTGCACAACGGAAGAAACTACGAAACAAGCGTTGATATTGCCGTTACTCGATATACTTGGATTTACTCCTTATGATCCAACCAAAGTAAAAGCTGAATTTAAAGCCGATTTTCCAGGAGTTAAAGCAAATGAACGAGTTGACTATGCCTTATTTTGTCAAGATTTACCTGTGATGTTTATTGAAGCTAAATCATGGGGTGAAGAATTAAATAATCATTGCCCTCAACTATCAAGATATTTCAATGCAACACCTGAAGTTGCTGTTGCAGCAATAACCAACGGTAGAGAATGGCGTTTTTTTACTGACTTAGAACAAAAAAATATCATGGATTCAGCTCCGTTTCTAAAAATTAAAATAGAAGAATTACAAGATAACGATTGTGAGCAATTATATCAATTTAGATATGATCAATTTAAACCTGAAGCACTTAGAACATTAGCAGAAGAAAGTATCTATTTTTCACTTTTTACAAAAACAATTGCATCATCGTTGCGCGAGGCTCCAGTTGATTTCGTAAAATATGTAGCTAATAAATCTAATATTTCTAGACAACTAAATCAAAAATTTTTGGATAGCATTACTCCTATAGTAAAAAAAGCAATTGAAAAAGCTGTCAGCAATATGGTTGTAGTTGGATTAACAGGAAAAAAAGAATCTGTTGATGAACTAATTGAAGATAATGAAGAAATTAATGAAATCGATGATAAAGCTGATATTGTAGATCCTGAAAATAATAAAATTATTACAACTTATTCAGAAAGAGTTTTGTTCGATCATGTTAATTCAATTACTAATGATAAAGATTTGACATATAAAGATAATGAATCTTATTTTAGTGTTCTCTATCAAACAAAATCAAATAGATGGATTGTTCGTTATTACGACAATAAACAACGACCATCTATACAATTACCTATTGAGTTGACAGAGCAGGCTAAAGATGAAATAAAAAGGGCTGGATTAGAAATAGGTGCTGGTGATCAGATTATTATAGAAAAACCTGAAAATATATTAAGAATCGCCGGTTTAATTATTGATGCATATGAATATACAAAAAACGACGAGAATTTTAAGCGAAAATAATTACCTATTTTTCAAAAATTATTTAAGATTTATTTTCCTATAAAATTAATCTTAAATAATTTAATATAAGGAAATTTATCATGATGACTGGTAACTGTTTATGTGGTGAAATTGTCTATCAACTAAATAGTGATATCAAAGCGATTGTTTTTTGTCACTGTTCACGTTGTCGCAAACAAACTGGTTCAGCGTTTAATTCTGCCACACTCATTAACAAGGAAGATTTAACTTTTGTCAAAGGTGAGGAAAATATAAAAGTTTTTTCTAGCTTAGGCGTCAACCGTCATTTTTGTGGTAATTGTGGTTCACATCTATTTTCTAGTCGCGATAATGATAATAGTTGTTACCGATTACGTATTGGGTTGATTAATGAGCCAATTAATGCTGAAAAGCGTATACATATTTATACCGGTTCTAAAGCTAATTGGGATACTATTTGTGATGGCGATTGTGAATATGAGGAAAATATACCACCTAAATTGTGATAATGCAGTTTCAATTTAAGTTATTATCGGGTTTTAGGTTGTGATTAGATAATGATTAGACTAAAACCTAACATACCATTTATCAAGTTAATGATCTTTCAGTTTTGCGTCTCGTTGCCAATAGCTTTTATGTGCAAAACCAAGTAGATTATTGGTCATCTTAATTTCTTGTAATCGTAGTGACCAAATCGGCGCTTTCATGACTCTTGCAAAAGGAAAGGCGGAATAATAAAGCTTATAAGCATTGCTAGCTTTATTATCAATGAGTTGTTCAGCTATAGCGCTAAATTGAATACCTTGAATTTTGGTTATCGATTTTGGATTAACACTTATAGTACCGGCAACATTTGGATTGTGTAGCATTGCTTGTGCATGTTTGGTTTTTAATTCTGATAAGAAATATAAACACCAGTTCTCTTTATCAAATACATAGAATGCATTACATGCCCATGGCTGGTTATTAACTAATATCGCACATAAATTTACTACATGTTGTTGCTGGATAAATTGCGCGATTTTAGACTCGCTTTTTTTCATGATATTACTGTTTATTCAGGTTTTTGATTAAGATGCATATCTTCACCCCAGCGAGGTAAACAAGGTACATCAATATCAAACAGGTCAAGTGCTCTAGCAACACTATGGGTAATAAGATCATCAACACTTTCAATGTGTTGATATAACGCAGGAACTGGCGGAAAAATAATTCCTCCCATTAAAGTCACCGCTTCCATATTTTTAATATGACCTAAATGTAATGGCGCTTCTCGCGTCATTAAAACTAATCGACGTCGCTCTTTCAATACCACATCTGCCGCTCGAGTAAGTAAATTATCTGACAAACTATTTGCTATAGCTGAAAGTGTTCGCATTGAACATGGTGCAACTAACATTCCCATGGTTTTAAATGAGCCACTCGCAATTGCAGCGCCAATATTATCGATCGCATATACAACATCTGCTAACGATTGCAATTGAGTTAATTGTGATTGCGAATGTTCATAATGACCGGTGATTTTTGCCGCTTTTGATACCACTAAATGAGTTTGAATATCCATTGGTTTTAATAGTTCTAAAGCTTTAATTCCATAAGCAAAGCCTGTAGCACCACTTATGCCAATTACTATCCTTTTCGCAGCCATATTTATTCCTGTTATTTAATTGAATCTAAACGTTTGTTGATTAGTGTAGCTTAAAATAACATAGTCTAAATAACAATATTATAAATCGATGGGATGGTTAAAATATCTTTTCAGATAGAGAGAAGTGAATACCGCTAACCAAAATGTTAGCGGTATTTATGAATGACTTACTCTTTTGCCATAGGTTCTTCAACAACTTTGGTTTTTTGACTTCCTTGGATGGCTTTTATTTTAGCATCATAGTTTGCTACGTCTTCTTTGTTTGACAATAGGCTATAAGTTAAAACAAATTCTGTGCTTTTTCCGGCTTCTAATTTACGTACGCGTTTTTGTTCACGTTCAATTGTAACTGGATAAGCAAAACTTGTTCCTGGTTCAATACCAGTCACATAACCTTGTTTAACTGTATCAGTATTTTTCCATAGTGTTAGCACAGGTAATTGCTGAGTATTAAAAGCAATCCCTACCCCTTTATCACTTGCATTGTTGGTCAACATAACTTGAGTTTGATTATTTGCATCTGAATAAGGGAAAATGTTATACACCATTTCATCAAAGTCTTTAGTTGGTCCTAGATAAGTTTGCCAATTTTTAAGACCAGTTGCAGCGTATTCATTGAAAGGTGAGATTTCTTTAACTGGAGCAACAAATTTAGCTCCTTGTTCTAAAATTGGCGTACCAAAATTACTGTGATAAATAATTTGATAATCACGATCATAATCGCTTAAATTAGTTAGGATATCATGTACGGTAAATTCTTTGCTACCAGGAACATGTTGGATGGCAACCCAAGTTTCAAAATTGCTCTTTTTGAAAGTATTTTCTTTAATTAGCCCTTTGATCGTAATCGTATAAGGAGCTTGATCTTCAACTTCAACATATAATTTCGATACAGGAGTATTTTGTGCACGACCATGAAGTGTATACATCATACCATCAGCTTGTACAGCGTGACCGGTCCATTCAAAGCCACAGCGAACCATCATTTCGTTAAAGCCATCTAGCCAACCAAGACCACCACGGCTTTCTAAATTCATATATTTAGGATTAACAACCTCTTTAACTGGTGAATCCCAACCTAAACGAATCCCATCTCCCTCAACTTTTACGATACCTAAACCACGTGTTGGACTTAAGCTAATCGTTAAGCCTTCACTTTTAACAGTTAATAGTTCAGAACCTTCTTGCTTACCACCTTTGAGAATTAGATTTTGAACAGTAAAAGGAGGTGCATCAGGACTAACATCTTTGTTTGTAATATACCAATTGCCTTTTTGAAGGTTTTTTTCATCATCAGTGACTAAAAAATCTTTTGCACTGGCGGAATATGAAACTAAACCGAGTAATATAGCTAATGATGTATGTTTAATTTTCATGAGATTAATTCCTTATAATAATTTAATATTTTTGCACATCATAATATGAGTATTTTTTTCCGATAGTATACTATCTATAAAAATGCACAAGTAAATTTAATGATTTGGTCTTACTTGTCCTGCTTTCCAGTGTTTTCGACAAACAGAATGATACTCACTGTCACCAAGATGTATAGAATTTCCAAATTTGACTATTTGCCCATTTTCACCTTCTAAAAGGATCATGGTAGCTTTTTTACCACACCAACAAACAGTTTTAAGTTCCCTATAATTGTCAGCAATTTCTAATAAGGTTTTCGAACCTTCAAATAAATGCCCCATATAGTCTGTTTTTAATCCAAAAAACATCATAGGAACACCATATTCATCACAAACATCAGATAATTTCCAGATGGTATTAGATGATAAAAACTGACTTTCATCAATTAAAATACATGCGTAATTATTTTGTTTGATATGCTCAATTATGCCATCCACTGTGTTATCGTCAAGTTGTAATGCTTTTTTACGTAAGCCAAGTCGAGATACAATCTCAACAGCAGAATCTCGAGTATCGACCGAAGATTTAAGCAATAGTGTTTGCATGTTATTACTTAAGTAATTATGGTCGATTTGCAGTAATTCGGTAGATTTTCCAGCGTTCATTACGCCATAAATATAATAAATTTTTGACAAAATCAGCGTCTCAAAAAGTTAAATATTTATTTCCTAAATTAGGAAATAAAGGTAAGTTGTTTAACTTACCTTTTGATTGATTAATACTATTTTGCTTTACCTTGGTTAGCTACCGCTGCTTGTTTAGCGGCGATTTCATCAGCATTACCTAAGTAATAGTGTTTAACAACTTTCATGTTGTCATCGAATTCATAAACTAATGGTACACCAGTTGGGATGTTTAGATCGATAATATCATCATCACTGATGTTATCTAAATGTTTAACTAGCGCACGAAGTGAGTTACCGTGAGCTGCGATAATTACACGTTCACCTTTAGCAACACGTGGAGCTATAGTTGATTCCCAATAAGGAAGCACACGTTTAATCGTTAAAGCTAAGCTTTCAGTTAAAGGTAATTCTGATTCAGGTAATTTGCTATAACGTGAATCATGACCAGGGAAGCGTTCATCTGATTTTTCAAGTGCTGGAGGAGTAATTGCAAAACCACGACGCCATAATTTAACTTGCTCATCACCATATTTAGCAGCAGTTTCAGCTTTATTTAGACCTTGTAGCGCACCATAATGACGTTCATTTAATTTCCAGCTTTTTTCAACCGGTAACCATGCTTGATCAACTGCATCTAAAACGTGCCATAATGTGTGAATTGCACGTTTTAAAACAGAAGTATATGCATAATCAAATTCGAAACCTTCTTGTTTTAGCAATTGACCTGCTTCTGCAGCTTCTTTATTACCTTTGTCAGATAAATCAACATCAGTCCAACCACAAAAACGGTTTTCTTGATTCCACACGCTTTCTCCGTGACGAATAAGAACTAATTTTTTTACTGCCATAAATATAACTCCTTAGTTACGTAAAATAAAATGGTTAAATCAAATTGGTTTGCACTAAAACACATGATTAATTAGTGTGTTATTACTTATTAATTGGTTATAAACCTCTATATCACTTTAAAATACTGATTAATTTGTTGATAAGTATTTTAATGGATCGACTGATTGTGCTTTATAACGAATTTCAAAATGTAATCTTACTGATGAAGTTCCTGTTGCTCCCATCGTTGCAATTTGTTCACCAGCACGAACATTTTGTTGTTCTTTAACTAAAATAGTTTGGTTATGTGCATACGCGGTTAAATAGTCATCGTTATGTTTTATAATAATTAAATTACCATAGCCCGGTAAGGCATTCCCTGAATAAACCACTCGACCGTTAGCAGCGGCAACGACTTTGGTACCTAAAGTACCTGAAATATCAATCCCTTTGCTAGCATTAGAAAATTTTTCAATGATTTTACCTTGTGCAGGCCATTGCCATACAATATTAGCTACGTTAGATGTGGTTGGTAACTTGGTTGGCTCTGTGGCTGTGGTATCAACAGGTTCAGTTACCGTTTCTGTAGTTTGAATCGTATTGGTTGGTTTATCTTTACCCGAGGTTGTGGTTGTAGTTGTTGTAACTGTGGTTACAACTGGTTTAGTTTTGGTAGTGGTATTAGTCGCTGAACCATAATTACCAGCTGCAACAACTTGCGCTGTAGAAGTGGTTTTTTTAGTTTCAACCACCGTTGTACCACCACTGACATCTAACACTTGACCAACATTTACCGCGAATGGTTCTTTAATGTTATTTTTAGCAGCCAAGGCACGATAATCATTACCCGTTACCCACGCAATATAAAAAAGTGTATCACCTCGTTTAACAGTATAGGTATCGCCTTGATAACCACCTTTAGGAATATCATTGTAGTTACGATTATAAACAATGCGCTCATTAGAGGTAACCACACTTTGACTATCTCTATTGCTATTGGATGTTACTGTCGAGTGAGATACTGGTGTTGATGATGAATAAATTTGTGACGAAGAACGTGAACCAGTAGAAATATTTGTCGGTGGTTTTGAATATACCGACGAGCTAGAACGACTGGAAGAGTCAGAAATATCTTCAATTTCAGCTGGATTAGTTTGTGTACATGCGGAGATCATCAAACTTAAACAACTTAATGTGAGAATTTTTTTCACAATAACACCTTTCATTAATTTATATTATTTTGTTATGCACATTTTATCGTTTTTACAACAAAAAGCTATTATATTAATTACTTGTAAAGTAAATCAATAAAATCACTGGCAAAAATGTACAATTCTTGAGTAAAAGCTATAAATTCATCTCATTTGATGGCTAATTATTCGCAGTATTTCCAAATAACTATCGTATTCTAACTAACCGCTTATACGACCGAATAAATATCATTAGCACAAAAAAGCATTTCAGCCATATTTTTGGCCGATAATGATTAATACTAATTTCATGATAATGAGTATATACAATAAAACAAGGTTTGGTATAGTATATTTAATGCCTTACTACAAAATTTACAGTGATCAAAATAGAATGACTTTATATATTGTTGCAACACCCATTGGCAATTTAGATGATATTACACTAAGAGCCATTAATACACTTAAAAGTGTTGATCTTATTGCGGCTGAAGATACTAGACACAGTGGACTACTATTACAACATTTAGGTATTAAAGCTAAACTTTTTGCTTTACACGATCACAATGAACAAGAAAAAGCACACGTTTTGATCGAAAAATTAAAATCCGGGTTATCAATTGCATTAATATCAGATGCAGGAACACCGTTAATTAATGATCCTGGTTATCACTTAGTCAAAGCGTGTCGAGAAAATAATATTAATGTCGTTCCCATCCCTGGTGCATGTGCGGCTATAGCCGCATTATCAGTAGCGGGATTACCTTCAGACAAATTCTGTTATGAGGGTTTTTTACCGGCAAAAACCAAAGCACGCCAAGATTATTTGTCTACTTTATGCGAAGAGAGTCGAACAATGATTTTTTATGAATCTACCCATCGACTTTTAGATACATTAAAAGATATGCAGACGGTTTGGGGTAGCGATAAACATATTGTTCTGGCCAAAGAACTCACTAAAACATGGGAAACCATTGTCAGCTATCCGGTAAATGAGTTAATTCGCTGGTTACAAGAAGATAGTACTCGTCAAAAAGGCGAATTTGTTCTAATCGTTGAAGGACATAGCAAAACTGATAATGCTATTGATGCCAAAGTGATTAATACCTTAAACTTATTGATTAAAGAGTTACCATTAAAAAAAGCAGCAGCAATTACTGCAGAGATGTATGGACTGAAGAAAAACCAATTGTATCAAATCGGCTTATCATTGGAAAATTAGACAAACAGTTAATTAATAGTTAATTATAAAGATAAGAATAGCAAATTTTCAGTTCCAAAACTTAACACGCTAGTTTTGTTGAATATTTTAGAACAGTATCAACATTAGCATAATTAGCCTAATTTAGTATATAATTGCCCCCTATTTTTAAGATTTTTATAACACAAGGTAATAAACAGTATGGGATTTAAATGTGGTATTGTCGGACTACCAAATGTAGGCAAATCAACGCTTTTTAATGCACTAACCAAAGCTGGAATAGAGGCTGCTAACTTTCCGTTTTGTACGATTGAACCAAACACAGGTGTAGTGCCAATGCCTGATCCGCGTTTAGATCAACTTGCGGAAATTGTTAAACCACAACGCACTTTACCAACCACAATGGAATTTGTTGATATTGCGGGGCTAGTTAAAGGTGCATCTAAAGGTGAAGGACTAGGTAATCAATTTTTAGCCAATATTCGTGAAACAGAAGCGATTGGTCACGTTGTTCGTTGTTTCGAAAATGAAAATATTGTGCACGTTGCAGGTAAAATCGATCCAGCTGAAGATATTGAAATCATTAATACTGAACTTGCGTTAGCTGATCTTGAGGCTTGTGAAAGAGCCATTACCCGTTTACAAAAACGTGCTAAAGGTGGCGATAAAGACGCCAAGTACGAACTGGAAATTTTAGATAAGTGTTTACCTCATCTTGAACAAGGTAAAAAATTATTACTACTCGATTTTAGTAAAGAAGAATTAGATGCAATTAAATATCTAAGCTTTTTAACCCTAAAACCAACAATGTATATTGCTAATGTTAATGAAGATGGTTTTGAAAACAATCCATATTTAGAAAAAGTGAAAGCCATTGCTGAGCAAGAAAAAGCTGTCGTTGTACCTGTCTGTGCCGCAATTGAAGCTGAACTTGCTGAACTCGATGACGCTGATCGCGATGAATTTATGCAAGACCTTGGTTTAACTGAACCTGGCCTAAATAGAGTAATTCGTGCCGGTTATAGTTTACTTAATCTGCAAACTTACTTTACTGCTGGTGTTAAAGAAGTTCGTGCATGGACAATTTCAGTTGGAGATACTGCGCCACAAGCTGCAGGTAAAATTCATACCGATTTCGAAAAAGGCTTTATTCGAGCACAAACCATTGCTTTTGATGACTTCATTAAATATGGTGGCGAACAAGGTGCTAAAGAAGCAGGCAAAATGCGCTCTGAAGGGAAAGATTATATCGTGCAAGATGGCGATATTATGAATTTCTTATTTAATGTTTAATCTTTGTTGATGCCGTGTATTGCGGCATCATTATCATATATTTATATAACTCAATAGATTATCTGCTCTCAATTAACTACTTGTCTAACACCACGGAAAATCGATTATAAGGAGCTTCATTTATGTTATTAACCTTTGAACAAGCCAAAAAAAATATACTTGAAGTTGCAACAAATAATCATAAACCGTTAATGGAAAAAGTTGCATTATTTGATGGCTTAGATCGAATCACTGCTGAACCGGTTATTTCTCCAATTAATGTACCTAGCTTTAATAATTCGGCGATGGATGGTTATGCGCTAAGATTATCTGATATCAATCAATCGAAGTTATTACCATTAGCTGGAGTAATTTATGCAGGTGACGATATTTCTTCACTAAATTGGCCTAAAGGTAGTTGCTTACGAATTATGACTGGTGCACCGGTTCCTAACGAAGCTAGTGCTGTTGTGATGCAAGAAGAGACAGAACAAACTGAATCAGGAATTAAATTTTTACAGCAAATAAAACCAGCTAGTAATATTCGTTATATAGGTGAAGATGCTAAACAAGGTGCAGTTATTGTCGAAAAAGGCACTCGGTTAACTATTCCGATTTTATCAAGTTTAGCAACACTTGGGATTGCAGAGTTAACTGTCTATCAAAAGTTAAAAGTTGCAATATTTTCCACCGGTAATGAATTAACTGAAATTGGTAGCCGATTAGCAAATAATAGTGCTATTTATGATAGTAACCGATTCACCCTCAAATTATTATTGAGCAAATTAAACTGTGAAATAATTGATTTAGGGATAATTGTCGATGATCCGAGCAAAATTAAGCAAACACTCGAAATCGCATCTAAACAGGCTGATTTGGTTATTAGTAGTGGTGGAGTTTCAGTCGGGGATGCTGATTATACTAAAATGGCACTAGAAGAACTGGGTAAAGTTAACTTCTGGAAAATTGCCATAAAACCTGGAAAACCGTTTGCCTTTGGCAATATAGGTAATGCGCTATTTTGCGGATTGCCGGGTAATCCAGTTTCATCTCTTGTCACTTTTTATCAATTAGTTCAACCATTAATTTTAGCCCTTTCTGGACAAAATTTAACCGAAGCTGAGTTATCATTTAAAGTAAAAACAGCAACAAATCTGAAAAAAAGTATCGGTAGATTAGATTTTCAACGTGGTGTATTGCAAATTTCAACTAATGGTGAGTTGGAGGTTGTTTCAACTGGGCAACAAGGCTCCCATCTCACACAATCGTTTAATCATGCTAACTGCTTTATCTTGCTTGAAAAAGATAGAGGCAATGTAACTAAAGGTGAATGGGTAACTGTTGAACCGTTTAATACACTATTAAAATAGTGCAACTAATACCGCCCCAGCAGCTATCATGGCAACGCCTATAGCAGAAAGAAATGAAATTTTTTCGCCAAATATAATAGTTGCAAAAATTACCGCAAAAACGACACTAAGTTTATCAATTGGGGCGACTTGTGATACTTTACCTTCTTTTATTGCCATAAAGTAAAATAGCCACGATAATGCGCCAGCTACGCCACTCAATGCAATAATAAGTAATGCTTTTTTGTCATTAAAAAAAGTATTAATTAAATTCAGTTTTCCTTGAACAACAACTACACCAACTAGAAAAATAGCCATAACTATAGCTCTAATTGCTGTCGCAGTATTAGCGTCAAGATGTTGTAAACCTATTTTACCGAGGATTGCCACACAAGCCGCAGTAATCGCCGATAATAATGCATAAATAAGCCAAGCACTCATATAAGTTAATACCTATCAATTTGAAATAAATATTGTTGATTATTAGAATTTTTTTGACATTGCTCTGATTTATTCATTACTCCACGGCAATCTTCAAGAACTCCATGTGCTTGTGACCAATGATATTGTTTACCTTCATCATTTTTACCGCCACAAGCAGTTAAAGCTAAACTAAACGTTAGACAAGTTAATGCAATAATTACTGATTTCATCATATTTCCCTCGCAAATATCAAAATGTAGTTTAAATTATTATTGTTAATTATTTTAGTTCATTATTAAGCTGATTGATAGCTAAGCTATCACCTATTTTTAATATATGAAAAGATCTATCTCCCTTTAATGAGTTTAATAATGTTGGTGGCTCATCTAATGGTTCATCTGCCAATTCAAAAGCTCCCCAATGGATCGCAATAGCTGACTGACAATTTAATTCATCATAAAGTTGTAAAGCTTGTTGTGGATCTATATGCTGCGATTGCATAAACCAACGGGGTGCATAAGCACCAATTGGTATCAAAGCAAGATCTATCTGCTTAAATTTATCAGCTATTTTCTTTAAGCTTGCACAATAACCGGTATCCCCCATAAAGTAGACAGTTTTAGTCGATAGTGGTTTATCAATATCTGTCTGCATAACCCATCCACACCATAATGCTTTATTCACATCAAACGCACCTCGATTACTCCAATGCTTTGCCGGTGTAGCAGTAAAGGTAATTCCATTAACATTAGTTGACTGCCACCAATCTAACTCAATAACTTGCTTGGCCTCCCATTTTAATAATTTACTTTTAAGTCCTAAGGGAACCAGAATAGTAAGTTGCGGATACCGCATGATAAGTTGGCGGATACTATTAAAATCAAGATGATCATAATGGCTATGAGAGATTACCACCACATTAATTGACGGTAATTTATCAATGGTAATTGCTGGTTTTGTTCGTCGTTTTGGCCCAATAAATTGCACCGGCGATACTCGGTTAGAAAACACTGGATCGGTTAATATCCATTGTTCATTAAGCTTTATCAAGGTAGTAGAATGTCCGATCCACCAAACTCTATCACCGCTTAAGCTAATATCAATTGGACTAAACCAATTTTGTGTGAATGCTTGATATCCACCTTGTGGTGGTAAAACTTTACGTTGCAGTCGCCAACGCAAAGCATCAGTTAATTTAATTGAAAAAGGTTCAGTATTATCAAAACCTTTCTTTTTATGATGTGACTGATCACATATTATTTTGTTCGCTTTACTCATTAAGGGATATCTAATTGTAGTTATTTGGCTCTGCGTTCTATTAGTACCGCAACGTTACCAGCATTAGCAATAGCATCAGGTTTTGACACTTTTATTTTTAACCATTGTACCGAGAATTTCTCAATGACTAACATTGCAACACGTTCAGCTACGGTTTCAATCAATTCAAATTTATTTTGTTCAATAAATGACGTTATTGATTGCGACACAACAAAATAGTCTAAACAAAATTTCACATCATCACTTTGTCCGGCAGGTTGATTATCCCATGCCATTTCGAGATCAAGAACTAACTTTTGTTTAATCGTTTTTTCCCAATCATAAACACCAATTGTGGTATAAACCGTTAGTGATTCAATGAATACTCTATCTTTAATTGTTGAGGTCATATTCTATTCCAGATATAGATATTGTTTAAAATAGAGATTACCGAATCTTAATAAATTACGCTATAATTTATTTTAAATAATAGTAAATAATAGTTTATATGACGCGAATTTTTCAGCCTTACACAATTAATCAAAATAGTTTGATCACTTTAGATGATAATGCTTTCAATCACCTTATTCGAGTATTAAGAATGAAAACCGGGGAATCAATTACGCTTTTTGATGGTTCCAACCAAATTACGCCTGCCGTTATACATGAAGTTAATAAAAAAACGGTTATTGTAAAAACAACAAACAGTGTATTAGATAATCGAGAATCACCATTAAACATTCATTTAGGGCAAGTGATTTCTCGGGGTGATAAAATGGAGTTTACTATTCAAAAATCGGTAGAATTAGGTGTTAATACCATTACCCCCCTACTTTCAGAACGTTGTGGCGTCAAACTCGATCAAGATAGGCTTGAAAAGAAAGTTCAACAATGGCAAAAAATTGTTATTTCGGCTTGTGAACAATGTGGACGAAATATCATCCCAAGCATCAATCCAGTAATGAAATTAGAAACTTGGTGTGCAAATTTAACCGATAGTTTAAAACTTAACTTACACCCTAAAGCCGAACAAGGAATAAACCAATTACCGTGTGATAATAACAATATTAGTTTATTAATTGGGCCGGAAGGTGGTCTATCTAATGAAGAAATTAGCATGACTCATCAATATCAGTTTACTGATATTTTGCTCGGGCCGAGAGTATTACGTACTGAAACAGCGGCGTTAACTGCAATAACAGCGCTTCAAGTTCGTTTCGGTGATTTAGGTTAGTCACAAGAAATAAATAAGTTAATAAATGATTGCTTTGCTTATTAATCGGTAACGGGTATGATAGTTAAAAATTCGATTATTATTGCTAATACCTCTTTCTACCTTGATTTTATCTAAATTATTAAATAGGTAGAGCAGCAGCAAATCATCAACACCGAATTCAGTAAAATCAAATATAATCAGTAAGGAGTTACCATGATCAAACTTGGTATTGTTATGGACCCCATTAGCCATATCAAATTAAAAAAAGATACCAGTTTTGCGATGCTACTTGAAGCACAAAAACGCGGCTATCAACTTTATTATATGGAGATGAATGATCTGTTTTTACGCAATGGAGAAGCTAGTGCCACGACACGTACATTAACAGTTCATAACAATAGTGAACATTGGTTTGATTTTGGAGACGAACAGACTATAGCATTAAGTGAACTTGATGTAATATTAATGCGCAAAGATCCGCCTTTTGATACTGAATTTATCTATGCAACCTATATATTAGAGCGTGCGGAAGAGAAAGGAGTATTGGTAGTAAATAAACCTCAAAGTCTACGCGACTGTAACGAAAAATTATTTACGGCTTGGTTTGCTGACTTTACACCTGAAACCTTAGTTAC
Organism: Gilliamella sp. M0364; assembly: GCF_016100565.1. NCBI lineage: Bacteria > Pseudomonadati > Pseudomonadota > Gammaproteobacteria > Orbales > Orbaceae > Gilliamella > Gilliamella sp. M0364. The sequence goes on along the minus strand of NZ_JACFSF010000001.1, from coordinate 35,433 downwards.
TCGTCAGACATCACAAATCAAAGCTTTTCATCAACAATATCATGACATCATTTTAAAACCACTAGATGGCATGGGTGGTTCGTCAATTTTTCGCATGAAACAAGATGATCCTAATGTTTCGGTGATTATTGAGACACTTACTGAACATAATACCCGTTATTGCATGGCGCAAACATTTATTCCCGCAATTAAAGATGGCGATAAACGGGTTTTAGTTGTCGACGGTGTACCCGTGCCTTACTGCTTAGCACGAATTCCACAACAAGGGGAAACACGAGGAAACTTAGCCGCTGGTGGACATGGTGAAGTTAGGCCATTAAGTGATAGTGATTGGCAAATCGCTAACAGTATCGGCCCTGTTTTGCAACAAAAAGGACTACTATTTGTAGGACTTGATATTATTGGTGACAAACTAACCGAAATTAACGTTACCAGCCCGACTTGCGTTCGAGAAATTGAAGCAGCTAACCCAGATTTATCAATCACAGGTTTATTAATGGATGCGATTGAATCAAGATTAAATATAAAGAGTTAAAAATGATTAGAGAATATCAAGCAAAAGATTTAGATGCCATAATGACAATTTGGCTGCAAGGTAATGAACAAGCACATAATTTTATCGATCCTGAGTTTTTTAAACAAAACTTTGATTTAGTGAAGATGTTGATCCCAATGTCAACAATATATGTTCAAGATATCAACGGCGTTGTTGTTGGTTTTATTGGCTTGACGGAAAACTATATCTCAGGTTTATATGTTGAAAAGAATTTTCGTCATCAAGGTACCGGATCAGCATTAGTTGAAAAAGCCAAACAGCGTCATAATGAATTAATGGTACATGTTTACAAACAAAATAGTGATGCAATTAACTTTTATTTATCACAAAATTTTGCAATTGTTGGTGAATCAATTAATGAAGAAACCAATCATCCTGAAATATTAATGCGCTGTAATGTTGAACATAAAGTCAAAATTGGGAAATGTGCATTATAAATTTAACGACAATGTGAGCATATGAATTTAAAAAATCATTTTATTATAGCCATGCCAACTGTTAATGACTCAATTTTTAGTCGTTCAGTAGTATATATTTGTGAACATAATCGTGATGGTGCTATGGGGATTATTATTAATAAACCCATTGTAGATCTTAACATAGAAACAGTATTATCCCGTTTAGAGATAACCGCCTCAAAAAGCTGTGCTGAACTTGAACACCTTGTGTTTTGTGGCGGTCCGCTTGCTGAAGAGCAAGGATTTATTCTCCATACACCTCATCAAGGGTTTGCTTCAAGTATACAAATCTCTGATGATATCATGGTTACCACTTCTCTTGATGCATTAAAGTCTATTGGTACTCCAGAACAACCAAGAGATCTTTTCTTAGCATTAGGTTATTCAAGCTGGCAATCATTACAACTTGAAAGTGAAGTAGCAAAAAATGATTGGTTAGTTACCGATGTTGATCCTGCAATTATCTTCGAGGTAGCTATTGAAGATCGTTGGCAGAAAGCGGCTGAATCATTGGGCATTAATATTAAAACAATTTCACATCAAATGGGCACCGCGTAAGTTATGGCTACCATTATTGCATTTGATTTTGGTACAGCGAGCATCGGCGCAGCTATCGGTCAAGATATAACTAAGACCGCAAATTCACTTTGTTCATTCAAAGCTCGAGATGGCATTCCTAATTGGCAGTCAATAGAGAAAGTACTCAATGAATGGCAACCTGATTATTTAGTGGTAGGATTACCACTAAATATGGATGGTACAGAACAACCATTAACCGCAAGAGCACGCAAATTTGCTAACCGTTTGCATGGAATGTTTGGCTATCAAGTTCATTTACAAGATGAACGTTTATCAACCGTTGAGGCAAAATCACATATTTTTGCTTCACGTGGCTACCGTGCCCTTGAAAAAGGTCATGTCGATGCAACTTCGGCAATTATTATTTTAGAAAGTTGGTTCGAAAATTGTGAATCTAGATAATCAAAAGATTATTTTAACAATAATTAGTCGCCAATAAATTTCATCCTTGCTAAAATAACAAGCAATTTTTTCTATTGAAAGGACTGCTCCCCGTGTCAAATAATAAATCTCTTAGCTATAAAGATGCTGGTGTTGATATCGATGCTGGCAATGAATTGGTTGATCGTATTAAATCTGTCGTTAAAGAGACCAAACGTCCTGAAGTTATGGGTGGACTTGGTGGTTTTGGTGCATTATGTGCAATTCCAGAAAAATATAAACAACCTATTTTAGTTTCAGGTACTGATGGTGTTGGCACAAAATTGCGCCTTGCAATGGATTTAAATCGTCATGAATCAATTGGTATTGATTTGGTTGCTATGTGCGTTAATGATTTGATTGTTCAAGGAGCTGAGCCTTTATTTTTCCTCGACTATTATGCTACTGGCAAATTAAATGTTGATGTTGCAGCGACAGTTGTTACGGGTATTGCGGAAGGCTGTAAACAATCCGGATGTGCATTAGTTGGTGGTGAAACAGCAGAAATGCCAGGTATGTATCATGGTGATGATTATGACTTAGCAGGTTTTTGTGTTGGTGTAGTTGAAAAATCAGAAATGATTGATGGTAGTAAAGTACAAGATGGTGATGCTTTAATTGCCCTTGCATCAAGCGGTGCGCATTCAAATGGTTATTCACTAGTACGTAAAATTATTGAAGTTAGTGGTGTTAACCCCGCAACAGAACAATTAGACGGAAAACCATTAGCAGATCATTTACTTGCGCCAACTAAGATTTATGTAAAATCAGTGCTTGATTTGATTTCGAAAATTGATGTTCATGCTATTGCACACATTACTGGCGGTGGTTTTTGGGAAAACATTCCACGAGTTTTACCTGATAATACTCAAGCTGTTATTGATGAATCTAGTTGGCAATGGCCGGCCATCTTTAATTGGTTGCAACAAGCAGGCAATGTAAGCCGTCATGAAATGTACCGTACTTTCAATTGTGGAGTAGGTTTAATCATCGCTTTACCAAAACAATTAGCTGAACAAGCCATTAATTTACTTAACCAGCATGGTGAAAAAGCTTGGTTACTTGGCGAAATAAAACACTCTTCATCAACTGAACGAGTTGTTATTCAGTAATATATACGATATCAATTTTTGTCTAGTAATAGTAACTAATCAGTCAATATTACTGGACAAAAATTATTGATATAAAAACCCTCAAAAAAATTCCTTTTAGTATCAATCTGCAATATCTGCCTTATGTTTTAATATACTAATCCCCTGCCTTTTTTATTTTTACTAAAAACGTATAGTTAGGCAAAAATTTAACTTAAAAATAACTAAAAGCTATCTTAGTTTCTGGTACAATAAGCAAAATTATTATAACTAAGTAATGTCATAATACTCTAAGATACAAGGTTTTTTAATGATCATATCAGATGCTAATAGTGCGGTGTCATCTGTCGCATATCGTGCAAACGAAGTCATTGCTATTTATCCAATAACTCCAAGTTCATCTATGGCTGAACAAGCCAGCACGTGGGCGGAGTTCAATAAACCCAATGTTTTTGGTGATACACCGAAAGTTGTTGAAATGCAATCGGAAGCGGGAGCAATATCAACGGTACACGGTGCATTAATGACTGGGGCATTAGCAACATCATTTACTTCATCGCAAGGTCTGTTATTAATGATTCCTTCGCTATATAAAATAGCTGGGGAATTAACACCATTTGTATTACATGTTGCCGCCCGTACTGTTGCAACTCATGCCTTATCTATTTTTGGCGATCATTCTGATGTTATGTCAGTTAGGCAAACTGGTTTTGCCATGCTGTGTTCTAGCTCGGTACAAGAAGCCCAAGATTTAGCCTTAATCGCACAAATAGCGACACTCAATAGTAGAGTACCATTTATTCACTTTTTTGATGGTTTTAGAACTTCACACGAAGTAAATAAAATTTATCCAATCAGTGATGAGCAGATTCGTAATTTGCTTCCCAATCAAGCTATTGATGCTTTTCGTCGCCGTGCCTTAACACCAGATAATCCAGTCATTCGTGGTACATCAGCTAATCCTGATACCTACTTCCAATGCCGTGAAGCAATTAATCCATATTATGAGAATACTTTCAATCATGTTGTTGATGCTATGCAAGCCTTTGAAAAAGAGACCGGTAGAAAGTATCAACCTTTCGAATATTATGGCGCAAAAGATGCTGAGCGTATCATTGTCATTATGGGTTCCGGTGTCAGCACCACGAAGGAAGTTGTCGATCATCTGCTTAAAAATGACGAAAAAGTTGGTGTCGTTATCGTAAGATTATTCCGACCATTTTCAGCAACTCATCTACTTGACGTTATTCCGCAAACTGTGAAAAAAATCGCAGTGCTAGATCGTACCAAAGAGCCCGGCGCACAAGCTGAACCTCTTTACCTAGATGTAATGACAGCCTTTGCTGAGAGTTTTTCACGTGGCGAACGTGACCATTTACCACAAATTATTGGTGGTCGTTATGGTTTATCATCGAAAGAGTTCGATCCTCGCTGTGTATTAGCGATATTTAACGAATTAACAACAGAGAAACCTAAACCTCGCTTTACAGTAGGTATTTATGACGATATAACCGGCTTGTCACTACCATTACCAGAAAAATCCATCCCACAAAAATCAGCACTTGAAGCACTATTTTATGGTTTAGGCAGTGATGGTACGGTTTCAGCGACCAAAAATAATATCAAAATCATTGGTGATAGTTCACCATTTTATGTACAGGGTTATTTTGTTTACGATTCGAAAAAAGCCGGTGGTTTAACCACTTCTCACCTTCGAGTTAACCTTGAACCAATAGATTCACCATATTTGATAACTAGTGCCCATTTTATCGGTTGTCATCAAGATCAGTTTATCGACAAATATCAAATAGTTGAAAGATTAAAAGATGATGGTATTTTCTTGCTGAATACACCTTATAGTAAGGATGAAATTTGGCATAGATTACCTAAAGAAGTGCAAATTCAACTAATTAAGAAAAGAGCACATTTTTATATTATTAATGCAGCTAAAATTGCTCGAGAATGTAATTTAGGGGCAAGAATTAATACCGTAATGCAAGCTGCATTCTTCCATTTATCAGAAATATTTAAAAATGACTTTAGCATTTCACAGCTAAAAGAAGTTATTGCCAAAAGTTACAGCAGTAAAGGACAAGATATTGTTGAAAATAACTGGAAAGCACTTGATTTAGCCATTGCATCGCTTGAGAAAATTCCATTAAGTTGCGTGAATGAAAGTAGTCCATCACGTCCGCCAGTTGTGCCAAGCAATGCCCCTGATTTTGTTAAAATGGTCACTGCAACTATGTTAGCTGGCTTAGGTGATAGTTTACCTGTTTCAGCTTTTCCTCCCGATGGAACATGGCCTGTTGGCACCACCAAATGGGAAAAACGTAATATTGCTGAAGAAATACCAATTTGGCAACCTGAACTTTGTACTCAATGTAACCATTGTGCAGTTGCTTGTCCGCATGCAGCCATTCGAGCAAAAGTTGTTGAACCAGATGATATGCTCAATGCACCAGAATCACTAAGCTCACTTGAAGTAAAAGCTCGAGATATGAAAGGTCAACGTTATGTTTTACAAGTTGCGCCTGAAGATTGTACCGGATGTAATTTATGTGTTGAAGTTTGTCCTTCACGTGACCGTAATAACTTTGATGTTAAAGCCATTAACATGCGTTCACGAATTGACAATCTAGAAACTCAGCGTGCTAATTATAATTATTTCACCGACCTTCCTGATCGGGAAATCAAAACACTAGAACGAATTGATGTACGTACATCACAACTATTAACACCGTTATTTGAATATTCTGGTGCTTGTGCTGGTTGTGGTGAAACACCATACATCAAACTACTAACTCAATTATATGGTGATCATCTCGCTATTGCTAATGCAACTGGTTGCTCGTCAATTTATGGTGGTAATTTACCATCATCCCCATATACAACCGATCGCAATGGCCGTGGACCAGCTTGGGCAAATTCATTATTTGAAGATAATGCCGAATTTGCACTTGGTTATCGTATTACTTATGATCAACATAAAAAACGAGCATTACGTTTGCTTGAGCATGTTGCTGGTGAAGTTTCACCAGAGATTGTTATCAATTTACAATCACCAGATTTATCTATTGATGAAAAACGAACTCAAGTTAATTTATTACGACAACAATTAGCGCATTTAACTTCAGCTGAAGCTAAAGAGTTAATGCAAGATGCTAATTATTTGATTGATAAATCAGTATGGGCTATTGGTGGTGATGGTTGGGCTTATGATATTGGCTTTGGTGGACTCGATCATGTAATGAGTTTAACCGAAAACGTTAACATCTTAGTGCTTGATACCCAATGCTACTCTAATACTGGCGGACAGCAATCGAAAGCAACACCAATGGGTGCAGTTTCCAAATTTGCTGATTTAGGTAAACATAAAGCTCGTAAAGATCTTGGGGTCAGTGTAATGATGTATGGTCACGTTTATGTCGCCCAAGTTGCTTTAGGATCGCAATTGAACCAAACACTTAAAGCATTACAAGAAGCTGAAGCTTATAATGGCCCTTCTCTGGTTATTGCTTATAGCCCTTGTGAAGAACATGGTTACGATTTATCTAAATCTCATGAACAGATGAAAGATTTAGTTAAATCAGGTTTCTGGCCATTATATCGTTATGATCCGCGTCGTATGCAAGAAGGAAAACCAGGTTTAGTGTTAGACTCTAAAGCACCAAACAGTGAATCATTAACGGAAGTTTTACTTAAAGAACAACGTTTCCGTCGTTTAGAAACACTTGAACCAGTTATTGCCAATACTTTACATGCGCAATCAACTAAAATGGTAAATTCTAAATATAAATTCTTGCAAATGCTGGCAACCTATTCTGATATTGAAACGCCAGCAGATAGTTAATCACAAAATAACTATCAGGCAAAAATAGCCTTAGTTATGCGGTATTAAGATCATTGTTAGTATATTCATTAATATTAGCAATGATCTTAAATATGGACGTAATGTGGTGCAAATTCGAACTAAATATCAATACAGCTACCAACTGGTGTCGTATATCGTTAGGAACACCTGGTGAAATGTTATATGTTGCCAATGTGTTGTATGGTTTAAGGGAAAATTCACTGATATAAAATTGAAACAACCGAGGAAGGAATGCTAAAGACTCACTGTCTAGTTCATATCAGTGAGTCTATAATTTTACTTAACTTTAGTATCGATAACCCGACGAGTCATCCAATAATGTTTTTTCCAATAATCTTCTTTTAAATTAGAGAAAATAACACCTTTTGATGTTGAAGCGTGTAGGAACTTACCATCTGCATAGTAGATACCAACATGTAAACCGCTACGACTACGACCCGTTTTAAAGAATACTAAATCCCCCGCTTTAGGAGTAGTAACTTTATAGCCTAGTTTAGCTTGTTCTACAGTACTTCTTGGCAAAGTTTTTGATAATCTATTTTTATAGAAATTCATAACTAAACCAGAACAATCACTACCAGCTAAGGTTGTACCACCATAACGATATGGCGTTTTTTTCCATTTTTTATAATGTTGATCGATTTTTGCCAAAATAACTGGATCTGATTTATTTACCGCTACTTGACCTTGACTACTACTACAACCAAACAAGACAAACAGAGAAAAAATAATCGAAATTACTAAACATCGTTTTTTAACACTACCGCAATTGTTGCGCAACTTGGTTAATAACCGACTGCCTTTTTTTATCATTTCTTTTTGTTCCTTTATTTAAAGTCGACCAATGCGAATAACGTCTTGCTACCTTTAGACTTTTAGGTAACACACCTTTTTGCCACTCATTTTTATCTAGCTTAGATAATCTAATCGGGCTGGTGTTCGCATGGCTGCGATAATTTAAACTCTCTTTAAGTTGAACTAATCGTAAAGAAAGAAAACAAATAATCACATCATCAACACTTAATTTACTGTATCCAGAAAGCTGATAGCGCATTCTAGAACCGTAATGCTTTGCAGTTTGCATCAAACTACCCACGGCTGCACCAATTAATGCAGCTGAACCAAAGGATAATCCACCAGTAGCTAAATCAATACTTGCTCCGATAGTTGCACCAGATACAAATCCTTTAGTCAAATGTATACCCATCAATTTCAACGCATCTAAATTAAACAAATCAGCGTTATATCTACCTTTAATTAAAGGTAAATTTTCTTCACTCTCTTGAGTTGAATCAAATTGATAGAGTTGCAATAGATCATTTATTACTTTTTGTTCACGTAACCTAACTTTATTTTGCATATCAGTTACAGCTTGCTTATCATCTGATTTTGCCATTTTATAAAAAGCAGTCACATCAACCAATGCTTCGGCAATAAGCTTATTTGCTGTATGATTACGTGATTCACGAATCCTCGTAATATTATCTAACCAATTATCCAATATTTTTTTAGCTGATTCAATTAGTAAAGCTAAACTTTTGTATAATTTTTCTTCACCATCTATAGGTGGAAATACAGCGTCGAACCCAATGATAGCATGGATACCTATTATTGAAAGCAATCTTTTCCATTCCTTTTCATTTTTTTCTTTGGTTGAAGTAAAATTAAGGACAGCAAGAATAGGTTTATCACTATTTGCTAAAATGGCCAATTCATCGTGATATTTAGGTAGCACAGGCTCTCGGACATCAATGACATAGATAGCTGCATCACAATTTAACACTTGTCTGATGACTTTTGCTTCTTGATTAAAAAGTTTTTCAGCCTCCGGACTTTGTAAAAAAGTCGTTAATTTATCGATACCATCTAGCTTAGAATTTGCTGGTAGAATTTGTGTTATATAATCATAAAGCGCCAAACTATCTTCAAAACCCGGAGTATCATAAAAAGTAATGTCGGTATTATTAGCCAAAGACAATTTAATTGATTCAACGTGTCTTGTGGTGCCCGGTTTATCTGAAACATCACCAAAATGACTATTGTGCGACAATGCTCGCAAAAGCGAAGTTTTGCCAAAATTGGCATGGCCAACTATTGCTAATTTCAATGAAGTTATCATATTAATTATCCTGCTCTAACCAATTAGGTTCGGCTAATGGTAAAGATAACGATTGCCAATTATGAAATTGCTTTCCGTGATTAATAAACCATATCCGAGTTTGCTGGGATTTATTAATTAGCTGTTGAATGAAGTTTAATAATCCACGATCAGGGGCGCGATCCGTATCGATGGCGATTAATAATTTTTTCGCCGGTTTTAATTGTAAGTAGTCCAATAAAGCAACCCGTTGTTCACGGGTATTGAGAAAGCCATAGAACGGAACTGTAGTTGTTGGTTTCCAACTTTCAACGATATCCACTGCCACTAAATAGATACCATGCCCTTCTTCAATTTGCGAAATCGGCAATTGCCATCTATTTTCACCTAATTTATCTTCATCTTCTACATTAGTAACTAATGGTTGTAATTGTTGCGCGAGGATTTGATAATCAGGATCATCTAAATTTAACTTAATTTTTCGACTGGTTACCATCCAGGTGACACCACAAAAAATCATCAGAAGTAAACGAACAGTTAAGCCATAAAAAATAAAAACGCCAAGTAACCATATCGCCCATGAAGAACGAATATCACCAGAACTTAATGCATGTTCACTCAGTTTAATCACATCATCTTTTGGAATAGAAAATCCAAACCAAGATGGCAAATAACCTAGATAATGAGTTAATTCAATAATTGAATCGGCACTTAATAAAGTTGTTTTCCATTCAAAACTATAATGTTGGGTAGCAAAAAGCACTAACAAAACAATTAAAGCGCTAGTTAAAATAACTGTCCAAAACAAATTAAGTACAAAACCTAGCAACCAACGAATTCGATAGCCAAATAATGAAACAAAAGCAGGAACAAGTTGTTGCACAGTCTTTTTTTGGTAGAGTTTTTCCGCTATCCATAACCAACCGTGAATTAATAAACTACCACCAAAGCGAGAAAAAAATAACAATGAACTAAGCCAGACAATTAGCGTAATAAAATGAACACCCAATAAACTAAATAACGCCCAATATAAATTGATTGGATTTTGACTTAACGCGCCAAATGTCAGCGAGCTACCGATAAAAAGTGATACAAACAATAGTAACAAAAATGACAGTTTAATTGAGCGCAACATTACTTTTTGTGCCAAATATAAACCATTTTGTTTAGATAATAAGGTGGCTCGCGTAACAATACGATTAACCAAAGAGGTTGGCATAGCTTTAACTTGCCGATTAATATCTTGATCAGCAAAGCGTCCAGATTGTGACTCAATTAAATGAATAGTTTCAGTAAGCCATAAAGATTTTAGCTGTTCACGCATTTTTATTTAATTTTCACATTTAGGTTAGTCATAAAAGAAACGCGACATAAGTCGCGTTTAAGATAGATTGAGTCGTTTACTGGGTGATTTCACCAATTTTACTTAAAAGAGTTTGAATCCGTTGCTGCCAAATTTGTTGATCTTGTTTTAGTTTTTCATTTTCATCACGTAATGCTTTCATTTCATCAGAACTATCATTAATTAATTGCTCAAGTTCTTGATTACCTTGCTTTAATCTAGCAATCTCTTGTTGCAATGTATTAATGGTGTTAACAGTATGTTGAATTCTAGTTTCTAATTGATTCAATATTTCTAATGACATATTTTTCCTCAAGCTCAATTTATTTGGTGTATAATAAGTAGTATTATAACTAATTCATTCTGAAATCAACACCTTTTTAAATTTTAAGTTGGAGAAAAATATGCGAAAACCTCTCGTTATGGGTAACTGGAAACTCAATGGTAGTATCAGTATGGCAAAAGACTTGGTCGCAGGATTAAGAAATGAGCTATCAACAGACGCTAACTGTGGCATTGCAATTGCACCGCCTAGCGTTTATTTAGATTTTGTAGCACATCAATTAGGTGGCTCAAACATTCTTTTAGGTGCTCAAGATGTCGGTATTCATCTTTCAGGTGCTTATACTGGTGAAGTATCAGCAACTATGTTAAAAGAAATCGGCGTAACTCACGTCATTATTGGACATTCTGAACGTCGTACTTATCACAAAGAATCTGATGAATTTATTGCCCAAAAATTTGGTGTATTAAAAGAAGCAGGTCTAGTACCAGTACTTTGTATTGGTGAGACTGAAGCTGAAAACGAAGCTGGCCAAACTCAAGCAGTATGTGCTCGTCAAATTGATGCTGTTATTAATGCATTAGGTGTACAAGCATTTAATGGCGCAGTAATTGCTTATGAACCTGTTTGGGCAATCGGTACAGGTAAATCTGCAACTCCAGCACAAGCACAAGCTGTTCACAAATTTATCCGTGATCATATCGCAAAACAAGATGCAGCTGTAGCTAAACAAGTAATTATTCAATATGGTGGCTCAGTTAATGATAAAAATGCAGCTGAACTATTTACCCAACCAGATATTGATGGTGCTTTAGTTGGTGGAGCTTCATTAAAAGTCGATGCTTTTGCAGCAATCGTTAAAGCGGCAGAACAAGCTAAGAAATAAAACGTAAGACGCCTATTTTAGGCGTCTTTTTCTACTCAGTAGTACAATTGTAACTTATTTTTTACCCTTCTTTTCGTATCTAGATGGCCAAATTTGCTCAACAGGCACTTGTAAATATTCAGAGATAATACGTTCATATTTAGGACAATGTCGATATAGTGCATTACGTAAAGTATCAGCCTGTAAACCACTTGAACGAGAAAGAGCTCTTAAATTTCCGCCTCGGATTTTAATCTCACCTACAACTCTTGATGGTGTCCAGTCTTGATCTTGTTCTCTCATTATGAGATCCTCTATTGGTTAAATTTTTTGCTATTGTAAAGATTATCGGTATTACGCGACTAAAGCGATAACAAGTTACCTGCAAAGAATAGCATATAAAAAAACGAATTAAAATAATAAAAACAAAAAAATATCTAGAAATGGAATGAAAAACAATGGAAAACAAAGTAAAAAAACAGTCAGAACAGGAAAAAACACGAACATTGACCAGTACAGGAGTTATAAATTTTAAAAATCGATTAACTATTGTTTTAGAAGGTCTTTCAGGTAACGCTTTTGCAAAAAAAGTAGGAATGTCAGAAGCAGTAATACGAGATTATTTATGTGGAAAGACCTATCCATCGCTAAATAGATTGGCAACCATAGCTCAGAAATGTGATGTACCAATCGAGTGGCTTGCAACAGGAAAAGGCGAATGTCGTTTACTTCCAGAAAGCCAAGGTAAAGGTTCTATTGATATTCCATTTCATCATCTCAATGAAACAAATAGTGCATTTTCAGTTTTAGAAACAATCCCATTTGATATCACCTTAATCAAACATCACAGTTGTGAAGTTGATAATCTAATCGCTGTTTGGGCTAAGGGTGACAGTATGGAACCAACCATATCAAATCATGATATTCTTATTATCAATAAAGCTAACGCTAAACCTATTGATGGTTTTCTTTATGCGGTACAGTATGATGATCATATAAGTATCAAGCGTATTCAAAATCAAGGTGCTAACTTAGTTTTAATTTCAGATAACCCTAAATATCCAGCTATTGTGGTTGACAAAAAAGAACAACACGATTTTAAAATAATCGGCCATGTGGTCTATTTACTGAAAGATCTTAATTAAGATCACCATAATAATGCTATCTTTAAATTTAACTCCATTGATATTATCAATGGAGTTTGGAACTATAATTAATTTTTTTCTGCGAATAGATATCAGCAGACAACTACTAATAAAAATTTGTTAGTCAAACCCTTATCCCTCTTTTGCATAGCCTTACACTTTTCATCATAATTATGCTAAAATTATCACAAAATTTTTGCCCATTGATTTAGTTATTATGCCAAATATAAACACTCGAAAAAAAGTCGTTGTCGGCATGTCTGGCGGCGTAGACTCTTCTGTTTCTGCTTATTTATTACAACAACAAGGTTACGATGTTGTTGGTTTATTTATGAAAAATTGGGAAGAAGATGACACAGAAGAATATTGTTCAGCAGCGATCGATTTAGCTGATGCGCAAGCAGTATGTGACAAATTAAACATCAAATTACACACAATTAATTTTGCTGCCGAATACTGGGATAACGTATTCGAACATTTTTTATCCGAATATAAAGCAGGCAGAACACCTAATCCTGATATTTTATGCAATAAAGAGATCAAATTTAAAGCTTTTCTCGAATATGCAGCCGAAGATCTTGGTGCTGATTATATCGCTACTGGCCATTATGTTCGCAAGCGAGAAAATGGAAGCAAAGTCGAATTACTGCGCGGTATAGATAACAATAAAGACCAAAGTTATTTTTTATATACGCTGAGTAAAGATCAAATTAGACAAAGCTTATTTCCTGTTGGTGAACTAGAAAAACCACAAGTACGAAAAATCGCCGAAAAACTAGGCCTAGCAACCGCAGCTAAAAAAGACTCAACCGGGATCTGTTTTATTGGTGAACGAAAATTTAGTGATTTTTTAGCTCGTTACTTACCGGCACAATCAGGCGTGATTCGGACTGTAGACGGTGAAGTTATCGGCCAACATCAAGGGCTAATGTATCACACATTAGGACAACGTAAAGGACTTGGCATAGGTGGTCTAAAACAAGCCGATGATACGCCATGGTATGTTGTTGACAAAGACATAAAAAATAATGAATTAATTGTTGCCCAAGGTCATGATCATCCAGCTTTGTTTTCAGATGGATTAATTGCTCAACAACTACACTGGGTTGATCGTAAAGTTGTGACCAAACCTTTTCAATGCACAGTAAAAACGCGTTATCGTCAACAAGATATTGTTTGTAGTGTCACACCATTAGACCAAGATAAAATTCAAGTAATGTTTGAACAACCTGTTGCAGCAGTAACACCTGGACAATCAGCGGTATTCTATCAAGATGAAGTCTGCCTTGGTGGCGGTATTATTGAGGAACGAATTGTAAGCAGTAAGGAGCATTAAAATGAATAGTAAATATCATCATATTGCAATAGCCCTTGCCGGCGTAACACAAAGTGCGTCACTTATTCCCCAACTTGCTAATACAGGGGTTTGTAACAATACGCTTTATCAAATAGCAATTAAAAGCATATTCAATACATCGCCAAAAACCACTGATGATGTTTATGATGGTATTACCAATATTAAAACAGGCCTAGAAACACTTATCTCACTACTATCATCCAATCAAAAGCAACAAGTTGAAATCATCCGTTATTTGTTTGGTGCATTAAGTGTCACCAGCAAACTTTTAAAAAATAACGATGCATTAGGTAAAATAGATCAACGTTTGCAACGGATATCTGGACTTTATTCAGATATGAATCAAGAGACAATCAGTAATCATGTTGATGATCTCTCTTATTCATTAGCGGGAATCTATTCGGATATTATCAGTCCTCTATCAACCAAAATCAAAGTAGTAGGTAAAGCGGAGTATTTACAAAATTCATTGGTGCAAGCCAAAGTTAGAGCTTCACTACTAGGTTGTGTTCGTTCTGCCATTTTATGGTATCAAGTTGGTGGTAGTCGCTGGCAAATTTTGCTGGGTCGTAAACGAATATGTAATGCAGCACAAGAATTATTAAAAGATATTAATCAACAAAGTTATTAAATTTAAAAAATAGCAACGGAGTAAAACCGATGGAATTATCTGCTCTTACCGCCCTATCACCAATTGATGGTCGTTATGGTGACAAAACAACAGAATTACGCACCATTTTTAGTGAATATGGTTTATTAAAATATCGTGTGCAAGTTGAAGTTCGATGGCTACAAAAACTCGCTAATCAAGCAGATATTCTTGAGGTACCAACACTAAGTGAGCAAGCTAACAAGCACCTGAATGAAATTGTTGACAACTTTAATGAACAAGATGCAATGCGCATCAAAACAATCGAAAGAACAACCAATCACGATGTTAAAGCTGTTGAGTATTTCTTAAAAGAAAAAGTTAACACTAACGAAGAACTGCAAGCTATTAATGAATTTATCCACTTCGCCTGCACATCAGAAGATATCAACAATCTATCTTATGCTTTAATGTTAAAAACAGCCAGAGACACAGTTCTTATCCCTTACTGGAACAAATTAATTGCAACCATCACCACCCAAGCTAAGACTTATCGTGACTTACCATTATTATCAAGAACACATGGACAACCAGCTACACCTTCCACCATCGGTAAAGAGTTTGCCAATGTTGTTTATCGACTAAAGAGACAACTCAAACAATTAGAGTCAATTGAAATTCTTGGTAAAATTAATGGCGCTACAGGTAATTATAATGCGCATATGGTTGCTTACCCACAAATCAATTGGCATAAATTTAGTGAGGAATTTGTAACTTCATTAGGATTACAATGGAATCCATATACTACCCAGATTGAACCACATGATTATATTGCAGAATATTTTGATTGCATTGCCCGTTTTAATACCATTATGATCGACTTTGATCGTGATGTTTGGGGGTATATCGCTCTAAATCATTTTAAACAGAAAACCGTTGCTGGTGAAATTGGCTCTTCAACTATGCCACATAAAGTAAACCCAATTGATTTTGAAAATTCAGAAGGCAACTTGGGCCTTGCTAATGCAATCATGAGTCATCTTGGTAGTAAATTACCTATTTCTCGTTGGCAACGAGATTTAACCGACTCAACAGTATTACGTAATCTTGGTGTAGGTATTGGTTATGCGATTATTGCTTATCAATCAACACTCAAAGGTCTAAATAAACTTGAAGTTAATCAAGAGCATCTACTTGATGAACTTAACCGCAATTGGGAAGTATTAGCCGAACCAATTCAAACAGTGATGCGTCGTTATGGTATCGAAAAACCATACGAAAAATTAAAAGAATTAACGCGAGGTAAACGTGTCGATGCACAAGGAATGCAACAATTTATCGATTCGTTAGCGTTACCTGAACATGAAAAAACTCGTTTAAAACAGCTAACCCCAGCAAATTACATTGGTTTTGCCATTAATTTTGTTGATGAACTATAAATGACAAAATGAGTGTTGCAGCCTAAAGCTCAAATATAATGAGTTTTAGGTTAACCAATTTATGTTGAATGACTTATAACAACAAAAATATTTAAAGTTCGGAAGATAGGGAGCATCATTGAAAATCCGCATCGCAACAAGAAAAAGTCCCTTAGCCCTTTGGCAAGCTAACTTTGTTAAACAACAATTAATGACAATCCACCAAGATTTAACCGTTGAACTAATCCCAATGGTAACTAAAGGTGATGTACTATTGGACAGTCCGCTATCGAAAATCGGCGGTAAAGGATTATTTGTCAAACAATTAGAACAAGCCATAATAGATAATGAAGCTGACATTGCCGTTCATTCTATCAAGGACATTCCAGCTCAATTTCCTACAGAATTAACGCTTGCCACAATCTGTCAACGTGATGATGTTCGTGATGCATTTATATCAAATCAATATCAATGTTTAGATGATTTACCTGATGGAGCTATCATTGGCACCTCAAGTTTAAGACGTCAATGTCAATTACGGGCTAAATATCCACATTTAATCATCAAAGATTTACGTGGTAATGTTGGTACCCGTTTAGCCAAATTGGATAACCAAGAATATGATGGCATTATTCTAGCTGCTGTCGGTTTAAAACGACTAGGGTTACAAGAGCGAATCAAACAATACATTGATACTGACTTAATTTTACCTGCGGTAGGCCAAGGTGCCATTGGTATCGAAACTCGAATTAATGATGAAACAATTTTGCAATTACTTGCGCCACTTGATGATAAACATAGCCGAATATGTATACAAGCTGAAAGAGCAATGAATCAGGCATTACAAGGCGGTTGCCAAGTGCCTATTGCCTGTCAAAGTCTTTTAACTAACAATTTATTAACCTTAACTGGTTTAGTTGGCAGTCTAGATGGTTCAACAATTATTAAAGTTAGCGTAACAGGAGCAGCTACAGAAGCCGAGAGCTTAGGCGAAAAATTGGCAGCAAAATTATTAGCTAAAGGCGCTGATAAAATATTAGCGGAACTAAATAACTAATGATTTATATTACTCGCCCTTCCCCCGAAGGGGATAATTTAACCCTATTATTAAATCAAGCCAATATACCAGCAAAACATCTACCTTTTTTTAATATCTTAGCTGGTCAAGATCTGGGGTATTTACAGCAACAATTGGATAACCTCAATCGAGGTGATATGGTTATTATTGTTTCACCACAAGTCACTTATATGATTGAACAACATCTACCTAATCTCAGGTTACCTAATCACCTTCGCTATTTTGCCATTGGCAAAAAATCTGCCGAACTATTTAGTCAACAAAATAGCGTTCATGTTGATTACCCTAATGAAGAAAATAGTGCCGGATTATTATCATTATTAAATCAACAAGCAATAAGTGGTCATAATGCGTTAATTCTTTGTGGGGATAAAGGCGGTCAACAATTATCTCAGCAGCTAAAGTTACAAACAGTTAATGTGAAAACAATTGCATGTTATACTCGTCAAACTATTACTTATAAACCAAACATATTAGCCGAAAATATTACCCAACAAATCATATTAATTACGAGTGTTGATCACCTATTACAACTGGATATTTACTGCCAAAATAAACATAAAAGTGATGCACAACTAATCGTAACCAGTGAGAGAATTTTTGCAAAAGCTAAACAGTTAAATTGGCAAAAAGTTTTAAAAATTGTTAGTGCAAATAATCAATTTTTATTTAAAACAATGATAACTCTATGTCATAATGCCAAAAATATTTAAAAAATCTAAATGGGGTTAATTTATGTCAACAAAATATTATGGTGCCAATGCAACACTATCCAACATCAGCACCACTTCATTTAGTCAACCGCCAATACCTAATGCAAACAAAGAAGCGAAAACGACGATGAACGTAGATAAAAAAGAACCAATCAAAAAAACTTCTAGTCCAAAAATCGAACAACCAACCAATTCATCGGTTACCAATTCATCGGTTAATAGTAGTAAATCCCACGCACCTGTATCAAAACTGTCAATACTTGCCATAGCATTAACAGTTTGCTTAAGTGGATTTGTTTATTTCCAAGGATATAAACAAATTGAAAATCAAAAGCGAAAAATTTCCACCTTACAAACAGAAGTTGCAAACTTAAAGCAAAATACTAAAGCTAGCATAATTAATGATTTGCAAACTAATATTAATGATGCCGTCAATCAACAAAACCAACAGTTTACATCTCTATCACAGCGTGTTGATCGCCAATTAAATGAAAACCAAAAAATTCAACAACAATTAACCATACAAATTAATGATGCAACAAAGTTAAACGAACAAAATTTGAATACGATTAATGAACGTTTATCTGCCCTATCCACCCTTGATAATAATGTTTGGTTAATCTCACAGGCTAACTATTTAGTCCACCTTGCGGGTAGAAAAATTTGGAATGACCAAGATTATACCAGTGCCCGTTTATTATTGAAAAGTGCTGATGAAAGTTTGGCCAAAACCAATGATCCAAGTCTATTAACCGCAAGACAAGCCATTAGCAAAGATATTAATGCCTTATCACAAATCAGTTTTATTGATGAAGATGGGATTATTATTAAACTATTAGGTTTATCTGAATCATTAACCGACTTACCTTTAGTCGGTAATTATAAAGAAGCTGCACAGGCAGTTAACCAAAATGAAATTAAAACCGCAAATGAGGTTTCAACAAATAATAAACCGTCATCAAACTTAGCTGAAGATCAAGTTAGCTCATCAATAGATGATTGGTCAGACAATTTACTTGTCAATGCGGAAAAATTTATGGACAAATTTATCAAAATTGAAAAATTAGATGCAAAAGATAACCATTTTGCCACTTGTCTCGATAAGGCAGGTAATGATGAAAAGCAAATTGTCAGATGCCAGATTTTAAAAACACCTTTAAGTTTAGAACAGACTCTGTATCTTCGTGAAAATATTCGTTTCCGGTTATTAATTGCGGCGCAGGCAGTACCAAGACATCAAGAACTCATATATCAACGTGCTTTACATGATGCTTCGACTTGGATTAATGCTTATTTCGATGGTAATGCATCAGCGGTTAAATTGTTCTTAAATGATCTTGATAGTTTACAAAAACAATCGATTAGTAATCAAAACATCCCCGATAAACTCGACAGCATTATTGAACTTGAAAAATTAATGCAAACTCGAGTCAAATCAGCATTAGGTAAGTAGGAGAATAATAATGTTAAAAATACTCATTATTTTCTTAGTATTAGTCGGTGGATTTTTTCTTGGCCCTATTCTTGAAGGCAATCAAGGTTCAGCGATATTTGAAGTTGCTAAATATAGAATAAGTATGTCTTTTAACTCATTTGTCATACTACAATTGTTGGGATTGCTTGTCCTGTATTTAGTTTATGAAATAGGTAAAAAAGTCTTTAACTCAAAAACTGCTTTTGGTGAATGGTTAAGATTAAAATCACCGAAGAAATCAATTAAACGTGTTGAACAAGCACAATTTTACCTTTTACAAGGTGATTATCAACAAGCCGCTAAACTATTTATGAAAAGTGCCAAAGGTGCAAAAAGCTCTACTTTATCTTATTTACTTGCAGCTCAAGCACAAATTGATGCAGACCAATTAATCGCCGCCAATCAATCTTTAGCCGAAGCGGCAAAATGTTGCCAACCAAAAGAGTTATTTGCTTTTCAACTGGTACAAATTCGTCTACAACTCAAAAATCATGAATACAGTGCAGCTAAAATCACAATTGAAAAATTATTAAACGAAAAACCGCGTAATGTTGAAATATTGAGATTAGCCGATCAACTCTATTATGAAACGGAAGATTATCAATCAGTTATTGATTTATTACCAATCATGTATAAAACTAAAGCTTATCCAGACTCTCAACTTGATCAGTTTAGACAAGCAGCCTATATTGGCCGTATCAAACAATTATCAACCAATAGTGATCCACTTGCTTTGATAAAATGGTGGAAACAACAACCAAAAGTTATTGTTAATAACCTAGCCAACCAAAAAGCAATGGCCAACTATTTAAATCAATTAGGCCAAACAACCGAAGCGGAAAAGTTGAATAAAAGTATTCTAAAATTACAACAAAAAGAAAGAACCTAAAAAATATTAAATAGTAAACAGGGCAATTGCCCTGTTTTTGTTTGAATAGATAATCTGTTTAGATAATAAAATAGCGAATTAATGCCATACTACTCATTCCAGCAATAACCACCCACATTAAGTTGCGAGTCAAAACAGCAACACCAATAGTTGGCAGCGCAGCTAAGCAATATTCAAAATTAAGACTAGGAAATTCACCTTGTTTAACTATAAAGAGATTCTCGACAAATAGTGCGGTTAAGATACAAATAGGTACATAGGATAAAAAACGAATTACCACTTCAGGCAATTGCAATTTTCTGACTAATAAGAAAGGGATAACCCGAGGTAACCAAGTCACCAAACCACTACCCAAAATGATTAATAGACTATAAATACTCATGCTTTACGCTCCACAATAATCCCCATAAAGCAACCGGCAAAAGTACTAAATAATATCGCCATCTCGGATGAGACAAAACGTAATAAAAAAATCAATATTACACTGACTGTCAAAATTACAATAACACGATTTAAAAGTGTTTTAGATTTATCAGCTGTTAGCTGTAAATAAAGTAAACCAATAAACATCGCCACTAAAGCATAATCTAATCCAAATTGTGCTGGATTGGGTAACCATTCACCAATCAATGCCCCAACTAAACATGATAGAATCCAAGCAGCATAAGCGGTTAAATTTAGGCCATGCATCCAGGCTGGATTTACGGGTTGTTTATTAGCAATAGCATTCATGGCAACCGCAAAACTTTCATCAGTTAATAGACTGCCAATACCAATATTATTCAATAATGAGAAACGACGAAATGCCGGCGCAGTCGCCATACTCATCAAAAAATGCCGCGAATTAACTAAAAACACCGTGAAAATAACCGCAGATATTGGCGTTGCTACCATCATTAAACCGGTGATGATAAATTGTGATGCGCCCGCATAAATAATAATTGCCATGAGTGTCACTTCTAATACCGATAAGTTAGACGCTTTACCCACAACACCAGCGGCAATACCTATTCCAATATAACCCAATAAAGTTGGAATACACGCATGTACACCATCTTTAAATGTTAAAGACATTTTCCTTTCCTTAATGACATAAACTGCTATCTAATATATTTAATAATTGTAATAATGTTGATTCAATTTCACTGCCGTATTATTCGTTATATGATTGATCGCTAATAATAAAATCTATATATAACAATAAGCCACATACAATAAGCAAATTTTGCTATAATAGCGCCTATCGACTCTTTGTGACAATAAAAATCACTCATTATCTTATTAAAAAACGGTAATATTATTTATGTATACGGGTACTTTATTCATTATCTCAGCGCCAAGTGGTGCTGGTAAATCAAGTCTTATTCGTGCCTATTTAGCACAAAAAAACCACCATCCAGCAAAAGTTTCAATTTCTCATACGACAAGAAAACCAAGACCTGGTGAACAACAAGGTGAACATTACTATTTTGTTGATAATCAAGAGTTTGAATCATTAATTAAGCAGAACGCTTTCGTCGAATATGCCCATGTATTCGATCACTATTATGGAACATCTAAAGCCGAAATTGAGCAATCTCTATTGCAAGGTATTAATGTTTTTTTAGATATTGACTGGCAAGGTGCCGAACAAGTTAGACAACAAATGCCTGAATCAAAAAGTATTTTTATCTTACCGCCATCACTCAAAGAACTTGAAAATCGACTCATCAAACGTGGTCAAGATGATGCTCAGGTGATCAGCAAAAGAATGCATAAAGCTCAATCTGAAATTTCACATTACAATGAATATGATTATGTAATTATCAACGATGATTTTGATGAATCATTAACTGCATTAAATGCCATTATGACTAGTGCTAGTCTTGAACAAAGCAAACAAGCCATAGCCCATCACCAACTATTAACCGATCTATTGGCGGCCAAATATTAACTAAATTTTAATAACCAATATCGCCGATCACTCGGCGATAGTAAAAATTAAAATAACTGAATTAATTGCCTAATGCTTTAGTCGCTTGGCTATTTTGAATTAACTCTATTTTATAACCATCGGGATCTTCAATAAAAGCAATAATCGTTTTACCACCTTTAACTGGACCTGCTTCACGGGTAACTCGACCACCAGCTTGACGAACATCCTCACACATTTTAGCAACATCATCAACACCAATAGCAATATGACCAAAAGCAGTACCGTGATCATATTTTTCAGTTCCCCAATTATAAGTTAATTCAATTACTGAATTGGTTGACTCATCACCATAACCGACAAAAGCCAGTGAATATTGATATTCCGGGTTTTCACTGGTTCGAAGTAGTGTCATTCCCATAACTCGAGAATAGAAATCAATTGATCGTTTTAAATCCCCGACTCGGATCATTGTATGTAATATACGCATTACTATATAGTTCCTTATTTCTATTAAAACATTTAGTTTGAGTTTAGCGATTTGTGATTAGACAGGCAAATTTTTATGTCGACAAAATAATCAATTAGCTGATGAGGATAAAATAGCAAATAAGATAATTAAAATAGAAAAAAGCTTTCACTGATAACAAGTATAAGTGAAAGCAAATTCAGATAAAACTAACAAGATTTGAATGATAGATTTGAAATAGCTCAGATATTATTTACCACTATATCTTGGTGCGGCATTGATACGTTGACCATTAGTAATTAATTTAACATTTTGACCAGCATAAAACTGTTTAACATCACCTTTTTGAACGATAACAAAGTTAGAACCATTTTCTGGTTTAATTTCTAACTCAACTGCATCAGCTTGACTAGACTTGTTTTCAATCGCATCGCCTAAAATCGCACCACCAATAGCACCTGTTGCTGCGGCTAAGATTTGACCAGTACCATTACCTATTGTATTACCTAAAACGCCACCAATTACCGCGCCACCTAAAGGACCAGCAACATTTCCACCGTCTTTACCATTTGAATTTGCTTGAATCTTAACTGCCCTTACCGATACAACTGTACCATAACTTACTTGCTGAACTTGTTTTGCTTGGTCTGCTGTATAAACATCGCCAGAATAGATATCACTATTACTACATCCAGATAAAATTGCTGCTAGAATAGTTAATGTGACGATTTTTTTCATAATTTATTCCTCATATAATTTGAGTATATTTTTATACCTTGTTTAGAATAATATTCTTTTTGAAAAACAACAATATCATTTTCATTATTTTATCATTAGATAATACAATTTTTGGCTAACTTGAGTTATACTCAGCTCAATTGTTAATCTACCATACAATAAGTACATGAAACGGTTATTTTTTCCTTTACTATTATCAGTTATGATAACGGCCTGTCATGATGAAAATCAGCAAACGACGATAAAAAATGAAACCGTCACACATCAATCTAAACCAGATTGTTTACAAGACAGACCAACTAAAAGTTTAAATTTTGACACCATTCCAGTTAATGGTTGTCCAGTACAATAATTTAATAGGCAAAGTAACAGAATGAAAACTATCGAAATCGACGAAGAACTTTATCAATTTATTGCAGGTCAAACTAAACATATTGGTGAAGATGCATCAAGTATTTTGCGACGTTTATTAAACTTTAACCAACCTGAAATGACTAAAGCTGATCCTATATTAGCCAAACAAAATCATTACCCAATTTTTAATGATCTCCTTACTAGCGACACTTTCTCAAATGAAAAATCGATCATAAGCCGTTTTTTATTACTACTTGGCGCGCTATATAACTACAACCCGGCACTATTTTCAATTGCAGCAACGTCACTACATGGCAGTAAACGGCAATACCTAGCTAAAGACAAACAATCCTTAGAAACTTCGGGAAAAAACACCAAACCAAGAGAAATTGTTGGTACCCCATATTGGGTAATTAGTAATACGAATACAGCGCGAAAACTATATATTATTGAATCGATTATGAGTGACATGGGTATTTCAGAAAGCATGATTAATCAAGTTATCCATGCCTTTTTACCGTAGACTATATAACAATTCACTAACATAATGATTATAAAAGTGAATATTAAAATAAAGTTATGAAAGAGGAGTAAAAAATGGCTAAGTCAAGCCGTGCGGGATTATTAGCTCAACCATCTGACCTAATTAATATCCAAACATTACAAAATAACTATTATCAAATTCAACCAGATGTTGATAATGCTAGCCAATTAGTTATTTTTGGTACATCAGGTCATCGTGGCAGCTCAAATAAAGCCACCTTCAACGAAGCACACATATTAGCAATTGCCCAAGCGGTAGCCGAGTATCGCAAAACAAACAATATCACTGGACCATGTTTTATTGGCCAAGATACTCATGCTTTATCTGAACTTGCATTAAAATCAGTGCTTGAAGTCTTTGTGGCTAATGAACAAACCGTGGTTATAGCACAAAATTGGGGGTACACACCAACACCAGTAATATCGCATGCGATATTGACTTATAATCAGGATAAACAATCTCAATTAGCTGATGGTATTGTAATTACCCCTTCACATAATCCACCTGAAGATGGCGGTATAAAATACAATCCAACTAATGGTGGTCCTGCCGATACTGATATTACCAAACAAATCGAAAACCGTGCTAATGAACTGCTAAGAAACAACCTTAATGGCGTTAAACGTGTCAGCTTAGAAAAAGCGCTAAAATCAGACTTTGTACATACTAAAGAATATGAAACTGATTATGTCAACGATCTTGAAAATATTTTAGATCTATCATTAATCAAGTCATCATCGCTAAAAATTGGAGTTGATCCCCTTGGCGGTGCATGTATTACCTATTGGCCTCGTATTGCTGAAAAGTACGGCATAAACCTTGAAATCGTCAATAATAAAATTGACCCAACATTTAGCTTTATGCATCTTGATCATGATCAAGTGATCCGTATGGACTGTTCAAGTCGCTGGGCGATGGCCGGTTTATTAAACCTTAAAGATAAATTTGATTTAGCTTTTGGTAACGATACTGATGCTGACCGTCACGGCATTGTCACACCGAAAGGATTAATGAACCCAAATGCTTACCTTTCAACTTGCGTAAACTATTTATTTCAAAATCGTCCACAGTGGCATCAAAATATCGCTATTGGTAAAACGCTAGTCACTAGCTCAATGATCGACCGTGTAGCTAATAGCTTAAACAAAAAATATCTTGAATATCCTGTCGGTTTTAAATGGTATGCTGATGGACTTTATCACGGTAAACTAGGTTTTGCTGGTGAAGAAAGCGCTGGCGGATCATTCTTAAGAACTAATGGCAAAGTTTGGGCAACGGATAAAGATGGTATCATCTTATGCCTATTAGCGGCTGAAATGACAGCAAAAACTGGCAAAAACCCACAAGAGCAATACCAAGCGCTTGAAGCTAAATTTGGTGTTTCTTATTATGGTCGAATTCAAGCGCCTGCATCATTTACTGAAAAACAAAAATTAGCCAAACTCGATGCCAGCCAATTAACTACAAATAAACTAGCCGGTGAGGAAATTACCCAATGCCTAACTACTGCACCAGCGAATAACGCACCAATCGGTGGTTTAAAAGTTATCACGCAAAACGGTTGGTTTGCCGCTCGTCCGTCTGGTACTGAAGATGCCTATAAAATTTATGCGGAAAGCTTTATAAGTAACGAGCATTTAGCAACCTTACAACAAGAAGCACAACAAATTGTCGCTAAAGCGATAAAATAAAAAAGTAGATTAAACAATTAATCTATTGAATATAAAACCAGATGAATAATGCTCTAAATCATAGCACAATCATCTGGTTTTTCTTTCCCAAAAACCCCGTTCCTCAAAATTTTTATCTTAAAAATCCCAAGCCTCAAAAATAACCCCGCCCCAGCTGGGGCGGATGGTTGTTGCCATAACATTGCTTTAGCCATCCACGTCATAATTCGCTTGGTTATTGAATTAATCATCCTTTAAAGGTGCTGCGGCACAAACTCCAAAACGAGTATCACCTCCATTGGATATAAAGCCACTAGATGCGTAGCCACTATAGGCGTAAACGATAAACTCAGTATAATTACTAGCTTGGCCAGGGTCGCTAGTCCAATAGCCGAATCTGAAACCAGCATCAGCGTAGTCCTTTAAGTCGCCCCACTCCGAAAAGAAACCGGCACCAATTCTACGCTGATAATGATTACCAGTTGATGAAGGTGTCGCACCAACTGCACCCTTGCATATGTTGCCACCTGTATTAACCCCCTGACAAATCGCGTTAGTCAAATCCTTGACCTTAGGCATACGGTATCCAATATCACTACACCAAGACGATACACTTTTATTAGTATAAGATTCAGTTCCACGATTGACAAACCACTGCTTTAACTGGAAACCGTATTTGACGACTTCTTCCCCACTTTGACTGTCTCGACCAACTAACTCAAATGTCTGTGGTAATGTCGGATTGAGTATAGTTTCCAAACTACTTGGATTACTTGAATCCAATTGCTCATCTTTAGCAAATGGACCCTTTAGGCTAACCCGCACACTTTTATTTGTTGCTTCCGTCATAGTAGCTGTAATACCACCATGAGAAACTGGCTGCCAAGATAATTCTCGATAATTACCTCCTATATCTAGATCAAAGTATAAATTATGGGCCCCTGTAGTAGGGAAATTCAAATCATAAGACGAAGGATTTTTCGACTGTGTAATGAACCCCATCTTTTCATTCCACATTGTAGCAGGACCTCGGTAATCCGTTACTCTAACAAGAGTACCTAATCGCAAGTTCGGCTTTGCAAAACAGACCTCTGGTGGTGCCTTAGGATTAATATAATATGTCGCATTACTAGCATTAAAATCGCTACCTTTAGGAACGCCATAACGGGTAGATAAAGTGCCGTTGGTACTAGCCAATTTCACCTTATAAGGTCCATTACAAATGGTTAGCACTGTATTACGTGTGACAGGATTATTGAATCTATCAATAATAGATAAATTTAAACTACCTGTAACAGTTATACCATCAGGGTCTTGACCATCACCATCATCATCACCCCAATAATTATAAGGTGCTCCGATAAGTAAATTTAATGCAATAGAATCAGTATCAGTTGGCACCAACATATCGATATCAGCAAAACTCTGACCCGCAACAGGTAAAACGATAGGATTATCTTTTGAATTATTAGTTGCGGGAGTATATTTATCTCCATTAGAAAGGGATATCCCAAGTAGAGCTTTGGTGTTTGTCACGCGTGTAAGACCACCATCAAACGTTAAATATGGCGCATTACCATAAATAATATTGGTCGTTTGAGCGGTTAATGCATGATTAGCGAAAGAAATAGAAAGTAAAACAACTACGGTTAATACCAAAACCATCGGCCGAGATAAAAAGGCTAAACTAAGAAATTTTGAAAAATTTTGCCGAATTTGCTTAAAAAACAAACTACCGTTAAGTAATAAACGATACGAACTTAACTTTAAAAAGATTAAATTATAGGTTGAGCAGGTGTTATGTGTTGCAAGATTATAATGCATATTGACGTCCTTGTCAATTAAACTAATGATTAATTTATACTTTTATACCAAAAATTATAAAAGTTATCCTTTTATAAAAATAAAGTTTGAAAGTATAGTGATTGGAAAAAACCATGCAACTATTTTTGGCGGTTTAATTGTTAATTTTTGTAAAGTTTGATGAAAAATTATACTTCAAAATCAAGACATTAATAATAAAAGTACCAACACACCAAAACCTTACCTCCTATTTTTAGCCCTATTTTGATTTCAAAAAACCCCGTTCCTCAAATTTTTTTGGTTGTTTGAGTTTCGGACGTTTTGTTGTTTTGTAGTTAGTTTGGTGGCTAGTTCTATTGAGATATGGGTTATTAGATATATTTTGATAAGATTCAATCTGTTCTTTTAAACTATAAGCTATCTATGTCATCACAAAAAATAACAAATTATAGATTAAAAATACTTTCCGAAAAGTCATCGATAATCAATTCTGTTGTTTTACAGCGTAGCGTTAGTTCATTGTTTAACAAATGCTATTACATTTCACAATTTCCTAGCGCTACCATTTCCCAACGATTCCAATAAAAGTCAAAGGCCTCAACTTAAGTCAAACGGATTCAGTCAAGCGTTGATGTAGATAAATCATAACTCAGTTTAACAAAATGTTATTTTAAACAAGCTATAGATGCAACATCATTTCCTCGTAAATCATCGGGTGGACGAGGTACAGGTAATATTCCACCATCATGTAAATAAGCAATAAAGTATTGCGTTTCATTATTAGGCTCTTTAGTAAAATAAGCAGTGTCATCCCACTCCCATTTTGAATTTGGATAAGTATGACGCGTTATATACCCCCATTCAGGATAAAGTCCTTGATTAATTGCCCGAGTAGAAAAATTCCATTTACCATTGTGTTGCCAATTTGGGCCTGCGTTCACTATAGGTGAGTTTGAATAATCTTTACGGGATGGAAATCCATTAACTCCTCCACAAAATTGGTTAAAGGCATCCTGCCAAGTATGATTACCTACATCCTGAGGTTCTATCCAAATGGATGTCGGATTAAATTTATAATCAAAATGCTGATTAGGAGATAACTTCAATGTTGCTCGGATAACAATATCACCATTACTTGCTGGTGGTTTAGATTTTAAAAGAACATTACCTGTTTCATCTACGGTTGCTACATTGCCAGGATTAACTAGTACACTATAGATATAATTATCGGGAGGATAATCCATTATTAATTGAAATTGAGCACCTGGGAAACCTGTTGTTGGAAAGTGTTTATTTGAAACAATTGGCTTAGCTCTGAAACCCTTATCAACAATAAAATCTTCATTATAACCACCACCATTTTCGGGATCTGGTTTTATTGGACCTGTATGCCATGGATACAGAGTCCCTTGAGCATCACCACCACGCCATTGTTTTAAAGGTAAAACTTTAGTTGAATTTGGCTTCAGATAACATATATCACCTATAGGTGCGATTTTATATAGTTTAGTTATCGTTACTGCCTCACTTTCATTCGGGTTACCATATTCAGAATAAGTTTTTACTAAAGTTTCTATTGATAATGTTAAAGGCAAGGCATAATTTGCACAACCTATTATATTATGTTTATCAATATCAGGAATTTCCACTCCATAATTATCAAACCAATGATAAATCGTCTGTTCGACGGTAAATGGCATATTATTACGGATGCTATCACCGTCAGCATCATCGTAATTAGATGAAATATCTAAATCATCCACAGTATAGTCTTTAATAATAAAATCACTTAATTGTGTAAAACCCTCAAATATATTGATATCCGTATCACTTAAATTATGTGAACTTGAACTATAAAAAACACCATTTAAGGTAAAGCCATGTTTTTTGGCAGCAGCTTCTATATTAATAACGCTCGGTTTATTACCGATAATAGTATTTATGGTATGTGTTGTGATGGCTTGACTTTTTTGACTAATGAATAAAAAACATAATATGAATAAAAGAAAAGAAATAAGTTTATTATTTAAATTAACCGAATTTAAAAGAGAAGTTGGGCAGGTTTGGTGTTTGGTGTTTGGTGTTGTAAATTATAATGCATTTTGACGTTCCTGTCAAGTAATTCTATGATTTTTTTGGTTTTATTTTATTTTTATCGGCTAAATATCCGTCGAATATTGTTTATTATAAACACTCGAAGTATAGTCATAAAAAAAATCTAAGCAATAGTATTTAATTGTTTATTTGTTAAATTTTGTAAATATTATTATTAAGTTAGGTTATTAAAGCATAGTTTTAATTCTTAAAAAAATACGCCTAAGATTTTCAGAATGCAAATGATATAAATAAAAAAAGGGATTGTATTCAATCCCTTCTAAATCATACTTATTAGCCAGCTCGATAGTTAGGTGGCTCTTTGGTGATAAGAACATCATGAACATGACTCTCTTTCATACCCGCACCAGTTATGCGATAAAACTTCGATTTAGTGCGAAGTTCATCGATAGTTCCACAGCCAGTTAATCCCATACATGAACGTAAACCACCCATTTGTTGATGGATAATTTCTTTTAATAAGCCTTTATATGCAATTCGACCTTCAATACCTTCTGGTACTAACTTGTCAGCAGCATTATCAGATTGGAAATAACGATCAGATGATCCTTTTGCCATTGCCCCTAATGATCCCATACCACGATAAGATTTATAGGCACGACCTTGGAATAATTCAATTTCGCCGGGTGCTTCTTCAGTACCAGCAAACATTGAACCAACCATAACACAAGATGCACCAGCGGCAATTGCTTTAGCGATATCACCTGAAAAACGAATACCGCCATCAGCAATAACAGGAATATTATGCTGTTTAGCTACCTCAACAGCATCCATAATCGCACTAATTTGTGGTACTCCTACCCCAGTAACAATACGTGTAGTACAAATTGAGCCTGGTCCAATACCGACTTTGACTGCGCTTACTCCGGCATCAATAAGAGCTTTAGCACCTTCACCGGTTGCCACATTACCACCAACAATTTGCAAGTTTGGATAAGCTTGTCTTGTTTGGCGAATACGTTCAAGAACACCTTCTGAATGACCATGTGATGAATCGATAAGTAATACATCAACACCAGCTTCTACCAATGCAGCAATACGTTCTTCATTACCTGCTCCTGCGCCAACAGCAGCGCCCACTCGTAAACGACCTTTTTCATCTTTACAAGCATTTGGTTTTTGCTCGGCTTTATTGTAGTCTTTGACTGTTATCATGCCTTTTAAGTGGAAACGATCATCAACAACTAATACTTTTTCAACACGGTGTTCATGCATTTTTTTCAAAACACTTTCCCGAAATTCACCTTCTTTAACAGTAACTAAGCGTTCTTTAGGCGTCATCACCGCTGTAACAGATAGTGATAAATCAGTAGCAAATCGAACATCACGAGCAGTAATAATACCAACCAATTCTTGCGATTCAGTTACAACTGGAAAGCCGGCAAAACCATACTCTTTAGCTAGGTCAATCACTTGTTTAATACTCGCCGTTGGTAGTACCGATACTGGGTCTTGTACTATGCCGCTTTCATGTTTTTTAACGCGCTTTACATGTTCTGCCTGAACTTCAATTGGCATATTTTTATGAATAAAACCAATGCCACCTTCTTGAGCAAGAGCAATAGCAAGTTCGGCTTCGGTAACGGTATCCATTGCCGCAGATAACATTGGAATATTTAATTTAATGGTTTGCGTCAGTTGAGTTGTAATATCAGCAGTGTTAGGTAAAACAGTTGAATGGGCTGGAACTAATAAAACATCATCGAACGTGAGGGCTTCTTTAACTATACGAGACATGACAATATTCACCATTGAGTTGAATTGTTGATAAAATATTGCCGATGTATTCTACTCACTTTTAATATAAAAGACCAGTAAAATTTTATATTTATATTTCAGCAGATAAGTATAGCGCAAACTAATCTCTGTTACTCGCCATCGCTTTTTTGTGCCATTAAGATGTAATTGACATCAACGTTTTTACCTAAGCGAAATTGATTACTGAGCAAATGATACTCCATACCAATTATTCCTTTGACAGTCAAATTAGCGTGTTCAACCCAAGTCATTAATTCAGAAGGACGAATAAAGCGATTAAAATCATGAGTACCTTTCGGCACTAAGCGTGCAATATATTCCGCGCCATAAATCAACATTAATTTTGCTTTATGATTACGATTAATGGTCGATAAATAGAGTTGTCCATTAGGCTTAAGCAATTTCGCACAAGCCTGAATGATTGAAAACGGGTCTGGAACATGTTCTAACATTTCCATACAAGTAATAACATCATAGTGTGCGGGGAATTGTTCAGCATGCTGCTCTACGGTTTGATTCTGGTAGTTTATATCTAAGCCATTTTGCTCGGCATGTAATTTTGCCACTGCTAATGATTCTTCAGCAAGATCAATTGCAGTTACATTAGCAGCTAGTTTAGCTAGACTCTCTGACAAAATACCACCGCCACAGCCAACATCTAATACATGTTTTCCATTTAGATCACCGGATTGTTGTTTTATATAATCCACGCGTAATGGATTAATAATATGCAATGGTTTGCATTGACCATTGGGATCCCACCATTGCGAAGCTAGTTTTGCAAACTTATCTATTTCGTTTAAATCGATATTTTGTGTCATGACTATTCTTTTTAGAGACGTAAATATTTTATGTAATATATGCGATGGGCTGATGATTAGCAATATCAAAGATTTCATGCTCTCTTTTTCTCAACTTTTTGTCACACTGAATTGTTTTAGCTCACTAACGTTTAGAGGTTTAAATAATTTCTGAGGGGATTTTAGTACAAAGGATATTTCTTTGGATAAGGGATTATACACCCCACTAGTTTTCGCCATCGACAGCGAAACTAGCTGGTCATTACGTGACTAGTTTTTTGACGTTAAGTATTTATACATTATCTATTAATTGTTTTAGAACATAAATATCCTTGTCAAAAAGGCATATTTGACATGATCTTCAATCTTTTTCGTCAACATAATGTAATGGCTTAAAATTTAAATCTACCTACACGGTAGTGAATAACATTCGGCGGTTTATTTATGTTGTTTCAATTTCTAAGCTACCTATACGGCAGTGAACTGTTAAAATTTGTTTAGCAACTGGCGCCAGATTTTCTAAGCTACCTATACGGCAGTGAACTAGAGCCGGATATACTATAAATGTTGTTGGTAAAAAGGCAAAGCGCAATTTTACTATTAAAAACCCTTTTTTTGAGTCATTTTTCAACGTATTGATTTTTAAGAACTTTATTTTAAGTTAAAAAAAAGGGTTAGCAATAAGTAGGAATTTAAGTTTCAAAACCCCCTTTCCTCAAATTTTTTTGGTTCTTTGAGTTTCGGTCGTTTGCTGTTTTGCGGTTATTTCTATTCGGCGATTACGTCCGAGTAAAGAGGGTTGGCGAGAACCCTCTTTACCATCTCCCGCGGCGACCACGCAAGTGGTCACGATGTGACTGCCTTCCACCTTCGTTCGCTTTTAACGCACCGGCGGTGATTTGTTCCTGACAAAACACAGCCTTACCAAACATCCCTGTTTGCCATGCTAAACTCTCTCAGTTGTCAGTACATTGCTAATGTCGCGCCACAAAATCGTTGTTTATCGCACACTTTGTCAGCCTGCTTCCTTAGCTAAGCAATTATTCTTTAACGTCCTAACGTTTTTTCATATATCTAACTCTACAACCCAAGGCTAAGAACTAATAAATAAGTACTAAGGATAGACGCACATCCCGTACGCGTCTCTACCTGGGAAGCTAAATACTTGACCATTGTACGCGTTAACCTGAAAGTGGGTATTATCTTTTTTATCAGCCGTCCAATAATTCCAGCGGTAGAAAGATGTGTTACTGTAGTCCCCCATGCTCCCCCACTCCGTGAAGAATCCGGCGCCAATTCGACGTCGGTAATTATTACTAGATGACGATGGTGTAGCACCGACAGCACCGTTACAAGTGTCCCTTTCAGACTGACAAGTCGCGTTGGTTAAATCCATTACCTTAGGCAGCCGATAATCACCAATTTTTCTACACCACGATGTTGTACTTGAATTAGTGTCAACACGAGGACCACGACTAACGAACCACTGCTGTAACACAAAACCATACTTGACGATGACATTACCCAAGCTATCACGACCAACTAACTCAAATACCTGTGGTAAAGATATCCTATCGATACGAGTTGGATTGTCTGATTCCCATTGCGAAGCGTCGGTAACAGCCGGACCAGTTAAAGTGACACGAACACTAGTGTTCGTTGCAGATGTCATCGTCGCCGTAATACCACCATGCGAAACGGGCTCCCAATATAAGTTCTTTTGATTCCCACCTATATCTAAAATAAAACTCAATTTATTCGCACCTGTAGTCGGAAAGTTTAAACCATAAGACGATGGCGTAACTGACTGAACACGAAACCCATCATAAATATCCCATATGTTAGCAGGGCCAGCATAATTATCAGGAGAATAATCTGTACCTCCGAATATCAAGCTAGGTTTTGCAAAACAAACTACTGGCGTTGCCTTAGGATTAATATAATAAGTGATCTGACGTTCATAAAAATTTGCACTAAAAAGACTTTCGTTAGGTACACCATAACGTGTTTTTAATGTACCTTCAGTATTAGATAAGGTTAATCTATAAGGAGCATTACAAATTGTTAACACGGTATTGCGTGATACAAGCCGATTATTTTTATCGACAATAGATAACCTTAAACTACCGGTAGCGATGACACCATTAACTCCTTGGCCATCGCCATCATCATCCCCCCAATAATTATAGGGCGGGCCAATAAGTGAACTTAATTCAATAAAATTAGTATCCGTTGGTACAAACATACCAATATCTGCAAAACTCTGACCAGCAACAGGTAAAACGATAGGATCACGCCACGAAGCATGGGTTGTGGAAGTAAATGTTCTTCCATCAGAAAGGTATATCCCGAGTAGCGCTTCGGTATTTGTCGCTCGGGTTTGACCACCGTCGAAAGTTAAATAAGGCGCTGAACCTTGAATAATATAGATCGTTTTAGCGGTTAACGCATGATTAGAAAAAGAGATAAACAGTAAAACAACCACGGTTAATGCGAAAACAATCTGTCGAGATAAAAAGGCTAAACCAAGGAGATTTGAGAAATTTTGTCGAAATTGCTGAAAAAATAAACCACAGTGAAGAAATAAACTATCTAAGCTTAATTTTAAGGAATTTAAATTACAGGTTTGGTAGGTTACATGTTGGAAATTATAATTCATACCCGATATCCTTGTCAATTTAATTTAATTATTTATTTAAAGATTCAGCTCCAGCGGTATAAAATTTATTCATTTATATCGATATGCTATAAAAGTATAGTGATTGGGAAAAACCATGCAACTTTTTTAGACGGTTTAATTGTTAACTTTTGTAAAAGTTAATGTAATATTACGTCTTAATTACGCCCTTAAAACCTATTTCGAAGAAACTTTAGAGGGATTTTTAGGCTTTAAAAACCCCTTTCCTCAAAATTTTTTATTCTTTGAGTTTCGGACGTTTTGTTGTTTTGCGGCTAATTCTATACGGTGATTACGTCCGAGTTAAGAGGGTTGGCGCGAACCCTCTTTACAATCTCCCGCGGCGACCACGCAAGTGGTCACG
>NZ_JACFSF010000017.1:0-2651 GCF_016100565.1 Gilliamella sp. M0364 | reverse complement strand
CTTGCGTGGTCGCCGCGGGAGATTGTAAAGAGGGTTGGCGCCAACCCTCTTAACTCGGACGTAATCACCGTATAGAAATAACCACAAAACAACAAAACGTCCGAAACTCAAACAACCAAAAAATTTTGAGGAAAGGGGTTTTTAAAGCCAAAATCCATCCAATAAATCGCTAACGTCAGTTATAGCATCAGCTAGTTCCAATAATAAAAGTTTATTTTGGCAAATAAGTTTGGTGTATTTAATTTAGCGACATTCGCAATGTGCTGACAACTGAGAGAGGTTAGCATGGCAAACAGGGATGTTTGCCAAGGCGGTGCTTTGTCAGGAACAAATCACAGCCGGTGCGTTAACAGCGAACGAAGGCGGAAGGCAGTCACATCGTGACCACTTGCGTGGTCGCCGCGGGAGATTGTAAAGAGGGTTCACGCCAACCCTCTTAACTCGGACGTAATCGCCGTATAGAAATAATCGCAGAACAACAAACGTCCGAAACTCAAACAACCAAAAAATTTTGAGGAGAGGGGTTTTTAAAGCCAAAATCCCGTCCAAGTTTCTCCGAAATAGGTTTTAAGGGCGTAATTAAAGCGTAATATTACATTCACCTTTACAAAAGTTAACAATAAAACCGTCAAAAAAAGTTGCATGGTTTTTTGCAATCACTATACTTTTATAGCATATTTATACGAATGGATAAATTTTATGCCATTAGGCTTAAAATTTTAAATAAATCATAAAATTGGATTGACAAGGATATCTGATATGGATTATAATTTTCAACACGCAACACGCAACCTGCCCAACCTATAATTTCACCTCTCTAAAGTTAAGCTCATACCGTTTATTATTTCACCGCAGTTTATTATTTCGACAATTTCCAAAATTTCCGAAATTTCCGAAATTCCGGCAAAATTTTTCAAAATTTCTTGGTTTAGCCTATTTATCCCGGCAGATGGTTTTGGTATTAACCATGGTTGTTTTACAATCTATCTCTTTTGCTAATTATGCATTAACCACAAAAACGACCAATATTATTTATGGCTCAGCTCCTTATTTAACCTTTGATGGTGGTCGTACCCGGGTAACAAATACCGCAGCGCTACTCGGGATATCGCTTTCAGATGGAAGAACATTTACTCCGACAACCAATAATTCAGAAAGAAATCCTATCGTTTTACCTGTTGTTGGTCAGAGTTTTAATGATATTGGTATGTTAGTACCAACGGATACTGATTCTATTGCATTAAGCTCACTTATTGGCACACCGTATAATTATTGGGGAGATGATGATGGCGATGGTCAGGGGATTGATGGTATCACCGCTACCGGTAGTTTAAATTTATCTATTGTTGATAACTTCAATCATCCTGTTGCCCGTAATGAAGTACTGACTATTTGTAAAGCGCCATATAAATTAACCTTATCAAATACTCAAGGTACATTAAAAACACGTTATGGTGTACCTAATGAAAGTCGTTTTACGGCAGGTAATGCCACTTATTATATTAATCCTAAGGCATCGCCAGTGATTTGTTTTGCAAGACCTGACCTAGGAGACAGAAGAAACTCTGGCTCTTCATGGAAAGGTCTTTCTGCTGACATATGGAACCCTGATAAGGGTTTTCTACCACAGTCAGTTACGCCGTCGTCTTATGGTTTAAACTTCCCGACTACGGGTGCTAATAATTTATATTTTTATTTAGATATTGGTGGTAGTAGTCAGGCCTTATCTTGGGCTCCGGTTTCTCATGAAAAAATTACTGCAACGATGACCGATTCAACAAGTACCAGCGTTAAAGTCACCCTAACGGGTCCTTATGCTACAGAATGGCAACAGCAAGTAGATTATCCAATTGGAATCCACAAACCATCTTTACCGCAGGTATTTGAGTTAGTGGGTCGTGATAGCAGTGGTAATGCGGTGGTCAAATATGGATTTGTGTTAAAGCAGTGGTTTATTAATCGTGGTCGTCAGGAGGAGTCGCTTGGTATTTCATCTTGGTGTGATTATATGGGATATCGTAGGATTATAGTTAAAGATTTAACAAATGCGTCTTGTCGGGGAGTTAATCCATATCCTAACTACTGCCATAGTGCAACGCCATCGTCACCTGTTAATGAGTACCGGCGTCACATTGGTGCAGGATTTTTCACGGAATGGGGGAGGGTGAACAGTTACGCTAATACCGGTTTCCGCTACAACTATCCGACGAGAGAGTATAATGGTCGACCTCTGAATGATCGACTAGCTGGGGTTTTTGGGGTTTACACGGATGATGGTTCGGTGCATGAAGAGCCTAACAGCGGCCGCGGAGAGCCTCCCCGCGAGGGATACGTACTCTGTGTCTATCCTGATACTTATTAGCTATTATTTCTTAGTTCTTAGGTATTGAAGCTGAGGATAAGAAAAATAGTGTTAAGGGCGATAAAAAGCGATTTTGGGCACGACATTCGCAACGTGCTGACAACTGAGTGAGGTTAGCATGGCAAACAGGGATGTTTGCCAAGGCGGTGTTTTGTCAGGAACAAATCACAGCCGGTGCGTTAAGACCGAACGAAGGCGGAAGGTAGTCACATCGTGACCACTTGCGTAGTCGCCGCGGGAGATTGTAAAGAGGGTTCGCGCCAACCCTCTTAACTCGGACGTAATCACC
>NZ_JACFSF010000016.1:0-3444 GCF_016100565.1 Gilliamella sp. M0364 | reverse complement strand
GAACTCTTTTAAGCGCTTCTTCATCGTACTTAGGATTATCACGGATACCTTGCTCAAACATTGAATCAGTCAGTAATGCATTACTCTTTTCGACATTCATTACTAGCTTATTATATGGGTAAGATTCATCCAAATCTTTGTCAAAATCGAATATTTCAGGTTCGGCGTTATTGGTTTTTATTACTTTACCGTTTTTATTTAATACCTCATTTTTTACGCGAGAAGTGTTCTCATAATTAGTCACACGATTAGTTATATTGCCTTCATTATCAAAGAATTCATTAATTGAGTAGATCTCTCCTTGATGAATAATATTTTCGATAGAGTATAGCCCGGTTTTTGTATTTTTCCTGATCGCTTTTACCATCTCTCCTTTATCATCAAAAAACACCTCTGAATCATAAATAATATTATTTTTAGTATCGTATTTTTCTATTTTAAGATATTTCAGATTAGTATTATGCCAATAATCATAAATATAACGGCTGATGGATGCTAAGCCTCTTTTTTGAATACTGACCACAATGCCGTGTTTTTTTTCGACTCTTAAATAACAAGGTAATTTGTAGACCTCGTTAAATGACCCTTTTGGTTGTAACTGTTTATTTTCATCTAAGGTATAAAAATAAACGCCATCGTCTAATGATTGAAATGAATCAGTCGGGTAGATAACTTCGATAATATTTCGATTAAGTCGCAATACTTTGCTATATTGATAATTTTCATTTAACTGTACTTGTG
Source organism: Gilliamella sp. M0364 (assembly GCF_016100565.1). Taxonomy (NCBI): domain Bacteria; kingdom Pseudomonadati; phylum Pseudomonadota; class Gammaproteobacteria; order Orbales; family Orbaceae; genus Gilliamella; species Gilliamella sp. M0364. Next base: position 2,703 of record NZ_JACFSF010000016.1, on the reverse strand, counting down.
CAATGCTCTGCATTGCCATTATATACATCTCTGGGATGGTTTCTAAATGAGATAATGATGGATATAAAGTTTTATTAGGGATTCGATCTTCATTATCCAAAGCGGGCAAATAATCAAGTTGGTAATAAGTTTTATTAGGTAAAATTCCCTGTTTTTTTAATTGTTTGACGATTGGTGCTTGTTGCTCGTTCATTTTTACCTTTGCAATCACATATTGAGTTGATCCAATCCCTACTAAAAAAAGAAGTAAGAATGTTTTCACTAATTTCTGCATATTTTCTCCAATACAGTTTTTTTACTTGGCTATTTTTCAATAATTGTTTAGTTTTTAGGGAAATAGTTAGTAGTTTATTGATTAATTTTGTTCTATCTCTATTTCTTTTATTTGGGAACTTACCATTTCCGATTTATAATCGCTCTGCCGATCGTGTCTTCAACTCAAATAAATTGTTTTATCTGTACTGTTATTTTTTAAAATGTTCAAATAGCATCATTTCAAATCCATCTGGATTAAATGGTAACTCATCATAAAGTTGCGGATGCTCTTTATTATCAAAATATTGATTTTCAATATCTTTTTGTTTGGATATCTCAATATGATTAGTTTTAACGCCTTGTTCATTGAATCTTTCTAATATAGCGATAATATTTTTCTTTTTAACCGTTTTGAACGTTCGAATTATATTACCTTGAGCATTTTTTATGACTTGTGAGACAGGTAAATATTGCCCACTTTCATATTCTGACTCTATCACTAACTTCGGCACAATATGACTTTCAATGACAGTTAATTTACTTCGAATAGGTGAGTTCTTTTTGTAATCAAACTCGGTTGTTAACCATTGCACACGGTTTTTTTGTAATTTTGAGACAATTTTGCCCATGACTTTTTCCACACGAACATAAGTAGGTTGAGCTATTGCCTCTTCAACACTGTTTAACGGTGTTAATTGACCTTTGTCATTAATCACAAAAAAGTGAATACCATTTTCGAGAGATTTAAGTTGCGCTGAAGGTAAAGAGATAGCCGTTTGTTGCCATTTGGTTTTATCGATTTTCTTATATTGATAATTATTATCTATTTCAACTTTTATTAAATCACTGTATTTTTCTTGAGGTGATTGATTTTCGGCTTCAATTAGCGTTAAAGGTGCTTGATGCGGGAAATTCTTATAGCGTTCAGCCATAAAACTCGGGAAAGGTAGTTTATGATAGTAAACTTGCTTTGGTTTAATACCTAAATACTTGGCTCTTTTAAGCGCTTCTTCGTCGTACTTAGCATTATCACTGATACCTTGCTCAAACATTGAATCGGTCAGTAATGCATTACTCTTTTCGACGTTCATTACTAGCTTATTGTAAGGATAAGGCTCATCCAAATCTTTGTCAAAATCGAATATTTCAGGTTCGGCGCTATTGGTTTTTATTACTTTACCGTTTTTATTTAATACCTCATTTTTTACGCGAGAAGTGTTTTCATAATTAGTCACACGATTAGTTTTTATATCTGAATTATTATAATATTCTTCGATAGAATAAATATCATCCTGATGAATAATATTTTCAATAGAATACTGCCCAGTTTTTATATTCTTCCTGATTGCTTTGACCATTTTTCCGTTATCATTAAAAAAAATCTCAGAATCATAAATAATATTATTGTTACTATCTAACATTTCTATTTTCAGATATTTTAGGCTATTATTTGGCCAATAATCATACTTATAATGAGAAATTGCTGCTAAAGGTCTTTTTTGAATACTTACCACAATACCATGTTTTTTTTCGACTCTTAAATAACAGGGTAATTTGTAAACCTCGTTAAATGACTCTTTTTTTTGTAACTGCTTTTGTTCATCTAAGATATAAAAATAAACACCATCGTCTAATGCTTGAAATGAATCAGTCGGGTAGATAACTTCGATAATATTTCGACTACGTTGTAATACATCACTATATTGGTAATTTTCATTTAATTTTACTTGTGCAATATTCTGAATTGCTAAGTTATACATATCTGGGTGAGTCTCTAAATCTGATACTAATGAATATAAATTTTCATTAGGGAAACTATATTTATTATTTAGAGCAGGTATAACTTCATATTGAAAATAAACCTTTTGAGGTAAAATTCCTTGTTGTTTTAATTGCTTGACGATTGGTGCTTGTTGCTCGTTCATTTTTACCTTTGCGATCACATATTGAGTTGATCCAATCCCTACTAAAAAAAGAAGTAAGAATGTTTTCACTAATTTCTGCATATTTTCTCCAATACAGTTCTTTTTTTTACTTGGCTATTTTTCAATAATTGTTTAGTTTTTAGGGAAATAGTTAGTAGTTTATTGATTAATTTTGTTCTATCTCCATTTCATTTATTTAGGAACTTACCATTTCCGATTTATAATCACTCTGTCGATCGTGTCTTCAACTCAAATAAATTGTTTTATCTGTACTGTTATTTTTTAAAATGTTCAAATAGCATCATTTCAAATCCATCCGGATTAAATGGTAACTCATCATAAAGTTGCGAATGCTCTTTATTATCAAGGTATTGATTTTCGATATCCCTTTGTTTGGATATCTCAATATGATTAGTTTTAACGCCTTGTTCATTGAACCTTTCTAAAATAGCGATAATATTTTTCTTTTTAACAGTTTTATACGTTCGGATAATATTACCTTGAGCATTTTTTATGACTTGTG
>NZ_JACFSF010000015.1:0-6651 GCF_016100565.1 Gilliamella sp. M0364 | reverse complement strand
TACTCGTGGCTGCAACCCTACTAGCTCAAAATTTATTCACACATGGTTACGCTTTGGGGAAATTATGAGGGGATCTCTCAGTGCATTGCCTCCAATTCCCATAATTTATTACGCCGATAATAACTTGGTGTAACCTTAAAAATGTACTTAAATCGACGTGTAAAAGATTGTTGGGAATCAAATTGATATTTTAATGCGATCTCAAGGATAGTTTTTTTCGTCAACCTCAACTCAACAGCCGCTTTCGTCAAACGACGAGCACGAATATAGCTAGCCAGTGTGACCCCTGTTACTTTTTTGAACAGCCGCTGAAAATACCACTTGGTATAACCCGCTTTATTCGCCACATCATCAAGCAGTAAAGACTGATCTAAATTATGTTCAATCCATAATAGAACATCTTTGATAACCGTTGTATGAAACTGCTTATCATCATATCTTAATTGGATGTTATTAGCTTTATTTTGATAGCGAGAATGCTGTTCAATATACATAAAATAACCTAAATGTTCTTAAGATTGTCACGACCACATCATCATGATACCATAAACATACTGACGGTATGTTATTTTAAATCTATCATGGAAAATAAAAATCATCAACAAGAAAATTTTAAGAGTACCTATCAATCACTGGTTAACTCAGCACGAATATTGTTTGTTGAAAAAGGCTATCAAGCTGTTTCAATAGATGAGATCTCGGGAAAAGCGTTGGTGACCAAAGGTGCCTTTTATCATCACTTTAAAAATAAAAAACAATTACTCAGTGCCTGTTATAAGCAGCAATTAATTATGATTGATGCCTACATCACAACAAAAACTGATTTAACAAATGGTTGGTCTGCCTTAGAAAGTATATTTGAACATTATCTTGATTATATTATTGATAATAATAAAAACCTTATCCCTATCCAAGAAGTGATGCCTATCATTGGTTGGAATGAACTTGAAAAAATTAGCCTTGAATACATTACTGGTAAGGTAAACGCCATTGTCAGCAAATTGATCCAAGAGAACCAACTTAAAGCTTATGATGATGATGTGCTTAAAAACTTACTCAATGGCTGGTTTATGCATATCGCAATACATGCGAAAAACCTAAAAGAGCTTGCCGATAAAAAAGGCCAATTTATTGCTATTTACCGCGGCTTTTTATTGAGCTTGAAAGATAAATAAAATAGATAGGTTTTATTTGAAGCTAAATCTTCTTTATCGTAAAAAATGCCCTCTTGGGTTATCAAGAGGGTCATTATATTTCGCGGAATAACATCATTTGGTGACGAAATAACTAAGCACTTGTCTCCTGTTTACTCCCCTGAGCTTGAGGGGTTAACATGAAGGTCATCGATAGCAGGATAATAATACAGTAAAACGCTAAACCAATAATCCAAATCCAGCCATCCCAAATTGGTAGTGAATGATTATAAATAACAGCAAACAGTAATGGGCCAATAACACCGGTTGCATTGGTAAGGCTCACCAATAATCCCTGTAAAGCACCTTGCTGATGACTCTTTGTTTGGATAGACATCACTCCCTGTAATGCAGGTAAAGCGATCCCACCACCAGCCAATAAAATTAAAACAGGGAAAACTAACCAACCTTCAGATATAAACGCTAAAAAGGCAAATGCACTACTATCTGCAATAAATCCGAGCAGTACTGCCGTTTTTTCGCCCCATTTAGTGGCTATTCTTCCTGCCACAAAGGCTTGGAATACTGAGTGTAAAAGACCAAGACCCGCTAATGAAAAGCCAACCATCATGCTATTCCATCCAAAACGATTTTCGGTAAATAGCACCCACACCGTTGCGGGAATTTGGCCTATCAATTGCGCTGAAAAATAAATAATCAACAAAATGGGCATCGTTTTAAATAAAGTGATGTATACCGAATTCGATTGCGTCTCAACCCCTACTTCGGTATCTGTATTATCACGTGTATTTTTGGTTTCACGGAACCAAAACATAACCACAAGGAAAGCGACAATATTTAGCAACGCAGCGATAAAAAAGGGACTATGCGGTGAAATCTCTCCTGCAAAACCACCAATAATAGGCCCCGCTATTAAACCAAGCCCAAAACTTGCCCCTAACCAACCGAACCACTTCACGCGTTGAGAAGCTGAGGTGGTATCGGCAATGACCGATGCCGCGACAGCCCCAGTAGCTCCTGTGATCCCTGAAAGCAAACGGCCTAAATACAGCATCCAAAGCGCACTTGAAAAAGCCAGCAATAAGTAATCCAGCGATGCGCCTATTAATGACAACAACAGCACTGGGCGCCGACCAAATCGGTCAGACATTTTTCCAAGCCAAGGAGCAAAGATAACCTGCATTAACGCATAAAGTGCAAGCAATACGCCAAAGTGGTTAGCGATATCTTCCGAAGCAATAAATTCACGTAATAACGTTGGCAAGACTGGCATGATAAGGCCAATCCCCATGGCATCGAGTAACGTAATTACCAATGCGATCTTTGTCGAACTATTCATTTCACTTTTCTCCATCACTGATAGGGAGTGGTAAAATAACTCTATCAATGATAGAGTGTCAACAAAAATTAGGAATTAATGATGTCTAGATTAGATAAAAGTAAAGTGATTAACAGCGCATTAGAGCTGCTTAATGAGGTCGGAATCGAAGGTTTAACAACCCGTAAACTCGCCCAGAAGCTAGGTGTAGAGCAGCCTACATTGTATTGGCATGTAAAAAATAAGCGGGCTTTGCTCGACGCCTTAGCCATTGAGATGTTAGATAGGCACCATACTCACTTTTGCCCTTTAGAAGGGGAAAGCTGGCAAGATTTTTTACGTAATAACGCTAAAAGTTTTAGATGTGCTTTACTAAGTCATCGCGATGGAGCAAAAGTACATTTAGGTACACGGCCTACAGAAAAACAGTATGAAACTCTCGAAAATCAATTAGCCTTTTTATGCCAACAAGGTTTTTCACTAGAGAATGCATTATATGCACTCAGCGCTGTGGGGCATTTTACTTTAGGTTGCGTATTGGAAGATCAAGAGCATCAAGTCGCTAAAGAAGAAAGGGAAACACCTACTACTGATAGTATGCCGCCATTATTACGACAAGCTATCGAATTATTTGATCACCAAGGTGCAGAGCCAGCCTTCTTATTCGGCCTTGAATTGATCATATGCGGATTAGAAAAACAACTTAAATGTGAAAGTGGGTCTTAAAAGCAGCATAACCTTTTTCCGTGATGGTAACTTCACGGTAACCAAGATGTCGAGTTAACCACCCTTTAGATTCATAAAGCGAAAATAATGCGGCTCCAACGTACCCACCTAAATGGAAACGGCGTTCACTCCAATCTAAACACGCACAACAGATTTTACGTGAATGTTTGGAAGGAACGTCAATTCCCATTTCATGAAAATATTGAATACCACTTAATGTGATCATTGAACCATTTTCAGTGATCCATTGCTGTTGACAAAGGGAATCATAGATCTTAACGGCAACTTCGCCAGCTAAATGATCATAGCAAGTACGTGCTTTTCGTAAATGCACTGGCGTGGAAACTTTGGCATGTACGCCATGGTTTAAGGAGATCCCCATCATACTTTCCATCAATTCAGCAATATCTTTTCCTGCTAGCCGAAAATAACGATGCTTGCCTTGAGCTACTACTGTGATTAGCTGGCAATCTAATAATTTAGATAAATGACTGCTCGCCGTTGAAGCTGATATATTCGCCACAGAACTTAGCTCAGTGGCCGTCCAAGCTCGCCCATCCATCAAAGCACTGAGTATTTTAACTCGTGAAATGTCAGACATAGCCGCCCCTATCGCGGCTATTGAGGACTCAAAGGTAACCTCTTTTCGTATTAAATTAGCCATCGCAAGTTCACTTTATTGCCCAAGGGAGCGTAACAGATGCAGCCATACTATCATTGTCCGTTATTAATATCAGTTGGTTAGCATGGTCACTGTATTGCACTAAAATATTAATGTTATTCTCCGCCAATACTCGTGCTATTTCGCCAAGTTCCCCCGGTTTTTCCTGTTTTAACTTACGAATTAATGGTGTCCGGATCGCAAGTACTAACAGTCCAGCTTGCTCTAGCGCTATTTTAGCTTCCTTTCCTTGTTCAACAAGAAAATGAGCATGGCATTCATCACCAACCGTAAATATCCCTCCCCCTTCCAATCCAATACCTTTATTACCTAATGTTTTTCCTAGTAATGCTAATTGTCCTATTTGATTATCTAAAACAACGTGAACATCAAACATTATCCTTGTCCTTTTTAAATGAATATTCGCGAGTAATATGAGCAATACTAATTTTGTAAAAATCAAATATTGACTCTCGCCCTTCTTGTTGAGCTTTCGCATGTAAAACATGATTTTTCCATTGCAGAACTGCGTATTCGTTTTCCCACCAAGATAGCGATAACATTTTTCCTTCTGTAGCTAGACTTTGAAAACGTTCAATTGAAATAAAACCAGCTACATGACTTAATAGTGGTCTTAACTCCTCAGCTAAAGTCAAATAGCGAGTTTGTTGGTCGGGTTGTATTTGCACCTCAAATATTACAGCAATCATATTTTTCTCCGTTATTAATCAACAAACAGAGTAATCCACCCGAAAATTAACACTTCGATAAGCAACGAAATATAGAAAGGTCATGCTGCTGTTTTATGTTGTATATCACACTTCTTTAAATTGCTCGGCCTGCGCTTATCATGTTCTCCTTCTCTTATAATTTTGTTTATTATTTATACTTTTTTATTTTTTGCTATCACCGAAAATAGTGCGGATCCCGCATGGTATTTAGGTTTACCCATCATTAAATACCATTGTTGTTATTTTAATCTTTTTAATATTTCATGATTAAGATCACACTAAAATTATGACCCTATTAACTAAAAGTTATGGATACCCTAATAAAACTCATTGTTAAAGATTAGTTAACCAAAGTAACTTCATTTTTCACTATTGTTAAATTGTTATAGTGAAAATTCTGGTAAACTAATAGAGGTAAAAAAATGATCCTAGATGCCAGTTATACATTATTAGTCGCATGTATCGCGCTACTCATAGGAATGTTTGTCGTAAAATTTACCCCGTTCCTACAAAAAAACCACATACCAGAAGCCGTCGTTGGTGGCTTTATTGTTGCAATTGTTCTGTTAATTATTGATAAAACATCAGGTTATTCGTTTACTTTTGATGCTTCATTGCAAAGTTTATTAATGCTCACATTCTTTTCCTCTATCGGGCTAAGTTCTGACTTTTCTCGACTGATTAAAGGAGGAAAGCCGTTAGTTCTATTAACTATTGCAGTAACGATCCTAATCGCCATTCAAAATACTGTCGGCATGAGTATGGCTGTCATGATGAATGAAAGTCCATTTATTGGCTTAATTGCAGGTTCAATTACTCTAACAGGTGGTCATGGTAATGCCGGAGCATGGGGCCCTATTCTCGCTGATAAATATGGTGTAACAGGCGCCGTTGAATTAGCGATGGCTTGTGCAACACTTGGATTAGTGTTGGGTGGTTTAGTTGGCGGCCCTGTTGCCCGTCATCTTTTGAAAAAGGTCTCTATTCCTAAAACAACCGAGCAAGAGCGCGACACTATCGTTGAAGCTTTTGAGCAACCAAGCGTCAAAAGAAAAATCAATGCAAATAACGTTATTGAAACCATTTCAATGCTGATTATCTGTATTGTTGTTGGTGGCTATATCAGTGCATTGTTTAAAGATACTTTTCTGCAACTGCCTACTTTTGTCTGGTGTTTATTTGTCGGTATTATTATCCGTAATACACTGACTCATGTATTTAAACACGAAGTGTTTGAGCCGACCGTCGATGTATTAGGTAGCGTTGCTTTATCGCTTTTCTTGGCAATGGCGTTAATGTCATTAAAATTTGGTCAATTGGCAAGCATGGCAGGGCCAGTATTAATTATCATTGCTGTACAAACTGTTGTCATGGTGCTATTTGCCTGCTTTGTCACCTTCAAAATGATGGGCAAAGATTATGATGCTGTCGTGATCAGCGCGGGTCACTGTGGCTTTGGTATGGGAGCAACACCAACAGCAATTGCGAATATGCAAACAGTCACAAAAGCATTTGGACCATCACATAAAGCTTTCCTTGTCGTTCCTATGGTCGGTGCCTTTATTGTTGATATTTCAAACAGTATCTTAATTAAAATATTTATTGAAATTGGTACATACTTTACCTAATAGCTACACACTACTCGGCGTACTTCTCCTAACAATTTATTATAGGGCAGTATGCCGAGCCGCTTTCTTACCCCGTATATTCCCCTAGTCAATCTATTTAGCTTGCACGTTTACGAATTAATTCTCGTGACAACTAAACCAAAATTTGAATTATGACGAGTATATCTGATTATTTATACTTTATTCGTTAGAATAGTCCGTAGAAATAAATAATCAGTAGGCTACATGGAATGAAATTAAGACATCTCGATATCTTTTATGCTGTAATGACTTGTGGTTCCTTAACGCGTGCGGCTGAAGTTTTACATATTTCTCAACCCGCGGCGAGTAAAGCACTCAAACATGCTGAGCACTGAGAGATCCCCTCATAATTTCCCCAAAACGTAACCATGTGTGAATAGATTTTGAGTAAGCAGGGTTGCAGCCACGAGTG
>NZ_JACFSF010000014.1:0-35238 GCF_016100565.1 Gilliamella sp. M0364 | reverse complement strand
TGGCTGGCTGGCTGGCTGGCTGGCTGGCTGGCTGGCTGGCTGGCTGGCTGGCTGGCTGGCTGGCTGGCTGGCTGGCTGGCTGGCCTCTAAACAACTGTATTTTAACATATTTTCAGTCCCTTGTCACTATTATCCGATTACTTTATAACATGAAAAATATATTTCCTTATTGAAAAATTATAAATAAATTTATCAATTTTGACAAATGTTGCTTAATGATAAATTGTTAAGATATGTAAACAATAATTGACTCAAAATATTTTAGTAATTAAAAAATAATATATCAGATATCAAAACCATTATTTCTTAGCAAAATTTTAATTAAAATCTAAAATTTGTGGACATTTAGTGCTCAAAAAACCCCGTTCCTCAACTTTCTTGTTTAAACCCTCAGGTAAAACTGAAGGCTATGTGATTTTAATCTCCTGAATAGTTGAAATTCTCTAGCAATTTGCTAGTACTCTCTTATATTTTTCTAACAAAAAATTAAGGGGTAGTACACATACCTCTGAGTACAACTTCATTTTTATGCCGAGCAATGTGACCATTATTCGAGTGAACGGAAAAATGGCTTAAACGATCTGTTTCTACAAAATCGATGGTCCAGTAATTGTGATTATCATAAAAACTACTAATATATTTGTCCATTTGTCCCCACTCCGAGAAGAATCCTCCGCCAATTACACGTTGAAAGTTATTACCGTTTGAAGATGGAGTTGCACTAACCGAACCTTGACATTCCTCATCCCACCAAGGTCCTGCACAAATAGCATTAGTTAAATCTTTAATTTGAGGAAGACGATAACCAATATTACTGCACCATGATAAGGTACTTGGATAAGTATAGTAATTATTTGCACCTCGATGGACATACCATTGTTTTAATTGAAAACCATATTTTATCAAAGGATTACCTTGACTATCTTTACCAACTAACTCAAATGTTTGTGGTAATACAGGCTTTGCTACACTACCGGGTAAATCAGAATTTAATTGAAAATCTTTTGCACTGGGCCCCGTTAATTTGACAGTAACACGTGAACCTGTTGAATCAGGGATTAACGTCGCGGTAATTCCCCCCCGTTCGACCGAGTCCCATGTTAAAACTCTTGCTCCTCCAATATCTAGGTCAAAGTACAAATCATGCATTCCTGTAGTAGGAAAATTCAAATTGTAAGTTGATAGCGTTGTAGACTGAGGAATAAACCCCTTATTGGCAAGCCATATAGAAGGTGGCCCTCGAAAATCGATACCATTAACCTCTGTATTTGAACCAGGAAATAATATTGGAGCAACAAAGCAAACTTTTGATGATTCGTTGGGATTAATGTAATACGTCGCATGACTACCTGTAAAATAGCTACTACTAGGTACGCCATACTGGGTACTTAGTATACCATCATTACTGGTTAATGTGATTTTATAAGGTGCTCTACAAATATCTAAAGTTGAATTACGAGATACAGTTTGATTATCTTTGTCAGTAATAGTTAAACTTAAATAACCTGTAGCAGAGATACCATTATTTTCCTGACCATCACCGTCATCATCCCCCCAATAATTATAAGGCGAACCAATAATTGAAGTTAATGAAATTGAATCTGCACCAATTGGTACCAGCATATCTACATTAGCTAAAGTTTCACCAAGATTTGGCAAGATTATTGGTGTTATTGACGAATTATTATTTGCTGTAAACGTTCTTCCATCCGATAAAATAATACCTAATAATTTAGTTGTATCAGTAACTCGAGTCTGACCACCATCAAAAGTTAAGTATGGCGCATTACCATGAATAATATGAGTTGTTCTAGCGGTTAAAGACTGACTACTAAATGATAACATTAGCAATAAAACAAGTGCTAATACCGAAAAAATTGGCTTAATTAAAATCGGACTAAAAAAATTTCTTAAGTGTTGGTGGAGAAATAAAATCTGACGAAAGATTAAACCTTGATTGTTAAAATTAGGCGAATTTAAATTATTGGTTTGGGCAGGTTTGGTGTTTGGTGTTTGGTGTTAAAATTATAGCTCATAATAACGTCCGTGTCAAGTAAATTAATGTTTTATATTAATTTATTTCGTTTAATTGACTAACTACTAATCGGTAATTTCACTTTAATAAGAATAAGGAAAAGTATAGAGATTAAGTAAAAAGTATGCAATTTTTTTAACCTCTAAATTGTTAATTTTTGTAAAGGTATTTAATTTTTTAAACCTTTATTTTTTGCCTTATTTCTTATTTTTTTGCTAAAAAATTGTCCGTAGAATAGATCACTAAGCAATAAATTATCTAAATATTTATCTATAACTCGTTGCTCTTTTTAAGTTGTCGATATTCAGTAATAAAGCTAATTTTTACCATTAAAATTCTTAAAAATAAGCTATTTTGAAGTTAATTAATCATTGCTAAAAAATATCAACTTTAACGATTATCTTGATGAGATTTTGCAAATTTTATGATTGGTTTGTAATAAATTTAGCTGATACATTTATAAAAAAACGGACTGTTATAGTCCGTTTCCTTGTCTAAAGAATAATCTTTCCATGCCTTTTACAACATTTTTCGAGAGTTTTTCTGATAGCTTTTGTTTTCGTTGATAGTTAACTGCAATGATTTTATGCGTGTCTAAATGCGATAAGATAAAATCATCACTGGTACTAATTTCGTCAACTAAACCCTTTTCTTTAGCTTGTGTTGCAAACCAATGTTCTCCTGTAGCAACCTGTTCAATATCAATATTAGGTCGATACTCTTTTACAAAGTCTTTAAATAATAGATGAGTCTCTTCCAGTTCTTGCTTGAATTTTTGACGACCTTCGTCAGTGTTTTCACCAAACATGGTTAAAGTTCGCTTGTATTCGCCTGCTGTTTGCAATTCAATATCAACATCATGCTTTTTAAGTAATCGATTAAAGTTAGGAATTTGCGCAACTACCCCAATTGAACCAACAATAGCAAATGGCGCTGCAACTATTTTGTTAGCAGTACATGCCATCATATAGCCACCACTGGCGGCAACTTTATCTACCACCGCAGTAAAAGGGATATTTCGTGTTCTAAAGCGTAATAATTGCGAAGCGGCCAACCCATAACCATGCACTACCCCACCTGGGCTTTCAAGTTTTACCACAACTTCGTCTTCTGGTTTGATGATAGCTAATATGGCAGTAATTTCTTGGCGTAACTCTTCAACTTCATGCGCATCCATACTACCATTAAATGATAGAACAAACAGTTTAGGTTTTGTTTGTAAAGCAGACGTTGTCTCGGGTGATTTTACAGTATCGTCCGACGCCGCAGTATCTGTTTGTTTCTTATTTAGTTTAGCTGCTTGTTTAGCCTGTTTCTTTTCAAGTTTTTTTTGTTTTTTTAGATCTTTAGTGAATTGTTTGGCTTCAACCTCGTCCATACTAGACATTAACATTTCATCTTTAGCTTGTTCATACTCTTGGCTTATATCTTTAACTGACATTCGGCCAGCAACTGTGGATGATTTTCGACGCTGACATAAAATAAATATTAATATTGCTAGAATAGCAACAACAACAGTTACTGTTTCAGCCAGGAAAAGCGAATACTGTGAAAACCAATTCATTTGACAATTATCCTATAGTTTAAAAATTTGCCCATTATAACAATATAATTAAAGATTGTGCCGAAAATCAATAAAGATAAAATTGTTGCTTTATTCGGCATTTTAAATTCTTTATACTGACAACCTGTTTATTATTATACGAGAACGAATATGCCTTTACGTCCAATAACTGAAATCGCAAAACAATGTAATATCCCTGATGAATATGTACTGCCTCATGGTAAATATGTCGCTAAAATTGATTTATCTATTATTAAAGCAGATCAAAATAAAACTCAGGGTAAATTAGTATTAGTCACAGCAATAACCCCAACCCCTCTTGGTGAAGGAAAAACTGTCAATACTATTGGATTAAGTGAAGGTTTAAATTATTTAGGAAAATCTGCTATCGCTTGTATTCGTCAACCTAGTTTAGGACCAGTTTTTGGCGTTAAAGGTGGTGCTGCCGGTGGCGGGCAAGCCGAAGTTTTGCCAATGGAAACCTTAAACCTCCATCTTACTGGTGATATTCATGCGATAACCGCCGCACATGATTTAGCGTCTGCGGCATTAGATTCTCGTCTTTATCATGAAGAGCGCCTTGGTGATGAATTTACAGCACAAACAGGTTTGCCTCGTCTAAATATCGATATAAACCGTATTGTCTGGAAACGAATTATCGATCACAATGATCGCGCTCTGCGTAATATTACTGTCGGTGTTGGCGGTGGCGTCAATGGTATTGAACGCCGTGACGGCTTTGAAATTACTGCGGCATCAGAACTTATGGCAATTTTAGCGTTAGCATCTGATCTACATGATATGCGCGCACGAATTGGACGAATTATTTTAGCCTATAACACTAGTGGTGAACCAATTACTGCTGAACAACTTGAAGTTGCTGGGGCAATGACCGTTCTTCTTAAAAATGCCATTAATCCAAACCTTATGCAAACAGTGGAAAATACACCGGTATTAATCCATGCAGGCCCATTTGCCAATATTGCTCATGGTAATTCATCTGTAATTGCAGACCGCATTGCTATGCAATTAGCTGACTATGTTATAACCGAAGCAGGATTCGGCTCAGACATGGGAATGGAAAAATTCTTTAATATTAAATATCGTCAAGCTGGTATCAAGGCATCTTGTGTAGTGCTTGTTGCAACTGTGCGTAGCTTAAAATCCAATAGTGGTAAATATAATATCAAGCCAGGACAAGCTATACCAAAAGAGATTTCAGAGTCTAATGTAGAATTGCTTGAAATTGGTGCAGCTAATTTAGCGTGGCATATTAATAATGCTAAAAGTTATGGTTTACAAGTGATTGTAGCAATCAATCGATTCCCACATGATAGTGAGGAAGAATTAGCATTTTTACAAAAATACGCCATTGAACACGGTGCATTTGCTTGTGAAGTCAGTGAAGTATTTACTCAAGGTGGTAAAGGCGCCGAAAAACTTGCCGAACATGTAATTAGAGCGTGTGATATGCCAAGTGAAATCAAGTTACCTTATCCTGACAGTATGCCATTAATAGATAAAATCCAAACAATGGTAAAAAAATATGGTGCGAATAAAGCTAATTTATCAGACACCGCGCTTAAAAACATTAAAGAAATTGAAGCATTAAAATTAGATCATTTACCACTTTGTATCGCGAAAACACCAATGTCAATTAGTGCTGATGCAAACTTAAAAAATGTGCCAACCGATTTTGATGTTGATATCAGCCATTTAGCAATTTCGGCAGGTGCTGGTTTTATTAGGGTTTATGCAGGTAATGTGATGACAATGCCTGGACTTGGTACTAATCCGGCTTATCGAAATATCGATATTGACAAAGATGGTAATATTGTTGGTTTAAGTTAATTTAAAAAATTATTATGCAAACACAATATAAAGCGTTAATTGATGAAGAAAATTGTATTGGTTGTGGCAAATGTATACGCGTTTGCCCAACTGATGCTATTGTAGGGAGCAAACAAGTATTACATACCATATTGCCACAATATTGTACATCTTGTAGTAATTGTATTAATACTTGTCCAACTGACTGTATTACCTTAAGTACACTAGGTGTTGCCTTGAATGAACAGGAAGAGTTACTGTTGACGCAAAAAAAACAGCAACGATTAAATCACAATCAACTGGTACCACCAACAATTTTATTTCCTAAGTCGATGCCAATAAGCAATACGACTACACAAAAAGATCGCAAGCAATCAATTGCCGATGCTATCGCAAGAGTGAAAGCCAAAAAAAACCTCGCTAATTAGCGAGGTTTTCATTTCTAATTTAAACTAACAAGTTAAACTTGCTAGTTTTTTACTGACATTACTCTTTATTGCTTCTGAATGCTCGTTTACGATCATTTTCAGTTAAATGACGTTTACGCAAACGTACAGATAATGGTGTAACTTCTACTAATTCATCATCATCAATAAATTCTAATGCTTGTTCTAATGTCATTTTAACTGGTGGTGAAAGCGTAGTCGCTTCATCAGTACCCGATGCTCGCATGTTAGTTAATTTTTTACCAGTTAAGCAGTTAACGGTTAAATCATTTGAGCGGGTATGAATACCAATAATTTGTCCTTCATACACTTCTGCACCATGGCCAAGGAATAATTTACCGCGATCTTGTAAGCTATAAAGTGCATAAGCTAACGCTTTACCTGTACCATTCGAAATCATTACACCATTATTACGTTGGCCGATTTCACCTGGACGAACATCATCGTAATGGCTAAATGTTGAGTAAAGTAAACCAGTACCAGATGTCATAGTCATAAATTCAGTTCTAAAACCGATAAGACCACGGCTTGGGATCACATAATCTAAACGTACACGACCTTTACCATCAGGTAACATATTGGTTAAATCACCTTTACGTAAACCTAAAGCTTCCATCACTGAACCTTGGTGCTGTTCTTCAATATCTAAAGTAACTTGTTCGAAAGGTTCCTGCTTTTTACCATCGATTTCTCTATAGATAACTTTAGGACGTGATACCCCAAGCTCATAACCTTCACGACGCATATTTTCGATAAGAACCGATAAGTGCAACTCACCACGACCTGAAACTTTAAATGCATCTGGATCTGGTGTTTCTTCAACACACAATGCCACATTATGTACCAGTTCTTTGTTTAAACGTTCAAGAATTTGACGTGAAGTCACATATTTACCTTCTTTGCCAGCAAATGGTGAGCTATTAACATTAAAGAACATAGTAACAGTTGGTTCATCAACACTTAATGCTGGTAATGCTTCAACGCAACTATTATCACAAATCGTATCAGAGATACCGAGTTCGCCTAAACCAGTGATCGCAATAATATCACCTGCTTCAGCAACTTCAGCTTCATAACGTTGTAAACCTAAATGACCTAATACTTGGCCTACTTTACCTGTGCGTTTATTACCTTCACTATCAACAATAGTGACTTGTTGATTTGGTTTAACACGACCACGTTTAATACGACCAATACCAATAACACCAACATAGTTATTATAATCAAGTTGTGAAATTTGCATTTGGAAAGGACCATCTAAGTCAACTGCTGGTGGCTCAACATGTTCAACAATTGCTTCAAATAATGGCGTCATATCTTCAGCCATATCTTCATGATCAAGTCCTGCAAATCCCATTAATGCTGATGCATAAACAATTGGGAAATCAAGCTGTTCATCAGTTGCACCTAGATTTACAAATAAATCGAATACTTGATCGACAACCCAATCAGGACGAGCGCCTGGACGGTCAACCTTATTGATAACAACAATCGGTTTTAAACCATAAGCAAACGCTTTTTGGGTAACAAAACGTGTTTGTGGCATTGGTCCGTCCATTGCATCAACCAGCAATAATACCGAATCAACCATTGACATTACACGTTCAACTTCACCACCAAAATCGGCATGTCCTGGAGTATCAACAATATTAATACGATAACCATTCCAATCGATAGCGGTATTTTTAGCTAAAATAGTAATACCACGCTCTTTTTCTAGCGCATTAGAGTCCATTATTCTTTCATTGTCGTCACCACGTAAATTATCAAGCGTACCAGACTGTTTTAATAATTTATCAACCAAGGTGGTTTTACCATGGTCAACGTGAGCAATAATGGCTATATTTCTTAAATTTTCAATCACAATTAAAATCCCAATTAGGAGATAAATTCTATAGGCGCAATATTGTACACCTTTTTAGTAAAAATGTTGATCTATATCACAAAGTTTCTTAAAAAGAACTTTAAGACTTGATATTTAACGAAAATACTGACTTATTTTATAGAGATAACTAAGATTACTCATTGATAAGTGTCGCAAATTGATGAGCAAACTCATCTACTTTGTCCCAATTTGTGTACTCAATCACTTCTTTAGTCACATCGGTATCACCTTTACCTAACCACATAATAAAGCGAATCATATTACGATCAAACCAATTATATTTTGGATAATAAAGTGCCCCAGCAAATACCGCTTTAATCGTTGGTTGCCATGCAATTTTAGCTAAGAATTTTTTAGTATATATATTCGTTTCAGGCGTATTTTTATGCGGTTTTCTTGCCACCACATTTACGCCAAAAAAGCCAGATTTAAGTGTATTTAATTGCAGATAGTTAGCATCAATAAATTTTTTCATGGTTTTACTATAAAAACCATAGCGAATAGAACAACCAATTAATACCGCTTGGTAATTAGTAAGATCTATGTGGCTATCTGGTAGTAACTCAATCAAATCACAATCACATTTACCGGCAAGTTCTGTTTTTATTCGCTGCATGATTTTAAAGGTTTGCTTTTCATGAGTGGTATAAAGCAATAAAACCTTGATAATGCTATTCATAACAATGCTTCCTTTTATTAAAACTCTTGGTAAATATCAATAATTCTTTTTTTAGGATAAAAATTAATAATTTCGGGGTGATTTCATGGAAAACTTTGATTATAGTATTAGCCTTATTTAACCAGACCGGAACTGATTATGGCAATTTCACCTCCAAAACGTAGTGCTATTATTTTGGCGGCAGGAAAAGGCACACGGATGTATTCCAACCTACCTAAAGTTTTACATAAAATCGGCGGTAAGCCGATGTTACAACATGTTATTGATACAGTTCAACAACTTAATACTAATCGCATCAATATTGTTTATGGACATGGCAAAAACGAACTTGAAAAATCGTTACAAAATCAGCCGGTGCAACTTGTTTATCAAGCTGAACAATTAGGGACAGGACATGCGGTTCAACAAGCTATCCCTTACATTCAAGATGATGAAGATATATTAATTTTATATGGCGATACTCCACTTATCTCAGTTGAAACTTTGCAAAATCTTATTGCTAGTAAACCCAAACAAGGTATTGCCTTATTAACAGTGATTTTAGATGACCCAACTGGCTATGGTCGAATCGAACGCAAAGATGGTAAAGTTGTGGCTATCGTTGAACAAAAAGATGCCAATGCCGAACAACAAAAAATCACCGAAATTAATACTGGTATTATGCTAGTTACAGGCAAATTACTTAAGCAGTGGTTAGCGCGTTTAACCAATAACAATGCGCAAAAAGAGTATTACTTAACCGATATAATTGCCTTTGCACATCAAGATGGTTATGAAATTTTAACTTCACATCCAATAAAGCGATTTGAAGTTGAAGGCGTCAACAATCGATTACAGTTAGCAACTTTAGAACGCCATTATCAACAGTATCAAGCCGAGCAATTGTTACTTGCTGGAGTAACTTTACTTGATCCAGCCCGTTTTGATCTACGTGGAAAATTAACTCATGGTAAAGATGTCATCATTGATACAAATGTGATTATTCATGGCGATGTCACATTAGGAAATAATGTCATTATCGGTGCAGGCTGTATTTTGAAAAACTGTACCATCGCCGATAACAGCGAAATTAGTCCATACTCGGTGATTGAAGATTCGATTATTGCTCAGCACTGTACTATCGGACCATTTGCCAGAATAAGACCAGGCAGCAAACTAGATGATCATGCCCACGTTGGTAATTTTGTCGAATTGAAAAAAGCCCATCTTGGTAAAGCCACCAAAGCGGGACATCTAAGTTATTTAGGTGACAGTGAAATTGGTAGTAATGTCAACATTGGCGCTGGCACAATTACCTGTAATTATGATGGTGCTAATAAATTTAAAACAGTTATCGAAGATGATGTTTTTGTTGGATCTGACAGCCAACTTATTGCCCCTGTCAAAATAGGTAAAGGAGCAACTATTGCGGCTGGCACAACAGTTACTAACGATGTTAACGACAATGAATTAGTGGTTAGTCGTGTAAAACAAAAACAACTTGCGGGTTGGAAAAGACCAACGAAATCGAAAGAGGAATAAACGATGTGTGGTATTGTAGGTGCAATCGCTAAGCGTGATGTGGCAGATATTTTATTAGAAGGACTTAAACGTTTAGAATATCGTGGTTATGATTCTGCCGGACTTGCTATTATTTCACCAACAGGTGAATTACAGCGAATAAGGCGGGTAGGAAAAGTACAAGCGCTTAAAGATGCGGTAAACGAACAACCAGTTGCCGGTTCAACCGGTATAGCCCACACTCGCTGGGCAACACATGGTGAACCAGTTGAACATAATGCGCACCCACATATATCCGACTTTATTGCCGTTGTACATAATGGAATTATCGAAAATTTCGAACCACTTCGTGAAAAACTTATCGCGAAAGGTTACCAATTCCGTTCAGAAACAGATACTGAAGTCATTGCCCACTTAATTCATGACATCATCAGCACGGAAGAATGTTCCTTATTAGAAGCTGTGCAAAAAGCAATTCCACTCTTACGAGGTGCTTATGGTACAGTAATTATGGACACTCGAAATCCTGATATTCTAGTTGCCGCACGTTCTGGTAGCCCACTTGTTATTGGTTGTGGCATTGGCGAAAACTTTATTGCCTCAGATCAACTGGCTTTATTACCGGTAACTCGGCAGTTTATCTTCTTAGAAGAAGGTGATATAGCGCTTGTCACTCAACGTTCAGTAACGATTTATGACAAAAATTTTAATCAAATAAATCGCCCTTGCATTGAATCAGATGCCAAATATGATGCTGGCAGCAAAGCGGGTTTTAACCACTACATGCAAAAAGAGATTTATGAACAGCCGAATGCGATTAAAAATACCTTAGAAGGTCGCACGGCCCATGGCAAAGTGGATTTATCAGAACTAGGCCCAAATGCTGAAAATATTCTCAAGCAAGTTGAACACATCCAAATTGTTGCCTGTGGCACAGCTTATAATGCAGGTATGGTGGCTCGTTATTGGTTTGAATCCTTAGCCGGCATTCCTTGTGATGTCGAAATTGCCTCGGAATTCCGTTATCGAAAACCTGCTCGTCGCAAAAATAGTTTATTTATCACCCTATCACAATCGGGGGAAACTGCCGATACCCTTGCTGCTTTACGCTTAGCTAAACAGAACAATTACCTAAACACTCTTGCGGTATGTAATGTGGCAGCATCGACTTTAGTTCGAGAAGCTGATTTGGTTTTACTAACCAAAGCTGGTGTTGAAATTGGTGTCGCCTCAACCAAAGCATTTACCACACAATTGACGGTATTATTACTGTTAGTGGCTAAGTTAGGCCGACTTAATGATATGGCAGAAATCACTGAACAAGCAATCGTCCATGCATTACAAACTTTACCAAACCGTATAGAACAAGTATTAATGGCCGAACCTGTAATCAAAAAACTTGCTGGTCATTTTGTCGATAAACATCATGCACTATTTTTAGGTCGTGGCGATGAATATCCAATCGCTATCGAGGCATCATTAAAGCTAAAAGAGATCTCCTATATTCATGCCGAAGCTTATGCAGCTGGTGAATTAAAACATGGGCCTTTAGCGTTAATTGATGCAGATATGCCAGTTATTGTTATGGCGCCAACGAATGACTTACTTGAAAAACTCAAAGCCAATATTGAAGAAGTGCGTGCCCGTGGTGGTCAACTTTATGTGTTTGCTGAGCAAGATGCTGGTTTTGTTAGCGACGATACTATGCATATTATCAACTTACCCCACATTGAAGAACTTACTGCGCCAATCTACTACACAGTACCGACGCAATTACTTGCTTACCATGTTGCCCTAATTAAAGGTACCGATGTCGACCAACCTCGTAACCTAGCAAAATCGGTGACCGTAGAGTAATTTATTAGATCAAATGTGAGGACTTAATGTATATTTTGGTATCATCATCAAAATTAGAGTTCTCACATTAAATCAATTAGATAATTATTAAACAGCTCTCCACCTACTTCAGCATACGTATAATAACTAGTAAGACTTAGCTCCCTCGCTATCAGTTTTTTGCCTTATGCAGACTAATATTCTAATTTTCGTGTTATAGACATATCTAATTCATTATCACCGTTAAAACATTGACTAATAGTCCAATCACCGTGTTCATTATATTGACTATAGTAACAAGTAAATGTTCGATATTTAGACTCATTGATATCTTTTGGTAACGATGCCGTTTTTCCATTTAATAAAGGATCCTCCTGTTTTGAAATGGAAGAAACCAATCTATTTTCATCATCATAATAATATAAATTTGTTGACAGAAAAGTAAGTATCTTTTTGGACCTAATAGTTTCAATTTCTCGCTCGTTATGCTGAATAAGATTATTGTTTTTATCATATAAATAAGTACCTATATAATTTTTCCCATCTACATTTTCATTTGAAGAAATCAATTTTCCCTGTTCATCATATTTATAATAAGAAGTTATTTTTTGGTTAGAATCTTTAATTTCTGTAACGTTTTTTTGATCATCAAACTGCACTGAATAATTAACGAAAGTTCCTTTTTCATTTCGTGTTAAAACTTGCATCTTATAATCCATAATCAGACCTTTTTTATCAGGAGCAGATTCTTCTATAATAAGACCATTATCATCTGAATATACTTCTAAATTACTGACAGAAGATGTTGGTTGGATATTTTCAATAAGTAATTCTTGTTTTTTTATAGGAACAGAATGCGGAATATACTCAGGAAAAAGAAGAAAGAGATAATTATTAGTAACACGAATATGGTTACGTTCATCATCAACGGATGCGAAGGCATAAAAATTAAAAAAACAGCATACTACTAATAAAAGGTTTTTCATCTATATTCTCTTTTTATTATTGATATTTTAACTATTTTTGTCATAAACAAATTTTTAATTAAATATAGTGATGGATAATATTCATTTTAATATAATCACCAATACTCTATTTCTCTCTTAAAATCGCCTAGATTTTTTTTGTTTGCAGAACAATAACCTTTTGTCCAATCACCATGCTTATTATGGTTGGTGGAAAAACAATCCATATTAATTCTGTTTTTGGTCTCAGCTAAATACATCGAAGGTTAGTTAGCAAATTGATTTTTCAATCTAGGTGGGGATTATGCCGCAGTGTTTTTTTTGCGGAAAATTAAAAATAAAATAAATGCATTGAACATCATTACTACATGATATATAACAAAAAATAGATAAATACCAATTCCTGAATCTGCGGCCATAGAAGCTAATACTGGAGACATAAATGCTGTGCTAAAGATATTAATACCAAAAATAGTACCAGAAATATTCGGTTGTTTAACAAAAGTAATTAACGCCAAAAAACTACATAACATAGCTAAAATTAAACCGAAAAATGGAATAAAAACAGATATTATAGCTATAATTAATCCAACAATTGATAGTACTTTCATTTTACCTCTATCCAAAAGATGCTTAATTAAATCTACTAATTAAATAATTTATTATAAAATTAATCTGAAACCAAAGCCTATGTATATTAACAAATTATGATAAATAGATAAAACAATTTCCACTTATATTAACTAACAGTTAATTTATATAAAAATAAACTTTCAAAACCCATACCTTTGTATAAATTATCATGATTCTGCTTATTTTCTATTTGTTTATAGATTGTTTAGTTTGACCATTTCCCACTGTTGCAATTAGTCGGTATAATGCCTGCAATTTTATTGTTAAGTGGATTATGCATGAAAACGCTATTTGCCAGCACATCTCGCGGGCTTGAAGAGTTATTAAAACAAGAGTTAGAAAATATTGGCGCGATAAATTGTAAAGTGTCGCAAGGTGGTGTCTACTTTGACGCTGATCAATCAACCATGTACCAATCATTATTATGGTCTCGTTTGGCTTCTCGGATTTTATTGCCGATTGCTGAGTTTGATATTTATAGCGATTTAGATCTCTATTCATGTGTAATGAATATAAAATGGGGCGATATTTTTGCGGTCGATAACTCATTTATTATCAACTTTGTTGGCGTTAATGACTTTATTCGCAATAGCCAATATGGAGCATTAAAGATCAAAGATGCAATTGTTGACCATTTTATGCGTCAAACCAATCAACGCCCAAATGTTGCCAAACAAAATCCAGATATTCGTTTACATGCTTATCTCAACAAAAATCGAGTTACCTTATCGTTAGATTTAAGTGGTGAAAGCCTACATCAACGTGGTTATCGTCAACAAACAGGCCAAGCACCATTAAAAGAGAACTTAGCTGCAGCAATTATTCGCCGCTCTGGCTGGCAAACAGACGAACCTCTTATCGATCCAATGTGTGGTTCAGGAACCTTACTAATTGAAGCTGCAATGATGGCGTCTAACATTCCACCTGGACTGTTACGTAAACAGTGGGGATTTTTTGCTTGGCAAGGATTCAACCCAACACTTTGGAATGAGTTACTCTTCGCGGCCAAGCACAATGTAAAAAAAGCGACAACGCCTTTCATTGGTTATGACAATAACTCTGCGGTGTTAGAGCGCGCCAAGCAAAATGCTATCCAAGCTGGAGTTGGTGACTTGATTACTTTTGCTGTGCAGGATGTGACTCAATTAACTAATCCATTTGAGCACCAGATACATGGTATGATCATCAGCAATCCGCCTTATGGTGAACGATTAGAAAGTGAACCTGCATTGGTTGCCCTGCACTCTGCACTTGGTCGTCAAATTAAGCAACAATTTGCTGGGTGGCGACTATCGCTATTTAGTGGTGCGCCACAACTGTTAGATTGTTTGCAAATGCGAGCCGACAAACAGTTTAAAGCCAAAAATGGACCTTTAGATTGTGTACAAAAAAATTATACCATTGCTGATCGTCAAGTCGATAAGCCGGTTACGTCACCAAATTTACCTGCAGCCGATTTTGCCAATCGTCTACGTAAAAATTGCCAAAGATTTGCAAAATGGGCAAGCCAAGAACAACTTGAATGTTATCGCCTTTACGATGCAGATTTACCTGAATATAACGTGGCTATCGATCGTTATAAAGACAAAATTGTGATACAAGAATATGCCGCGCCAAAAAATATTGATCCGCAAAAAACGCGACAACGACTATTTGATATTATTAATGCCACTATGTCAGTACTGGAGTTAACTGCCGACCAATTGGTACTAAAAACTCGTGAAAAGCAAAAAGGTAAACAACAATATCAAAAACTCGGACAAAAACAGGATTACTTCTTAGTCCATGAATATCCTATAAACCAGCAAAAAACGCAGTTTTGGGTTAATGTGGTCGATTATTTAGATACCGGTTTATTTTTGGATCACCGTCTAGCCAGAAAAATGATCGGCCAAATGAGCGCGGGTAAAGACTTTTTAAATCTATTTGCCTACACAGGTAGCGCAACCGTTTATGCCGGTCTTGGTGGTGCAAAATCAACCACGACCGTTGATATGTCACGCACCTATTTAGAATGGGCTGATCGTAATTTAAAACAAAATGGTTTAACCGGAAAAAAACATCGATTGATACAAGCCGACTGCTTGCTCTATTTATCGCAGGCGGATGAACAGTTTGATTTGATTTTTATCGATCCTCCAACATTTTCCAACTCTAAACGGATGAACGATACCTTTGATGTTCAGCGTGATCATCTAAAATTAATGAGTGATTTAAAACGCTTACTTAGACCAAATGGAGTAATAGTATTTTCAAACAATAAACGAGGCTTCAAAATGGATGCCGATGGTATGCAAAAACTAGAGCTAACATTTCAAGATATCACCGATAAAACTCTATCACTCGATTTTAAACGCAATAAACAGATCCACTGCTGTTTTATCGTTAAACATCAATAATAAATACAATACCGCCGCAAGGCGGTAAATTCTTCCATCTTCAAAAATAATTGAATCAAATTTATCTTAGCAATTAGCTATTCTGTTTGTTTTAATTCATTTAAATGGTAAAATAGTTAAATAACTAATGAACTATTAAACTATAAACTCAAATAAATTAGATACCATATAGCCTAATAGATTAAAAAATCCAAATTAAGGAAATTATTTTGCCCAATATAGCCAAGCAGGAAGTTGACAATATGCAAGAAAGAAAGGTTAATTCATCAGCTATCATTATTTTAACTTCTTTAGGATTTTTCATGTCAATGATCGATTCAATGATAGTTACCACAGCCACTACCGCCATAAGAAATGATTTTCAAATATCGGTAAATTTATTACAGTGGTTGTTGAACATTTATAATATAACCATAGCGGCATTACTACTGGTTGGTGTATCACTGGGCGAAAAAATAGGCAGAAAAAAAGTCTATCTGATGGGTATTGCGATTTTCACTATTGCTTCTATATTTTGTGCTTTATCGAATAGTATTACTGAACTAATTATATCTCGAATGATACAGGCTGTTGGTGCTTGTGTTATGACACCAATGTCCATGGCAATTCTAACGCATTCATTACCCGTTGATATACGTGGAAAAGCTTTAGGAATATGGAGTGGCATTGGTGGTTTAGCACTAATTGTCGGGCCAGTTTTAGGTGGATTTATTGTCGCAACTTTATCATGGCAATGGATATTTTGGATTAATTTGCCTATTGGAATAATAACAATCTATTTTGCTCATAATTTATTACCTGAAAGTAAAGGTAAGGATGATAAGTTGAACTTTATTGATATTCTGCTTATTGCCATCTCTTCCGCCGGAGTAATATGGTCATTATCCACCATAACCACAAATACCACACACGTTATAACCATTATTACCGGATTATCTAGCCTCGCACTAGCTATTTTATTTATTGTTAGGCAAAAAATAAGTTCTACCCCTATGATTCCATTAAGATTATTTCGCAACAAGGTATTCACTAATGGTAACATTGCAACTTTTTTATTATATGCCTCAATGTTTGGCGTGTTATTCTTTTTGCCGCAATTTTTTTTAGTATTAGAAAACGTTAATCCACTCGTGGCGGGATTACAATTATTACCTTGGACAGCAACATTAGTCGTTATCGCACCTTTTGCAGGCAGCGCTGTAGATAGATTTGGCGAAAAGATTATTGCAACATTAGGATTATTCTTACAGGGGATCGGTTATCTATTAATTATTTTTTTATTTAATGCAACTGATTCATATATAGCAATGGCAATACCTTTAATGATCGCTGGTATGGGACTTTCGATGGCAGGACCGGCTCTGCAAAAAGCGGTGTTAAGCGCTGTCGAACCAATATATTTAGGGAAAGCATCAGGAATATATAATATATTTCGCTTATTTGGTGGAGCAATAGGTACCACAATATGCGTAATTGTATTTAATATTTTCGGCGGAACCACTAATTCAACAGCTTTTGCCGAAGGATTTGATGCAGTTATTATTACATCTGGTCTGATATCATTATTAGGAATAGTTTTTTCAATAAGGTTAACAGCAAAGGATAAAAAATAATATTTGATAAAATCAAAGCGATAAATTCAACAATAAATCAATATTTGAGTATTTTAAAGATTATCAAAAAACCCGGTAACATATTTATCAAATGTTGATTTATTAAGCCACACATATTTTTCCCTAGCACTCTTTCTTACGTTAATTAATTCTGCTTGTTGTAATAACCTAAAATGATAAGTTCCTGAAGGTTTACTAATACCAACTGCTTGACCAATTTCACCACAGATAACCTCTGTTTCTATACTTTTTAAATATTTAATGATTTCTATTCTAACCGGATCAGATAATGCTTTGAAAATAAGCACCATTTTTTCATTTAATTGGTTATCAATTGTACTATTATTCATCATATTTACAGAGTTAATTATAATTAAACATAATTATAACATGTGGTGAATTTATTCACCTAAAAAACTCCTTTACTAAACTTTTCTAGTTTGGTGGATTTCGAGTGTTATAATTTTAATTAATTTTAATCTACCTACACGGTAGTGAACCCGACAGAGCGAATTTTTAGACCTGGTGTTGTTTTCTAAGCTACCTACACGGTAGTGAACGCGCCTAAAAGTGTAGAACCAATTATTGCTGATTTCTAAGCTACCTACACGGTAGTGAACAATTCAGGTCTTACAGTTAAAAAAACACACATTTTCTAAGCTACTTACACGGTAGTGAACAACACAAAATTACGACGATCCACCGCAGAATATTTCTAAGCTACCTACACGGTAGTGAACAATCAAACGCACTGCAATTTATACATCAGCTTTTTCTAAGCTACCTACACGGTAGTGAACGGACTTATCATCAAAGCATCAGCTACTTTTTTTTTCTAAGCTACCTACACGGTAGTGAACCATTTTGTTGAATTTGTTGATGGATTCCTACTTTTCTAAGCTACCTACACGGTAGTGAACCCCATTAATAAGTTACGTGCAAGCAGGAGTATTTCTAAGCTACCTACACGGTAGTGAACTAGAATCCAATATACTATAAATGCAGTTGGCAAAAAGAAAAAGCGTAATTTTACTATTAAAAACCCTTTTTTTAAGCTATTTTTCAACATATTGATTTTTAATTATTTTATTTAAAGTCAAAAAAAAGGGTTAGCAATAAGTAGGAATTTAAGGTTCAAAAACCCCCGTTCCTCAAAATTTTTTAGTTGTTTTATTTTCGGACGTTTGTTGTTCTGCGATTATTTCTGTACGGTGATTACGTCCGAGTAAAGAGGGTTGGCGCCAACCCTCTTTACAATCTCCCGCGGCGACTACGCAAGTGGTCACTGCGTGACTGCCTTCCGCCTTCGTTCGCTTTTAACGCACCGGCTGTGATTTGTTCCTGACAAAGCACCGCCTTGGCAAACATCCCTGTTTGCCATGCTAACCTCACTCAGTTGTCAGCACGTTGCTAATATCGCGCCACAAAATCGTTTTTATCGCCCTAACGTTATTTTTCTTATCCTCGGCTTCAATACCTAAGAACTAAGAAATAATAGTTAAGGATAGACACAGAGTGCGTTGACGCCACCATTATCACTAGTATCCGAAGAAATAATACCGGCGCGCGAGGAGATAACCACAAAAACATATTGGTTATCACTCCTCTTATCATTCGTCCAATATGCACCGTTCCAGTCGCTGAAGCCCGAATCAGAGTAACTTGTCATATCCCCCCATTCCGTGAAAAATCCTGCACCAATGTGACGCCGGTAATACCCATCAGGTGACGAAGGCGTTGCCCCTACTGCACCTTGACACTGAGGACGTGAACCATCTCCCTGACAAGTCGCATTAGTTAAATCCTTGACCTTTGTCAGACGGTATCCAATATTATTACACCAAGATAAGGCTTGAGAATAAGTAGAATAACTATTCCTATAACGATTAACAAACCACTGCTTTAACACAAATCCATATTTGACCACCGCATTACCACTGCTATCACGACCGACTAACTCAAACACCTGAGGTAAAGATGGTTTGTCGATTCTACCTGGATTATTTGATTGCCCTTGCGATTCTGTAGCAACAGGACCCGTTAGGGTGACTTTAACGTAGGTACTTGTTGAATTGGTCATCGTCGCCGTAATACCACCATGAGAAACCGGAGCCCAAGATAAGGCTTGACTAACACCACCTAACTTTAAATAAAAATCAAAATTATCAGCACTAGTAGTCGGAAAGTTTAAACCATAAGACGATGGCGTAACTGACTGTGGTATAAAACCCTTCTCACGGTCCCAAACGGCATCAGAAAGACCATTCTCCCGTAAGTCCAAGAAACCAGGTTTTACAAAACAAATCTTTGGCGTCATTTCCTTAGGATTAATATAATAACTAGCTCTACCTGCATTAAAACGACTTTCATTAGGCACACCATAACGTGTTTTTAGTATACCTTCATCATTAGATAAGGTTAATTTATATGGCGCTTTACAAATAGTCAGCACTTCATTACGGGCAACACCTCGATCATTTTTATCGTCAATGTATAACCTTAAACGACCGGTAGCGGCAATACCATTAACTCCTTCTCCATCACCATCATCATCCCCCCAATAATTATACGGTGTGCCAATAAGTGAACTTAATGCAATAGAATTAGTATTCGTTGGTACTAACATACCAATATCCGCAAAACTCTGACCATCAACAGGTAAAACGATAGGATTGTCAAAACTCGAATTATTGGTTGTCGGAGTAAATGTTCTACCATCAGAAAGGGATATCCCGAGTAGCGTTTCGGTATTTGTTATCCGGGTACGACCACTATCAAAGGTTAAATAAGGTGCTGAACCTTGAATAATATTAGTCGTTTGAGCGGTTAATGCATAATTAGCAAAAGAGATAGACTGTAATACAACCATGGTTAATACCAAAACCATCGGCCGAGATAAAAAGGCTAAACCAAGAAATTTTGAAAAATTTTGCCAGAATTTCGGAAATTTTGGAAATTGTCGAAATAATAAACTGCAGTGAAATAATAAACGATGTGAGCTTAACTTTAGAAAGATGAAATTATAGGTTGGGCAGGTTGCGTGTTGCGTGTTGCGTGTTGAAAATTATAATCCATATCAGATATCCTTGTCAATCCAATTTTATGATTTATTTAAAATTTTAAGCCTAATGGCATAAAATTTATCCATTCGTATAAATATGCTATAAAAGTATAGTGATTGGAAAAAACCATGCAACTTTTTTTGGCGGTTTAATTGTTAACTTTTGTAAAGATTAATGTAATATTATGTCTTAATTACGCCCTTAAAACCAATTTCGGGGAAACTTTAGGGGGATTTTTAGGCTTTAAAAACCCCTCTCCTCAAATTTTTTTGATTCTTTATTTTTTGGATTGTTTGAGTTTCGGACGTTTGTTGTTCTGCGGTTGTTTCTATACGGTGATTACGTCCGAGTTAAGAGGGTTGGCGCGAACCCTCTTTACAATCTCCCGCGGCGACCACGCAAGTGGTCACGATGTGACTGCCTTCCGTCTTCGTTCGCTCTTAACGCACCGGCTGTGATTTGTTCCTGACAAAGCACCGCCTTGGCAAACATCCCTGTTTGCCATGCTAACCTCACTCAGTTGTCAGCACATTGCGAAAGTCGCTAAATTAAATACAGCAAACTTATTTGCCAAAATAAACGTTTATGTTTATAGCAAGCTAATTTTAGTTTTAAAACCAATTTCGGAGAAACTTGGACGGGATTTTTGGCTTTAAAAACCCCGTTCCTCAAAATTTTTTTATTCTTTAAGTTTCGGACGTTTTGTTGTTTTGTGGTTATTTCTATACGGTGAATACGTCCGAGTTAAGAGGGTTGGCGCGAACCCTCTTTACAATCTCCCGCGGCGACCACGCAAATTGTTTGTTATTGTTTGTTTTAGTGTCGGTTTAAGGTCATGATGATAAATAATGTTAGTTATAGTTGATCTCCATCATGATTTTGCAAAAAAATTATTTCAATCTTTTAAATTCGCGTTAGGATAGTCATGTAACAATTGGATTTCATTTAAAATTAGTATCATAATGAACCAATACCGTTGGCCTTCACCAATAAAATGGTAAAGCCAAGTTTAAATATTGTGAGGAGGCGTTATGTACAAAAAAATATTAGTTCCGATTGATGTGCTTGAAGATGAACTCACTCAAAAAGTGATCCCTCATGTTGAATGTTTAGCAAAATTATCCAATGCACAAGTTATCTTCTTTCATACCTTACCGGTTGCATCGGCTATCGTGAATGCTTACTCATTTGGTTTTGATGAGTTTAAAGATCAAGCTACTGTACAAACAGAACAGTGGTTACATCGTTTGATTGATACGATTAATTTACCACGGGAAAATTTATCTTTTTCAATCGCTTTTGGTAATCCAAGAGATGAGATCTTACATATAGCCGAAGAAATTGAACCAGATCTAATTATTTTAGGTTCAAGACGTCCTAATATCTCAACACACTTACTGGGATCAAATGCCTCAGGAGTGGTGCGTGGCGCACAAACATCAGTGTTAGTGGTACGCTAGATTTAATTTAAAATTTACTTCCGAGTAAAGAGGGTTCGCGCAAATCCACTTTACTCGGACGTAATCTCGATATTGAAATTGCTGCCAAACAATAAAACGTCTGAAATTCAATGAACAACGATTTGTTGCAATTACTTGCAGTTTAACTAATTTAGTAGTTAATAAAACTTATCGAAAATAAGTGATTGATAAGCCATTTAGACAATAGACCCAAAATCAAACTGACCATCGTTGCTGGATAACTTTATAACACAACTGACAGTTGATTATTACCGTTATATCGGTTTTAATGCTCATCTTTCGCCATGAATCTAAAGAGAATAGTTGCAATGAGAATTATCTTAGCATCGACATCGTTATCACGTAAAAAGATATTGGAAAAATTAGCCATTCCGTTTGAGTGTGTACCACCCATTTGTGATGAAACGCCTTTGCTAAATGAAAGTGCACAGCAATTGGTGGTGCGTTTAGCTAATGCCAAAGCGCAGTCGTTAGTGGCTAATTATCCTGATAGTTTGATTATTGGTTCTGATCAAGTAGGTGTATTGGATGATCAGATTGTTTGCAAACCACATACCATTGAAAATGCCCAACAACAATTGAGAAATAGCAGTGGTAAAGCGTTTTACTTTTATACCGGAATGACCGTCATTGATACTCGTACTGGCCAATCGCAAACAATTTGTGAACCGTTTAAGGTTACTTTTCGCCAGTTAACTGATGCAGAAATTGATGCTTATATCGCTAAAGAGATGCCACTACAATGTGCTGGTAGTTTTAAATGTGATGAATTAGGTATCACCCTTTTTGATAAACTTGAAGGTGATGATATTAATTCATTAGTTGGATTACCGCTGATAAAGTTAAATAAAATTATGATCGATATGGGCTGTAATCCACTATTGTTATAATTACTCGAGATACCATTATTGCAAACTAATCGATTAATCGACCTGAGGACATTTTTAGCGTTCTTTGGCTATAATTTGCTACATCATTATCATGAGTAACAATTAATAGTCCTGTACCTTGTTGGTGAATCTCGGTTAATAATGCCATAATTTGTGCGGAGCTTTCTTCATCAAGATCGCTGGTAGGTTCATCGGCAATCACTAATTGTGGTCGACAAATCAGCGCCCGTAAAATAGCAATTCGACGCATTTCACCGCCCGACATATTCGCGGGATAAGTATCTTTTAAGTAGCCAATTTTAGCCTTTTCAAGCAGCTCCAGTGCATAATTTAAGCTAGATTGGTTTTCCCGTTTAGTTAAATAAAATGGTAAGCGAATATTTTCCAGTGCGGTCAAATTGGGTAATAAGCTACTACCTTGTGGAATGTAGCCAATATTTTGATTACGAAATGCTGATACCTGTTTATCATCAAGTTCAAATAAGTTGGTACCATTAATGGTAATTTTACCTTGAGTCGGGGTCAATAACCCAGCAATCATATTAAGTAACGTCGTTTTACCACTGCCTGATTTGCCCATAATAGTGATAAAATCGGTTTGTGCCATTGAAAAACTAACATTATTTACCGCTGAGAAATGTTGCGAACCACGTTGATAATCTTTGCGAAGGTTTTTGACATCCAATAACATTATTCACCCTCTCTTAATGTTTGATAAGTATCAAATTTAGTCAACGATAATGCCGAATAAATACTAGACAGTGGACCAATAATTAACGTCAACATAAATACCATTAATGCATAAATAAATCCGTCAGTAATGGAAATGTTCATACATGGCAAACCTATCGACTGGCAAATCAATAAGCTAAAGGCATAAATCAATACACCAGCAATCACAATACCTGCAATACCACCTAAAGCGCTAATAATAAGCGATTCTCGCAGTAACATTTTAACCAGATCACTACGTGAAGCGCCTAAAATACGTAATAGACTTATTTCACGTTTACGTTCATTAAGTGATGATGAAAATATCACAAAGATGACAATAATTGCCAATACCCAGAAAATTGCCGATAAACTATAGACAATAGTTGAAAAACCATTTAGCCATTTGGAAAGATTACTTAACATGCCTTTGGTCATCACAAAATCAATATTGTAGTCAATAGCATATTTCGGCATCATCTGATTAACAACATCTTTAGGCTGATAATCAGGATCGACTTTAACAAAAATTGATGATACATAGTTAGCAAAGTGTTCAGTATCGCCTTCAATTAGGTTCGCTTCTTTCATCAGTAACTGTGCCGTCGGGATTGTCATAAATACAGAGGTATCAAAGCCCATTCCGGTACTATCCATTTTGGCTGCGACTTTAAATGGATGATTAAAAAACTTAATTTCGTCACCGACATTGGCGGTAATTTTGCTACCAACAACAACCTGATTATCGATCAATGGTTGGTTTAACTGCGTTTGCAACCAAGGTTTGATCACAAAATCACTTTGCTGATCAAAACCAATTAGTTGTACTTTAGATGTACAGCAACCAGCATTCAATGAAGCGATAAACAGTTGGGGGGAGACAGCTTTAACCCCTTTGATTACTTTAATTTTATCCATCAAATCCGCTTTTAGATAAAAACTGCTTGGTTCACCACGTAACAATGCAACTTCAAGATTTTTTTCATAACCGTAAGGTACAACAAGAATATCCGCGCCTAAACGATTAGCCATACCGGAAATACCTAAACTCAGATTTTTCATTAACACGCTACCGCCAAATAGTGTAGCGGAAAACAGCATAATAATGATAATCAAACAACAACTCCGAAATGGTCGTCTTTGAATGTTTCGCCATGCTAAATTTGCTATAGTAATCGGTTTTTCTTGCATGTTTTAGTTCTCGTTTTTATATCTTGTTGTATTAAGGCTGATGTTGACTAATGTTGATTGTTGATACTTACTTAATACTGTTTATCTTATTTGTTTATTTACTTGTTTATTCAAATAAAGCACATTGCTGATTGCAGCAATTGCCAAAACGATAGCTAATAAAATCAGTGCAGGTTTGGCGCCCATGTTACAACGCATCATCTCATTGCCACAAACACCAATTAAAATAGTTGGAATAGCTGCCGCTAAAACTGCAGTGCAAGCTAACGCCATACTCAATCCCATACGGACAAATAGTGAGCGACTAAATAGTACTAACGCACCAATGGCAATCACTAAACTACCAATACCAATTTCAGCCCTTGCAGTCCAAAAGCATTTCATGATTTTACCTGGAGTTGAATGCATATGTATATGCCCATCCCCTGCCACCGTTGTAGCAGGTATAGCTTGCGCATCAGGCAACGGGCAGACAGGTAAAATATAAAGCGGAAATAAAATAAGTAGCGCCCCGATGAATATAAATAATACAGATGTAACAACGCGATTTTTCATAAATATAGACCCTTTAATTATTAATTATTGATAATACTTGCTACCTTACCATGTTCAAGAACCACCGTAGTCTGCGCATGTTTTGATACTTCAGGCGAATGCGTAACCACGATGATTGTACTTCCTTCTTCGTGAAGTTGATGTAGTAAGTTCATAACCATTGCTTCATTACTTTCATCTAAGTTACCAGTTGGCTCATCAGCTAAAATCAGTTTTGGATAATTAATTAGCGCTCTGGCAATACAGACCCTTTGCTGTTCACCACCCGATAATTGGCGTGGTAAATGTTTGGCCCGTGCCGCAAGTCCAACTCGTTCTAATGCTTGTAAGGCTTCTTTTTCATCTACCATACTGTGATAATATTGCGCCACCATTACGTTTTCTAATGCAGTTAAATAGGAAACAAGATGGAATTGTTGAAAGATTAGACCAATCTTATCACGGCGAATTTCCGTCAGCTGTGGTAATGACAACTGGGTAATATCTTGTCCATCTAAAATCACAGAGCCTAATGACGGTTTATCCATACAACCAATAATATTCATTAAGGTTGTTTTACCACTGCCTGATGGTCCCATAATAGATAACCATTTACCCTCTTCAACGGTTAAGTTGACTTCAGACAAGGCATGTAATGAGCCATAGATTTTAGATACATTATTCACTTCGAGCATATTCATACTTTACTATCCTATTCGCCACGTAAAACTAATGCTGGTTCAACTTCAAGTGCACGTTTTACTGGAATCAAACACGCAATAATGGTTACCACAGCCGAAATAATAATCGTTGTTGGTATTAAATAAAATTCAATTACAATTGATCGCCCAAATACGTTAGCACTGATTACTTGAGCAAAAATCAGACCACAAATCACTCCAATCACACCACCGACAATACCTAAGATTAATCCTTCGGCTAAAAATTCTTTGGCAATACTTTTATTGGTTGCACCAATAGCCTTTTTCAGACCAATCTCTTTACGGCGCTCCATAACGACCGTCATCATAGTGGTGGCAACACAGATCATTGTCAAAATTAACACCACTAGTGTGACCAAATAGAGTAAAGATGACAGTTTACCGAGCACCGATGCTTCCGATTGTGTAACCCATTTTATAAGATGGGGTTCGACCGTGCTGGAATTATCTTTAATGGTTTGAATATAGCGCTGTAACTCATCTTGCGTTGCCGTAATACTTATTTCGACCACTTCGGCTTGATTGTTTTCTTCGAGTAACGTTTCCAGATCATTGAGTTCAATAAAGATAAAGTTATCCTCAGCTCGACCGGTTTTGACGATGCCGGTAATAGTTAATTCTTCATCGAAGCGCGAATTTTGTTTAGATTTACCTGAAATCGGCATCGTACTACCAATGCTAAGCTTAGCAAAATGGGCAATATCGGTACCGATCATAATTTCATTTGGATTTTTCGGCACTTCACCTTCTATTTTCCAATAAGGGCTAGTATTGATAACTTGATCAAACTGGGTGCCGACAATGGTATAAGGCTGTTGATTACTGCGGATAGAGTCATAACGAAATGGGGTAACCCCTAATAGCTTATCTTGCGGTAGTAAGCTAACGGTTTTTTTTACTTCGGTCATTGGCATGGTAGGTTGATTATTAGCCGGCATCAACAGCAGATTGGCACCATAAGAGCGAAACTCTTGTCCCATTTGTCTTGGGATATCATAACAAAGTGTAACCATACCAAGTAAAACCGTGGCTCCTATCGCTACACCGAGTAGAGCAATAGCAATCCGGGAACGACGGCGAATTAACGAACTAAGCAGCGTTTTTAAAATAAAGCGTTGATTTTTATTCATCATCATTTAGCCTCACTTACCGACCATGCAATACATCGGTTGGGCGTAAAAACATCATAATACGTAGTGCCGGTAAACTGCCTAATAAGGTGATCATGCTTACCATAATTAACACCAGTGGAATAATTATCATCTTAGGTTCAACAAACGAACCAAATACCGTTTGGCCAATAATTTGTGCAAAACCAAGACCGACAAAATAACCAACCATCCCCCCGAGTAAAGCAATGATCAGTATTTCAGTAAGGATTAACATCGCTACCGAAATATTTGTTGCCCCTAACGCTTTTAATAAACCAATTTCAGTACTACGCTCAATCACATTGGCAGTAACTAAATTGGATATTGCTAGCGCCGAGCAAATTAAGGATAAAACAGTTAACAATAGCATTAATAACTGCGTTTTTTGCAAGATTGATCCTTCTGATTCAGCGACTTGCATAATTGCTTTAACCCTAACATCTGGCATTAACTCCTCTAACTGATAGGCAATCGAACTGATATAAGCGGTACAGTACCATGTATCCCATTCAGTGCGTGATAAGCTATTAGGATCTTGTGCTGCTTTACGGGCTAAATCATTTTCGGGCGTGGTTAATGCACTCACTTCTACCCGTTCAACCAAACCCTCTTTATTAGCCAGATTTTGCGCGACAGGAAGTGACACATAAAGCTGAGAATCTTCGATCCCTCCACTGTGGAAGATATTATTTACAGTTAAAGTAACTTTTTTATTGGTTAATGGTGAAATTAGCTCAAGGCTATCGCCTAGTTTAAGATTCAATTGTTTGGCAAGAGTCTCACCCACCATTACACCTTGCAAATTATCATCCTTCATAGTGTTGCCTTCAATTGACCACCATGACTTCATAGCTAACATGCCAGTGTCAACTTCATCACCAGTTGGTATAGTCAGATGTTTATTAAACCAAGTTCCAATGAGGGTAACTGGTTTATCATTAAC
Source organism: Gilliamella sp. M0364 (assembly GCF_016100565.1). Taxonomy (NCBI): domain Bacteria; kingdom Pseudomonadati; phylum Pseudomonadota; class Gammaproteobacteria; order Orbales; family Orbaceae; genus Gilliamella; species Gilliamella sp. M0364. The sequence continues at coordinate 7,168 of NZ_JACFSF010000014.1, read as the reverse complement.
TGTTACTTGTGTAGTAAGATAAGGTGCAAAATCAACAATATTATATGCCCAGAAGATCATCTTAATCTTTACTAAATCATCTTGCTTGATATATTGAATGGCAGCTTGTGTATCTGTATTATCCAGTTGATATAACTCATTAACCAATGCAGCCCCTCTGGGAACGATATTTAAGTTAGCACCGTAGGCCTTTAATTCCTGATTAACTTTATCACCGACATCAAACATTACATTTAACATGGCAGTCGCCAGCGACACACCTAAAGCAACGGTTAAGGCAATTAAAAATAGCTTCTTTTTTTGACGAACTAACACGCTAAGTAACATTCTACGAAACATATTTTCTTCCTTTTAAAACCATTTACTTAAAACGACTTTTTTCAGCTTCAAGATGCGTAGGTCGAATAATCATATTGCCATCTAAAATTTCATATTTAAGTGGAACGGGATTACAACCACCAGAAAAACCAATAGTCGCAATATTCATCACGACATCACATAAAATACAGACAACTTGATTTCCTCGTTGATAATAACCACTTGCCCCACAAATATCACAAGCATCAAAACCAACCCCATAGGCATTTTCACTTTTCTTAATCACAATAAATCTTACTAATGTGCCATCGGTTGTTTGATAACCATAACGATGCAAATTGCCGTCATTAACTTGTTCTAATGGAATAACAATTAAACCATCAGCATTTGGCGTAACAGGTTCAGCAGGGGTGAGTTCGATCCCTTTTTCAAATATATAACGAGCACGAGTGACGGTGTAGGCAGTAATAGCCACTCCCGCCATTAACAACAATGATGTACGACGATCACGGCGTAAGCTTGCTTTAAGTTTGCGTATTTGGGCTGGATTATTACCAACCAGCGAGGTGGTTTTTGCTTTGGTATATAATAAAACAGTGAGTAGTAATACCAACACCATAAAGATAAAAGTAAACAAGTTGACATGCGCTAAAATAAAAATCACCAAATCCATCATCCACTGTTGCGGTGAGATAAATCGTCTGACAATTAATATTTGTAGTAGATTAATGCCGTTTTGAATGGTAAAGATAATAATGGCAAATGTCGCAATCACCACCACCAATCGAGTTGATAACCTAGCGCAAAGGCGATAAATCAACCAGCCAATTAAACCACAAACTAATAGAGCAAAGCCATAACCAACCCATTTAAACAGATAATCATTATTGAATATTGACTCCATGCCAACATCAAATCCAAATGGGTAGAGTAAAATATTCGGTAAGCATTGAGCTGTAATCAGCCCTATGGCAACAGCCGTTAATACAGCCAATAGAATCTTAATAATAGGTTGTTGAAACGAATTTCTGAGCGACCAACAGATAAGCAATGGAATGACAATAATGCACCACGGAATAATCACACCAAGGTCATAGTACTCTCGAATAGCAATACCGGTATTACGCTTTAAGATTGCATAAATGATTGCCGCCAGCATTCCCAACAAAAAACCAATGATAAGATATTTTTTACCACTATAAAGGTTTGACTGGACAAACACTGCACTAACAAGTGCCAATATGATCACAGGTACAAAAGTATTATCGGTAATACTGATAAGATATTGGAGCATAACGATTGCCTAAAGATTACAACGTATATTGGCGAGTTGTTACACTCGCCAATAGTTTAGCTAATTATTACCATGCACGAGGGATGTAGTCAAAGTCCCAAGAAACCTCGATTGGTTTAGACCAGAAACGACCTTCAACACCAGTTTCTTTATCTACATGCAATAAATAACCTTGTTTTTCAGGGTTTTCGATTGTGAATGTAACTTTATATTTACCCGCACCATCTAACTTAATATTGTTACCATAGTGTGGGCCATCTGATGCATTCATCGGCATAAAATTACCTTCGATAGTTTTGTCACTACCTTGTTTTTGAATTTTATATTTTACAGTTAAGTAAGGGACAAAATCACCTACACCAAAACCTAACTTATTACCTTCGGCAGCAGAAATATCGGCTTCGATATGCATATCTGACTTAGAAGCAGGTAAGCCACCCATACCAGCAGGCTCCATATCTACAGGTTGGAAGTAAACCGCACCAATATGTAATGGACCAACAGTGACTTCTTCACCGATTGGAAACTCTTCAAAACCTTTTTCTTCACCGGGTGCCGGCGCAGCAGCATTTGCCATTGAAGAAAGTGCAAGTATTGACGAAATACCAGCAGAAATAATTAGTTTTTTCATTGAAAACTCCTTAATTTTTTTAACAACTTGTTTTACCCTTTAATAATTAATCAATAAACTAATGACTAATCAATTACAAATTACTGCCAATGTTTTAATTACTATTCAAGTTTAAATTACACCAAGAATAATAATATTATTTAATTTTTATGATATTTTTTGTAATACATAATAGAGAGCATCACGACAACTAGCATGACTAACTGTGGCACCAATGTTTCAACCGTTGGATAGATGCCTAATACCTCTACTGAATGGACAAAATCTACTGGGGTGACCGAAATAATATCTGCTTCTTGTAGCTCTTTCACACCACCACCAGCAAAGGCTATCGCCATAAGATACATTAATGCACTGGTACAAATAAAAAATGGTTTAAGCGGTAATTTAACACTGCCAAAGCGGATAACAATAAATACCAAAGTCAACACGATGGTACCAACACCTAGTCCATACCAAACCATATCCATGTGATCTTTAGCATCAGCTAACATAGCTTGATAAAATATGATCGTTTCCGCTCCTTCACGAAATACAGCTAAAAAGGCAGCAAACCCTAAAGCAAAACTGCTTCCTGTTGATACCGCACTTTGCACCTTACCTTCAACATAATTTTTCCATGCTTTCGATTCTGACTTAGATAGCATCCAGTTACTTATAAAGAACAGCACCACTGTTGCGAGTAACATGGCGGCACCTTCCATAATTTCTTGATTGGCACCACTTAAACCAACAATAGTATGCAAGGCGATAGCAGCCAACACGCTGGCAAACACCGCAAATAAACTGCTTAGATAGACGACTTTAAGCATTGGCTTATTATCTGAACGAACTAAATATGCAGAAATGGCCGCAATCACCAGTATCGCTTCTAATCCTTCACGGAAAATAATAATAAATGAGGCAAAGAAGACACTCCAGCCACTCTCTTTTTTACCATCTAAATTGTTAGCATCTTCATGTAACATTTTTAAAATGACATCAATTTCAGTTCGAACAGTTTTATTTGGAGCGCCGTTGGTCATTAATCGCTTAATTTTAAGAAACTGATATTCGGTATCTGTGCCACGTTTTCCTGAAATATAAGACATTACCGCACGTTCAACACCATGCTTTTCATAAAAACCAAAATAAGCATTGTTTACTCGATCTTTAGCAGCTTCGCTGTCTTTCATAAAATAGATGTTATAAGCATCATTTAAAATGATATCCATTTCATCCACAATCGCATTCCAGCTTGCATACTTCTTTTCAGTTGCGTAAGAAGGGGAACTAAAAATCGCTAAACTGGCAATCAGTAGTAACATTAAAGTTAAATACTTTTTCACTGCTTACTCCTTATTTTGCTAACAACATTATCCCTATAGGTTTACTGCTTTCTGGCAATTGTAACGATTGACTAATAATGTCAGGCTTTATTGAATGGATGTAACGAGTGCTGAGTTTTAATGCTGCAGCAGACAAATAGACGTTTTGACTCATAGCACCAACGGCAATTTGACTAAAATCATTGGCTTTTTGTACATCAAAATCATTGAGACTAGCACCATCAGCTACAAAAATAACAATATATGGTGCTCGCTTAGTAAAATTTTGCATACCAATGTCAGCACGAATATCTTGCTTAGTTATCTCACGAAGATAGTGTCCTTCCCATTCATATAAAAAGGCACCTTTATCGCTAGCTACATAAAGACGAACATAAGGTTGTTTACCACTAGCCATTGGCACCGTCCAACCATTTTTACCTCGATTTAATCCCGTTGCCGACCAAAGCACGCTTGATAGTTCATCATCTGAGACCATCCCGGTTGGAAACCCTCCACCTGGAGTTGAAGCACGTTTTTTAAGGCTATCAAATAACCCCATGCCATCTTTCATTTGTGGCGTAGGTAAAGTGATATCGGCATAACTTATTGATAAACAAAATAAAGACATTGATAAAACAATTGTAACATTGCGTAACCAGCACAACATGGCGTAGACCTTAAAACAGTTGCAAATATTTGCTAACTATCTTATTGCTAATGCTTCCAATTATCAACAACAAACAATAATTATTATCATTAAGGTGAAATAACTCAAGTAAAATAGTTGATATAGTTGATAAAGTAGAAACCTACATCGACAGCAAAGGACTGGTTAATGTATTAACCAATCAATTCCGATTTTTATTTTTCTGTTTATTAAGTATATACTGGGACAATTTTTAAATTTTAAAGTAAAAATGAGTATTGATTGTTATGCCATTATCGACTTTAGTTGTTTTACCACTTTTTATATTAACCATTAGTTTAGCTTCGTTTTTTAAACAAAAAAAATGGCAATTATTCACCATCATTTTAATGACCGTTATTATTGTGATGGAGCTTACCTCAATTTATTTTAGTGGTGGATTTATTGATTATCAGTTTTACGTCAATCTGAACGTGAATGATATTATTGAAGGATTATTCATCTTTAAACTGCAAGCGCTATTGGTGATTGTGGTATTTTTGGGGTTAGTAGTTATCCTCAGCAAATTAGCCAACTGGTTTCGCCATAAATGTAAATTACACTGGCGATTACTATTAGTTGCCATTGCCGTTGCCTCAATTAGTTATCATAACGGCCCTATTAGTCGTGCTTATGAAATCTATCAAGTTACTTGCGCCCCAAAAGCAACTTTTGCCCAAGCGTTACAAAACTTAAATATGAATGATTATGTTGAAAAATCACAACTTGATAGCCAAAAAGGCAAAAATATTATTGTGTTGTCGTTAGAATCCTTCGAACAAGGATTTTTAGATTTTGCTGATATCACGCCAAATTTAAGACAACTCAGGCAACAATACACTTTCTTTGCTAATATGCCAATGAGTGCAGGTAGTACATGGACAACAGCCTCTATGTATACCTATATGACTGGTGTACCATTTTTAATCGGAGAACACTCAACTTCACCATTAAAAGGTGCAAATACCACTCAATTAGTTACCTTAGGTGATGTGCTAAAACAAGCCGGTTATCAAACTCGCTATGTTATGGCTGGTCCGGAATTTGCAGGAATTGGCCACACCGCCGAAGTAATAGGCATGCAAGTCGTTTCCGAAAAAAATTATGTAGGCAAATATCCAAATGCCCCATTTGGATTGTATGATAAAGATATATTAGACATTGCTAAACAACAAATACAAGAGTTGCAAAATGCCGATAAACCCTTTGCGCTATTTATCTCAACTGTCTCAACTCATGCTCCAAACGGTTTTAATGATGAGCGCATGACATCAGTAATCAGCCCTAAACCAGACAACATGTCTTTTGTGGCCGCTTCGCTCGATTATAATTTAGGGGAATTTATTAACCACCTAAAACAGCAAGGTATCTTAGACAACACCGTGTTTTATATCTTCCCTGACCATTTAATGATGGGGGCAGGTACCGAAACGGTGAAAAAGTTATCAGAAAAAGAGCGCAAACTCTATTTGTTAACCAATGCAAATGTTGATGATTTACAAAAATCACCTAATCAAAATATTTATCAAATTGATTTACCGAGATTGATTCTAAATGGTGCACAAATTAAAACCAATGCAAAATTTTTAACCGATTACTTAAACGGTGAGAACGTTGATAAAAAACAGTTTATTGAACAACATAAATCGAATATCGCGACATTAAACAATGCGGCACAAGTGCAAAAATGAGCGTCGATACCTTAATTTTAGTTATCACTATTAGCTGTTTAGGCATGATATCCCCGGGACCAGATTTTTTTCTGGTCTTAAAAAACAGCTTAAGTTATAACCGAAAAATGGCATTAATGACCTGTTTAGGGGTGATAAGCGCGATCGCCATTCATATGAGCTATTGTGTGGCAGGTATTGCGGTATTAATCACCGCTACCCCGTGGCTATATAATGCCTTGCGTTATGCTGGCGCTGCTTATTTGCTATGGATAGGTATTAAAGCGTTATTAGCTAAAAGTAGTGCTACCACTTACATCAGCAAACAAACTCAGCCAATTAATGTCACCGCAAAGGCGGCATTTATGCAAGGGCTATTATGTAACTTACTAAATCTGAAAGCGACACTGTTTTTTCTGGCTATATTTACCCAACTACTCAATGCAGACTCAACTTTAATGGATAAATTGCTCGTCGCATTTATTATTTGGCTTGAAGCCTTACTTTGGTGGCCATTGGTTGTATTTATCTTTCAAACCCAAATCGTCCAGCGACGTTATTTCAAACTTCAATTTATTATTGATAAATTATTAGGTGTAATATTGATCTTACTAGGGGTTAAAGTAGCGTTAGGGTTTTAGAGCATAAAAAGTGCTTTCCTCAATTTTTTCTACAAAAACCCCGTTCCGCAAAAATAAACCTATCGGGGTGAATTCGGCTACATCTTGTCTTTTATCACTCTCGCCAATCAGCGTCTTTTTTAAGATCTAGTAAAGTTATTTATCTTCTTTCTTCTCATCCCCCACGACGCAAGCTGCACTAACAGGATATGTCTTACCAAGACCCTTGATTATACCAGTACTAGAGGTCGTGGCGAACTGGAGGGTGCTATTGCTCGTATTTTTGCCTTCCTTATCAGTTGGCACCGGTTCACTTGTCCAGTAGGGTGAGGCATACATGAAATTAGCCTTAGAGTAGCGATACAGATCACCCCACTCAGCAAAGAATCCGGCACCAATTCGTCGCGAATAATGATAACTATTTGATGGATAAACAACACTTGGACAGTATATTTCTGAACATGCTGATGCGTTAGTTAATTCCCTAAGGCGTGGAAGACGATAACCTAGATTAATACACCATGATGATTGTGCAGCAACTACACGATCTTTATCACCTCGATTGACAAACCACTGCTTTAACACAAAACCATATTTCAACACGATATCATCATTATCACTATCTTTACCCACCAACTCA
>NZ_JACFSF010000013.1:0-36462 GCF_016100565.1 Gilliamella sp. M0364 | reverse complement strand
TGTTTCAGTTTGCTGTCTCAAGGGCTGCGTATACTACGCTACACCTTTTTATTCGTCAAGATCTTTTTTTAAAATTTTTGACCTTACTCACTAACACGACCTTTGTCTGCTTGTCGCTGACGCCGTGTCAGTGGATGCGCATTATAGGCACTTCATTTTTTTTGGCAAGTGATTATTGCAAATTTATTTTTGTTTGTCTTTTTTTTACACAAGATGAGCTAAAAACAAACTAAAACAATACATTTTATAGCAATTTTACCTTTTCAATCTTTATTCTACGATTAAATTCTTTAATAAAAGAAAAATCAAACTACAAAATGTAAAATAACTATCTTAGAGCCATAGCTATTTGCTTTTATACATTCAGCTATATAGTCGTACTTTTTATTCTTTTCGATATTCTCTCATCATAAATAGAATAGCAAATATAGTTGTATTATAAATTAATGTACTATTTTATTGATTAACAATCACATCATCCATCTTTAAAAATATACAGTATTTAAATTAACCGCTGTAGTTCTATCATAATTCTGCTTTAATCTTTTTCGGTAAATCAGCTAAACTATCAATTAACCAGTCTGCTTGTGCTAACGCCTCTTCGGTTATTTCATCGCCGGTTTTAACTAATACTGTTTTTTTAACCCCAGCTCGTTTCCCTGATAACAAGTCAGAAACCCTATCACCAACCATATAAGAATTTGCTATATCGATATTGAGTTCTTTAGCGGCAGATTGAATCATACCAGGACTTGGTTTGCGACATTCACATTCCTCCACTAGTGGATCATGAGGACAATAATAGACACCATCTAAATCAACACCACGATCTTGTAGTGACCAATCCATCCATTCAGTTAAGGTATCAAATTGCTCTTGAGTAAATTTATTTCTAGCAATACCTGATTGATTAGTGGTAATAACTAATAAAAAGCCCATCTTTTTCAATTCTTGCATTGCGTCAATCACACCATCAATAAAGTGAAATTTATCAATAGTGTGTACATAATTATAATCTATATTAATTGTCCCATCTCGATCTAAAAATATAGCTGGTTTCATGTTTAATCATCTTCCTTTTATATGGATTCTTTTCTAACTTTATATAGGATATTATTGATTGACTTAGATGTCTAGACGTCTTAATATTTATCTATTCATATTTTTGTTGTTATATATCATGATAAAATTAGAACATATCTCAAAGACATTTGAGCAAAATAAAACTACTATTCATGCTTTAAAGGACATTTCGTTACATGTTCCAGAAGGTAAAATTTATGGTGTGATTGGCAAATCCGGCGCAGGTAAAAGTACATTAATACGTTGCGTTAACTTGTTAGAAAAACCAACAAGTGGAAAAATATTTTTTGATAACCAAGATATCACCCATTTATCTAATCGAAAGTTAATTGAAGTTCGTCGAAAAATTAGCATGATTTTTCAACATTTCAATTTACTTTCCTCAAGAACGGTATTTGATAATATCGCCTTTCCTCTTGAACTCAACAGAACCCCTAAAGCGGTCATTAAACAAAAAGTAAATGAACTTATTGCTCTTGTTGGTTTAAGTGAAAAAGCGAATGTTTATCCGGCTAATTTATCTGGTGGCCAAAAACAACGCGTCGCTATTGCTAGAGCATTGGCCAGTGATCCGAAAGTATTATTATGTGATGAGGCAACGAGCGCTCTTGACCCAGAAACAACCCGTTCAATATTAGAATTATTAAAAGATATCAACCAAAAACTGGGCTTAACCATTTTATTAATCACTCACGAGATGGATGTAGTTAAACAGATTTGTGACCAAGTTGCTGTAATTAGTAATGGTGAGTTAGTTGAACAATCTTCAGTTGGTGAAATGTTTTCGCATGCAAAAACTGATATTGCAAGACAATTTATTCAATCAACTTTGCATCTTACAATTCCAGATGATTATTTAGCTAGACTAACACCGGAACACAAAGAAGGACTTAATCCGCTGGTTCGCATGGAGTTCACAGGAGTATCGGTTGATTTACCATTACTGTCTCAAATAGCTAAAGAATTTGAAGTTGATAGTAATATTATTAGCGCTCAAATGGACTATGCTGGCGGTGTTAAATTTGGCTTAATGTTGACAGAAATGAAAGGCAAACAAAAAAGTACAGCATCGGCAATTGCGTTTTTAGAAAAGAATAACACTAAAGTTGAGGTACTAGGTTATGTTTGATTTTATCCCATCATTTAAACCATTTGAATCATTAGTTTTATATTTATCTCATTTTGAATTTTGGTCAGATTTTATTGCTTTTGTATCTTCTTTTGATGGTTTTAGCGAAGCAATGATAATAAAAATAGCACAATCTACCGATGACACTATTTATATGGTTTCCTTGTCTGTATTCTTTGGTCTACTTATTGGTTTACCTATAGGTGTATTGCTTTTTACCACACGTAAAGGGCAGATATTAGATTGTACTATTTTAAATAACCTTATTTCATTTGCTGCGAATTTCTTTCGTTCAATACCATTTATTATATTAATTGTATGGATTCTTCCTTTTACTGCTTTGTTAATGGGGACATTTATTGGCAAACAAGCTGCTGTTGTACCATTAAGTATTGGTGTAGCACCATTAGTTGCTCGGATGATTGAAAATGCGTTATTAGAAGTGCCGAAAGGTTTAATAGAAGCGGCACGCTCTATGGGGGCAACGCCATTACAAATTATCTATAAAGTTTTATTACCCGAATCATTACCTGTCATTGTGAATAGTATGACAATTACACTCATCACATTAACTGGATATATTGCTATGGCTGGAGCTGTCGGTGCTGGTGGCTTGGGGCAACTTGCAATACAGTATGGATACATCAGTCATAAACCAGCAATAACAGATTCAGTAGTATATATATTAGTAATTTTTACATTTTTTATTCAATTTTTAGGTAATACTATTGTTAAACGTGTTACCCATCATTAATCATGGAGAGAGTTATGTCTATAAAAAAATTAGCACTAATAACCACACTAGTAAGTGCATTTTTCTTAACCGGTTGTGATAACAAACAAACCACTGCTACTGATAACAAACCAGCAGAACCAGCAAAAGTTAGTCCTTTAAAAGTAGGTGTGATTGCCGGAGCAGACCAAGAAGAAGCCGAAATAGCGCAACAACAAGCAAAAGAACGATTTAATCTTGATGTTGAGCTAGTTATTTTTAATGATTATGTTACGCCAAACCGAGCCTTAAACGATGGTTTAATTGATGTTAATGTATTTCAACATAAACCATATTTAGACGAGCAAATGAAAGGACAAGGTTATAAATTAGCAGTAGTTGGTAATACTTTCGTTTTCCCAATTGCTTCTTATTCCAAAAAACTAAAACCAATCGCAGCTGATGAGCAAGTTGGTGAAGGGGTCAAAGTGACTTCACCTCGTGGTGAAATATTCTTTATTCCTGCTAATTCAACTATTGCTATACCTAATGACCCTACTAATTTAGGCCGTGCTTTACTCTTATTACAACATGAAGGAATGTTAACGGTTGATAAAGCTAAAGGTTTATTACCAACTGTATTAGATATCACCAGCAATCCATATAACTATAAAATTGTTGAACTTGAAGCACCAATGCTGCCACGTTCTTTAGACGACTCACAAGTTGATTTAGCAATAATCAATAACACTTTTGCTGCACCTGCAAATTTAATCCCAAGCAGAAATGGTATTTTTGTTGAAGATAAAGAATCACCATATGTCAATGTTATTGTTTCTCGTGAAGAGAATAAGGACGATGAAAGAGTTAAAAACTTTGTTAAAGCTTATCAATCTGATGCTGTAGCTAAAAAAGCCGATGAAATTTTCAAAGGTGGCGCAATTCGTGGTTGGTAATCCTAAATTAGCAAACTATGAACAACTTACTCTCATCGACTATTGTCGATGGGAGCTGATTTAAAACAATTACACAATAATTTAATAATGACATCGCAATTTGAGCCAATTGGCATCATTTACTCACCCTATACTGAAAAATTTGCTGTACCACGTCAACCGAATCTTGTTACAGCAGCTGAAGGTGAACTACATTTGCTAGATAAATTCAATGATCCCATGAGTATTAAGGGATTAGAACAGTTTTCACATATATGGTTATTATTTCACTTTCATCATATTGATACTAGCAAACAAAAACTAACCGTCCGCCCACCTCGTTTAGGTGGCAATAAAAGTTTAGGTGTATTTGCAACAAGATCACCATTTAGACCCAATAATATTGGGCTCTCAGTCGTTGAATTACTAGATATTATTATTGAAAACAAGCAGGTGATATTAAAACTAGGTGGATTGGATCTAGTAAATGGTACGCCGATAATTGATATAAAACCCTATTTACCTTATTGTGATAGCCATCCAGAGGCAATAGCTGGTTATGCTCAACAACTTCCAACACAAAAACTTAAGGTAACATTTTCTTCTAAAGCTGACATATTTTTACAAAGCCAAACTCAGAATTATCCACAACTAAGCGAACTAATTGAACAAGTCATTTCTCAAGATCCGAGGCCAGCTTATAAACAAAAAAGTCTTAATGAGCAAAGCTACGCGATTACCCTATATCATTTCAATATAACTTGGAAAGTATTAGGACATGAAGCCATTGTGGAAAATATTCACATAATTAGTTAATCATACAGATACTTTTATAAAAATAAATTATTGATTTCGTATATGCAGAATATTAATCGATCTATTTGTAAAGATAATTTACAAAAAAGTTATGCGAAACCGATAATATTAATTTGGTGAGTTGAAATTATTTTGATAAATTAACTACGAGTTTAATTCCCTATATTTCACTTTGCCACTAATATTTTATAACTTTAGTGGCCCTTTTATAACTCAATGATAATTATTACTTTTCTTGTTTCTTAACTCTGCTATATCAATAGCATCGAATAGATAATGTTTACCACAATAATCACAATGAATATCAATCTTACCATCATCTTCATTGAGAATATCATCAACTTCGTTAGCTGGTAATGTCATTAAGCTATCTTCGCAACGTTGTCGTGAACAACCACACTTAAACACAATATCATGCGTCTCAAATAAACGAACTTCTTCTTGATTATAAAGACGATATAATATCTCATCAGTTGGCAATTGGAATAACTCATCGCTAGTGATAGTCTCCGTCAATGCACAGAGATGTTCAAATGATTGTTCAATATCTTCATTTGCCGGTAATACTTGTAATAAAATACCTGCTGCCATCGGTTTGTTATTATAAACCCCTGTTTTGACAAATAAACGGGTAGGAAGTTGTTCAGATTGCATAAAGTAATTTTCTATACAACCAATTAAAGTGTCCTTTTCAAGACCAACAATACCTTGATAACGCTCTCCTTTTTTAGGTGTTATGGTGATGACAATATAGCCGTTACCCACCATATCTTTAAGAGTAGCATTATCTGCAATTTCACCATTAACTCGTGCAACGCCACGTAGTTGCTGCTCATTGTTACCATTTACTACCGCTAATGTCAGCGGACCATCCCCTTGTAATTGTACCGCTATATCACCATCAAATTTTAAAGTCGCGGTTAATAAACTGGTTGCTACTAACAATTCACCTAATAAATTTTGTACAGCTATAGGATAAGTATGGTTTTCTAAAATTGCTTGGTAGGTATTTTCAAGTCGAGTAATCTCACCACGAACCGAATGATTATCAAATAAAAACCGATTTAAAGTATCCATATTAATTCTTGTCGCCTTGTTGTCTATCATATTTAAATTTAATTAATGTTCGCCGCTCTTTTTTATCTGGTCTTCGATCAGGATGCGGCATAGTTAATGCATTAAGTTTTCTAGCCTCAGCAATATTTTCTCGTTCGGTGATGCTTTCTAAGGTCTCTTGGTAAAGATATTCTGCTTCTCTAGCCGGCCTACGTTGATCACTAATAGCTAAAACACGAATTGTTTTTTGTTCATTGCCCTGTCTAAGGGTTAATATAGCACCAACTTCAACAATTTTGCTTGGTTTTGCTCGTTGACCATTATAGTGGACTTTGCCACCATCAATCATATCACGAGCGATGGAACGTGTTTTATAAAACCGAGCCGCCCATAACCATTTATCTAATCTTACTAGATACATCGTTTCCTCATTTAAAACTAAATAAATCTCAAAACAGATATAAGGATAATTTTATTAAAATCAATGTTGTGAATGAATTGAATACTCATTATCATTGGTAAAAAATGTCCCAGATAGGCTAAATGGTGAAATTTCACCATGTAAATCAACACGATAATTTGAAGATTCAGGCGAAGTTTCAACTAACTTCCATCGATTTAACAGTTCACTAGTAATCCCTTTAGCAATAATATGTAATGATTCAAACTCGGTTTGCAAAGGATTTATCGTTGCGGTTGCATCAAGCTGACCACTATTAATTAATGCGCTAAAACTTAATAATGCTCGATGCTGACTATCAAAATTCACCGATAAATTAGGATATTTAACCGCAATTTTATTAATTGTTGCATCATTAGCTTTAAAAAATAACGAGCCTGAATATATGCCAAACTTTTTATCTTCCACTAACCTAATGTTGGTTCCAGAAACATTAAAATCTGTGAGATTAAATGGATAGTCAGACTTAGTGCTGATTAACGTACTTGGCAAAACAGTTAGCTGATCAATATCGACTTGATTGAATATATTAGGTAATAACCGTTGTTTTAAGTCATCAGGTAACTGATAATTAATACTGGCTAGTAATAATGTTTGTAAATGTAATACATTGTTTTTCCAGTTACCAGTTAAATGGACATTACCATCACTCCACCCTGCGACCGCTTTTAAAATGTCTACTTCATCATCTTTGCAAGATAGTTGCAGTAATAATGATGAAAATATTTCATCAAACCACACAACATTATCAGCACTAATAATGAAATTACTTTGCTGTAACTGCCACTGATTATCATAACCAATGTTAGTTATCTCCATATTACCCTTTTCTATTACTAAATTAGGTAATTGAATATTACTATCAAATATCGAAAATTCTTGTAATTTGAATTTTGGCAGCTCAGACAAATAGCTGTTTAAATCAGTCTCATTATTAGCATTAAAATGTATATTATTTAATTTTAATTGTGCTATATCCAAACTACCATCTGCTAGTATTTTTAATTTGCTAACAAAAAAACCATTATCAATATTACCACCTAAATTAGTAATTGAAGTTATACCATCACGGTAATATCCTTGTAATAACACATTATCTACAGCCTTTTGCTTAAACAATACTTGCTGGGCAGTAAAATCAAATTGATATGGTTGTTTACTCGGCAAATCAAACGGTTTTATACCACCATTAATTTGTTGTAACAACAAGGGGGCTTGAGCATTATTCAATGAAAAATTTAAGGTTGTGTTATACAACCGTAACATATTCGCTGTAAAATTCGATTCACTGATTTGAGAACCATCTAGCGTACCATCAATGAGATTGATATAGTTAAAATGATGAAGCTGCCACAAATTTTGCTTATCAAAACCAATGATTAATTTGCCAATATTAGCTACTTCTTGCTGATCTTTTTTTACCAATAAATTATCAACGCTTAACTCATAAAAATTAGCAAAGGAATGATTTATTTTACCAATTGTAATAGAATAGGCACCCAGCTTTGATAATTGTTGGCTTACTATTTTGGCACCAAAATTGGTTTGTAACAAAAAATAGCCAACTACAATTAACAACCAGAAAATCGAAAAGAGGATGATTAAACTAAATCGTAATCGTCTCATAAATAAGCTAAATAGTTATAATGAAGGGTTGAATTGTATTACGATACCCGATTTTGACTAAAATAGCACTTGATTTTGCTATAAATGATTTGTTGTTAAACCAGTTTTGAAGTTAATATATAACTAAAGCCAATTGTAACATTAGAATAACAAACCAAATTAATAATTTACCTCTCTTTTGATTAAGATGAACATTTGTTATTCTTTTTATTTACTATATATAGGAAAAAACCGAAATGAAACAGATCCCAATGACAGTAAAGGGAGCCGAATTATTACGTGCAGAACTTGAAGAACTTAAAAATGTAAAAAGACCTCAAATTACTGCCGCTATTGCTGAAGCTAGAGCACACGGTGATTTGAAAGAAAACGCTGAATATCATGCTGCGAGAGAGCAACAAGGATTTTGTGAAGGTCGTATTCAAGAAATTGAAGGTAAATTGTCGCAAGCACAAATTATCGATATCACGAAAGTAAAAAATACCGGTCGTATTATATTTGGTGCTACCGTCACAGTAGTAAATATTGATACCGATGAAGAAACAACCTACCGAATCGTTGGCGACGATGAAGCGGATTACAAACAGAATTTGATTTCAGTTAACTCTCCAATTGCTCGTGGACTTATTGGCAAGGAAGATGGTGATACAGTACAAATTAAAACACCTGGTGGCGATGTTGAATTTGATATTGTTAAAGTTGAATATATTTAATTAAACTGTTGCAAAAAAATAGGGCGATTAGCCCTATTTTTTATTTTGGTAGTGTAATTTTTTTCTCTTCACTCGGTCTGTATATCGTAAAAATAGAACCCACCTGTTGTACAGCTAAAGCTTTTGTTTCGCGGATGATTGCTTCACAAATTAGCTTTTTAGTTTCACGATCTTCAGCGGATACTTTAATTTTTATTAACTCATGGAAATTTAAGGCATTTTCAATTTCAGCTAGCACGCCTTCGGTAAATCCATTAGCCCCAATCATCACTATCGGTTTTAAATGATGAGCTTCACTTTTTAAATACTGTTTTTGTTTATTCGATAAATTCATTAATTTTTTATCACATTAAGTTGTAATTTTGCTATTCTACCCTTATATATATTTGTAATCAATTGAAGTGACCTCATTACATTAAGGATTTATTCTCTGTGAGTAACAAAAAACGCTCAGCAAGCTCTACTCGTTGGCTTAGTGAACATTTTAACGATCGTTTTGTGCAACAAGCACAAAAAAAAGGCCTGAGATCCAGAGCATGGTTCAAATTAGAAGAAATACAAAAAAGTGACAAATTATTTAAACCAGGAATTACTGTGGTGGATTTAGGCGCTGCACCAGGAGGATGGTCACAATATGTTGCATCTCTCATTGGCAATAAAGGGCGAATTATTGCCTGTGATTTATTGCCAATGGATCCTATCGTTGGCGTTGACTTTTTGCAAGGTGATTTTCGTGATGAAGCAGTATTAAATGCCCTACTTGAGCGAGTTGGTGAAGAAAAAGTACAAGTTGTTATGTCCGACATGGCACCAAATATGAGTGGACAACCCGCCGTTGATATACCTAGGGCTATGTATTTAGTTGAATTAGCATTAGATATGTGTAAAGACGTTCTTGCTCCAAATGGTAGTTTCATCGTTAAAGTATTCCAAGGTGAGGGCTTTGAAGAGTATCTAAAAACAGTAAGATCACTGTTTAAAACAGTCAAAATTCGCAAGCCAGAAGCCTCGCGGGCACGGTCTCGAGAAGTATATATTGTAGCAATGGGGATGAAGTAGCCAGCCGTACAATTTTGTAGTACCATACTTGGTTAATTTTAGTCGTAACTATTAATTTTATGAGAGGTTTTTCTTTTGAACGACATGGTAAAGAATTTACTGATCTGGGGTGTTATCGCCGTCGTATTGATTGCTGTTTTTAGTCAATTCAGCTCAATATCCAATAGCGGTCCTCAAGTCGATTACACCAAATTTAATGCGGATGTAACGGGTGGCAAACTGAAAGAAGTGCATATTAATGGCCGCGAAATTGTTGCTACCACCAAAGGGAGTAATAATTATGTTACTTATATCCCTTATTTGGATGAAAAGTTAGTTGATAACTTGGTGCTAAATGATGTTGCGGTCTATGGCAGCCCAGACGAAAAACCAAGCTTATTAGTTAACATTTTAATCTCGTGGTTCCCGATTATTTTACTACTTGGTTTCTGGTTCTTTATCATGCGCCAGATGCAAGGCGGTGGTAAAGGTGGACCAATGTCGGTAGGTAAAAGTAAAGCTAAAATGTTAACACCTGACCAAGTTAAGACTAAATTTAGTGATGTTGCAGGCAGTGAAGAAGCGAAACAAGAAGTTACCGAAGTTGTCGATTTTTTAAGAGATCCTGGAAAATATCAAAAACTTGGTGGTCGTATTCCAAAAGGTATTTTAATGGTTGGACCGCCAGGTACTGGTAAAACATTACTAGCTAAAGCCATCGCTGGTGAAGCAAATGTACCTTTCTTTAGTATTTCTGGTTCAGACTTTGTTGAAATGTTTGTTGGGGTGGGTGCTTCACGTGTCCGTGATCTATTTGAACAAGCCCGTAAACATTCACCATGTATTATCTTTATTGATGAAATCGATGCTGTGGGTCGTAAACGTGGTGCCGGTTCAATGGGTGGCCATGACGAACGCGAACAAACTCTTAACCAAATGTTAGTTGAAATGGATGGTTTCGAAGCTAATAGTGGCATTATCATTATTGCTGCAACCAACCGTGTTGATATCCTAGATCCAGCCTTACTTCGTCCTGGTCGTTTTGACCGCCAAGTACAAATTGGCTTACCGGATATGAAAGGTCGTGAACAAATTCTAGCTGTTCATGTGCAAAAAGTACCACTCGGTTCTGATGTTAATTTATCGGTGCTTGCTCGTGGTACCCCAGGTTATTCTGGTGCAGAATTGGCAAACCTAGTCAATGAGGCCGCACTATTTGCAGCTCGTCGTAACAAGCGTTTAGTCACTATGGACGAATTTGAAGAAGCTAAAGATAAGATCAACATGGGTACAGAACGACGTTCGTTAACCATGACACAAGAGCAACTTATCTCAACCGCTTATCATGAGGCTGGACACGCCATTATCGGTTATTTAATGCCTGATCATGATCCAATCCATAAAGTAACTATCATCCCGCGTGGCCGAGCATTAGGGGTAACGTTCTTCTTACCTGAAGGCGATCGAGTTAGTGAAAGCCGAGAAAAATTAGAAGGTGATATCGCCACGCTATATGGTGGACGTCTTGCCGAAGAACTGATTTATGGTGTTGATAAAGTTTCAACTGGTGCATCAAACGATATTAAAGTTGCCACTCAATATGCCAGAGCAATGGTTACCCAATGGGGCTTTTCTGATCGTTTAGGTCCGTTATTTTATGAAATGGATGATAATTCATCTTATGGCCGACCAAAAGATATCTCTGATGAAACTGCGCGAATTATTGATGAAGAAGTTAAAAAAATTATCGATCGTAACTTTGAACGAGCACGTAAAATTTTAACTGAAAATATGGACGTACTTCATGCAATGAAAGATGCATTAATGAAATACGAAACCATTGGCGCAAAACAAGTTGCTGATTTGATTGCTCGTAGACCAATTACTGCTCCAGAAGATTGGACTGAAAGTGATGAACAAGCAACAAAAGAGATACCAAATGAGGGAACAGATATACCACCTCAATCAGAAAATTAATTACGACTAAATCTAAAACGCGCTTCGGCGCGTTTTTTATCATCCAACAGCAATTAATTTTGTAAAATAATAAACCAGAACTAACAATCATACTTCAGCATTACAACAGTGCAATTAGCATTAAAAATATTAATAAAATAAGGCCTAAAATCATGGAAATTCGTTTTCAAAATCACGTAATGGATCTCTCTTTTCCTCAAGTAATGGGAATTGTTAATATGACGCCAGATTCTTTTTCTGACGGCGGTAATTACAACAATCTTGATGATGCTATGCGGCGAGTTGATAATATGATTCAAGCTGGGGCAACCTTTATTGATGTTGGCGGAGAATCAACTCGATCTGGTGCTGCTGATGTTTCAACCAGTGAAGAACTTGATCGAGTTATACCGCTAGTGGAAAAAATTGCTCGCTATTTTGACGTTTGGATTTCAGTTGATACATCAAAACCAGAGGTCATCACAGAAGCCGCCAAAGCTGGTGCACATTTAATTAATGATATTCGGGCATTAACTTTACCAGGGGCATTAGAAGCAGCACAACAAACTGAATTACCAGTATGTATTATGCATATGCAAGGTGATCCAAAAACTATGCAAAATGCACCTCACTACCAACAAGATATCTATCAAGAAGTCGATTCATTTTTTGCTGAACATATCCAACGATGTGTAACTGCAGGCATTGCTCGGGAAAAAATCATCCTTGATCCAGGCTTCGGGTTTGGTAAAACGTTAGCCCATAACTATCGTCTATTGGCGACACTGGAAAGATTCCATCACTTCAATTTGCCTATATTGGTTGGCATGTCAAGAAAATCAATGGTCGGGCAAGTACTAAATGTTCCCCCTAAAGAACGTGTATTAGGTAGTGTTTCTTGTGCAGTTATTGCTGCAATGAAAGGAGCGCAAATTATCCGTGTTCATGATGTCAAAGAAACCTTCGATGCCATGCGAATAGTGCAAGCCACATTAGCAGAACAAAATCTATAAAATAGCCGGTACAGATGTAAAAAACATTAAGGAGTCTATACCATTAACTTGCAAATAATATGTTTGTTTTACTACTAGCAATCGAATAACCTTAAAGGTAGGTAAATGCCTACCTTACCTATATTACAATAGTAATTCTCTTCCGAATGGCGCTGGCAAATTAAATTCAATAATTTAAAAAATTGAGAATAATCTTGTAAAAAATATTGAGGAGTCTATACCACCATTTTACTTTTTTAATAAGCTACACTTTTACAATTTAAGATATATCGTTTAAAGCAATTAATGTCCGCGATGAAAGTTAAATAATGATGGTAAAGGTGTTTTTAACTAACCAAAATCGCTATAAATATAAACAATCCTATATAATTATTATTCATAAACGCTTTAAAACAGTTGCTTCTATCACGGTCTTTGATTAACCATTGTTGATAAATAAATAGCAATAAGGCGATGATTAAACCAATATAATAAAATTGCTGAAAATGATTGTTTATACCGATCAATGCAAGGCAAACTATAGTTATGATTTGCAGTAATCCAATAATAAACTTGTCATAGTCTCCAAATAGGATAGCTGTGGACTTGATACCTATTTTAAGATCATCATCGCGATCGACCATAGCATATTCGGTATCATAAGCTATTGTCCAACATACATTAGCTAGACATAGTAACCAACAAGTTATCGGAAATTGAGCTATTGTTGCCGCGTAGGCCATCGGAATTCCCCAGCTAAAGGCAATGCCTAAAGTCACTTGGGGTAAATGTGTGTAACGTTTCATAAATGGATAAATCATTGCTGTGATTAATGCAAAACCAGCCATTAACCAAGTTAATTTATCCAAAGTAAGCAATAAACCAAGCGCAATAAGCAGTAATACGAATAAAGTGTATAAGGCATTTTTTTCGCTTAATGCGCCACGAGCGAGAGGACGATTCTTAGTCCGTTCGACTTTACCATCAAAATGCCGATCAGCGTAATCATTAACCACGCAGCCAGCTGAGCGCATCACGATTACGCCAACAACAAACACAACAACAACATGAATAGATGGCGTAGATGTAGCAAGCCAAATCGCCCACAATGTTGGCCAAAGTAGTAGTAAGGAACCAATTGGCTTGTCTAATCGCATCAGTTGTAAATAAGCTAACATAGGTTGTCATTGTCCTGAATCATAATAGGCGGATTATACCTGTTCCTTAAAAAGCTGCAAACAACAGCTATCAATGCATATTTTGGCTTAAATAAATAAGTGAGCGCTTTATTTGTTATATAATCAGAGTTATACCATTTGCAAATATTGTTCAGCAATAATCGCTAATGCTTGATAAAATAGACTGACTTGATTTTGTTTTAAGCAATCCAAATACATTGGCGCCCAATTTAAAAGGTATTCGGTCATTAATTGCTGTGCAGCAGCAAATTGCTGCTTTTCTAGTAGTATCGCATATGCCATTAACATCAATCCAAACTGATCTTCTGGCTCATTCATACCCGTATCAAGAGTCAACCCTTGCTGCTGTAAAAATTCCCGATAGCGTTCTTGTGATTCACCCATTAGTAGTTTTTCTTGATCTAAATAGACTGAACCCCATGGTGGCGCCGACATAATGCCTTGCCCTTCAAATAATAGTGAGAATTGATATTCTATTTCTGGATGCTGTATCTGAGTACTCAAGATTTGGCATTGTTCTGTTACTAATTGTTGGTTTGGCCACTTTGCTAACTGATCTAGCTGTAATAATCCATCAATTAAACCAGTGACTTGTTTACTGGTAGGCGGATAATAAAAAAAAGCGCCTAATAATTTCGCCAACGTGATAGAGGTCAGGTTATCCAAATTATTCAATCCTATAATGATTAGCCAATTAATTATGCCATTACCATCAACTACCGCACAATTAAACGGTTATCATCCACAAATTATAAAAAGTTATACGTCCGCAAATTTCTGCGATAAATACGCTAATAAAAGCCAATAGATAAATCATTGTCTGATGTTGATTTCTTAAAATCGCAAATAAAACCAATATGATAGAAATAATTAATAATGCGCACTGTGCTATTATCCAGCAATATTGATTAGAGGTTAAGTCTGGAGCAATTTCACTCATTAGCTTTAAGTAAGGTATTTTTAATAGCAGAATCAGTAAGCTGCCCATAAAAAATGCACCATAACCAATTCGACGTGGACCTAACCAAGTGACAGCAATACCACCTAGCACTAACATTGCGGTATACATTTGTATTGCAGTATAGTTGGTATCCCATGTTTTAATTGTTGGTAACTTATAGGTTAGTACGATTGTCCACACAAATAATAAGCTTAATATGATTAATATAATGGCTAATAAAACGTTTAAATGAGCAATGCGGTTAATTTTTTGGCATAAAAATTTGATTATTTTTAATTTTTTACTATTTGGATATAAAACAAAATAGTTAAGTATGACAAAGGCAAATGTAATGCCAAATAATAAACCAAAGGTAAAAATTTCATTACTCATTGGTGAACGACCAATACCAAAAATGACATTTAAAGCACGTAAAGGTTGCCCTAAATGAAATGAGGCGACCCCCATGCCAATTGCCATAAAGATTAGCGACATTGAATTGATTTTTTGCGTGATAGCCAATTTAGTTGGCGAGCGAGAAATCAGATAAAATAGTCCACTTAATAAGATCATTCCTGCTGATAATTGCCCAAATACCGTAAAAAATACCAGTGGTAGTTCCTGCATTTTAGACCTCCTCTGGATTAAGCACTTTACCAAGCGAGTCACCTGTTGCTTTTGCTTGTACATGCGGTTTTATCACAATACTTGGTTTGGTTAAGTCTGAGCTTGGTAGTGGTGCAATATCGCACTCATATCCATAACGCTGACGCAATTTGCCAATTTCATCAAAATCTAAAGCGCGCTGAGGACAAGACTCAACACAGACTGGTTTTAAACCTTGCGCTACACGTTCGTAACAACCATCACATTTAGACATGACCTTTTTTTGATGATCATATTGTGGAGCTCCGTAAGGGCAACGCATTTCACAATAGCGACAACCAATACATACATCTTGATTTACTACCACTAACCCATCTTCTTGGCGTTTATGCATAGCGCCAGTTGGGCAACCTTGTACACAGGTTGGCTCTTGACAATGATTACAAGAGATCGACAAATAATAGGTAAATGTATCATTTTGCCAACATCCATCTACTTGCTTCCATGTACCACCGCCATATTCATAAATACGGCGAAAATGGATACCAAGTGCATTATCTTTTTCATCTTTACAACTTACTTGGCAAGTTTTGCAACCAGTACATTTGGTAGAATTAATATAAAAACCATATTGCATTTGAACCATCTCCTTCCGATTAAGATGCCGACGGCATAGCTGCTAATGGTTTAATTTCAACCAAATTGGTATGCTGAGGATTAGATTTAGCAAGCACAGATGGTCGTAAGGAGGTTAAACGATTAATGCAACCACCAATATCAATGCCAGCAGCATTAGTCTTGGCCCATAATCCTTGCGGAAGAGCGATAATTCCCGGTAGTATCCGTGGCGTCACTTTAGCCGGAATGTAAAGTCGACCGCGGTCATTATAAACTTCAACCAATTGACCATGCTTTATCTGTCTTTGTTCAGCGTCCATTGGATTAATCCAGAGACTACTAGCTACCGCTTCTCGCAATTGCGGAAGATTACTATAACTTGAATGACAATGCCCTTTGATATGAAAACCGATTAGTTGTAATGGGTATTTCGCTTGTGTTTGCAGATCTTCACTGCCCTCTATTGCCGGTAAATATGCCGGTATAGGATAAAGTTTGTCATCGTCATCAAACTCCCATTCATTGGCAATTTTGGCTAATGCTTCTGAATAAATTTCGATTTTACCTGACGGCGTATTTAATGGATTTTTTATTGGATCATCGCGAAAAGCTTTTAATCCGATCTGTGCATCGCTATCAGCTAATTTACGATCAACAATCCCCATTCCATCTGTTTCGGCAAAAGTCGGTAAATTAGGATTGAGTTTACGCATTTTTTCATAACTATAAGCAATCCAATCGTCTTGACTCCGACCTTCAGTAAATTTATCTTTAACTGCCATTTTCGCTGACAATTCAGTCAAAACCTCATAAGCAGGACGATTTTCCCAAAGTGGTTTTATTGCTCGTTGCAAACGAATAAAATAATGATAAGCACCTGATGCATATGAATTATTGATTAAATCATTACTCTCTACAGATGAAACATCCGGTAACAGTAGATCAGCATATTTTGCTGAAGCAGTCATATGGGTATCCCAAACTAAAATAAATTCACATTTCGATTCGTCTTGTAAAATTTGGTGAGTCCGATTGAGATCGGAGTGTTGATTACCAATAACATTGCTAGCATAGCTCCAGATAAATTTAATACCCACATCTAATTTATCTTTACCTTTTATATAAGAATTTTTCGCAGTCATGCTTAACGGTTCATCAATTGCCTTCGTCCATAAAAAGAAAGGAATACTGGTTTTAACCGGGTTAACCATATTCAAGCCAGGCACAGGATAAGTTATGCTACCACCCCAAGTACCAATGTTAGTACCACGCTTACCAAACTGACCGGTGATAACCGGTAGGATCATAATCGCCCTTGTAGTATGCTCACCATTTTGCCAGCGCTGTGGCCCCCAACCTTGTGAAATCCATGCCGCTTTCGCATTGACAATATCTAACGCCAACTTACGAATCTGTTTTGCCGCAATGCCGGTTTTTTTAGCTGCCCATTCTGGAGTTTTAGGCGTTCTATCATCACCCAATCCTAAAATATATGATTTATAGTCGCTAAAAGGTGGAGCACTATCAGGTAATGTATCAGCATTCCAACCCACACAATATTGGTTAAGCATCGCCTCATCAACACGATCTTCTTCAAGCAAAGCATAAATGATTGCAGCGACTAACGCAGCGTCAGTTCCAGGAATAATCGGCAGCCACTCAGCATTAAAACCAACGACACTTTCACTACGGCGTGGATCAATAATAATTACCCTTGCTTTACTTTGTGCTAATGCAGTATATAACTCAGCAACCTGCCCACCACCCGACATTCTAGTTTCAGCAACATTATGTCCAAACATCACAACTAGATCAGAATGTTTGATTTGGTCTAGCAACGACTCTTTAGCATTACCATATATAAAAGGTTGAATAGCGGTGATCTGTCCACTTGAATAATCACCATGATAATTCAGGTGACCACCGATACAACTTAAAAATCGCTTACAGGCATTACGACCTGAGATATTTGCCCCTGTCGTACCCGTACCATATTGGTAATAAATAGCTTCATTGCCATAGCGATTAATAGTATATTTGAGTTTTTCTGCTAATAGATCGATAGCTTCGTCCCACGAGATGCGTTTGAATTTGCCTTCACCGCGTTTACCGATTCGTAGCATTGGATATTTTAGCCGTTCCGGATCATAGGTACGCCAACGCACAGCTCGTCCACGCAGACAAGGACGGATTTGATGTTGACCAAAGACCGCATCATTAATCCCATCTTCAGCAGATATTTTAGTAATAATATCGTTTTTAACATGTACTTTTAACGGGCAACGACTACCACAGTTAACTAAACATGCACTATAAAAAATCTTTTCTTGATTCGTTGGATTAGGTACCGAGGTCTTGGCAAGATCTGCCTCTGGCGCAGCATAAGCAAAAGGCAATTGTAAATCATTGGTTAATGCGGCCACACTACCGATTGCCAATGATTTTTGTAAAAAATCGCGCCGAGTTATCTGATTATCTGACTTGCTCATCCTGTTCCCTTATTTTTATTTGGGATGTATTTATCATAATACTATAGTTAAGATTATAAAACAGAAAAAAGGCTAAAATCGAAATTAACTTAAAATAAATTAATGTAATAAGAATTATTATCAATAAAAAAATCAATTTGCTTTTTATTATAAATTTAATTTCATGCATCTTAAGGAAAGATTGGTATAATAAGCCCATTTAATCGAATAAACAGAAAAGTTATGTCACAATCCACTTATAATGCAGTTGATATTGAGGTCTTAAAAGGGCTCGATCCTGTTCGTCATCGTCCTGGAATGTATACTGACACAGCTCGTCCCAATCATTTAGGGCAAGAGGTGATTGATAATAGTGTCGATGAGGCTATTGCTGGTCATGCTCGCCAAGTGAAAGTTACCCTTTATGAAGACAATTCACTTGAGGTTATTGATGATGGTCGAGGTATGCCTGTTGATATCCATCCTGAAGAAGGCGTACCGGCTATTGAACTATTACTTTGTCGCTTACATGCTGGTGGTAAGTTCTCCAACAAAAACTATCAATTTTCTGGCGGTTTACATGGGGTGGGTATCTCTGTTGTCAATGCCTTATCCAAACGAGTTGAAGTCACCGTAAACCGTGATGGACAAGTTTACCAAATCGCCTTTGAAAATGGTGATAAAGTCGAAGATTTACATGTAATTGGCACCTGTGGCCGACGAAATACTGGTACAAAAGTACGTTTTTGGCCGGATGAAAAATATTTTGATTCACCTCGCTTCTCAGTACCTCGCCTAACTCATTTGCTTAAAGCGAAAGCTGTACTTTGCCCGGGACTGGAAATCATTTTTAAAGACAAAATTAACAGTACTGAGCAACGCTGGTGTTATCAAGACGGTTTAAAAGATTATCTGATAGAGTCAGTTAGTGGTTACACACTATTACCGGAACAACCATTTACTGGTAGCCATACAGGTGAAACAGAAGCGGTTGAATGGGCATTACTTTGGTTACCAGAAGGTGGCGAACTGTTAACTGAAAGTTACGTTAACTTAATTCCAACGGTGCAAGGTGGAACTCATGTCAATGGTTTACGTCAAGGATTGCTTGATGCCATGCGTGAATTTTGTGAGTTTCGTAATTTATTACCGCGTGGTTTAAAATTAACCGCCGATGATATTTGGGAACGCTGTGCCTATGTGTTATCAGTAAAAATGCAAGAACCGCAATTTGCCGGTCAGACCAAAGAACGTTTATCATCAAGACAAAGTGCAGCTTTTGTTTCAGCTATTGTTAAAGATGCATTTAGCCTGTGGTTGAATCAAAATGTACAAATTGCCGAATTACTTGCTGAGATGGTAATTTCCAGTGCGCAAAAACGCTTAAGAGCATCCAAAAAAGTCATCCGTAAAAAATTAACCAGTGGTCCAGCTTTACCGGGTAAACTGGCTGACTGTGCATCACAAGATTTAAGTCGCACTGAACTATTTTTAGTCGAAGGTGATTCTGCTGGCGGTTCGGCTAAACAAGCCCGTGATCGTGAATATCAAGCAATTATGCCGTTGAAAGGTAAAATATTAAATACTTGGGAAGTCTCATCTGACGAAGTATTAGGATCGCAAGAAATTCATGATATTTCAGTAGCTATTGGTATTGATCCTGATAGTGATGATTTAAGTCAATTACGCTACGGTAAAATCTGTATTTTAGCCGATGCTGACTCAGATGGATTGCATATTGCCACGTTACTGTGCGCACTGTTTGTTCGTCACTTTCGAGCCATGGTTGAACATGGTCATATTTTTGTCGCCATGCCACCACTGTATCGTATCGATTTAGGTAAAGAAGTTCATTACGCCCTTGATGAAGAAGAAAAAGAAGGGATTTTAGATCAGCTTAAACGTAAAAAAGGTAAGCCAAATGTTCAACGTTTCAAAGGGTTGGGTGAAATGAATCCATTACAACTTCGCGAAACCACAATGGATCCTAACACCCGTAGATTAGTGCAGTTATCACTAGATAATGCCGAAGAAACAATGGCATTAATGGATATGTTACTGGCGAAAAAACGTGCCGAAGATCGCCGAGAATGGTTACAAGAAAAAGGTGACCAAGTTGAACTTGATGTCTAATATACAGAATAATTTAGAGGAACAATAATGAGTGAAATAACTCATGACGGAGTAGAAGTTCAGTCGCTACGAACATTTACCGAAAGCGCCTATTTAAACTACTCAATGTATGTCATTATGGATCGCGCATTGCCGTTTATTGGCGATGGCTTAAAACCAGTACAACGTCGCATTGTTTATGCAATGTCAGAATTGGGACTAAATGCTCAAGCAAAATTTAAAAAATCAGCCCGTACTGTTGGTGACGTTTTAGGTAAATACCATCCTCATGGTGATAGTGCCTGTTATGAAGCAATGGTATTAATGGCGCAACCGTTTTCTTATCGATATCCATTAGTTGATGGGCAAGGAAACTGGGGGGCACCCGATGATCCAAAATCATTTGCTGCAATGCGTTATACCGAATCACGTCTATCAAAATATGCCGAATTATTGTTAGGTGAGTTAGGACAAGGCACTGTCGACTATACGCCCAATTTTGATGGTACATTACAAGAGCCAAAAATGTTGCCAGCTAGATTGCCGAATATCTTATTAAACGGTACTACCGGTATTGCGGTAGGTATGGCAACCGATATTCCACCTCATAACATTCGTGAAGTGGCGAATGCAGCTATTATGTTAGCTGATAATCCAAAAGCAACACTTAGCGAAGTGATGGAGCACATAAAAGGCCCTGACTTCCCAACAGAAGCAGAGATTATTACCTCTCCGGAAGATATCGCCAAAATTTATAAAACTGGCCGTGGCTCAATACGTATGCGAGCAGTTTGGAAAAAAGAAGATGGCGACATTGTTATTACTGATCTGCCACATCAAGTTTCTGGTGCTAAAATTTTAGAGCAAATTGCTAGCCAAATGCGCGCTAAAAAACTACCGTTAATTGAAGACTTACGTGACGAATCCGATCACGAAAATCCGACTCGTCTGGTTATTGTGCCACGTTCTAATCGTGTAGATCTAGAGCAAGTAATGAATCATCTATTTGCCACTACTGATCTAGAAAAAAGTTATCGTGTTAATATGAACATGATTGGACTAGATAATCGTCCATCTGTTAAAGGATTGGTTGAGATCCTAACTGAATGGTTAGAATATCGACGCATTACTGTAACCCGTCGCTTAAATTATCGCTTAGATAAAATACTAAAAAGACTACATATTTTAGATGGTTTATTAATTGCCTTTCTAAATATTGATGAAGTGATTGAAATCATTCGTCATGAAGATGACCCAAAAGCAGAATTAATTCAAAGATTTGCCTTAAGCGAAACACAAGCTGAAGCTATCTTAGAATTAAAACTCCGCCATTTAGCTAAACTAGAAGAAATTCGTATCAAAGGTGAACAAGCCGAACTGGCTAAAGAGCGAGATCAACTGCAAGCATTATTAGCTTCACCAAGAAAGTTAAGTAATTTAATCAAAAAAGAGCTACAAGCTGATGCTGAAAAATATGGTGATGAACGTCGTTCACCAATTGTCGAACGCAGTGAAGCCAAAGCAATTACTGAACAAGAGTTAATCCCTTCTGAACCAGTTACAATCGTATTATCAGAAATGGGTTGGGTCAGAGCTGCTAAAGGCCATGATATCGATCCTGTAGGATTAAGTTATAAAGCAGGTGATAGTTTTAAAACCGCAGCAAAAGGTAAAAGTAATCAACCAGTGGTATTTATCGATTCAACTGGTCGCAGTTACGCTATTGAGCCAAGTACATTACCATCAGCTAGAGGACAAGGCGAACCTCTTACTGGTAAACTGGCATTACCAGCTGGAGCAACCATTGAACATGTATTGATGTCAGGCAATGAACAACAAAAATTCTTACTTGCATCGAGTGCTGGATACGGTTTTATCTGTCAATTTAATGATTTAATTGCGCGCAACCGTAATGGTAAAGCAGTGATTAATTTATCTAAAGATGCAGATGTATTAGCACCAATAGAGATTTTATCAGAAGAAAGCTTGCTGTTATCAATTACTAAAGCAGGAAGAATGCTGATATTCCCAGTAAAAGATTTACCAGAATTATCTAAAGGTAAAGGCAATAAAATTATTTCACTCTCTGGTAGCGATGATAGCCTCGCTTATATGATGTTGATAACACCAGAAACATCTATAACTCTATATGTTGGTAAACGCAAACTTACACTTTATCCAGCTGATTTACAAAAATTTAGAGCGGAGCGTGCTCGTAAAGGCACATCATTACCACGTGGATTGCAAAAAATAGATCGAATTGAGGTAAACGAATAATATGTCTTTGATCTGGTCCATTATTACCGGTTTAATACTGAGTTCAGTATTAAAATCTGGGTGGGGATTTATACTCGGATTATTTATTGGCCCAATGCTATATCAAGCATTTGGTAATAAATTGACTGAGAAAAGGACACAATCTAATCCAAACTTATACTTAACGGTTGTTTTTGAAGTATTAGGGCATTTAAGTAAAGCTAAAGGGGTTGTTACTCGTGATGATATTAATCTGGCTCGGCAAGTTATGGATCGACTCCAACTTGATTCGACAAATCGTCAATTAGCGCAAGAATCATTCAATCGTGGTAAAGCGAGTGATTACCCACTTCGATCACGATTAAGTGAGTTATATCACCAATATCGTTATCGACGTAATGTCTTAAATATCTTTTGCGAACAATTAATTCAAGCAGCTTTAGTTGATGGTCATTTAGATGACAAAGAGTCAGAGATTCTTTTCATTGTTGCCGATGAGTTTCGTATTCCACGGCCACAAATGGCAATATATATTCAAATGATGATGGGAAGCTTTCATTTCCGTCAAGAATATCAGTACAATCAACAAAACAGTCAACATCAATATCAACAAAATCATAATTATAGTGGTTACCAAAGCAGTACTAGGCAATCAGATTTAGCAAATGCTTATAAAATATTAGGAATAAATTCATCTGCTGAAATTTCTGAAATTAAAAGAGCATATCGCAAATTAATGAATGAACATCATCCAGACAAATTGGTATCCAAAGGCTTACCAAAAGAGATGCTAGAAGCAGCCAAAAAGCGAGCACAAGAAATTCAAGCTGCTTACGATCTTATAAAATCATCACGTGGCTTTAAATAGAGATTACTATATATGATGCATTGGCGCTCAATTGTAAGAATTATCGGTTTATTAATATCACTATTGTCAGTATTTATGTTAATACCTGCACTAGTGGCGTTAATATATCGTGACGGTGCAGGTGCTATTTTTGTTCGTTCATTTTTCGCAGCATTAATTTTAGGTGTGTTATTGTGGTTTCCTAATCGTCATCAACGCCATGAATTAAGTACTCGAGAAGGCTTTTTCATTGTTGTATTATTTTGGGTCGTTTTAGGCACTATTGGCGCATTCCCCTTCCTATTTGATAATCATATCAATCTTAATTTAACCACAGCTTTTTTTGAGTCTTTTTCTGGATTAACAACCACTGGCGCCACCACTATTGTCAATTTGGATCATTTACCCAAAGCGCTACTTTTCTATCGTCAAATGCTGCAATGGTTAGGTGGTATGGGGATCATCGTACTTGCGGTCGCAATTTTACCACTATTAGGGGTCGGGGGTATGCAGCTCTATCGAGCTGAAATTCCTGGTCCACAAAAAGACAGTAAAATGCGACCACGTATTGCCGAAACAGCAAAAACCCTTTGGTCGATTTACATTTTACTCACTACTTTATGTGCAATAAGTTTGTGGTGTGCTGGAATGGATATCTTTGATGCTATTTCACATAGCTTTTCAACGATATCAATGGGTGGTTTTTCGACCCATGATAACAATTTAGCTTATTTTAATAGTGCAACAATTAACTATATTGTTACCTTGTTCCTCATTTTGTCAGGATGTAATTTTGCTCTACATTTTGCCGCATTAAATGGCATTTCACTTAAAGTATATTGGCACGATCAAGAGTTTAGAACGTTTATCTTTATTCTGCTTATCTTAATTATTATCTGCGCTTTAGTGATCTATATTTATCAGCCGCAACGCCATCTTAGTATCGACAAAATTATTTTACAAGTCGTGTCTGTTTCAGCAACAGTAGGCTTTACCGTCGACGATATTAATACTTGGCCATCGTCATTACCCATCTTTTTATTATGTGCTTCGTTTATTGGTGGCTGTGCTGGTTCTACTGGTGGTGGACTAAAAGTTGTTCGGGTACTGCTACTATTTATGCAAGGTTCACGAGAGTTAAAACGACTTATTCACCCTAATGCAATTTATACCTTAAAACTCAATAATCGTGTAGTACCAGAACGTATCATTGAAGCGGTATGGGGATTCTTTTCTGCCTATGCATTAGTATTTTTAGTGAGTTTATTTATTATTATGGCAACAGGAATTGATGCAACTGACTCATTTTATATCGTTGCTTCATCGCTAAATAATTTAGGCGTTGGCCTTGGTAGTGTCAGTGATAATTTTGCTCATGTCAGTGATATGGTGAAATGGGTCATGGTCGTTGACATGTTATTTGGTCGACTAGAAATATTTACTTTATTAGTTTTATTCACGCCGACATTCTGGCGAAGTTAATTTTTACGCCTAATAAAGGCTTTTAATTAACAATTTTTGATAAAATAGTCAAAAATTTAAATATTTTATTGATTATTTTGCTAATTACAGACAGAATTACCAAGCAGCATGTGCTGTGATCATTAGAGGTAATCACCTGACATATGGAATGGATCATGGATCCTACAATCTGGATTGGTTTATCCACTCTAGTTGTACTTGAAATCGTCCTTGGCATTGATAACATTGTTTTTATTGCCATTCTTGCCGAGAAACTTCCGCCTCAACAACGAGATAAAGCACGCATTACAGGCCTTGCTTTTGCATTAATAACCCGAATATTGTTATTAATGTTTACTGGCTGGTTAGTTACTCTCACCACCCCACTATTTTCTATATCAGGTATTAATTTCAATGCTCGGCAATTAATTATGTTGCTTGGCGGAATATTTTTGCTGTTTAAAGCAACAATGGAACTCAATGAGCGTTTAGAAGGTGCATCACACGAAGATGGCAAACCGAAAAAAACCTCACATTTTTGGACTGTTGTTGCGCAAATCGTGGTACTTGATGCCGTATTCTCACTTGATTCAGTCATTACTGCAGTGGGAATGGTTGAGCATATACCCGTTATGATTATCGCAGTTTGTATCGCCATTGCGATTATGATGGTGGCAAGTAAACCATTAGCCTATTTTGTTAACTCCCATCCAACGATTGTTATTTTATGTTTAAGCTTTTTATTGATGATTGGCTTTAGTTTGGTTGCCGAAGGTTTCGGTTTTGTCATTCCAAAAGGCTATTTATATGCAGCTATCGGCTTCTCGATTATGATTGAATTCTTTAATCAACTAGCCATATTTAACCGTCGAAAAGCATTAAACAAAAAACCTCTACGTGAACGTACCGCCGAAGCTATTTTACATTTACTTAAAGGCGATGCTGAAGAAGATCCCGATAGCCATACCATTGATGTGGTCTCGGATAATAATAAAAAAACCTCAGTATTTAATCATCAAGAATTAAACATGGTTGAGCGAGTATTAGGGTTAGCTCAACGTTCAGTAAGCAGTATCATGACATCTCGATTAGATGTTGATATGGTCAATATCAATGATGATCGAGAAGTAATATTAAAAGAAATTTTTGACAATCCTCATTCACGTTTAGTAGTGACTGATAATGCTTCAATTGATGAACCATTAGGTATCATTCAAGTTAATGATCTGTTAAAAGATATTTTACAAAATAAACAACCTTTTGATATTAATTCATTAATCAAACAACCATTAATTTTTCCTGAAACAGTATCATTACTTGTAGCGCTGGAACAATTCAAAAAAGCCAAAACTCACTTTGCTTTTGTGGTTGATGAATTTGGATCAATGCAAGGTGTGGTGTCAGTGACCGATGTTATTGAAACCATTGCCGGTGACTTTCCAACTGAAGAAGAAGAGATCGATGCTAAACATGACATCCAATGTTTAGATGATGATAGTTGGATTGCAAATGGCTATATCCCAGTAGAAGAATTAGTAAGATTTGTACCGATTCCGATTGATGATAAACGAGAATATCATACCCTTGCGGGATTATTGATGGAAAAAGCCCAACATCTACTCAATGTTGGTGAAACCATACAGATTGGTGACTATCTATTTGAAGTCGCCGAGATTGAAAGTCATCGGATTTTAAAAGTAAAAATTACTAAAAATAAATTAGATATTTTGGCTAACTAATCTATTGATAATCAGCATTTTATCCAGTGTGCCATTAAATGGCTAAAAACTATGTTAGCGCTAAGTTATCAGCATGACTGATCACTAATAAAATGCTATTTGTTATTTAGAATAACGCTTGACCAAAATAAATTACTGGCAATAATAGCGCAGTGTTTTTACGTTTTTTAAAGATATGAAGTAATCACTTTATATCTTTTTTATTTTTACCGTAAATTCACTTCGGTAAAAATAAAGATATAAAATTATATCAAAATGGATCACTATCAACCTAAATTGGGCTTTAATTTATGAATTCACTATTCGAAAAAATCTTTCAATTAAAAGAGAAAAAAACCACCCCTGGTACCGAGCTTATCGCCGGTTGCACCACTTTTTTAACCATGGTTTATATTATCTTTGTTAATCCTTCAATCTTATCTGCAACAGGAATGGATAAATCAGCAGTGTTTGTCCTAACTTGTGTTGTCACCGCTTTTGCGACAATTATGATGGGATTATTTGCCAATCTACCGATTGCTTTAGCACCTGCCATGGGGCTAAATGTCTTTTTTGCTTATGGAATATGCGGTGCAATGGGCTATTCTTGGCAAGTTGGGATGGGAGCGATATTTTGGGGCTCATTGGTCTTTTTTGCATTATCACTATTTAAAGTCCGCCATTGGTTAATCGAACATATTCCACAGTGTTTACGCGCCGGTATTAGTGCTGGTATTGGCTTATTTATTGCTTTTATGGGATTCCAAAATATGGGTATTGTGGTCGCATCGCCAGCTACATTACTAACCTTAGGCAATATTTTGTCACTTAAAGTCTTATTAGGTTCGCTTGGATTTTTTATTATCGTTATCCTTGCTACCCGCAATTTTCATGCTGCCGTGTTAGTTTCTATTCTTGTCGTGACCCTACTAGCGCTATGGCTTGATCCAAATATTAGTTATCAAGGAATTGCAGCAGTTCCACCGAGTGTTGGCAGCGTTGTTGGCCATGTTGACCTTGCTGGTTCACTGAATATTGGTATCCTCGGGGTAATCTTTTCAGTAATGATTGTCAGTTTGTTTGATTCATCGGGTACTATTTTAGCTTTAACCGATAAAGCAGGACTTTCTGACGAAAAAGGTCGTTTTCCTAAAATGCGTCAAGCTTTATTAATTGATAGTTTCAGTTCTTCACTTGGTGGGTTATTTGGTACTTCATCTGTATTAACTTACATTGAAAGTTCCGCAGGCATTTCAGTTGGTGGACGTACTGGCTTAACTGCAGTGGTGGTTGGCTTATTATTTTTAATGATGACTTTCTTATCACCTTTAGCACATTTAGTACCACCTTATGCTACATCAGGTGCACTAATTTTTGTTGGTATCTTAATGGTATCAAGTTTAATGAAAGTTAACTGGTCTGATTTAACGGATGCAACACCAGCATTTATTACCGCATTAATGATGCCATTTGCTTTTGCTATTACTGAAGGGGTCGCACTTGGCTTTATCTCTTATGTGATATTGAAAACATTTACAGGTAAATTTAAAGAATTAAATCTTTGTGTGATAGTTTTTGCACTACTGTTTGCTTTAAAATTCATCTTTATCGATCATCATTAATTTCATCAAACTATTTCTACCATTAACATGGTAGAAATAGCTTCTTCCCCCATACAATTATTTCATCTGAAATTTCAAACCGACTACAACAATCATTTCACCTTCTTTTAGCCCTTTATAGAATTTGATCTGCGTCACAAAAAACAAAAAACATAAAATCGCTACAAAATTTAGTAATTGTTGTTGTTGTTAAAACTCATGCATATTGATTACCTGATTTAGCAACGTTTAGTTATCTAGAAAACTTAGTAACCAAAATATAGATTTTAAGTTAATTAATGGTATTTAGAGGTACATTATGAGTCAATATTATGAAAAAATAGAAAGAGTTAAATACGAAGGAACACAAACTAATAATCCTTTTGCGTTCAGGCATTACAATCCAGAGCAGATAATTTTGGGAAAAACAATGGCTGAGCACTTACGCTTTTCTATCTGTTATTGGCACACTTTTTGTTGGGCTGGCACCGACATGTTTGGTGCAAATTCATTTAATTATCCGTGGCAAAAGGGGGCTGACCCACTAGCTAATGCCAAGGCAAAAGCAGATATTGCTTTTGAATTTTTTTATAAAATGAATGTTCCTTTTTATGCATTTCATGATGTCGATGTTGCCCCAGAAGGTAATTCAATTCAAGAATATATCTCTAATTTATCCATGATGACGGATATCCTGTTACAAAAGCAACAGGAAACCGGCGTTAATTTATTATGGGGAACCGCTAACTGTTTCACAAATCCAAGATATGCAGCCGGTGCGGCCACCAATCCTGATCCGGAAGTTTTTGCCTGTGCTGCCACTCAAGTTGTCCATGCAATGAATGCTACTCATAAGTTAGGTGGTCAAAATTACGTATTATGGGGAGGCCGGGAAGGTTATGAAACGCTGTTAAATACTAACTTACGCCAAGAACGTGAACAACTTGGTAAATTTATGCAATTAGTTGTCGAAAACAAACACAAGATTGGTTTCAATGGCGCATTATTGATTGAACCAAAACCACAAGAGCCAACCAAACATCAATATGATTATGATGTTGCAACCATTTATGGCTTTTTAAAACAATTCGGCTTAGAAAAAGAAATCAAGGTCAATATTGAAGCAAATCATGCAACACTTGCCGGCCATTCATTTCAACATGAGGTAGCTTCAGCTATTGCCTTAGATATATTTGGTTCACTTGATGCTAATCGGGGTGATCCACAATTGGGATGGGATACAGATCAATTTCCGAATAGTGTCGAGGAAAACACACTAGTTATGTATGAAATATTAAAAAGTGGCGGATTTACCACTGGTGGACTTAACTTTGATGCCAAAATAAGACGGCAAAGCATTGATAAATATGATGTATTTCATGGCCATATTGGTGCCATCGATACTATGGCATTATCATTAAAATGTGCAGCGAAAATGATTGAAGATAAACTATTAAATCAAAAAGTAGCTGAGCGTTATGCCGATTGGGACAAAAATTTAGGTAAAGATATTTTACAAGGGAATATGTCGCTACAAGAAATTGCACAATATAGTCTTGCAAATAATCTGCAACCTAAAGCGCGTAGTGGAGCACAAGAGCAATTAGAAAATATTGTTAATAAATCTATTTTTGGCTAAAAAAATCATTGTGTATTTATCTATCAGAACTATTATATTTATAGTTCTGATAGCTGCATAATGGAGGCAGATATGTATATTGGTATTGATTTAGGCACCTCTGGTGTCAAAGTAATTTTAATGGATGAAAAACAACGCATTGTGGCGTCAAATACAAAGTCACTCACCGTATCCCGTCCCCACCCATTATGGTCAGAACAAGATCCCCAGCAATGGTGGCAAGCAACAGATTCAGCACTACAAGAACTTAGCCATCAACATGACTTGACACGAGTCAAAGCAATTGGCTTAAGTGGACAAATGCATGGAGCAGTACTATTAGATAGTTCATCTCAAGTATTAAGGCCAGCAATTTTATGGAATGATGGTCGTTGTGATATTGAATGTCATGAATTAGAACAATTAGTGCCAAATTCTAGAAAAATTACTGGCAATTTGATGATGGCAGGTTTTACTGCACCCAAAATAAAATGGGTGCAAAAACACGAGCCAGAAATATTTGCCAAAATAGATAAAGTGCTTTTACCAAAGGATTATTTACGCTTTAAAATTACAGGAGAATATGCATCAGATATGTCTGATTCTGCTGGCACCATGTGGTTAGATGTTGAAAAACGAGATTGGAACGATCAATTATTAAATGCTTGCGGTTTAAATCGACGACATATGCCAACCTTATTTGAAGGCAATCAAATAAGTGGTTATGTTACTGATGATATAGCTAAACGTTGGAATATAAATTCAATTCCAGTTATTGCCGGTGGTGGCGATAATGCTGCCGGTGCTATCGGTGTTGGTCTTTATCAACCAGGACAAGCAATGCTTTCGCTTGGTACTTCGGGGGTTTATTTCGCCGTTACTGATCGATTTATCAGCCAACCTGAACAGGCAATTCATAGCTTTTGCCATGCATTACCTAATCGCTGGCATCTTATGTCGGTTATGTTAAGTTGTGCTTCATGTCTTGATTGGGGATGCCAATTGTTAGACATTAAAGATGTTGCTACATTATTTAGCTTGATAGAAGAACAACCATCTGACGATAAACCACCAGTCTATTTTTTACCTTATCTATCAGGTGAAAGAACACCACATAATAACCCTGAAGCTAAAGGTGTATTTTTTGGCTTAACCTATCAACATAATAAAGTCGATTTAGCTAAAGCAATCTTGTTAGGTGTGAGTTATGGCCTAGCAGATGGTATAGATGTGGTAAAACAAACCGGCATTTCACCTGATAAAATTATTGTTATTGGTGGCGGAGCTAGAAGTAAATATTGGCGCCAATTAATTAGCGATATCTCTGGTTATACTATAGTTTATTGTGAGGGTGGCGAAGTTGGTCCCGCTTTAGGCGCCGCTAAACTGGCACAAATAGCTTGTAACTCAGATGGTGATTTAGGGCAATGGTTAACACCATTACCAACCATTCAAACTCACCAGCCAGATAGGGAAAAACATGAATATTACCAACAACAGCGTGCTATGTTTAGAAACATTTATCAACAATTAAAACCGCTAATGTCTTGATATTAAAAAGCAGAAGATCTTTTGTAACACTCTTCTGCTTTTTAGCGAGTTAATAAATCTATTTTTCAACTTTATGTTAAGTTGATTATAGTAAATTAAGATTGGTAAATTTACTTCTGAAATCCTTCGGAGTCATGCCATATAACTTTTTAAATAAAAAATAAAAATATTGCACTGATGGATAGCCACATTGCTCAGATATTGCTTGAATCGATAATGAGGATTCAATTAATAGATATTTGGCTCGATTAAACTTCTCTTCATGAATGACCGTGTGAATGGTTTTGCCTAATGATGTTTTAAAGCGAAGTTCTAAATTAGAACGAGATATTTGCAATTCCGAAGTTACTTGATCTACTTTAATACCTTTACAAGCATAATCACGGATATAATGAATAGCTTGTATAACATAAGGATCTTGTATTGAACGGTAATCGGTC
The DNA here is from genome assembly GCF_016100565.1 of Gilliamella sp. M0364. Lineage (NCBI taxonomy): Bacteria > Pseudomonadati > Pseudomonadota > Gammaproteobacteria > Orbales > Orbaceae > Gilliamella > Gilliamella sp. M0364. Next base: position 4,511 of record NZ_JACFSF010000013.1, on the reverse strand, counting down.
GAACGACGTTCAATAACTTTTTTCGGTGAAATTAACCGTGGCGAGGTAGAGACCTTTCCCTTATTAAATATTTTTTGCAACAGTTTAGCTGCTTCAAATCCCATCTCCTCGGTTCCTTGTTTTACAGTAGATAAGGAAACCATCGATAGATCATTGATTACTTCTTCATTATCTATACCAATTAAGCATAGCTCTTCAGGTATTTTTATTTCAACTCTATCACAAGCTTGTAAAATATGATGAGCTCTAGCATCATTTACGGCAATAATGCCGGTATTAACTGGCAGAGATAATAACCATTTAGAGAGTTTATCTAAGCTATCTTGCCAATTATCAAGAGATGTAGTTGTTCCTTGATAAATAAACCCTTCATAACCCTTTTGACTTACGATTTGCTCAAAAAACTGTTCTCTTACTGCCGCCCAACGACAAGACCGATGAGGTGGTAGACCATAAAAGGCAAATTGATTAATGCCTTTAGAACATAAATGATTAAAAGCACTCTCAATAATCGCAAAATTATCCGCAGCAACATAAGGAACCTTTGGATAACTTGAATTATCATGATGTGAACTACCTACGCCAATTATTGGAATATCAACATTAGTTAGTAGATCTTGAATATCTGGATCATCAAAATTAGCAATAATACCATCACAATCAAAATGGAAAGCTGTATTTGTATCATAACGCATGGTTTCGGAAATATAGATATTCCAGTGAATATTATTCGCTTTTAGAAAATCGCCTATTCCTTTAAGGATTTGTCGATCATAAATATTATTTGCATTAAATAGCAAAACAACTTTGTAACTTTCAACCTGTGTATCTTTCATTGTCACATTTATATATTGGTATTAATTTATATCCCATCTATTAGGATAAACTAGTGCGATAAAAAGCACCAATAAAATAAAAAAATGTATTTTTATTTTGCATTTATTCATGCATAAAAATTATTGATAAATAACATAAAGAACCTGTGCTAATACTTGACATTATAGCTATTGAGGTCTAGAATCTTGCGACCCAAAACTTATATAAATAGGCTTTGGGCTACAGTTATTAATTACGTATCTAAAAAGCAATTTTTAAATTTATTTTAATTAATCAGGAGCTTATTAATGGCAACAATTAATCAGCTGGTACGCAAACCAAGAGCACTAAAGGAAGCGAAAAGTAACGTTCCTGCACTTGAAGCATGCCCGCAAAAACGAGGTGTATGTACACGTGTTTACACCACTACACCTAAAAAACCAAACTCAGCATTACGTAAAGTATGCCGTGTACGTTTAACCAACGGTTTTGAAGTAACTTCTTACATCGGTGGTGAAGGTCATAACTTACAAGAACATAGCGTGATTTTAATCCGCGGTGGTCGTGTTAAAGATTTACCTGGTGTTCGTTATCACACTGTTCGTGGTGCATTAGACTGCGCAGGTGTTAAAGATCGCAAACAAAGCCGTTCTAAATACGGTGTGAAACGACCTAAAGCTTAATGGAACTCCGTTAAGTAAGGCCAAACTATATAAATTCCATATAACTCATTTGAGTTTTGGGTAAACCTGAAAATTTGTAACATATAAACGGAGTATTCCAATGCCACGTCGTCATGTTGTCGGTCAAAGAAAAATTTTACCTGATCCGAAATTCGGTTCAGATTTGCTGGCGAAATTTGTAAATATTTTAATGATAGATGGTAAAAAATCTGTCGCAGAATCAATCGTATATTCAGCTCTTGATAAATTAGCTGAGCGTAGTGGAAAAGACCACTTAGCAGCTTTCGAAGTTGCATTAGATAACGTAAGACCAACTGTAGAAGTTAAGTCTCGTCGCGTTGGTGGTTCTACATACCAAGTTCCTGTTGAAGTGCGTCCTGTTCGTCGTAACGCACTTGCAATGCGTTGGATTGTAGATGCTGCACGTAAACGTGGCGATAAATCAATGGCATTACGCCTAGCGAATGAACTTATGGATGCTTTTGAAAACAAAGGTACCGCTGTGAAAAAACGCGAAGATGTTCATCGTATGGCTGAAGCTAATAGAGCGTTTGCACACTATCGTTGGTAATTTAAGCGCTTATATAAGATGCTTGAAATTAGACTGATAATTAATATTTATTATCAGTCCCCAAAAAGATATTTTATAAGCAAACGATTCTAAATAGAGGATTAATATGGCTCGTACAACCCCTATAGCACGCTACCGTAATATCGGTATCAGTGCACACATTGACGCAGGTAAAACTACGACAACTGAACGTATTTTGTTTTACACTGGCGTAAGTCACAAAATTGGTGAGGTTCATGATGGCGCAGCTACCATGGACTGGATGGAACAAGAACAAGAACGTGGTATCACTATCACTTCTGCGGCAACTACTGCATTCTGGTCTGGTATGGGTCAACAATTTGAACCACACCGAATCAATATCATCGACACCCCGGGACACGTTGACTTCACAATCGAAGTTGAACGTTCTATGCGTGTTTTAGATGGTGCGGTAATGGTTTACTGTGCGGTTGGTGGTGTTCAACCTCAATCAGAAACAGTATGGCGTCAAGCAAACAAATATAAAGTTCCACGTATCGCGTTCGTAAACAAAATGGACCGTATGGGTGCTAACTTCTTACGTGTTGTTGATCAAATCAAAACTCGTTTAGCCGCTGTACCAGTTCCATTAGTATTACCTATCGGCGCTGAAGAAGGCTTTACAGGTGTAGTTGATTTACTTAAACGTAAAGCAATTAACTGGAATGATGCAGATCAAGGTGTAAGCTTCACTTATGAAGATGTTCCTGCAGATATGGTTGAGCAAGTCGAAGAATGGCGTGCAAACTTAATGGAAGCAGCAGCTGAAGCAAATGAAGAGTTAATGGAAAAATACCTTGGTGGTGAAGAGTTAACTGAAGAAGAAGTTAAATTAGCATTACGTGAACGTGTGCTTGCTAACGAAATCATCTTAGTAACTTGTGGTAGTGCCTTTAAAAACAAAGGTGTTCAATTCATGCTTGATGCAGTAATTGAATATTTACCAGCACCAACAGATGTTCCAGCAATCAAAGGTGAATTACCAAATGGTGAAGCAGCAGAGCGTCATTCAAGTGATGATGAACCGTTCTCATCATTAGCATTTAAAATTGCAACTGACCCATTTGTTGGTAACTTAACATTCTTCCGTGTTTACTCTGGTGTAGTAAATTCTGGTGATACCGTTCTTAACTCTGTTAAAGATAAAAAAGAACGTTTTGGTCGTATCGTTCAGATGCACGCGAACAAACGTGAAGAAATTAAAGAAGTTCGCGCAGGTGACATTGCAGCAGCTATCGGTCTTAAAGAGGTAACAACTGGTGATACATTATGTGCTGAAAGTGCTCCAATCATTCTAGAAAGAATGGAGTTCCCAGAGCCGGTAATTTCTGTTGCTGTTGAACCAAAAACTAAAGCTGACCAAGAAAAAATGGGACTTGCTTTAGGTCGACTAGCACAAGAAGATCCTTCATTCCGTGTTCACACCGATGAAGAATCAGGTCAAACAATTATTTCTGGTATGGGTGAACTTCACTTAGAAATCATCGTTGACCGTATGAAACGTGAATTTAAAGTGGAAGCAAATGTTGGTAAACCACAAGTTGCTTACCGTGAAACCATTCGCAATGAAGTTGAACAAGAAGGTAAATTTGTTCGTCAGTCTGGTGGTCGTGGTCAATATGGTCATGTATGGTTAAGAATTAAACCATTAGAAGCTGGTGGCGAAGGCTACAAATTCAACAATGAAATTGTTGGTGGTGTGGTTCCTAAAGAATACATCCCAGCAGTTGATAAAGGTTGTCAGGAACAAATGAAAAACGGTGTTCTTGCTGGCTACCCAATTGTTGATGTTGAAGTCACTATCTATGATGGTTCTTACCATGATGTCGACTCATCAGAAATGGCATTTAAAATTGCCGGTTCAATGGCATTTAAAGATGGCTTCATGAAAGCTAAACCTGTGCTTTTAGAACCTATCATGAAAGTAGAAGTTGAAACTCCTGAAGATTATATGGGTGACGTTATCGGTGACTTAAACCGTCGTCGTGGTATGATCGAAGGAATGGAAGATACTGCAACTGGTAAAACAGTTAAAGCACAAGTTCCACTTTCAGAAATGTTTGGTTATGCAACAGACCTTCGTTCACAAACCCAAGGTCGTGCTTCTTACTCAATGGAGTTCTTGAAGTACAATGAAGCGCCAACCAATATTGCAACTGCAATTATTGAAGCTCGTAAAGCGAAATAATTATTTATATAAATAAGTAACACTTCCCTATTGTTAGGGAAGTGATTTAATAAAGGAACATTAAGATGTCTAAAGAAAAATTTGAACGTACAAAACCGCACGTTAACGTTGGTACAATCGGCCACGTTGACCATGGTAAAACAACTCTAACTGCAGCGATCACATCAGTATTATCTAAAAAATACGGTGGTCAAGCTCGTGCATTCGATCAAATCGATAACGCACCAGAAGA
>NZ_JACFSF010000012.1:0-50185 GCF_016100565.1 Gilliamella sp. M0364 | reverse complement strand
TTGCGTGGTCGCCGCGGGAGATTGTAAAGAGGGTTGGCGCCAACCCTCTTAACTCGGACGTAATCACCGTATAGAAACAACCGCAAAACAACAAAACGTCCGAAACTCAAACAACCAAAAATTTTGAGGAGAGGGGTTTTTAAAGCCAAAATCCATCCCATAACTAACCCTTTTTTTAACTTAAAATAAAATTATTAAAAATCAATATGTTGAAAAATGGCTCAAAAAAAGAGTTTTTAATAGTAAAATTGCGCTTTTTCTTTTTGCCAACTGCATTTATAGTATATGGGATTCTAGTTCACTACCGTGTAGGTAGCTTAGAAAATTGACGGCAGAGAAATAAAACGAGAATGGCTGTTCACTACCGTGTAGGTAGCTTAGAAATTGTCACCAAACTCATCTGTCATTATCTCGGTGTTCACTACCGTGTAGGCTTTTTAGTTAGTAATTAAAATGGATTTTTAGTATTTAAAACTCGCTATTCTCAAATTTATCTATGAAATAATTAAAACGCTTATATAAGCGTTTTAACTCTGATTAATATCATTATATCTACTATAAACTATTAGAACATTAATAGTTGTACAATTAAATTGCAGTCATATAGACCTGATTATTTAGTAAGTTTTTAGGATCAAACTGTTGTTTAATTGCACGCATTAATTGGCGATTTGCTTCAGGAATTGCAGCATTGTAATAACTTACTTTCGCCGTTCCGATGCCATGTTCTGCTGAAGGCAATCCTCCTAATTCAAGACATTTTTGATAAAGCGCTTGGTGAACATTTTGCAGATCAGATTGCCATTGTTTGTCATCACGATTATCACGCAAAATGCATAGATGAATGTTACCATCACCAGCATGACCAAAGGCTAACATGCGCATTTGAGTTTGTGCTTCTAGCTGTTTGGTGAAATTGATAAAATCGCTAATGCGATTTATTGGTACCACTATATCGATTGGATCTTGTTCGGTGATTGCTTCAACTGCACGTACTAGCGAACCACGAATCGTCCAGATTTGACTGGTTTGATTGCTATCTTGGGCAACAAAATAGTCACACCCGCCTAAATTTGCTAGCAGTTGTTTGCGTTGTTGTTCAATGGATTGTAGATCGGAACCATCAAGCATAATAATTAGATAAGCTTGGCTATTTGGTAGTGGGAATTTAAAGCCTGAGTACTGTTCACCCCACTGTGCAACTTTACGTTCAACAAACTCCAATGCAGTAGGTGTAAGGGTATGTAACACGGTGGTAATACTATTAATAGCTTGTTCAATAGTGTTAAAACCAACAATAAAAGTTTGTGATACTTTTGGTTTGGCTATCAGTTTTAAAGTACATTGTGTGATAATACCTAAGGTACCTTCACTGCCGATAAAGAGATGTTTTAAGGCTAGTCCTGTGTTATCTTTAACATTTTTACTGCCAATATTTAATACACTACCATCAGCCATCACAACTTCAATTGCTTGCACATAATCTCGAGTCACACCATATTTTACCGCCCGCATACCACCAGCATTAGTACTAATATTTCCGCCAACGGTAGCATTTTTAGCGCCCGGATCTGGCGGATAAAAAAGGTCATGTTGTTCAACAAACTGTTGTAGGTCTTGCAGTAAAATACCCGATTGTACGGTAACGGTGAAGGTTTGCTTGTCTAGTTCCACAATATGATTCATTAAGGATAAATCAAGAATAATACCGCCATTAGGAATAGTGGAACCGACTAAGTTAGTCCCAGCACCACGGGTGGTAATATTAAGATTGTTGCTATTAGCGTATTTAACAATGCCAGCTACTTCTGCTGTAGTTTTGGGGTAGACTAATATATCGGCATAGCCATATTTTAATTTTAAACCATCAGTTAAATGCGATTGTGGAATAGCATTTTTTGCAATGATACGTTTAGGATCTGTAATAATGTCTGTGAGTTTGTTCATGCTGAATTACCAACTATTTATAACTTTTATCGAAGTGGTTAGCTAACTTGTCACCAAGATATTGAATCACCATCACAATAAAAATAAGAATAATAATACATAAAATGAGGATTTCGGTTACATAGCGTTGATAACCATAACGAATGGCTAAATCACCAATACCACCACCGCCAACAACCCCTGCCATTGAACTAAAACTAATAAGCGAAATGGTGGTAACCGTTGCGTGTCGAATCAATTGTGCCATCGCTTCTGGAAATAAAATACCGAATATAATACGGATATGCGATGCACCACTTGCTACTGCTGCTTCTATCACCCCTTTATCTATTTGACTAAATGCATTTTCAGCTAACCTAGCATAAAATGCGATAGCTGCAAGTGAAAGAGGGAAAATTACCGCTTTGGGGCCTACAGTCGTGCCGACGAGTAACGCTCCCAAAGGTAGTACGGTAACCATTAAAATCAAAAAAGGAATTGAACGAGTGGCATTGATGATAAAATTAGCGATACTATTGATAATTCTGTTTTTGAAAAAAAATTGATTTGACATTAAAAACAGCAATAAACCTATGAGTGTACCGAATATTAGACCAGCTAATAATGACCAACTTACCATGATAAATGTTTCGTAAGCTGCTTGCCATAACATTTGCGCCATTTCGGCAATGGTGAGCTTTATCATTAATTTATTTCCTCAATAATAACTTCTTGCTGTGCTAACTTTGTTATCAGTTTTTGAATATTATCAGGTTCCCCAATAATTTCGATCACCAAATTACCTAACGCTTGGTTATCAAAATACTCTATAAAACCATGCAAGATATTGAATGCCACTTGAGTTTCAATTGCTGATTGATATAGTATTGGTTGGGTAGTGTTTTCGTTAATATAACGCAAACGTACCAATTTACCTTTGGCATTTTGTTTGATGATATCAGGTAAATGAGTGTTTTCATCAATATTGAGAAATTCTTGCGTGAAGGGCTGTTTAGGGCAGGCAAACAGATTAAAAGTAGTATTCATTTCCACTATTTCGCCCTGTGACATTACTGCAACTCGATGACAGATCTTTTTAACCACATCGATTTCATGAGTAATGAGTACTATGGTCAATGCAAATTTTTGATTAAGCTCTTTTAATAAATCAAGTATTGCGCTAGTGGTAGTTGGATCTAATGCACTGGTCGCTTCGTCACACAATAGAATTTTTGCATCATTGGCAAGCGCTCTAGCAATGCCAACTCGCTGCTTTTGCCCACCACTGAGTTCGGCAGGGTAGGCATTAGCTTTATCACTTAACCCAACTAAAGCAAGTAATTCGTTGACTCTATTTTTTACAGTATCGCCTTTTTTTCCTGCTGCTTTGAGCACAAAAGCAATATTTTCATAGACGGTTTTCGATGTCGCCAAATTAAAGTTTTGAAAAATCATCCCAACTTGAAAACGAAATGCTTGTAGTTGACGACCGTGCAAGGTTTTTATGTCAACGCCATTGATAATGATTTGTCCGGAAGAGGGATCAGCAAGTCGATTAAGGGTTCTTACTAATGTACTTTTACCTGCACCGCTTGAGCCGATAATACCGAAGATCTCACCTTGATTAACATCAAATGAGACCTTTTTTACGGCTTCAATCACTTGCTGGTTTGCTTCGAATCTTACCGAAACATCTTTTACCTGAATTAATGGGTTAGTTTGCATAATTAAAATAACTGATAATCTGGTTTTTGGAAGGTATAGAAAATACCATTTTTATCATTAATCACTTGAGCAAATTCTGGTGATTTAAGTACTTCGATAATGTCTTTGCCTAATTTATCTTTAGATTCATTGCGAATCGCAATAACATTTTTAAGATCTTTATCTAATACTTCTTGATAAAGTGCTTTTGAAAGATCTAATCCAGCACCGATGGCATAATTGCCATTAACTACTGATAATACAGCACTATCTAAAGAACGTGGTGTTTGTGGTGCTTCAATAGGTACAATATTTAAACCATAACGATTTTCGATTACGTTGTTAGGGGTGAGATTATTTTTATCCACATTTGGATCGAGTTTAATTAATCCAGCAGCTTCTAAAATACGTAATGCTCGAGCTTCATTCGTTACGTCGTTAGCTATAGTAACTTGATCACCTTGTTTTAACTGTGAAAAATCAGTAATTTTATTTGAATAAATTCCAGCGCCAGCAGTTGGTACAAAGCCAACAGCAGTGATATCTAAATTGCGCGCTTGTTTAAAGTTATTAAGGTAAGTTAAATGTTGAAACAAATTAACATCGATCTCTTTATTAGCTAGTGCTAAGTTTGGTTGAACATAATCGCTAAATTCACGAATTTCTACTTGATAACCTTTCTTTTCAAGACCTGGTGCGATAGCTTGTTTAAACATATCACCATATGGCCCAGCGGCAACACCTACCGTAATTTGATTTTCTTTTTTAGCATTGTCACAACCAGTTAAGACAATTAGGGACGATAAAATAGCTAAACTAGCCACAATTAGTTTTTTAAACATGATAATTTTTCCTTGAGTTTGGATAATCTTTCTAAAGCTGCAATTAGCGTTGGTTCTTGTTTTGCAAAATGGAAGCGAATATAGCGATATTCAGGGTGCTTAAAAAAAGCGGAGCCTGGCACGGCAGCTACTCCAACCTCTTTAATTAGCCATTCGCAAAATTCAAAATCAGTGTTAAAAGGATTAATCTCTGAAATATCAACTAATACATAATAAGCACCTTGAGGTTCATAATAAGTAAGTCCTAAGTCATCTAATCCCTTTAAAAATAAACGACGTTTATCAGTATAGGTTTGGGTTAATTGTTGGTAATAATCTTCACCTAAAGCTAATCCAGCACAAGCAGCTTTTTGTAATGGTGCTGCAGCACCAACGGTAAGAAAATCATGAATCATCTTACAACCATCAATAATTTTCTTATCAGCAATAATATAGCCAAGTCGCCAACCAGTTATCGAATAGGTTTTCGATAGTGAGCTACAGCAAATTGTTCGCTCTTTCATATTAGGGAAACTGGCTAAATAAAGATGTTGATGCGGTGCATAAACCATATGCTCATAAACTTCATCGGTAATAATGTAAGCATCAAATTCGATAGCTAGTTGGCTAATATAGTCAAGTTCTGCTTTGGTAAATACCTTGCCACAAGGATTGCTAGGATTACATAAAATTAACGCTTTGGCTCCTTGCTCAAAAGCTTGTCGTAGTTGTTGCTTATCAAATTCAAAGGTAGGAGGAATTAGTGGTACATAAATAGGAGTTGCATCAGACAAAATAGCATCCGCGCCGTAATTCTCATAAAAAGGAGAAAAGATAATCACTTTATCTTTCGGATTACAGACTGTCATCACTGCGCACATCATTGCTTCGGTACTACCACATGTTACCAACACATTTTCATCTGGATTGATATCAATATTCATTAATTTTTGTTGTTTTTTTGCTAACAGATGGCGAAACTCGGCTGAACCCCATGTGATTTCATATTGATGAGGACCATCATCCGCAGCTTGTTTTAACGCATCAATTAAAGGCTTAGGTGGGTCAAAATCAGGAAACCCTTGTGACAAATTGATTGCTTGATATTGATTAGCGATCCGAGTCATCCGACGGATAACTGAATCAGAAAAGTGATCGAGTCGATTGGCTAATTTATGCATTGTTTTTTTTGTTTATTAAAATTATGAAGCAAGTGATTATAATATAAAAACTTAATTTAGCTGTTAAATAATATATTTATATATAGTTATATTTTTTTTTTATAACAAAGTTAATAATTGATATTAGTTATGCAAAAAATTTTGAGGAGAGCACTTTTTTAAACGTGAAAATTTATGAAAAAAGGGGACTCATAATTTATATTTTTCTATCAAAGTTAACAAATAAACCTGTATAACTTGATCTTATTCTACGTTAAAATAACAATCTTATTGTTATGACATACTAAGGAATCAACCTAATGACAACTGAATTGACAACGCTTGATAAGATTAAACGACAAATTGCCGAAAATCCGATTCTTCTTTATATGAAAGGGTCGCCAAAATTACCAAGTTGTGGATTTTCAGCACAAGCGGTTCAAGTATTATCACAATGTGGCGTACCTTTTGCCTATGTCGATATTTTACAAAATCCCGATATTCGAGCTGAATTACCAAAATATGCAAATTGGCCAACTTTCCCGCAACTTTGGGTTGAAGGTGAATTAGTGGGTGGTTGTGACATTATGTTAGAAATGTTTCAGACTGGTGAATTGCAGACCTTGATCAAACAGACTGCTGAAAAACATAAACCATAATTGTTTATTTTGTCTATAAAAAAGCAGGATGTGCAGGATGTAAAAAAAGAGAGTTCGCAACTCTCTTTTTTATTTATAGTTTTGACTTTGTTTTTAATCTAATGGCTGCTCAGTTTCTGCTTTAGCTTGCTGATCGTTATACGGTAATGGCCAACCACCAAGTCGTTTAAAGCGATTAACAATTTCACAAAATAAAATTGCTGTTTTTTCGGTATCGTATAAGGCACTATGAGCTTGTTTATGATCGAATGGCATTTCCGCTGCTTCACACGCTTTAGCGAGAACGGTTTGACCAAACACTAATCCACTAAGCGAAGCAGTGTCAAAAGTAGCAAAAGGGTGGAAAGGATTACGCTTTATGCCTGCTCGTTCTGATGCTGCCATTAAAAAGCTATGGTCGAAATGAGCATTATGAGCAACAATAACTGCTCGGCTACAGTCATTGGCCTTAATACCATTTCTCACGAGTTTAAATATTGCTTCTAATGCAACTTTTTCATCAACTGCATCACGTAATGGATTATTAGGATCAATACCATTAAATGCTAAAGCTGTCGGCTCCAAAATTGCATTTTCAAATGGGTTCACATTGAATTGTAGCGTTTCATCGGGTGCTAAAAAGCCCTTTTCATCCATTTTCAATGTAATAGCTGCAATTTCTAAAATTGCATTTTGATTAGGATCAAAGCCTGATGTTTCAATATCAATTACAACTGGATAAAAACCACGAAAACGTTCACATAATTTAGCGTTTGGCACAATACATTGTCTTATTTTTGCAAAAATTGTTGGCTATTATGCCAGTTTTTGCTTATTTCGACTAGATTAACCGTAATTTTTAACCAGTTTGCTTTGATTAAAAATGGAAGCGTAGGAAGCTTAAGATATTATTTGAGAAAATTTTGCTTAGATTACCTAAGTTTTTTTATACATCGAAATATTAAATGTCTCGCTAAAGGAATTGAATAACAATTACGATTAACTTAATTATGATAATTAAGCCTATAAAAAAACATAACAATAAATTACACAATGTTGGCTAAGTTATTTAAATAATATGATGAATGATAAATTAATTTATCATTCATCTATGTATCAATCTTTATATTCGGCCATAAAACGATCGGCGTCATCCACCATTGATTTAATGCCTACAAAAAATGGTGTACGTTGATGTAATTGCTCTGGTTCCATATCTAAAATTCGTTGATATCCGTTAGTTGCTTTTCCTCCAGCTTGTTCTGCTAAAAATGCCATTGGATTTGCTTCATATAACAAGCGGATTTTACCTTTAGGGTATTGAGCTGTATTAGGGTAGATATAGATACCACCTTTTAATAGGTTTCGATGAAAATCAGACACCAATGAACCGATATAACGTGAAGTGTAAGGGCGATGTGTCTTATCATCCTCTTCTTGGCAATACTTGATATATTTTTTGACTCCGGTAGGAAATTTAGAATAGTAACCTTCATTAATCGAATAGGTAGTTGCTTGTTTTGGGAAACGGACATTTTCATGGGATAAGCAAAAAACGCCCAATGAAGGGTCATAAGTAAAAGCATGTACACCACAACCTGTAGTATAAACTAACATAGTCGATGACCCGTAAATAATATAACCAGCAGCTACTTGTTTATAACCAGGTTGCAAAAAATCTTGTTCTGAAATAGGGGTGCCTATTTGGGTAATTCTGTGATAAATTGAAAAAATTGTACCGACCGATACATTTACATCAATATTTGATGAACCATCAAGTGGATCCATTAACACGACATATTTTCCTTCGGTTGCGCGATCTTTACCAAAAATAACCAAATTATCTTCTTCTTCGGATGCTATACCTGCTACGACTCCTCGAGCTTCAAGTGCATTTTTTAACGTTTCATTAGCAAAAACATCAAGTTTCATCTGTTTTTCACCTTGAATATTTGCTGCACCATTTTCGCCTAAAATATCAATTAATCCTGCTTTATTTATATCTCGATTAATAACCTTAGCACCTAATTTTATCGCCGAAATAAGGGCGGTTAATTCTCCTGTAGCATGAGGGAACTCTGCTTGTTTTTCAATAATAAATTCACCGAGGGTTTTCATTGTTTAATAAATCCTTTATATCAATGTTTGTATAATATAAATTTCAATAGTTAAATTGAAATCTATTTTCGATAATATACGTGAGATATTTTGAGAAAGCGACTATAATTAGCTTGTCGTTAGTTAGTTTTTTGCGTGAAAAAAGTTTAATTAATTCAAAATGTTTGATTCCATCTGTGTTTTTTATGCATAGAGAGGATTAAATTTAAAAAGTGAGGTTATTTTGCATCAATTTGAACTTCAAAGAGTCATTAATAATGAATTACAAGTGACAAGATATCATGACTATGCACCAAATGGATTACAGGTTCAAGGACGATCGGAAGTTAAAAAAATTGTGACAGGGGTCACTGCTTGCCAATTATTGTTAGATAAAGCCGTAGAACTTAATGCTGATGCGGTGTTGGTTCATCATGGCTATTTTTGGAAGAATGAACCACAAACTATTACCGGAATTAAATATCATCGAATGAAAACCTTACTCAAACATGATATTAATTTATATAGTTATCATCTGCCATTAGATGGCCATCCTGTTTTAGGTAATAATGTATTGCTAGGGCAAATGTTGGATATTGCAGTTGATAAGCGTGAGGATATTAGCGATCTGTTATTCAAAGGTACTTTACATAATCCACTTACTGCGCTTGAGTTCAAACAGAAACTCGAGCAAAAATTGCATAATGGCCAAACTTCAGTGCTATTTTGTGGTGATAATGCGCCAGCGGTAATTAATCGAGTTGCATGGTGTAGTGGTGGAGGTCAAGATTTTATTGAATCAGCCGCTCAGCAAGGCGTTGATGCATTTTTCACTGGTGAAGTATCTGAACGTACTATTCATATTGCTCGTGAATATGGTATTAACTTTTATGCCGCTGGTCATCATGCAACTGAGCGTTGTGGTATCAAAAAATTAGGCGAATGGTTATCAGAACACTATGAGTTAGAAATTATTTTCGTTGATATTGATAATCCTGCATAACAAATGTTGAATTTAAATAAGAAATATCGCATACTTATTCGCAGTTTTTTTAATCTTTAAGTTGTTTTAACAACCAAAAATATGAGAGGTTGCTTTATGTTTACAGGAAGTCTGGTCGCACTTGTTACTCCAATGGATACGAAAGGCAATGTCGACCATGTAAGCTTAAAAAAATTGGTCGAATATCATATTGAAAGTGGTACTTCTGCTATTGTTTCAGTAGGAACTACTGGCGAATCCGCAACACTCAATCATCATGAACATATTGATGTTATTAAACGGACTATCGATTATGCTGATGGTCGCATTAATATTATTGCTGGTACTGGTTCAAATGCTACCAAAGAAGCGATCGAATTAACTCGTCAAGTTGAAAATATTGGTGTAGTAGGCTGTTTAACTGTGGCACCTTATTACAATAAACCAACCCAAGAAGGCCTATACCAACATTTTAAAGCTATCGCAGAGAATACCGCATTACCGCAAATCCTTTATAATGTACCAGGTCGAACTTGTAGTGATATTAAGCCAGAAACTGTAGGTCGATTAGCAAAAATTAAGAATATTGTGGCATTAAAGGATGCAACAGGCGATCTTTCTCGTGTATACAAAACGCGTAAATTGGTTGGCGATGAGTTTAAGTTATTAAGTGGTGATGATGCAACTTTCTTAGATTTCATTATTTTAGGTGGTAATGGGGTTATTTCTGTTACCGCGAATGTGGCAGCCAAACAAGTAGCAACGGTTTATGAGTTGGCAATTAATAATCAAATTCAACAAGCTAGAGCTTTAAATGATACTTTAATGGCGTTACATACAAATTTATTTATTGAACCTAATCCAACTCCTGCAAAATGGGCTTGTACCCGATTAGGTTTAATGGCAAATGGCACTATACGTTTACCATTAGTCCCATTAAGTGATGCAGCTATTCCGGTAGTTGAGCAAGCATTAAAAGATGCTAATTTACTGTAAAATTAACTATAACCCTTAATTTATAAGCAGGAATTTATGTTGAATAAAACTGTATTAAAATGCAAAGCCTTTAAAAAAATAGCTATTTTATCTGCATTTGCTTCTATATTTCTTGTTGGCTGTAGTAGTGATCAAAGTTATAAACGAGAAGTTGAAGGTAATGATGACTACCTTAACTCACCGCCCTTAAAAGCGTTAGTTATTCCTGAAGGTGTTTCTGTACCAGTAGAAGCCGGTGATTTTTATGTCGATAACAACGATATTGAAGGTGCATTAGGTAAACAACTTGATATTCGTCCACCGACGGTGCCGATTCCTACAATTGATGATGCGTTTGTGATTTATAATAATGGTACGGTAACGTTCAATGCACCAATTAGTTATGGTATTTGGAATAATATCCCAAACTCATTAGCGAAACAAAATATTTCGATTATCACAAGTGACAATAATACGATTAAAACAGGTAATTCTATTATTGCTCGAGGTGATGAACAACAACCGGTTGATGCATCATATATTTTTAAACGTCAAATATTGGGTGAAACAGAAACAATTACCATGGTGTTGGATACATTAACACGCGGTAATGAAAATCTTATGTCGCAACCGATCGAAGTTCAGCGTTATGTCGTTGGATTATTTAATCAAATAATGGATGATGTCGCTCCTGAATCGCTACGAACCGTACCGGTTAAAGAAAAAACAGATGAAGACAAAAAAGATGATAAAGAATCAGATCCAAATAAAACGTTAAAAGAAGATCTTAAAGATGAGATCCGTGATGGCATCAGAAACGATCGCTAATTTAACGATCCGATTATTTATCATTTAAACGAGTTAAAACAGCATAAAATCTATTTTAACCCAGTAGTGGAGTAACTTTTGATTAACTTTATTGATACTATAATGGAAGATTATACAATAAGGTAACAATACTTGATTTGAAATTAAGGGGCGAATAGCTCCTTAATTATTTATTGGCAATTTGATATAAGGTTATAAACATGAAGAAGTTGGCTGAGCTTTATCGTGGTAAAGCAAAAACTGTTTACACCACTGACAATCCTGATTTATTGATACTTGAGTTTCGTAATGACACGTCTGCCTTTGATGGACTGCGCATTGAGCAGTTAGATCGTAAGGGGATGGTGAATAATAAATTTAACTATTTTATTATGACAAAGTTGCGAGAAGCAGGTATTCCAACTCAAGTTGAAGCCCTATTATCAGACAATGAAGTATTAGTTAAAAAACTTGATATGGTACCAGTTGAATGTGTGGTGCGTAACCGTGCTGCTGGTTCATTAGTTAAACGTTTAGGTGTTGAAGAAGGCAAAATCCTTAATCCACCAACATTTGAACTTTTCTTAAAAAATGATGCACTACATGACCCAATGGTTAATGAGTCACACTGTAAATCCTTCGGTTGGGCAACTGACGAACAGTTAGCTACCATGAAGGAGCTTAGCTTTAAAATCAATACCGTTTTAACTGAACTATTTGATAAAGCGGGCTTAATTCTGGTTGATTATAAGTTAGAGTTTGGTTTATTTAAGGGTGAAATTACTTTAGGTGATGAGTTCTCGCCAGATGGTTGTCGTCTATGGGAAAAAGAAACCTTGAAAAAAATGGATAAAGATCGCTTCCGTCAAGGCCTTGGTGGTGTTATTGAGGCTTATGAAGAGGTTGCCAAACGTATTGGTGTTCCACTTTAATGTTTGCCCAATTTGATATCTCTTTCTTTCTTTTATTAGGTTTAGCTGCACTGTGTTATATTACGCATAATAACACAGTGACCTTTGCGGTGTTGCTACTGTTGTTATTTAAATTAACACCACTAGCAACCTATTTTCCGTTCTTAAATCAATATGGCTTAACCATTGGTATTGTTATCTTAACCGCAGCAATGATGGTTCCTTTGGCTGATGGATCATTAAAAATCACTGAAATTTTAAAATCATTTACCACTTGGCAATCTATTTTAGCGATTTTAGTTGGTATCTTGGTGTCATGGTTAGGTACTCGAGGAATATCATTAATTGGTGCGCATCCCACTATTGTTAATGGTTTAATTATTGGTACCTTGATTGGGGTTGCTTTTTTCAAAGGCGTGCCAGTTGGACCATTAATTGCAGCTGGTATATTGTCACTACTAATTGGAAAAAGTTAATTAATGCTAAATCCTAATAGCACCAGAAAATTATGGGTGTTACAAGGTTGTCGTACCCAATTACTTAATCAAATTAACGCTATAATTAATCAATATCCTGGTGATTGGATTACGGTCACTATGCAGACTGATTTATCGGACTCTATTCACCATTATATTAATCCAAATCAAACTAAATCTTTACTTGGGCAAGAGTTCAAGCATGCCATTTTTGATGCTACTGACGGTTTTAATCTGGATGCTTTTGCTATGTTAGCAGGTACCTTAATTAAAAATAGTGTCCTTATTTTACTTCTACCTGAAAGTTATTCTAATTGGGTTGATCGAGATAGTTTACGTTGGAATGAATCAATAACCCCAATTATGGTACCTAATTTTATTCGCCATTTACAGCAAACATTGTTGGAATTTGCACATGTTGATATGCCAATTATTCAATCCTTGGATAATCAAGATAGTGATGTAACTCAACAGCAAATAGTACTAACACAATTATTGCAAAGTGATAGTTCACTAAATATATTAATAGCTAAACGAGGCCGTGGAAAATCAGCATTGGCAGGGCTGTTTACTCATCATCGGAGATGTTGGGTAACAGCACCCAATAAAAATGCATTAGTTACTTTTTTCCAGTTTGCTGAGGCTGATATATCATTCTATGCACCTGATCAATTAACGGTCATGGATGATCATCAATTTCCTGATTGGATAATTATTGATGAAGCTGCCATGATACCATTACCAATGCTAGAAAAAATATTGCAATTGGCATTGTCTAAACAAAGCAAAATTTTACTGACCACCACAGTAGAAGGTTATGAAGGTACTGGGCAAGGTTTTTTATTAAAGCTATTGAAAACACAATTCACTAAGAGATTTTATTTAGATAAACCAATCCGTTGGCAAGATAACGATGATTTAGAACGGTTAACTGATAAGTTATTACTCAATGGCGTATCAACTAGCGATATAAAATCGGAAATTGATGAACATACAATTAGCTATTCTATCACTGAAAGGCATGATATTGACGCACTAAAATCAATTTTTTATTTATTGAAAATGGCGCATTATCAAACAACATTAGTTGATTTAAGAAGGTTATTTGATGCAGAAAATTTATCGGCTTGGCAAGTCAACCATAGCGAACAACTTATTGCAGCAGCAGTAACGATTAATGAAGGTAATTTGCCAAATAAGTTAATTGATGATGTATGGCGAGGTATTCGCCGACCTAAAGGTAATTTAGTTGCACAATCACTGGTTGCTCATGCAGGTGAAAAACTGGCAGCTAAACTTAAGTCGGTTAGAATTAACCGTATTGCGGTTATTGAACCTTATCGACGTCAAAAGATAGCAAGACATTTAGTACAGCATATTTATCAACATGCAACGATAAATGATAATGATTTTATTTCAGTTAGTTTTGCTTATAGTGAAGCAAATTATCAGTTTTGGCTTGCTTGTGGTTTTGTATTGGTACACATTGCTAGCCATAAACAAGCTAATTCAGGTAGTTATTCTATGATGGCAATAAAGCCAATTACTCAGCAAGGCCATCTGCTAACACAACGTTTAGTACAACGTTTACAACGTAATGCCTATTGGCTTGCGGCGATTATCGATTTGCCGTTTAATCAATTGTTAACAATTGATGATCAGCAAAATTTATCTTTAGATGATTATCAAGTTTTACAAGGATTTTGTGATTATCATCGACCGTTTGAAGCTTGTTATGCTTCATTGTGTCGTTTGGCTAATACAAATGTTAACCATAGTAAAACACCAATGCCATTACTTAAAGCATTAGTGCTACACAAGATTAGTGAGTCAGAATTAATAAAACAATATCAATTAACTGGCCGTAATCAATTAATTAAGTCAATTAAACATGAAGTCAAATCATGGTTTACGAATAACCAACCTGACTGTATGTAAACCAATTAATTTAATACCAAAAAAGCGTAAAGTGTATTGCTGTCGAATTTAATCTATGTTTAAAATGTCGCCAAATTAAAGTAAAAGGAATAAATTGTGACAACACCTATGTTAGAACAACAATCGAATCATCAATATTCAAATCCTAACCAAAGTCGAAAACCAAAAAGTGGTATTGAATATTTTTTTGAAGGATGGATATTAGCATTTAGCCCAGGCCTAAAACGGTTTGTCTTCTTACCATTACTTGCTAATATCATTATTATGTCGGCACTTTTTTATTGGTTTTTTGTCTCAATTACTGGCATGGTAGACTGGGGTTTATCATTTTTGCCTAGTTGGCTACATTGGTTAGGTTATATTATCAGTTTTATTGTGATTTTGACCTTGGCGATCTTATTTTGTTATTTTTTTAGTACTATCACTAACATTATTGCAGCTCCTTTTAATGGCTTGCTTGCTGAGCAGGTTGAAGCACAATTAACCGGAATTCCGGCACCTGATACTTCATGGATCAGTTTGATTAAAGATCTGCCACGAATTTTAAAACGGGAATTACAAAAGTTAGCTAATTATTTATTGTGGGCGATTCCCATTTTACTTAGCTACTTTATTCCTGTCATAGGCCAATCGGTTACCCCAGTAGTTTGGTTTTTATTTACCGCATGGCAGATCAATATTCAATATGCTGATTATGCATTTGATAATCATAAGGTATCTTTTTTACGTATGCGCCAATTATTAAAACAACATCGAGGGGATAATTTATTATTTGGCATTTTAATTAGCTTTTTTACCATGGTGCCGTTATTTAATTTAATTATTATGCCAATTGCGGTTTGTGGTGCGACAGCAATGTGGGTAGATCGTTATCGTCACCAAGCTGTTTTTGCTAGTCAAAGTAATGATTTTCGACAATAGATAAACTAATTTTGCTTAGGTTGAGATGGCCAGTCGTCATCTTCATCATCACTATATGGGATAGGTTTTATCCCTTTCTTTTTTTCTAAATAATGTTTATAGCTCAGTTTATTTAGTGCTTTAATGGTATTAATAAAAATTCCAATCAACACGATAATAATTAGCCACCAGTAATCTTTAAGCCATTCCATTACTATCTCCTTAGCATTATAGGTTTAGTACTAATTAGTTGATATGCGTGTATTGTCATTCAGATTCACGCAACACGCAAATATCAATTAACTGAGCAAATATTTAAGCAAGTAACAATTTTTCTAAAATATCGATATAAATAGCTTGTAATGTAATGATATCTTGGCAATTAACATTTTCATTTACTTTATGAATGGTTTTGTTGATTACACCAAATTCAATAACTTGACATCCCAATTTAGCAATAAAACGGCCATCAGAAGTACCGCCACTGGTTGATAGTTTGGTATCAATCTTTGTAAATGCTTTAATGGCACTAGCTGTTGCATCGGTCAGTTCACCTTGGGGGGTTAAAAACGGTTGTCCAGACAATCGCCAGTTCAAGGTATAGTTTAAGTTGTGTCTTTGTAAAATAGCATCGACTTTTGACTTAATCATCTCATCGGTCAACTCACTACTATAACGGAAGTTGAATTGAACAGATAACTCACCAGGCACTACATTTTCAGCACCAGTTCCACCATTAATGTTAGCCACTTGCATCGTGGTTTGAGGGAAATATTGATTACCATTATCCCATACTGTTGCGACTAGCTCATTTAGTGCTGGTGCAAATCTATGCACTGAATTATCTGCAAGATGAGGATAAGCAACATGGCCTTGAATACCATGCACGACTAAATTTGCCGTTAAAGAACCTCGTCGACCATTTTTAATTTGATCGCCGAATACACTATCACTTGATGGTTCACCGACAATACAATAGTCAATATGTTCTTGGCGTTTTATCAATAAATCAACTACTTTAACAGTACCATCACTGGCATCAGCTTCTTCGTCTGAAGTAATTAAGAAAGCGACTCGTCCGGCATGATCAGGATATTTTTTGACAAATGATTCAGCAGCACAAACCATAGCAGCTACACCACTTTTCATATCTGCAGCTCCACGACCATAGAGTATGCCATTTTCATCAATAGTAGGTTCAAAAGGAGGGTAGTTCCATTTACTTTCATCACCAGCTGGTACAACATCAGTATGACCAGCAAACATCAGGGTTTTTCCTGCTAAATCACCATGATAGGCCCATAGGTTTTTAGTATTGCCGATATTGACTTCTTCAATAACAAAACCGAGTGGTTTTAAGCGTTCGATAATTATTTGTTGGCAATTTTTGTCATCAGGGCTTATTGATTTTTCAGCAATCAATGCTTTGGTTAGGGCAATAACGGGTTCAGTCATGGTGATCTCGATTTTATTGTTGAAGTTTAACAAATTCTGAATAGCTTGCTTCAGAAAAGCCTAATAATGCTCGTTTACCATCGATAAGCAATGGTCGTTTTAAAATTGATGGGTTGGCTAACATAACTTTAATTGCAGCATCTTGATTATCAATTTGATTACGTAGTGCTTCATCCAATTTACGCCAAGTTGTACCTCGAGTATTTAGTAAACTTTGCCAATCAACTAATTTTAATAAATCGTTTAATAATTCTGCTGATAAGCCATCAGTTTTATAATTATGAAATTGATAATTAACTTGATGCTCATCAAGCCAAGTAAACGCTTTTTTCATGGTATTACAATTTTTAATGCCATAAATAATATACATAGCTATATACCTAAAAAGAGATATAAAAAATTGATTATAACAGCTAATCATAAAAGACGGCAAACAAGGGGGCTGTAGAGATTAATTTAATATTCAACTAACCCAACAACAATTGAAATTTTTATACAAATGGCAAAGAGGGAATTGTTTGCCAATTATCATGGAAAATTTTATAGAAAGTATAAAACAACAGTTACCAAAAAATTAGTTTATAACTTTTATCAAAATTTTGTGGAGTAAAATTTTTGGCTGAAAATTATTGTTATTTAACAAAATACTAACTAGCATTATTACTAAATGAGTTTTTTATAATTATTTTATTTATTCAGACAAAATCTTGTAAATTACTGATTTTTTATTTGTGATTATTGATAACTAATTTTACAATAGAAACTTAATTTATATGTTAGGTTATATAAAATGTCTATTGCTGTTGTAGAAGTGAATTGTAAATCGATTCTACATAATATTGAATTTTTTAGGAAAAAATCTCCAAATAGCACTTTAATGGCTGTAGTCAAAGCAAATGCTTATGGCCACGGTATGGAAGGTGTAGCTAAGTTAGTTGAAGATAGGGTTGACTGTTTTGGCGTTGCGCGTATTTCTGAAGCCATAGCGTTACGACAATCCGGTATTCGAAGTTCTATTGTACTTTTAGAAGGCTTTTTTCCTCACGATGAAATTAATGATTTACTGGATTTTAATCTACAACCAGTTATTCATTCTAGTTGGCAAATTGATGTATTAAATACCATTCCCTTTGCAAACGAAATCACAGCTTGGTTTAAAATTGATACAGGCATGCACCGTTTAGGTTTTCATCTTGATGAAGCAGTGACAGAATTTAATCGATTGGCCGACTGCAATGTTATTCGTCATCCAATCAATATTATTAGCCATTTTAGTAGCGCTGATGAATTAAGCTCAACACAAACCAATAAACAAATGGCATTGTTTGATGAGTTTATTCATTTACTTGATGCTAATTTGGTGGGTAGTCAGCAATCAATAGCTGCATCTGGCGGTATACTTGCTTGGCCTAATTCTCATCGTAATATGATTCGACTAGGTATTGCTTTATATGGAGTTTCACCATTTACTGATCAGGTCGCAGATATCGAACCAGTTATGACACTTAAATCAGAGTTAATTACGGTTCGTAAACACCTAAAAGGACAATCGGTCGGTTATGGACAAACTTGGACTAGTGAAAGTGATACCACTTTAGGCGTTGTTGCAATGGGATATGGTGATGGTTATCCACGAGGTATTCCCGCTAATACCCCTGTAAGTATTAATGGTCGAATTGTACCTATTGTCGGTCGCGTTTCAATGGATATGATTGTGGTAGACTTAGGACAACATAGCCAAGATAAACCGGGTGATGAAGTTATTTTTTGGGGCAAAGAGTTACCCGTTGAACAAATTGCCGAGCATACAGGGATTAGTGCTTATGAGTTATTAACGCGCTTAACATCACGCGCAAAAATTCGTTATAAAGATTAAGTTATGATTAAAAAATTATTTGTGTACACGTTACTGACGTTAGTTTTAATTGTCGGTGGTTCATTAGGTATTGGTTACTATTTTTTACAGAAATTTTCACAACAACATATGAATATCACTACAGATAATCAAATGTTTGTATTAAAAAAAGGAACCTCATTACATCAATTAGTTGAGCAAGTAAAGACTAGTAATTTGATGCAACAAGCTTACTTGCTTCCGTATTTATATAAACTCGATCCATCATTAAGCTCCATAAAAGCAGGTACTTATCAATTACATCCTCATATGACCGTTGAAGAATTTTTAAAGTTACTTGTATCGGGTAAAGAAAGCAGTTTTTATGTACAATTTGTTGAAGGAAAGCGTGCTAAAGATTGGTTAAATGTGCTTAGTAATACGCCTTATATTCAGCAAACATTAACAGGTAAGTCTCATGATGAAATTGCTAAGTTGTTAGGTATTGATGGCCCATTAGAAGGTTGGTTATCACCTGATACTTATCAATATACTGCAGATAGTCTTGATATCAATATTTTGAAACGGGCATATTTAACTATGAAGACTAATCTACAAAAAGTATGGGATAATCGCGATAGTGATCTACCTTATAAATCCCCTTATGAATTGTTGATTATTGCTTCAATTATTGAAAAAGAAACAGGTATCAGTTCTGAACGTGCGAACGTTGCCTCTGTTTTTGTTAACCGTCTAAAAGCAAATATGAAGTTACAAACTGATCCAACCATTATTTACGGTTTAGGTGAGAATTATACTGGCGCAATTAGGCGTATTGATTTGACTGATACCAATAATCCTTATAATACCTATGTAATTGAAGGATTACCACCGACACCGATTGCGATGCCTAGTTTGGCTTCGCTTGAGGCAGCGGCTCATCCGGCAAAAACCAAATATCTGTTTTTTGTTGCTAATGGAACCGGTGGGCATACATTCAGTAGTACTTATAGCAACCATCAACAAGCAGTGAATGAATATCGTCGACTAACGAATAATAATTAATTTATTCAATACTACAGCCACACTTTGTGGCTGTTTTTTTAGCTAAAATACTTTCAATCATCCATTCTTTGGTTAGTTGATAATTCATCAAGTTCCTTTATCAACTTTAATAAGCCATCAACATCCATTTCTTGCTGTTTAAATGCTTCTTCAAAATAAGGATGAAGGGCAAATTTTGGTAATTCAGCATTAGCATCGATTAATGCTTGCATTCGTGGGATAAATATCCACTGTAACCATTCATAGGGTTGCATGGTATCAAGCGCAAATGGCTGTTCACTCAAAAACGCCTCAGCTGCTGGAGGCGAAGGTTGCCAAAGTGTCAATCTTTGTAATTCATCTTTAATCAATCTTAATTGATTAGTCATTAAATCTATTTGTTTATGATGATTAATTAGTGATCGGTAATACTGCCAATCAAAATAAGGTCCAGGATCTGTTTTCCTTGTTGGGGCAATATCACTATGGCCAGTAATATGTTTAATTGGATAGGTTTGTTGTAATAATTTGGTTACTATGGCCAGTTGCTGATATTGTATTTCGGTAAAGTCCTCAGTATCACAACCTTCCATTTCAATACCAATTGAGAAATCATTACAATTTTCCTTGCCTGCAAAGATAGATTTGCCTGCATGCCAAGCCCGTTTATCAAAAGGGACAAATTGAATAATTTCACCATCACGTCTTATGAACAAATGGCTTGATACTTGTAATTGATAAATTTCAGCAAAATAGGGGTGTGCGTTTGGGTCTAGTTTACCTGTAAAGAGTTGTTCGACATAAGGACCGCCATATTGCTTAGGTGGTAGGCTAATATTATGAATAACCAGTAATGAGATGGGTTGATCTTCTGGACGGTCATTATAATAAGGCGATTTTATTTGCTTAATATTTTTAATCCAACCATCAACAATTTTTAAAGGCATAATAGCTCCGATACATTTAGATTTGCTATAAATTTCGATCTGTTTCACAATTTTAATTACCACTGTGATGATTGTGGTGATCATTTTGTATTTCAAGTTCTAAAATTTTCTCTATATATTATTTCATTTTTTAAATTAGCTATAAAGTCACACTATCAAACAATTATTTGATTTGTGAGGCTGTTATGCAATACCAATCTGGATTTACTCTATTTGAATTAATGATCGCTATTGTCGTGATAGCAATTTTAACTGCTATCGGTTTACCTGCTTATCAAGGTTATATAAAAAAAGCAGCCTTAACCGATATGCTGCAATCAATGACTGCATATAAAACAGCCATTGAAATTTGTGCTATAGAGCAAGGCGCTTTAAGCAAATGTAGTAGTGGTAATAACGGTGTGCCAACGACTAGAACGACCAATTATGTGACTTCAATTAATGTCACGAATGGGATAATAAATTTAGTCGGTAAAAGCGCTTTATCAAGTCTAACTGTAACCTTAACACCTACTTTGAATGCTAATTTAGGTAATTTAGATTGGTCACGTACATGTCTAACAAATCCACCAGAGCCAACTTTAGTTACAGCTTGTGAAGATATTTTTAAATTTTAATTGTGATTAATATCGTATAAATAGGATAACCGCTATGCAAGAAGAGAATCTCGTCGAAAGCCTAGACAAATTATTGCTTTCAGCATTGGATAAGCGGGCATCAGATATTCATTTTGAGCCTTATCAAAATCATTATCGAATTCGCATGAGAATTGATGGCGTTTTGCAAAATATGCTAACACCGCCGTTAATGTTAGCTAAACAGATAGCAGCTAGACTAAAGGTTATGGCTAATTTAAATATTGCTCAACAACGGCTACCGCAAGATGGTCAACTGGTGATTAATAATTATGCAATGCGCATAGCTACTTTACCTGTCATTAATGGTGAAAAGATTGTATTACGGGTTATGGATAATCATAACTCAGAATTGAGCATCGATGATTTAGGATTAACAGGGGAAGATCTATTAACCTTTAAACAAATATTAGATTATCCACAAGGCTTGATTTTGGTAACAGGACCGACTGGCAGTGGTAAAACTATGACGTTATATAGTGCTTTAAAACGATTAAATAAACCCAAATGTAATATTTGTAGTGTTGAAGATCCGATCGAAATTCCATTAGATGGTATTAATCAAACAGCAGTTAATCTTAAGGCTGGTTTAAGTTTTTCTGTGATATTACGAGCCTTTTTGCGTCAAGACCCGGATGTGATGATGATTGGTGAAATTCGTGATCCTGAAACGGCTGAGATTGCCATTCAAGCAGCGCAAACGGGGCATTTAGTGTTATCAACTCTACATACTAATTCTAGTATTGAGGCTATCATTCGTTTAAATCAAATGGGGATTAAAAATTACTTGTTATCATCCAGTTTAAAACTAGTTATTGCGCAGCGATTAGTTCGTAAATTGTGCCAACATTGTAAAATGGTAGCCAGTGAGCTTACGTTGATAAATAACGAACCGTCACCACATTTTATCGCCATGGGTTGTGAAAAATGTGTGGGTGGTTATTTAGGGCGGATAGGCTTATATGAACTGTTAATTATCACACCACAAGTACAACAACAGATTTTAACCAATCAACCGATTGTCTCGCAAAATATGGTATCACTTAGGCAAGTAGGCAATAAACTCGTTCAACAAGGCATTACTACGCTAGCGGAATTGAATCGTGTTTTAGGTAATAATTGAGTGATAGTTTGGAGATAATGCATGAAGCGACTCTATTATTGGTATGATATTAACTTTCATCAAAATAAAATTATCGCCATATCTAAGCAAGATGTGCGAAGAAAATTGTTATTAGAAGGCCAACTTGCGATTAAAATTAGTTCCGGTAACTTAATTACCTCACAAAGTTTTAAACTTAGTGAACTGCTTATTATAACTAAACAGTTAGCTACAATGTTAAAAGCCGGATTATCAATTGTAGAGAGTTTACGATTACTGATTGATGATCAACCTAAAGCGCAATGGCAATATCTGTTAACCGATATTAGTCAGAAAATAACCAAAGGTGAATCACTATCGATTGCATTAAAACAGCACCATTCAGTATTTTCAGAACTTTATTGTGAAATTATTGCCATTGGTGAATTGACGGGAAGATTAGAACAGAGTTTTGAACAATTAACTTATCACCTAGAAAGATCATTATCAATACAAAATCAGATTAAAAAGGCGCTGCGTTATCCACTTTTTTTATTATTTGTATCGGTGATAGTGATTATGGTTATGATATTTATTGTCCTGCCAAAATTTGCCGACATTTATCAGAGCTTTGATGCAGAGTTACCCTATTTTACGCAATTAGTGATTGATGTAGCTAATAATGTTAGACAAGATGGGTTATTTATATTATTAGCTATTACGTTATGTTATTTGTTTTTTCATTATGTTGTTAAAGTACGTTATCAACTTATTATGGATAAGCATAAATTACAGCTCCCTTTAATTGGTCAAATAATCCAATCTCAATGTCTGATGCAAATTTTTCATACATTAGCAATAACTCAACAAGCAGGTATCCCACTTTTGACAGGATTAACCGCCTCGTCTAAAACTATAAGTAATTTTTATTACCGTAATATCATCAAGCAAATTATGACGGGGATTGAACAGGGGAATAGCTTTAGTCAAATGTTAGCTAGCTATCCAGCTTTACCGAAGCTTTGTGTGCAACTAGTTCATGCCGGTGAAGAGTCTGGTTCATTAGATATTATGTTGGATAATATTACTCTTTACTATCAACAACAAAACCAAACCTTAACTGATAATCTAGTCAAAGCATTTGAACCTTCATTAATGCTAATTTTAGCTACAATAATCGGCAGTTTGATTATTGCGATATATTTGCCGATATTCCAAATGGCGGACGTGATCAGCTAATGGCTATACTCTTTTTTTGCGTCGGACTTGCTATTGGTAGTTTTTTGCGAGTCGCTTATTATCGTTACTCACCTACGCAGTCTTTATATGAATATCTGTTCGCTATTACTATTCCTCGTTCTTCATGCCAAAATTGTCATCACAAACTTAGTGCTTGGCAGTTAATTCCTATATTGTCATGGTTGATGTTAAAAAGACGTTGTTATTATTGTTACCATAAAATAACCAATAGCTATGCTATTTTTGAACTAACTATAGCAATATTATTTTTGCTGATTTATTTGGATAAGGGGCTAAATTTTAGATGTGCTTTACTTATGTTACTTGCAGTTATTTTCTTGTTATTAGCACTAATTGATATTAACTACTACTTATTGCCAGATTTTTTAACTCAACCATTAATGTGGGGTGGGTTGATAATGGCTTACTTTAATCTATCTTCACTTACTATCAACGATGCTTTAGTAGGTATTTTGTTCGGCTATTTAATGCTTAAATTACCAGCAATCATCTTTTTTTGTATAACAAGTAAACAGGGATTAGGTGGTGGTGATATAAAGTTAATTGCTGCTTTAGGTGCGTGGTTACCTTACCAGTTATTACCGTTAATGTTAATCATTGCATCGACGTTGGCTATCATCTATTACATTTTCTCAAAATATCTATTTAAAAAAAGCTATCAATTAATCGCTTTTGGTCCCTTTTTATTAATCTCAGGGTATTTTATTCTCTACTTAAACTGAACAATTTTCTTGTTTCTATCTTAAATGATTTTAATTAGTTATTTTTTGATTCTATTGTCAAATTTTGCTTATAACTAAAAATGATAAGGTTAGTAAAAATCGTTATTTATATTCATTTTCAATAAACGTTATAGTGCAATTAACTCTTTCAGATTTGTAGTTAAGTAATTAATTAAGGAATGATCAATGACGAATATTATTGCCAACAGCATTAACGCATTAAAAGATGAAATGACCGAATGGCGTCATTATATTCATGCTCATCCAGAAACTGCTTTTGAAGAAAAACAAACTACCGAGTTTATTATCGAAAAATTAAAATCGTTTGGTATCACTGAACTATACACAGAATTTGCACCAACAGGGGTGGTAGGCATTATTCATGGTAAAAATAATGGTCGAACTATTGCATTACGAGCGGATATTGATGCATTAGATATTATTGAAGAAAATGATATTGATTACTGTTCAACCATTCATGGCAAAATGCATGCCTGTGGACATGATGGACATACGGCAACTTTATTAGGTGTAGCAAAATATTTAAGCGTTCATCGAGATTTTTCTGGCACAGTTGTGGTTATTTTCCAACCTGCTGAAGAAAACGAAGGTGGCGGCAGAGTCATGGTCGAAAATGGTTTATTTGATAAATTTCCCATCGAAGCTGTTTATGGTATGCATAATCAACCTAATCTAGCATTAAACCATTTTTTAATTAATCATGGTGCAGTGATGGCATCTTATGATGTTTTTGAAATCAAAATAACCGGGGTGGGTGCCCATGCAGCTGCACCACATTTAGGGAAAGAAACGATTTTAACTGCCACCACAATTGTCAATAGTTTACAGACGATTGTTAGTCGTAATCTAAATCCAATTGATTCATTGGTTATTAGTGTGACACAAATTCACAGTGGCGATACTTGGAATGTACTGCCTCAACATGCTGTGATTCGCGGTACTGTTAGAGCCTTGAATACTGAAGATCAAAATTTAGCAGAAGAGCGCATTAAACATATTTCGACAGGTATTGCTTTAACCTTCAATACCAGAGCAGAGGTCGATTATCAGCGACGTTATCCAGCAACTATTAATCACGCTAAACAAGCTGATATTGCCATTAAAGCTGCACAAAAAATTGTTGGCGACGATAAGATTATTGTGGATTCACCACCAACGATGGGATCAGAAGATTTTGCCTTTATGTTGCAAAAAATACCTGGCGCTTATATTAAAATTGGTGCAGGTGAAGGCACAAATGTTCACAATCCTTCATATAATTTTAATGATGAAATTCTGACAACTGGTGCGCGCTATTTTATCGAAATTGTATATCAAGAATTAGGACAGTAAATTTTAATCAGCTGGAATAGGTTTATTCCAGCTAAATTAATATTATTTGTTCTAAACCATTTATACGTTCAATTTAGAAATTCAACAGACTATCTACTTGTCCTTTAACACGGAAATTTGTTTCAATATCAATGCCATTGGCTAACACGACTTGCACATAGATTTGATTATCTTGTTCAAGTTTTAATGCAGCTAATACTTGACCACCTTCTCGCCAATTTCCATCAAGTTCATATTCAAGCTTGTCACCAATTATTGGCAAAGTCTTGCTTTTTCCAACCAACAGATAAAGTCCACGATTATTTGCGCCGCGAAATTGAGCTCTAGCTACCATCTCTTGTCCACAATAACAGCCTTTATCAAAACTAATGGCATTATAATGTTGTAAGTTACAAGCCTGTGGTAAAAGACTTTCAATATTTGGCTCATCAATAATGGCATAACCTGCTTCTAAATCGAGTTTTAACCAATGATCAGCAGATTGTAAGTCGGCTGGTAATGGTTCACTTGATACTTTTATTACTCGAATTTCAGGTAATGGAATTTTGATATAAGTTACATCTCCCCTCGTGATACAACTATTATCACCTAATTCTGCAATAATCGATTGTTCAATGGCATTATTTTCTAAGCCAATTAGGTTAAGATCAGTAACTGGTTCAACTGTCACTTTTGAAAAAACGGCAAATTTTTTAAGAGCGGCAATTTGTTTTTCGGCAACTGTTTTTCGCACAATATAAAAAATATCTGCACCTCGTTGAAATAATATTAAATTACTCCACATCCAGCCTTTTGCATCACAGTGGGCTGCAAATAGTGCTGTATATTCATTAAGATGATTAATATCAGCAGTCACTTGTCCTTGTAAAAATGTACGATTGTCAATACCTGATACTTTGACTAATTGCCAATCAGATAGGGAAGTTGGTTTACAATAAGAATTGTTCATTAAAAACACCTTTTTAATATAAAGGACTCAAGTACAAAATAAGTAGCATAAGTTATGCATAAAAAACAAACAAAAAATAGTAAATAATTGTTAATAAATCACTAGGATATTATTTATAATCAATTAAAAAATTGATATTAATCCAATTAAAATCGATTAATTGAATATTTACAAGTTATTTCTTTCAAAAATGAGGCCTAGTATCCAAAAAAGATAAGTATATCGCACATATTATTGACTTTATTGATTTTCTGTATTAGTTCATGCAAAATAAATCAAAAATGACAAATAAGTTATAAATGGAGGCAACAACCATGGCAAAACTGTCAGGCGCAGAAATGGTCATTCAGTCACTGATTGATCAAGGAGTTAAGCAGATATTTGGTTATCCAGGTGGTAGTGTTCTGGATATCTATGATGCAATTCATACCTTAGGTGGTATTGAGCATATTTTAGTTCGTCATGAGCAAGCTGCAGTACATATGGCTGATGGTTATGCCAGAGCAACAGGTGATGTTGGTGTGGTACTTGTTACTTCAGGCCCCGGGGCAACTAATACTATTACTGGTATTGCAACAGCCTATATGGATTCAGTGCCATTAGTAATTTTATCTGGCCAAGTTGCGAGTAATTTAATTGGTAATGATGCCTTCCAAGAGTGTGATATGGTTGGGATTTCACGCCCAATTGTTAAACATAGTTTTTTAATCAAAGATAGTAAAGATATTCCAGAAACGATTAAAAAAGCGTTTTATATTGCTTCTACTGGTCGCCCAGGTCCAGTTGTTATTGATTTGCCGAAAGATATAGTTAATCCAGCTAACAAATATAATTATAATTATCCAAAGTCAGTAACAATGCGATCTTATAATCCAACGACTCAAGGACATAAAGGGCAAATTAAAAAAGCATTAACTACCTTATTAGCAGCTAAAAAACCTGTGTTATACATTGGTGGTGGGGTAATTAGTGCTGACGCTAGCAATGTGGTTAAATCACTAGCAGATAAACTCAATCTGCCTGTGACTTCAACGTTAATGGGGATTAGTGCTTTTCCCGGAACAGATAAAAAATATTTAGGCATGATTGGTATGCATGGTGTCTATGAAGCTAATATGGCAATGCATAATGCAGATGTTATTTTTGCAATAGGTGCTCGTTTTGATGATAGAACTACTAACAATGTTGAAAAATATTGTCCAAAAGCCAAAATTATTCATATTGATATTGATCCAACGTCTATATCCAAAACTGTTTCTGCAACTATACCTGTAGTAGGTGATGCAAAACAAGTTGTTGAAACCATGTTAACACAACTTGAAGATCTTAGTACTGAACGTGACCTAGATGCTTTAGTTGATTGGTGGAAGCAGATTGAGCATTGGCGAGCTCGCAAATGTCTTGCTTATAGCCATGAAGGTGAAAGTATCAAGCCACAAGAAGCGATTGAAGTTTTATATAAGCTGACCAAAGGTGATGCTTATATTGCTACTGATGTTGGTCAACATCAAATGTTTACTGCGCTCTATTATCCCTTTGACAAACCTCGTCATTTTATTACTTCTGGTGGTCTGGGTACCATGGGCTTTGGTTTACCTGCTGCATTGGGTGTTAAACTTGCATTCCCTAAGAAGCATGTAGTTTGTGTAACAGGTGATGGTAGTATTCAAATGAATATTCAAGAGCTTTCAACAGCCTTGCAATATGGTTTACCTGTAATTGTATTAAACCTTAACAACCGTTTTTTAGGCATGGTTAAGCAATGGCAAGATATGATTTATGCTGGTCGTCATTCATCATCTTATATGGAGTCATTACCTGATTTTGCCAAGATTGCCGAAGCTTATGGTCATGTTGGGATGGTAATTAATAAACGAGAAGATCTGGAACCTAAGCTTAAAAAAGCGCTAGCTATAAAAGATCGTTTAGTTTTTATTGATGTCATGACTGATGCGACAGAACATGTTTATCCAATGCAAATTCGCGGTGGGGCAATGAATGAGATGTGGCTTAGTAAAACGGAGAGAACCTAATGCGTTATATATTATCAATTTTAACTGAAAATGAACCTGGTGCATTATCAAGAATTATCGGTTTATTTTCACAGCGTGGGTTTAATATTGAATCCATTACTACCGCACAAACTGAAGATCCAACAATGAGTCGAATGACGATTCAAACATCTGGTGATGAACATGTGCTTGAACAGATCCAAAAACAATTACATAAGTTGGTCAATGTTTATCGTGTTAATGACCTTACAGAGGGGCCACATGTTGAACGTGAAATAATGTTAGTTAAAGTTGCAGCTAAAAGCTCTGATGCACGTGATGAAGTTAAACGTTGTGCTGATATTTTTAGAGGTTCGATTGTTGATGTGACGGCAACACATTATATTGTCCAATTATCAGGTACTAGTGAAAAATTAGAATCATTTCTATCCTCTATTCGCGAAACTTGTAATATAGTAGAAATTGTTCGCTCTGGTATTATTGGTTTATCACGCAGTGAAAAAACGGTCAAATAAGTTATCATCTAAATAAAATGAAAAGCGCGCTAGGCGCTTTTTTTATAAATGAAAAAGTAATCATCAAATAATTTCCTAAAAATGAGGTATAACGCATCAGGTTCGGACTTATGTCCTAGTTGAAACAAAAATATCTTTATTATAATTGGAGCAATTTATTTATTATTTAGGAAATATTATGACTGCACATATTAATGCTAATCCCAATGACTTTGCTCAAACCGTTATCATGCCCGGCGATCCTTTACGCGCAAAATTTATTGCAGAAAATTACTTAACCGATGTTAAAGAGGTTTGTAATGTACGTAATATGCTAGGATATACTGGATTGTATGAGGGCGTTGCGGTGTCAGTAATGGGGCATGGCATGGGGATTCCATCAATAACCCTTTATGCGCATGAATTAATTAATGACTTTAATGTTAAACGTATTATCCGAGTGGGTTCTTTAGGTGCCACACAGCAAAGCGTTAAAATGCGTGATGTCATATTAGCCGTGGCTGCAGGGACGGATTCAATGACTAATCAAAAAAGAGCGAATGGTTATAATATTGCCACATCTGCGACATTCTCGTTATTACATCGTGCCTATGAAATGGCTAATACTATGGATTTACCAGTTAAAGTAGGTAATGTGTTTAGTGGCGATCTTTATTATGACCCTGATGAAACGTTGATTAGCACATTAGAAAAATCAGGGGTACTAGGAATTGATATGGAAGTTGCTGGTTTATATGGAATTGCGCAACAGTTTAATGTCGAATCGTTAGCCATTTTAACGGTTTCAGACCATTGTTTAACTGGTGAAGAGACAACGGCGGAAGAAAGGCAAATGACATTTAATAATATGATCAAACTTGCTTTAAACGTGGCTATTAAATCTTAATTGGTTATTTATTGCCTTTTTCGGATGGAAATATGAAAAATAAATTATCGCTCACACTTATTAGTTTTTTAGCTAACTTTATTATGGCTGGTTTTGCCTCTCAGTTTGGTATGCTAATAGAACCAATAGCGCAAAATTTTAATGCAGATGTAAACCGTGTCGCATTCATTTTTTCTTTATTAAATGGTGGGGCTTTAATAGGAACTATTTTGGCTTTCTTTTTAATCGATATTATTGGGATTAAACGAATTACCTTACTTAGTTATACAATTATTGTTATTAGTTCCTTTATTTTATATATCACCAACTCGCTAATAATACTTGAAGTTTGTATGACTTTGATAGGATTGTGTGGTGGAATAGGGTTGTGTATCGCGGGTACTATTGTGGTATCGACTTGGCAAGATAAGATACAAAGTACAATGTTAGTGGTACAAGATGCTACATTTAATATTGCTGGCATCATTTTCCCGCTAATCACTACCTATGCTTTAACTCATAATCTATCTTGGGCTAGTAGCTATTTAACGGTTGGAATAGTTGCAGTATTGATGTTAATCATTATTTTATTTACTAATTTCGATTTAATTAATCAGCCTAAAGCAAAACAAGAGAAGCATCAGCGATCTGAATGGAACTTTGGTATTTTATCTTCTGGTTTCGGTTTATTTTTGGCGATGTTAGCGTTATATACGTTTTTAACTTGGGCTCCTCTATTTGTTAGCCAAAAATTTTTAATTTCGTTTGAAGATGCAGGCAACATTATTACTCAATATTGGACAGCAGCCTTAATCGGAGCATTAGTTTCGACGGCGATTGTAACGCGAGTTAAAATTGAGCACTTTTTTATTTCAATCATTTTATTAGCCTTCATAATGACACTGATGATCGTCAATACTGAAAATATTGATTATATTGGTTACTATACTTATGGATATGGATTTGTATGCTCTGCTTTATATAACGCTTTTGTGGCTTATGGCGTGACCTTTGTAAAAAAAGCATCAAGTAAAAATGTTTCATTCATTTTAATTAGTGGTAGTGCTGGGGCTATGTTTAGTCCAGCTATAAGCTCGAAATTATATAACTATTTGGGTATTCAAATTATCATGAATGCGATACCTATACTTTATGCTGTTATTATTGTTATGTTGGTGATTTCAATTCTTTTAAAGAAAAGGGTCAATAATTAAAAATAATAGATTAGATTGAAATGGCATATCTTTTATTATTATTGACTATAATTGTACCAAATTAGAAAAAGATAACGCTGTAGATCATTAAGTATCTATACGTTATCCAATATTAATGTGTGAGTGATATGCAATTAAAATCATTAAATAAAGGTCGTTTTAGTCATTATTGGCAAGATAATAATAAGTTGTTTGCTTCAATTATTGAACAATGTATTGTTGAAAAAAAAATCGTAGATGAAAAAACTACGCTTTTTCGTCAAGGATGTAAAGTCGATAATTTAATTGTTGTTTATAATGGTACGATTTCAATACGTTATCAGGCCAATAATGGACGTCGATTTCATATAGGTACGGTAGATTGCGATGAGCATATATTTGGCGAAATGGAGTTCTTCACCAACTATCTATGTCAATTTGATATTATCGCCGAAGAAGCATTAACTATCGCTGTCGTTAGTATTGATAAATTATATCAATCATTACTTGAACATCCTAAATTAGCACTGTTTTTCGCTAGTGCTATCGCCTTTGATTATCAAGAAACCTTAGATATCTTCTTAAAAAGAACATTATATTCAATTTGTTACAACATTGCTTTTGATATGTATCAACATCACCTTAATATTCACCCGGTTAATAACTTTCAAAAAAACTATTTAGAAGCAGAACGTTTTGGCACTACTGACCGTGTTTATCGTCGTGCTGTTAATGAGTTAATTAACTTAGATATCGTACATAAAGTTGCAGGTAAATTAGAAATTAAAAATATCGATAACCTTAAAGAGTTTATCGAATTTAAGGGGAAATTCGCCAAGTAATTTAAATTATATCGTTAATCGCCAATAAAACGTTCTACTGAAAAAGATATCAAAAAAATATTAACTATATTGGGATTAATATTAGACGGATTATCTAAATAATAGATCTTATTTCATTAAGCAAAGTGAGTAACTTATCGATTAAACATAATTATTCAATTGTGAGCTAAGCCATATTCTGTTATACTATTTTCCCGTCTGATTCATCATATATTGCATGGGTTTTATCATTTAAACTGATGTGATATTGTTCAACTAAATTAATAATGGTCTGGTATTAATGGTCACGAATTATATTTTTGTTACAGGCGGTGTCGTTTCTTCTTTAGGTAAAGGCATTGCCGCAGCATCTCTAGCTGCAATTTTAGAAGCCCGCAATTTAAAAGTCACCATGCTAAAACTTGATCCCTATATCAACGTCGATCCGGGAACAATGAGCCCAATTCAACATGGTGAAGTTTTTGTGACTGAAGACGGTGCCGAAACTGATCTTGATTTGGGGCATTATGAGCGCTTTATTCGCACCAAAATGAGTCGAAAAAACAATTTTACCACTGGACGAATTTATTCTGATGTTTTACGTAAAGAACGTCGTGGTGATTATTTAGGCGCAACAGTCCAAGTTATTCCTCATATTACTAATGCGATAAAAGATCGTGTTATTGATGGTGCAAAAGGTTATGATGTTGCTATCGTTGAAGTTGGTGGTACTGTTGGTGACATTGAATCATTACCATTTTTAGAGGCAATTCGTCAACTAGCGGTTGATGTTGGTCGTGAACACACATTATTTATGCACTTAACATTAGTTCCTTATCTTGCATCATCTGGTGAAGTTAAAACAAAACCAACTCAACACTCAGTGAAAGAGTTATTATCAATTGGTATTCAACCTGACGTATTAATTTGTCGTTCAGATCGGGCTATTCCAGCTAACGAAAGAGCTAAAATTGCGCTATTTTGTAATGTGCCTGAACGTGCGGTAATTTCACTTAAAGATGTTGATTCGATTTACAAAATCCCTGCATTATTAAAATCACAAAATTTAGATACTTTTGTGTGCAATCGCTTCCATCTTGAATGTAAAGAAGCGGATCTATCTGAATGGGAACAAGTGATTTATGAAGAAGCCAACCCTGTTGGTGAAGTGACCATTGGTATGGTTGGTAAATATATTGCGTTACCTGATGCTTATAAATCAGTTAATGAAGCATTAAAACACGGTGGTTTAAAGAATCGTCTAACTGTACATATTCGTTATATTGATTCAGAAGATCTTGAATCGCGTGGTACTGAGTTATTACAAGGTTTAGATGCAATATTAATTCCTGGTGGCTTTGGCTATCGTGGCGTTGAAGGCAAAATTATGGCTGCACGTTATGCTCGTGAAAACAAGATCCCTTACCTAGGTATTTGTCTTGGTTTACAGGTGGCATTAATTGAATATGCTCGTAATGTTGCTGGCATAAAAGATGCTAATTCAACAGAGTTTGTTAAAGATTGCGCAAATCCAGTAATTGCATTAATTACTGAATGGAGCGATGAATCAGGAAAAGTGGTTCAACGCAGTGAAGATAGTGATCTTGGTGGTACTATGCGTTTAGGTTCTCAAATTTGTCATTTAGAGCCTGATTCATTAGTTGCAGGTATGTACAAAAAAGAATCGATTACCGAACGTCATCGCCATCGTTATGAAGTAAACAACAATTTATTACCAGAAGTGGTTAAAGCTGGATTAAAAGTAACAGGATTATCAACTGATAAAAAACTAGTAGAAATTATTGAAATTCCTGATCATCCATGGTTTGTTGCGTGTCAATTCCATCCGGAATTCACTTCAACACCACGTGATGGACATCCATTATTTAGTAGTTTTATTAAAGCTGCCAAAGATCATCAAGATCAGCAGTAAAAATAGTTTATATTTACATTATAGTTACATATCTGTCATATAGAGGAAAATAACATGGCAAAAATCGTTAAAGTACATGGTCGTGAAGTCATCGACTCTCGTGGTAACCCAACTGTTGAAGCTGAAGTTCATTTAGAAGGTGGTTTCGTTGGTCTTGCTATCGTTCCATCAGGAGCATCAACAGGTTCACGTGAAGCATTAGAACTTCGTGATGGTGACAAATCTCGCTTTTTAGGTAAAGGCGTACTTAAAGCTGTTGAAAACGTAAATGGCCCAATTGCTAAAGCAGTTGTTGGTAAAGATGCGTTAGATCAAGCAGCTATCGACCAAGTAATGCTTGACTTAGACGGTACTGATTTCAAATCAAACTTAGGTGCTAACTCAATTCTTGCTGTATCTTTAGCTACAGCTAAAGCAGCAGCAGCAGCTAAAGGTGTACCACTTTATCAACATATCGCTGATCTTAATGGTACTCCAGGTCAATACTCTATGCCATTACCAATGATGAACATCATCAATGGTGGTGAACATGCTGATAATAACATCGACTTACAAGAATTTATGATTCAACCAGTTGGTGCTAAAACAGTACGTGAAGCAATCCGTATGGGTTCTGAAGTATTCCACAATTTAGCAAAAGTACTTCACGCTAAAGGCATGAACACAGCTGTTGGTGATGAAGGTGGTTTTGCTCCTAACTTAGGTTCAAATGCTGAAGCATTAGCTTGCATCAAAGAAGCAGTTGAAAAAGCTGGTTATGTATTAGGTAAAGACATTACTTTAGCGATGGACTGTGCAGCTTCTGAATTCTATAACAAAGAAACTGGTAAATACGTATTAAAAGGTGAAGGTAATAAAGAGTTCACAGCTCAAGAATTTACTCACTATCTAGAAGGTTTAACTGAACAATATCCAATCGTATCTATCGAAGATGGTTTAGACGAAAGCGATTGGGAAGGTTGGGCATACCAAACTAAAGCATTAGGTAACAAAATCCAATTAGTTGGTGACGATCTATTTGTAACTAACACTAAAATCTTCAAACAAGGTATTGAGAAAGGTATCGCTAACTCAATCCTAGTTAAAGTTAACCAAATCGGTACATTAACTGAATCTATCGCAGCTGTTAAAATGGCGAAAGATGCGGGTTATACTGCGGTTATCTCTCACCGTTCAGGTG
Organism: Gilliamella sp. M0364; assembly: GCF_016100565.1. Classification (NCBI taxonomy): domain Bacteria; kingdom Pseudomonadati; phylum Pseudomonadota; class Gammaproteobacteria; order Orbales; family Orbaceae; genus Gilliamella; species Gilliamella sp. M0364. The sequence continues at coordinate 15,051 of NZ_JACFSF010000012.1, read as the reverse complement.
AAACTGAAGATTCAACTATCGCTGATTTAGCTGTTGGTTTAGCTGCTGGTCAAATCAAAACTGGTTCAATGAGCCGTTCTGATCGTGTTGCTAAATACAACCAATTAATCCGTATTGAAGAAGCTTTAGGTTCAAAAGCACCATTTAACGGTTTAAAAGAAGTTAAAGGTCAATAATTCGTTTTTATAAACGATGCCTTTTAATAAAACGGTGACTCAGATCACCGTTTTTTATTGCTTATTTTTATTGCTCAAGCGGTGACATAACACCATAAGGGTTGCGTTGCTTTGGGTTGTGTTGTACTCTTAGGCACTTACGTTAAATGGTGCCTTAAATTTGAAAATAATCATAAATATCTAATTGATAATTTATAATTTAACCACATATAACTCTTTTATATATTAACCAATACGAATACTTTTTTCTGCTTATGAATAATATTACGAATATGTCCCAGCCTAAAAGTAAATGGCAACTTTTTAACTGGCTTTGTTCAGGTAAATTACCACTTAACGAATTATGGCTTAAACCGACTTATCGTTATAAATTTTTTTTTCGAACTCTATTTTTAAGTCCTATTACGCTTAAATTATTAGACAAATTAAGACAATACAAGTTACTTGGTTACTATTTATCATGCCAAACTAATTTACCTTGTAAACTACAACGACCTTATTTAGCTTCTTGTTTGAGTCAACAAGAGCGGTACGAGGCATTAGCTTATCATTATGATTTTTTGGCTAATCGTCCTGATAGCATGACTAAAGCCTTTTATAACTTAGATACCCCCTTTGAATTGGCTAGTATTACAGCAAAAAATGAAGCCAATATAAAAATTGCGATTCAAGCACGTAATAAATATGCTCGGGAAGGGGAACTCAGTCTCTATTTTTATGATAATGACGGCATTGATTTAGCAACGTTAACTTTCACCATCGCTAAATATCAACAAAAGCCTACTCTTTTTATTTCCGGCTTACAAGGAACAGGGCATCATGAAGCTCGAACCCGAGTACAACAGGCAACAAAACAGTGCTATGGGCTTTTTCCTAAACGCGTGGCTGTTGAGGCAGCGTTAATTATTGCGAGTTATTTTCAACTTGAACAGATTATAGCGGTAGGTAATAAAACGCATGTCTACAACAACTGGCGTTATAACAGCCGACAAGAGAGAATCTTATCTGACTATAATGATTTTTGGTTAACCATTGACGGCAAACAAGACGAAAGATCGTTATTTATTTTACCAACACAAATTAACCGCAAATCACTTGAAGAGGTTGCCAGTAAAAAGCGTTCTGAGTATCGCAATCGTTATGCATTACTAGATGAGCTCAAGAACAATATTGAAACACAATTAGCATTATTAAAATAATCTTTTAATCTATCGCTTGCATTATATTGCAAGCTATATTAATCAAGATCCAAATCTATCTAATACTTTTAATATAAAAATGATAATTAAGGAATGAAATATGTATTTTGGTATTCTTATTGCTTTAGTACCGTTATGTTTAGGGTATTTGATTAGATTCAAAGAGCAAAAATGGATCGCTAAAATAAACCAAGTCCTAAGCTGGATGGTCTATTTTATCCTATTTATAATGGGAACCGAACTAGCTCATTTAGATAATCTCGCTGCTAATTTAAAAATTATCTTATTTTATACTGGTATTATTTTTATCTGCACTTTTGGCGGTAACTTTATTTTTTTAGCTATTGTTGATCTTTTTTTACCATGGCGTACTTCACATAATGATGCAACTTATCAATCACGATTTAAAATGATCTTGGAATCTTTGCGGGTCTGTATTGCATTGATAGCAGGATTTGTTGCAGGACTTTTTCCACTTTTTATTTGGCAATATAGTGAAGATATTACCAAAGTGGTTCTAGTATTTTTACTATTACTTATTGGTATTCAGTTACGTAGTAATAATATTTCGTTAAAACAGATTTTATTGAATAAAGTGGGTATTGCTACGGCCATTATTGTCATCCTAAGTACCTTTTTAGGTGGTATTATTGCCGCCTTGATATTGGCACAACCAGTACGAGTGGGGCTGGCAATGTCATCAGGATTTGGTTGGTATTCATTGTCAGGAATACTAATGACCGAAGCTCATGGTCCAATCATTGGTAGTGCTACTTTCTTAAATGACATTCTACGAGAATTATGTGCCATTATCTTAATTCCTACCTTAATCAAACGATATAAACTTACAGCACTAGGTTTATGTGGCGCAACTTCTATGGATTTTACCTTACCCATGCTACAAAAAGGTGCAGGTGTCAGCATCGTGCCTCCCGCAATCGTTCAAGGTTTCTTATTAACCTTAATCATGCCAATATTTATGACTCTGTTTAATTATGGTGGGATTTAAGCTGCGACATAAAGACTAAATAAGTTGAGAATCTGTTTTTTTTGAAATCTCTAATTCGCAAGAATACCATTATTATTAAGCTTTAGAGCCTTTCTTAGGCAGAAAAAATTTCTGCATATCAACTTGTTCATGTTGCAAAAGCCAAATTTTTTTGTCAATTCCACCGGCATAACCAGTTAAGTTACCATTGGCCCCAATAACCCGATGGCAAGGAATAATAATTGATAACGGATTGTGACCAACTGCTCCACCAACAGCTTGACTGGACATATGTGGCTTATTACATTGCAATGCCACTTGTTTTGCGATATAGCCATAGGTAATGACTTCACCATAAGGAATTTGCGCTAATATGTCCCATACCATATGCCTAAATGCGCTACCTTGAGGAGCCAGTGATAATTGCTTTATAGATGGTTTTTTGCCTAGAAAATAGTCGTCTAACCATTTTTTAGTCTGATTAAATATTGCTAAATTAGATTTTTCTTGTTTGGTCGAATTAACAATTTGGCCAAAATATTTTTGTCCTTCAATCCAAGCACCAATTAATTTATTGTTCTGGCTAGCTAAAGTTATCAATCCCATTGGTGACGAATAGTGGCTAATATAAAACATGAAAAATCCTAATATTACCGATTAAGCAATATTTTATTATAACCAGTTAATGTAATTTAAGTAGTAAAAATAGTTGTTTATTTTAGATTGTTCAATTCAGTAGTTATTAAAATTATTTTTGTTAACAAATTGATTAATAAAAATATTATAAGACTATTATGAATGATGAGTATGAGTAAACTAACTTATTATTTTTATGTATTAATAGCGAAAGTAAAGTGATTAAACAAAGTAGAGTGAATACAATATGACTCAACAATAATAAAAAAAGACTCACGTTAGTGAGTCTTTTTATAAAGATTATTTGCTAGCTTTGCCTTTTTCTACATAGCTCATATCGCCTAATGATTCAACGATAAATTTACCATCATCGGTATAACGGATTTTAGTTACGCTAGCGTTACCAAGTCCACTAGTGATTGGTCTGTCTAACATCTCTTCAACCATTGCCATAATAGCCATACCGTGAGAGACCACCAATACATTACCACCACCTTGTTCTTGAGCAGATTTAGCAATAGCTTTTAATGATGCTTGCATACGAGTTTTAACAGCATTGTAATCTTCAGCTTGACCAGATTTCTCAACAGCTTTTATCGCATCCATCATTTTTTTAAGGGTAACTTTACCTTTAGCTAAATCAGCCATTAGGGCTTTGTCAGACTCATAACCTAGATGTTGTGCAGCTGGGTTCCACATGTTTGGATCAAGATCACCTTCAAAATCACCAAAGCAAGTTTCACGCAGACCTTCCATTTCATTAATGTTTAATTTAGTTTCACCTTTAGATTCAAGTACGATTCTTGCTGTTTGTCTAGCACGACCAGAGTCACTTGAATATACCGAAATAAAATCAACATCTTTTAAACCTCGGCCAAGTTGCTCTGCAACTTCAATACCAGGTTTAGTAAGAGGCGTGTCTGACCATCCTTGAGCACGATGTACATTATTGAACATAGTTTTACCGTGACGAGTAAAATAGATATTCACATCGGCAGCAACAGTTTGTGCTAGTGATGCGGTAAGAATTGCGGTTAATCCAATAAGTTTAATAAGTTTTTTCATAATTTCGTCCTTTTATAACAAGTTAAATCGATAATCAATAACGGTTTCTGCTGATAAAGTCGGTGAACGTTGCGCATGGCCGTCTCTTAATTTAGGGGTAATGTCTTTGCTGCTCATGGTTTTATAAGACCAACCATAACCAAATTTTGACAAAATAGATAGATTTTTAAATGTTCCACTGGTTGGTTTCCAGATATTAAACACGTTGATTTCACCATTTTTTAGGGTTTCGTGTTTATAGTTAAATTCACCATAGTTTAGATATAAACCAGTGGTGTTATCTTTAAAAAAGTCATAGCCTAACACGCTTGATAAAACCACTTCGCCATCACGCATATAGTCTGCACCTGCTGCAGCCATACCATTATAACGGCCACGGTTATTTTTACCTATGTGACGACCATAATAACCGATAGCGCCTTTGCGATTGGCGTCGGTATAAGCGATACCGAATTTGGCACTCCAGTCTGCTTCTTTCCATTCAACATCGGCTGCATAATGCCATGCTGAATCATCAAAATCACGCACATTGGCTTTCATTTTGTCATGATTTTTAAGAGCAGTACTGCCATAGATTTGTGAGCCAACGGTTAGTTTTTCTATCGGTTTATAAGAAAACTCAATCGCATGACGTTTAATATAATCTTTTGCTACACCATAAGAGTAGTCAAGTTTAATTACTTTATCTTTATAGGCGATTTCAGCTGTTTTGATATTATCAATTTCAGATTTTCTATCTAAACTATAAAAATGCACTTTTTTGGCCGATTCACGAGGTAGAGCACTATCAATATAAGCTAGCGATAACGCCAAATTAGAGTATTTAAATGTTCCACTATAACCGAGATAACTGTTACGGGTTAAATTTTGCGATGAACTAATTACCCCCATGTCTTTTAAACTATGCCAACCGACTTTACCATTAAAGTTGAGGTCTGTAGAATTGCCGAGTTTGACTTTGGCATAACGTTGGGTAAATTTGTTAAATCCATGGGCATTATGTTTATTTGGTTTTTTACCTGTGTTATAAAGTAAGTTACGAGTGGCAAAGTAGTCACTGGCTCCAAGTTTGATGACATTGTCATAAGTAACATCGAATCCCAAGATATCTAACCAATAACCTGATTTATAGTTAAGTGTTAATGCTTGTCCCCATGCACTGTGAACTTCTTTGGGTTGCGATGCATTTTCTTTTAAATACTTCCAATGATTACGTGTTGAAAATTCAAATTTGCTATCTTTGAAAAAACTATTATCAGTATTTAGCGAATTTGCTTCAGCCGCAACAGCTGAAAAACACATAATATTAAGAAGTGCTAGCGAAAGGTACTTTATTTTCATTGTTATATCCTATCTTTATTTTCCCAAAAAAAAACCTAAATACCGCCCACAAACCTATCGGTTGGGCTGATATTTAGGTTTTGCCTGCCTAAGCAGTAACAATCCTATTTTACTAATTTAATTGCTAATCATCTAATTTTATTCAGATTATGGTTATTTGTTTTCCTCCAGTTGTTTATTTATTTATTTAGTGATAATTTACCTTGATTAACATAGTCCATACTGCCAATTTCAACTACACTATATTTACCATTTTGATACACAATTTTAACCACAGTAGCATTTGACAATGGTTTGTTTTTATTTGGGTTATCGGTTAAATCAGAAATCATAGCTTGCATTGACATACCAGATGAAATAGCCAAAATATTTTTTTGATGTTTATCCTGAGCTGTTTTTACAATGCTATGTAGAGCATTTTGGGTACGCTCTTTAACCTGGTCAAAATTTTCCGCTTGCTGTTTAGGATCACTCTTAGCGATGGCATTAGTTAGAGTTGCCACGGGAATTTGTCCTTGCACATAACTTTTATAAAAGCTATCAACAGATTTAAAACCAAGAGACTTCATGGATGCAGATACCATCTTGGCATTGCTTCCTCCTTCAAATCCACCATAAAAAACTTCTCGTAAACCTTTTAATTCTTGGATCTGGTAATCTTTAACACCTTTTTGTTGTAACAAAACTTGCATTGTTTCACGCTGACGTCCAGCATCACTGGTGTAATAAGCATCAAATTGAATGTGTTGCTGTTTAAAACCTTCACCTAAATAACGAGCAACTTCAATACCTTTGTCAGTCAATGGTGAATCAGCCCAACCTTGTACAAGATCATAGGTATTAAATAAAGTTTTACCGTGTCGAGCAAAATAAATGTTAATAGCATCATCACTATTATTGCTTGTGGCATTATTTGCTTTATTGCTACAACCAGTAGCAAGCGTTGTTAATAATAGTGCACTAGTAAGGAATACTGCTTTAATTGTTTTATTTTTCATCATTAGCCTCATATAGCATTGTCATTAGTATGATGAGTAAAATTACCGGTAGGGTAGAGGACCTACCGGAATCATCATTATTTTAAATTAGCACCTTTCGATGAAATGACTGATTGATACCAATAAAAACTTTTCTTTTTATAGCGTTTTAACGTACCAGAGCCGTCTTGGTTTAAATCCACATAGATAAAACCATATCGTTTGGTCACTTCTGCTTTAGATGCACTGATTAGGTCAATTGGTCCCCAACTGGTATATCCCATCACTTCAACACCATCATTAATCGCTTCACGAATTTGCACTAAATGATCGTTCATATAATTAATACGATAGTCATCATTAATGGTGCCATCTGCTTCAAGCTTATCTTTAGCGCCTAAGCCATTTTCAACAATAAATAGTGGTTTTTGAAAACGTTCATAAAGCAAGTTTAACAAGTAACGGATACCGATTGGGTCTATCTGCCAGCCCCATTCAGACGCCTTAAGATGTGGATTAGGTACCATATCAAGAATGTTACCCTTTTTACGAAATGAGTCATCAGCTGTACCACAACAACTCATGTAATAACTAAATGAAATAAAATCGATAGTTTCTTTCAAATCTTCACGGTCTTGATCGGTAATCGTTAATTCAATATTGTTTTCTTTAAAATAACGATTCATATAAGTTGGGTAATAGCCACGTGCTTGCACATCACCAAAGAACAACCAACCATGATTTTCTAAATGCGTTGCCCAAACATCTTCTGGTTTTGGGCTAAGAGGGTAAGCGATAGCACCAAGTAACATATTACCAATTTTTGCATCGGGTATAATTTGATGACAAAGTTTAACTGCCTGTCCACTGGCTACTAATTGGTGGTGAATAGCTTGATAGATTTCCGCTTTACTGCTATTTCTAGCTAAACCGACACCGGTAAATGGTTCATGTAGTGACATATTAATTTCATTAAAAGTTAACCAATATTTCACTTTATCTTTATAGCGTTCGAAAACAGTTTTGGCATAGCGAGTAAAAAACTCAATCACTTTACGGTTTCCCCAACCACCATATTGAGTAACTAGGTAATAGGGCATTTCGTAGTGTGATAAGGTGACTAAAGGCGTAATGTTATGTTTTAACATTTCGTCAAACAGTTTATCGTAAAATGCTAAACCTTTTTCATTTGGTTGTTCTTCATCGCCATTAGGAAAAATACGTGTCCATGCGATTGATGTTCTTAAACAACTAAATCCCATTTCCGCAAACAGGGCTACATCTTCTGGATAGCGATGATAAAAGTCGATAGCCCGATCTTTAATACTAGTAATTTCAACATTATTACGATCAACTATATCGCCAAATAGACCATTAGGAGTACAGTCAGATGTTGAAAGACCTTTACCATCTTCGTTATATGCGCCTTCGACTTGGTTAGCAGCAATTGCGCCACCCCATAAAAAATCATTAGGAAAAGTATTAGCCATTTTTTACTCCTTGTTTGCACTTAACACTAGTAGTGCATCACCATGTTGAATATTATCTTGATTAAATATGCACTGCACATCGATATAGTCATCACTGTTAGTGATTATGATTGGTGTGGTTACTTCAAAGCCGGCTTGTTTAATTGCTTCAATATCAAAGCTTACCAAGCGATCGCCTTTTTTCACTTTTTGACCACTTTCTACATGAGCTTCAAAATGTTGGCCATCTAACTTCACTGTATCAACACCAATGTGGATAAGTATTTCTGCACCTGATTTAGTTTGGAAACCGATAGCATGTTTCGTTCTAAATAGTGACACTACTTCACCATCTTCTGGTGCGACAGCTTCGCCAATAGTTGGAATAATTGCAGTACCTTTACCCATTAAACCACTCGCAAAAGTAGCATCATTAACTTCCTTTAAGTCTATAATTTGACCAGTTAATGGGCTGGCAATCGTGATTGTATTTACTTGTTCACCTATATCAGTTTGATTGCTGTTTGAATCACAATTTTCTGTTTCATTTTCATTATTTTGATTTTTATCTTTTGGGATACCAAATAGATAAGTGACTAATGTTGCTACTGCAAATGAAATAAGTGAACCAAATACTACCGCATAAAACTTTTCATTAATGCCTGTAGGTGGAATTAATTGTAAAAATGAGAAGATACTAATAAAGCTGAATGAATAGATAACCGAATGATAATAACCAACAATACCACCACCAATCATTGCTGAAATACAGCCGATAATAAATGGACGTTTTAATGGTAAGTTAATACCATAAATGGCCGGTTCGGTTACCCCAAAAATTCCTGATAATACCGATGAACTTGCTAATGTTTTAACTTGTGGATCTTTGCTGCGCAACATAACTGCTAATACCGCACCAACTTGAGCGAACACCGCAGGGAATAAGATTGGAATCATAAAATCTTCTTGATAAACCGAGATATTATTCATCGCAAATGGTACTAATCCCCAATGGATACCAAATACCACCATCACTTGCCAAAGAGCAGCTAAAATCATAGAAGCAATGACAGAGTTAAGTTGATAAACATAGATGATACCACTAGCAACTGTATCACTTAAGAATGACACAACTGGACCAATGACAGCAAAGGTTATTGGTACGGTAATTATCAAACCAAATAATGGAGCAATAAACTTTTTGAACGAGTCATGCATGATTTTGTTCAAGTTACGTTCTAATAATGAATAGAACCATGCAGCTAAGATTATTGGGAAAACCGATGAAGGATAAGGGATTAATTTAATAGGAATGCTAAAAAATTCTGTCTGTAATTCAAATGCATTACCTAACATACCAACCACACTAGGATGAACCAATGCACCACCTAATGCCATACCTACATAAGGATTACCACCGAATTTTTTAACCGCTGAAAAGCCTAGAATGATTGGTAAATAATAGAATGGGGCGTCTGCAATCGCATTTAAGAAGTTAAGGGTTGGTGAGCCGGCTTGAACAAGTTCCATAACCTGTAGTATTGCTACTATTCCTTTAAAAATACCACCAGCAACAAGTACAACTAGCGCAGGGATAAAGATACTTGAAACTAAATCAATCAGTTTTGATACAATACCTTTAGGTGCAGCGGATGGAACATCGTTGGTCGGTTTTTCATTAAGATTAGTTAATTGCATGATGGCATTAAACACATCTGCAACACTGTTACCGATCACGACTTGGAATTGTCCACCACTTTGTACAATGGTAATAATACCCGCTTGTTTTTTCAAAAATTCAGCGTTTGCTTTTGATTCATCTTTCAACGCAAATCTAAGTCTAGTTGCACAATGTACTAGACTGGTAATGTTATCCTTACCACCTACATGCTCAATAATTACTTCGGCAAGTTGTTTGTTTTTCATAGCTTATCCTTATTTAAGCGCAAAAAAAAACCTAAACCCCCATTCCATTGAGAGTTTAGGTTTTGCTTGCATCAAAAAAGCAGTTGATGCAATAACAATCCAAAATTTCTGTATTAATTAAATTAACATAAATTTTATAATATTGTTGCAACTAGTTAATTATTTTGTGATTTCGATCACACTATTATTTTTTTAGCTCGGCTCTTAATCTTTCAATATGAATAGTCAAATACAAACTTTCATCATCGGATAATGGATGCTGATATTGTTGGATTAAATGTAAGTCGATCTGTTTAGTACACAAATAGGCTTGTTCATATTTATGCCGAATAATTTCATACAATGATGTATCTTGTTGCGCTGGTTTGCCTTGACTCAAAATACGATGCGCAAAAAACTTTAAATGCGTGACGAATCGTTGATAAGAAAGGCTGTTTTCATCGTACTCAAATCTAAAATGGTATTTAACAATATTCAAAATTTCACGCATGATCTTCGTCATATTAACGATATTCGGCATGGTATCATTTAGTTGAGCATTGACTATATGGAAGGTAATAAAACCTGCTTCGTCTTCGGGCAGTTCGACGCCTAAACGCTGTTTAATCACTGATAAAGCATGTAAACCAATTTGATATTCATTTGGATAGAATTTTTTTATTTCCCAAATAAAATTATTCGGAATATCAAATCCCTGCTTATGCCTTTCAATAGCAAAATAGATATGATCAGTTAAAGAAATATAGATACTATCTTGTAATTTGCCACCTAACTGCTTCTTAGCATAATTGATAATGATATCTGAAGTTGTATGAATTTCGATAGGTATTTCCGAAAGCAACTCAGCAAACTTTGGCAGTAATTCTTGATTATTCAATGAAAACTGCTTTTCAATAAGTTGGGGGTCAATTTTATCTCCTTCCCTTTTTTTAAATCCTACCCCACGTCCAGTAACAATTAATTCATTTCCCTTTGCATCTAATGTTACCACAACATTATTATTTAATATTTTATGAACTTTCATCTGTTACAGTCTAAATTAAAGGTTAAATTATTATGTCTGGCTTAACAAAAATAGAAAGTAATAAAATGAAAAAGTGTGATAGGTATCAAAATTTGGCTTAAAATTTATTGATCTTTTGCAGTAAAAAATAGCAATCAACCCGACAGGCAAGCCATATCGGGTTGAATATTAGAAATAGAAAATTAACTATTGAGCCAGTAATTTATTCATAGTCTGAATAAATTTGCTTGGATCACTTAATGATCCTTTTTCAGCAAGAAGCGCTTGATCTAACAATAACTCAACCCAGTCACTAAATGTTGTTTCATCTTGAGTATTAGCGATGCGTTTAACTAATTGATGATCAGGATTAATCTCAAATGTGTATTTGATCTCTGGTGCTTTCTGTCCTGCAGCAGCAAATAACTTAGCCATTTGGGTAGACATCTCGTCAGCAGCTGTTGTTACAATTGCCGGTGTATCAGTTAAACGATGGGTTAATTTAACCTCTTTAACTTTGTCAGCTAAAACTTTTTTCACTCGTTCAATAAATGGCTCAAGTTCTTTTTCAACTTGTTTTTGTTCATCACTATTTTGATCGGCTAACTTCTCAATTGATTCATCAGATTTACTAATAGATTGGAACTGTTTACCAGCAAATTCAGTTAGATTGCTCATCATCCATTCGTCAATACGATCAGAAAGTAATAATACCTCAATACCTTTTTTACGGAATAATTCAAGGTGAGGACTATTTTTGGCTGCGCCATAACTATCGGCAGTAATGAAGTAGATCTTCTCTTGACCTTCTTGCATACGGCTGATGTAATCATCTAATGATACGCTCTGTACCTCGCTATCGCTGTTAGTGGTAGTAAAGCGTAATAACTTAGCAATAGACTCACGATTGCTAAAATCTTCACCAGTCCCTTCTTTTAAAACCAGACCAAATTCACTCCAGAATTGTTGATATTGTTCTTTATCATCTTTAGCAAGTTTATCAAGCATTTGTAAAACACGTTTAGTACATGCATTGCGTAAATTCTGGGTTACCTTGTTATCTTGCAGGATTTCGCGCGAAACATTTAATGGTAAATCATTAGAATCAATTAAACCTTTTACAAAGCGTAAGTAATTTGGCATAAATTGTTCTGCATCGTCCATAATAAAAACACGTTGCACATACAATTTTAAACCGTGTTTATTGTCACGATTCCACATATCCCATGGCGCTTTAGATGGAATATAGAGCAAACTAGTATATTCTTGTTTACCTTCAACACGATTGTGACTCCAACTTAGCGGATCGGCAAAATCGTGGGAAATATGTTTATAGAACTCTTTATATTCTTCATCAGTTACTTCTGATTTGCTACGCGTCCAAAGTGCTTGCGCCTTATTAACTTTTTCCCATTTAACTTCTTTGCTTTCTTCATCAGTAGTTTGTACTTCAACTGGTAAAGAGATATGATCCGAATATTTGCTAATAATTGAACGTAAACGCCAATCATCTAAAAACTCTTTTTCATCATCTTTTAAATGTAAGACGATTTCAGTACCACGTGTTTCTTTATTAGTATCAGAAATGGTATATTCACCTTCACCAGCAGATTGCCACATAACAGCTTCATCGGCTTTGGCTGTTGCCGCACGAGTTGTAACAGTAACATTATCAGCAACAATAAATGCTGAATAAAAACCAACCCCGAATTGACCAATAAGTTGACTATCTTTAGCTTGATCACTACCAATTGATTCTAAAAATGCTTTGGTGCCTGATTTAGCAATTGTTCCTAAATTCTCAATGACTTCATCACGAGTCATACCAATACCATTGTCGGCAATGGTTAAGGTGCCGGCTTCTTTGTTGGTTGAAATACGAACCCCAAGCTCGGCATCACCAGCGTATAAATCTGGATTTTCAAGTGCTTTAAAACGCAGCTTATCAGCTGCATCTGAAGCATTTGAAATTAATTCTCTTAAAAAAATCTCTTTATTAGAATATAAAGAGTGAATCATTAAATGAAGGATTTGTTTAACTTCGGATTGAAATCCACGTGTTTCAGTTCCTTGCTTACTCATTGACTAATACCTCAGCTATATTTGCAAATTCAATTAATGTTAACCACAAAACGTTCATCTTATTAATGCGATAAATAAAATGTTATCTTGTTAATATTAACTGATTAACATTGACATAATAATTTGATTAATTGTTGTATTGCTATATGGGAATAAAAAAGACAATTTCAAGTGAGGGGATTAAGATAACTAATTAATTGCTGATTTTTTAGTTATTATGGCAATAAAAAAAGCCCTGATATTAATCAAGGCTTTTAGATTTAGTAATAAGTTAATTATCGAGTTTCTGGTAAAAATCCACAAACTAAAATAACTACTACGGCTAAAGGAATGATGACGCGAGTCAAGATTGACCATACACCAAACCAGAAATTGCCTAAGTCCAATTCTTTGCGAATGATTTTTTGGTTCATCATCCAAGCACCAAAGATTACAGTTCCTAATCCAGTCACAGGTAACATAATCTTACTGGTTAGATAGTCGAGTAAATCGAAAATATTTTTACCAAATAACGTCACATCTGACCATTCATTAAAGGATAAAATACAAGCAATACCTAATGCCCAAATTAATACACTACTAACCACAGTCGCAGTTTTACGGCCCATAGGCGTTTTCTCTTCTAACAGCTCTACAGTTGGTTCAAGTAATGAAATTGATGAAGTTAAAGCCGCAAAAGTTAGGAAGATAAAGAATAAACAACCTAAAATTGAGCCAGCAGCCATATTACCAAAGGCAATTGGTAAAGTAACAAAAATAAGACCAGGGCCAGAGCCGGCTTCTAAACCATTAGCAAAAACTAACGGGAAGATCGCCATACCAGATAACATGGCCACAATAACGTCTAAAATAACCACAGTGCGAGCAGTAGATAGTAAATTCACATCTTTACCAAGATATGAACCATAAGCCATCATGATCCCCATACCTAATGATAAGCTGAAGAACGCATGACCTAAAGCGGCTAAAATTGCGGTTCCATTTAATGCTGACCAATTAGGGGTGAATAAAAAGTCAAACGCTATGCCAAATGACGGGCCACTAACAATTGCAGCGTAAGCGACTAACACTAACAATAAAATACCTAAGCCTGGCATCATAACTTTACAAGCGCGCTCTAAACCAGCACCAACGCCCATCGCCACAATGATGGTATTCGCTGCCATAAATACGGTATGCCAAGTTAAAAGGCTACCGACATTACTAAGGAAACCACTAAAAATTTGTCCTGTAGCTGCGCCATCAACACCATCAAAACTACCATTGATAGCTAAAAAGATATAATCAGTCGCCCAGCCACCAATTACACTATAAAAAGAAAGAATTAAAAACGAGCCAAGTACGCCAATAATACCAACCCAGCGCCATAATTTTGAGCGACCTTCTGATACCGCAACATCTTCCATGGTATGAATTGGGTTTTTTTGTCCGCGACGGCCGATTAACCATTCTAAAACTAAAATTGGCAAGCCAATGACAAACATAAATAGTAAATAGGTCAGAACAAATGCTGAACCACCCATTTCACCAGCCATATATGGAAATTTCCATATATTACCTAATCCCACAGCAGAACCGGCAGCCGCAAGCATAAATCCCATGCGAGAGCTCCACTGTGAATGACTTTTCTTCATAGTACCTGTACTCATGAATTTATTTTCCCTAGAGTTATGATTAAATATTTAACTTTAGTATCAGCAAAAGCCTAACTATTTTTTTATTAGATCAATAAAGCGCTAAATCATGCCATGAAATAAGTCTATAAACAAGAAGACATTATCATTAATAACGATAGCCAATAAAAAAATTAAATCGTTAAAGTTAGGTTTAATGGTGTTTTGAAGTGATTTACTGTAAAAAAAGATCTATAAAAAAATTGAGGAACGGGGTTTTTAAAGCCAAAATCCATCCAATAAATCGCTAACGCTAGTTATAACATCAGCTAGTTCCAATAATAAAAGTTTATTTTTATCAATCAGTTTGATGCTTCTCATTTAGCGGCATTCGCAATGTGCTGACAACTGAGTGAGGTTAGCATGGCAAACAGGGATGTTTGCCAAGGCGGTGCTTTGTCAGGAGCAAATCACAGCCGGTGCGTTAAGACCGAACGAAGGCGGAAGGTAGTCACATCGTGACCACTTGCGTGGTCGCCGCGGGAGATTGTAAAGAGGGTTGGCGCCAACCCTCTT
>NZ_JACFSF010000011.1:0-64265 GCF_016100565.1 Gilliamella sp. M0364 | reverse complement strand
TCATGGGTAAAATTGTCTCAACATTACAAAAAAACCGTGTGCAATGGTTAACAACCGAGTTTGATTACAAAAAGAATTCCCCTATTCGAAGTAAACTAACTGTTATTGAAAGCCATGTTGTCCCAAAATTGGTGATAGAGTCGGAATATGAAAGCGGGCAATATTTACCTGTCTCACAAGTCATAAAAAATGCTCAAGGTAATATTATCCGAACGTATAAAACTGTTAAAAAGAAAAATATTATCGCTATTTTAGAAAGATTCGATGAACAAGGCGTTAAAACTAACCATATTGAGATATCAAAACAAAGGGATATAGAAAATCAATACTTTGATAATAAAAAGCATGTGCGGTTTACAACAAGTGATATTCAAGATAAAGAGCATCCGCAACTTTATGATGAGTTACCATTTAATCCGGATGGATTTGAAATGATGCTATTTGAACATTTTAAAAAATAACAGTTCAGACTAGATAACATAATATAACAATAAGTGATGATAGATCTTAGTATTATCGTAACTATAAACTAATGAGTCATAGTTCAATTGAGCAATACATTGAGTATCCTCCCCCTACTTTGGTTACTCAATTAGCATCATTGACAAGAAAGTTGGAGACTATATGAAGACTTTAGTTAAAATCTGCTTACTTCCTTTTTTATTTGGGATATGCTCAATTCAATATGTGATCGCTAAGGTAAATATGAACGACCAACAAGTACAAATCAAGCTGTATCATAAGGCTGGTGCGCCAGAACTCTATCCAGAACATTTACGTACTGAAATTGATCAATTGAATGATGTGATATTTTATGAAGTCAGCAACGGCGTATAAAGAAGGCTTTGCCCGATCGTAACAAGCCTATGAATATGCTTACCATCTTTTTTTAATCAATTAGATAAATTGGAACAACGCTTAAGTTGTAACTATCCCCTTAAAATATTACATAAAAAAGTAGAAAATTCTCTATAGTATTTTTAAGGAGAATTTCAACATGAAAAATTATCTGAGCATCAAATTGTCTCCATATTAAAAAAAGCTGAAGCAGCTACCCCTGTCAAACAGCTTTGTCGTCTTTATGTTATATTAATTATTCTTCAATGCCATTGTCTTTGATGACTTGCTGATACCAATAAAAACTATCTTTTTTAATTCGATTAAGGGTTTTTAGGGCATGATCATCTCGATCGACATAGACAAAGCCATATCGCTTTTTAAAACCTTGATGTGAGCTTAATAAATCAATGGCTGACCATGGACAGTATCCAAATAGTTCAACACCATCTTCAATGGCATCATGGCAAGCTAAGATGTGCGATTTTATATAATCAATGCGATAGTCGTCATGTACTTTATTGTCAGCGGTTAACGTATCTGGTGTGCCTAAACCATTTTCAGTAATAATTAACGGTAAACGATATTGGCGATAATATTCATTTAGTACAAGACGTAATCCCATAGGATCAATTTGCGCACCATAAGTTGAGGCAACTAAATTTGGATTCTTCTCGATCTTGAAATAACCATAAAGATCAAAATCGATATCTTTTTCTTTGGTACCAAATGGATGGTTTTCATCTTCGGGTAGGTAACTAGCCACTAAAGTCCGATAGTAATTTACAGCAATAAAATCGGGCTTTGCTTGCTTTAAAATTTGAGCATCTTCTACTTGAGTAATAGGATAGATACCACAACGATTTAAGTAATTTTTATAATACCCAGGATAGTCACCAAAACAGTACATTTCAAGTGCGTAATTGGTTTTGAAATTGTCATTCATTTTCGCAGCCCATACATCCATGGGTTTGTTACTTGCAGGATAAGTCATCGTAGATGAAACCGCAGGCCCAACTTTACTGTCAGAAATTAATTCATGGCAATCATTGGTCGCCATCGCATGAGCAACAAACATATGATAATCCATCTGTGCCCTTACTTTTTCAACATCATGCGGAGCAACTTTATACATATTCATTCTCTCATTGACACGGATCATCAGATTTTGTTCATTATTAATCTGCCAATGTTTCACTCGATCTCCGAATGCTTGATAACATATTTGCGCATAACGTCTAAATGCATCAACACAACGACGATCTTGCCAACCATTATATTTATCAACTAAGGCGAATGGTAAATCAAAATGATAAAGAGTAATAAACGGAATGATATCGTTCTTAATTAATTCATTGATGACTTTATTGTAGAAATCAATGCCTGCTTGATTTATTTCACCATCACCATCGGGAATAATACGCGCCCATGATATTGAAAAACGATAAGTTTTTAGTCCTAACTCTTTAAATAACGCAATATCACTTTCAACATGATGATAAAAATCACTGGCGACTTTACTGTCGGCTTGTATAGCAGAGCGTTGAAATGAATTATAATCGGCAACAGTCATTCCTTTGCCATCTGCATCCCATCCACCTTCAATTTGAAATGCTGAAGATGATGCACCCCACCAAAAATCCTTAGCAAAAGCTTTCATAACTAAACCTCTAAACTTGAATAAATAATAAATCGTCTTTTTCACTAACCTGAGCTTGTTGGCAATATTCTATATGTTTATATTGATCGGAATTAACCACAATAATTGAGGTGGTTAAATCAAATTGTTGTTTTATTTTATCAATATCAAATGAAACTAATTTGGTTCCTTTAGTAATATGTTGACCAGCGTGAACATAAGACTGGAAGTATTTACCTTGTAAATTAACTGTATCAATACCGATATGAATTAGTAGTTCAATGCCATTATCTAATTTTAGCCCCATTGCATGTAAAGTAGGGTAGAGTGCCGTAACGGTACAATCTTCAGGGGCAACGATTTCACCAACTTTAGGATAAACTGCGATTCCTTTTCCCATTGCACCTGAGGCGAATGCTTCATCTTTGACTTGCTCTAAAGCAATCACCTCACCAGCAACCGGTGACACAATAGCGGTATCCGATGTTAATTGTGTATTGGACGTTGTTTGAACTGTTTTTGACGCTTCCTCATTTGGTATATCATTAAATCCAACAATTATCGTCATAATGCATGAACCAAAAAAAGCAAAACCTATGCCAATTAAATAACATAAGAAAGCTTTTGTACCTGCTTCGGCGTACACCGGTATTGTTAATACTCCTTGGTTAGCAAATGCGTTACCATAGGAGCCTCCCCAACCCATTAATCCCCCTGCGATTGCGCCACAAATGACGGCGCAGATCATCGGTCTTTTTAATCTTAAATTGGCACCATAAATTGCTGGCTCAGTAATGCCAAACAGGGCAGTAACCGTTGCCGATGCCGCGACTGTTTTAAGATTTTTATTTTTAGTTTTGAAAAATACGCCAAACGCTGCACCAGCTTGGGCAAAATTAGCCGCACCAGCAAATGCCAAAAGATTTTGTCTGCCTGTTTGCGCTACATCATTGATGCCAATTGGCACAATTGCGCGGTGAGCACCAAATATAACTAAAATACACCATACACCACCAATAAAAGCACCTAATAAGATAGGACTGACCCCCATGATGAAGTAATAGACCCAGTTTATAAATTCGCCGATATAGATACCAATTGGGCCAAAAATAAGTAGTGTAGCCGGGATCATGATGAGTAATGAAAAAGTAGGCACCATAATAATTTTTAAGACTTCTGGAATAATATTTTCTAGAAATCTTTGTACATAACTTAAAATAAACACCGCTAATATAATTGGAATAACACTTGAAGTGTAACTGGCTTTGGTGAGTTCGATGGCAAACAGTGTTACTGCGGTTTTACTAGCCATTAAGTTGACGATTGATGGATAGCATAATGTTGCACCAATAATCATGGAGATAAATTCATGTGCTTTAAATACTTTAGCAGCGGTATAACCGAGTATTATTGGCATGAAGTAAAAAACTGCATCCGATGCGGCATGTAAAATCGTATAGGTGTTATAGGTTTTGATATCAGTTTGATAGTAATAATTACCTATCATAACGGCTATAGCTAAAATTCCCTTTAACATACCTGAAGCGGCAATAGCCGGGATTATTGGTGTAAAAATAGCGGCGAAGGCATTTAAAATTTTTACCCCTAAAGATACTTTGGGTTCTGTTAGTTTGTTTTGCGTAAGCTTCCCAATTAAAGGTAGTAATTGATCATAAATTTTGGTGACTTTGTTGCCTAATACGACTTGGTATTGCCCACTACTTTCAACGACCGAAATCACTCCTTCTGTCTGTAATAATTTTTCGCGATCAGCCTGTTTATTGTCATTTAATTGAAATCGTAAGCGAGTAAAGCAGTGTGTTAAACTAACAACATTCTCTTTACCGCCGACTAATTCAAGTATTTGCCGTGCAATTTTTTGATAGTCCATTATTTTCTCCATTACTTAAAGAATGGTTATACATTGATAAAAAAGACTAAATACACTAAAAATTATCATTATAATATCCATTATAAAGTTGTGATTAGTATGACTTTAGTGAGATTAATTTTTATCACTTCATTTACCTGTTTCAAGCTAGCATAGTTTAAAAAATTAGACAAGTTAGCCTTAATTATTGCTAAATAATTTATTTAGATATATTTTTAGAAGCAATGATTATACGTATTAAATTGTGAATAAATGAAATCAGCCAAAAAGAAGTCATATTTACTATTGTGTATCGTGTTTTTTTTCTGGTATGCACAATATATCTATATTCCTTATCAAACACCTTATCTTGCGGCGATAAATCTATCGACCAATTTAATTGGAATGGTGGTTAGTGCTTATGGTTTTTCACAATTGTTTTTAAGATTGCCAGTTGGAATATTGGCCAATGTAAAAGAAAAACACAAAATTTTCATTATATTAGGTGCTTTTTTGGCTGGAATTGCCTCTGTGATTAGGGTTATTGAACCAAATGGCACCGGCTTTTTTATCGGTAATATAATTTCTGGTTTCGCAAGTGCAATGTGGATATCTTTTATGGTGCTTTTTTTGGGTTTTTATCCTAAATCTAAAAAAGGGTATGCAACCAGTTTAATCATAATGGTGAATAATCTTGGTGTGTTTTTAGCTTTTCTAACTAGTACATTGTTATATGATTACATTCATATGGTAGGGATTTGTTTACTCAGCTGTTTAAGTGGATTATTGGCTTTTATCTTAGCAATAAAACTCAAATATCCTGAAAAGATCCATCATGATTTTAATTATCATCTTTTATTTAGTGCATTAGGTAATCGAAAATTATTATTTTTTTCATTTCTTGCTTTAATCCAGCAAGGAATTCAAATGTCTACCACAATGTCTTTTACCAATCAGATACTAAGTGATTTAGGGGGTAACGCCTTTTTAATTGGCATTTCCTCAATTGTCTATATGTTATCATCAGTTTTATTTGCTAGATTAGGTGCGACTAAGTGGATTGATTTATTAAGCACTTCAAGCTGGGTTATTTTATCTTTTTTATTATTGGCACTTTATTGTATTTTCATACCTCAAGTATCGCACGTTTACGCTATTTTGCTCTTACAAATTATTCCTGGTATAGGGACAGGTATTCTATTTTCATTTTTAAATTTTGAAGCCATGATAGATGTGCCATCGTACGCTCGTTCAGCTGCTATGGGATTGTTTCAAGCTATTTATGCATTAGGTATGACTCTTTTCCCAATTATTGTTGGCGTGATCAGTTTGCAATGGTCAATGACTATTGCTTATTTTAGCTTAGCCGGCATAGCAATAATCGGTGCAATTTTATCAATAATCTATTGGTTTAAAATTTAAAAGCGACATTGGCTAAAATATTTATAAAAAATAGGCTAATTAGATAGATAAATTTTTTTAGAATTCGAAGGATAAATATTATTTTGAATAGTTAGACAAAAACCAAGTAACGGCAATTAGATCGGCTGAGCCTCCAGGGCTTAAATGACGTTTTATTAGTTCATCATCTAACTTAGCAATCATTTCCAGTCCATTTGGATGCATAATGCCACCTTGCTGGATTAAATTTCTTGCTTCATTTTGCACGAACTCTAATCCGGCCAGTCCTCCTCTAGAAACTAAGTTTGTGTCTTGATTGTAAGTTAGTAAGTATAGCATTGCTTGTAATAGGGCTGATTCTTCATTATAGCCACTATTCAACATTTCTTGATAAATTGGGAGTGATATCTCACGTGCGGTTGTATATCCTGATTCAGCTTCGCCTCTTGCACCAGTAAGATTATGTTGTTTAAAAAGTCGTTCTCCTATTGAGTGGCTGCGGTTATTTTTTGATAACTCGTTATTAACCATACCATGGCAAATATTGGCTACCTCATTACAGATCATCGGAATAGTTGTTTGTAATTTAAGTTGCTCTAATTTACCAATGGCACTTAGTAATAGACCAAAGGCAAATATACCACCTTTATGAGTATTAATCTGTTTAGTTGCACTAAACATCGCTGTTTCACATTCAAGGCCAATTGGTCGAATATTTGCTAAAAAATCAGGTGCTGCAACGTTGGTATTATGTTTACCATATTGATAAAAACGTTCAAACCAATTTGAAATGGCGTTAATACTTGTTATGAATGTTTGAAAATTCATATCGTGATGTGCGCCATTATTGTTCATATCAACCAATCCAGGTTTGGGTGATAAGCAGATCTCTCTAATTAACGCTTGTACCGCCAATATTGTCGGTGAGCTCAGAATATTATGACTTATCAATTTCGATTCTAAGCTAATTACTTGCGATAAATAATTACTCATGGAATAGGCTGCCTTTACAATTAAGCTTAATAATCATTATGAGATGCTTGAGCAAGTACTTCTCGATTACCATTATGGGCAGGTGCACTTATAATGCCTTCCATTTCCATTTGTTCCACAATTCGTGCGGCTCGGTTATAACCAATTCTGAATTTACGTTGGACACTGGATATTGATGCTCTACGTGTTTCAATGACGAAAGAAACAACTTGATCAAATAGTGGATCGAGTTCTTCATCAATAGTATCAAAGCTACCACTTTCACTATCGTCGGTTGAGACGGTTACATTTTCAATATATTTAGGTTTACCACGCGCTTTCCAATCTTGAACGACGGCATGAACTTCTTCATCACGGACAAAAGCGCCATGAACACGAACAGGAATAGAGCTATTTGGCGCTAAATAGAGCATATCACCCATACCAAGCAGAGATTCTGCACCCATTTGATCTAAAATGGTTCGTGAGTCAATCTTACTTGAAACTGTAAATGCAATTCGGGTTGGTATATTGGCTTTAATTAAACCGGTAATAACATCAACAGAAGGTCTTTGGGTAGCTAGTACCAAATGAATACCTGCGGCTCGGGCTTTTTGGGCAAGTCGAGCAATTAACTCTTCTACTTTTTTACCAACAGCCATAATTAAATCGGCAAATTCATCAACCATAACCACAATATATGGAAGTTTTTCAAGCGTCGGCATTTCTAGATCCATACTATCGGTTGGTTTCCAGAGTGGATCTGGAATTGGTCGTCCCATCTCTTTCGCAAGCTTGATTTTCTCATTAAAACCAGCAATGTTACGAACGCCTAAAGCTGACATTAATCGATAGCGGCGCTCCATTTCATTAACACACCAATTAAGCGCATTAGCCGCATCTTTCATATCAGTTACCACTTGGGTTAATAGATGAGGTATTCCTTCATAAATCGACAGTTCTAACATTTTCGGGTCGATCATTATAAATCTAACATCTTCAGGCTGTGATTTATATAAAATGCTTAATATCATGGCATTAACACCAACTGATTTACCTGAACCTGTAGTTCCTGCGACTAATAAGTGAGGCATTTTTGCTAAATCAGCAACCACCGATTGTCCAGCAATATCTTTTCCTAAAACGACCGTAAGTGGAGATTGAGCGTTTTTGAATTGTGGGCTATCTAATACTTCTCTGAAATAAACGGTTTGTCGATTTTGATTAGGTAATTCAATACCAACATAAGGTTTACCCGGTATTACTTCTACAACCCTTACTGATGGCATAGATAATGAACGAGCTAAATCACGATCCAGTGTTGATATTCTGGCAGCTTTAATACCCGGAGCCAATTCAATTTCAAACCGCGTAATCACAGGTCCTGGTAAATAATCAACAACGCGAGCTTTTACTCGATAATCTGATAAACTTTTTTCAATTTGCTGTGCCATTGCATTTAACGCAACATGATCAACCTCAATTCGTGTTGTTGGTGGTGGCGTTAATAAATTTAACGACGGTAATGGGGTAGTTGGCTTGGGTAAAGGTTTATCATTACGTTGTAATAACGGATGAATTAGGCTTTCTCCCTCATCTTCATTATCTTCTTCGGCATCTTTATCGATAATTGTTGCCGTTTGAGTTAAAGATGTAAGTGCTTGTGTCGTTTCTTCGTTATCAACATCATTTAAATAAATATCATCAATAGTAGGATTTTCTTGTTTAAGAAGAGAGATATCAACATCCTCAGGTATTTCAAAGTTGTCTGGAATATCATTGGATTGATAATTATTATATTCTTGAGTAATACTTGGTGATATTTCATCCTCAACTGGTTGTATCACATTTGGTTCAATCACACTCTCGCTGTTAAAAGTAGGATGATTTATATTTATTTCAGGTTCATGATGTTCCATAGTAAATAATGGTTTACTTGGTGCATCGGCAATTGTGTACTTATCTTCTTCGAACGGTTGAATAATCTCTTGATTATCCATTTGGTCATTAGATTCCGCCAAATTATTAGAATTAGTTGTACCACCTTCATTCATATTTTTTAAAATGTTTTCCATCCGCGCTAATATTGCATCAGGATCAAGGTCTTTTTTGGCTGCCTTGTCAGTTACATCATGAGTTTCGTCTGTAGCTGCAGTGTTAGCTTCGATCGTTTGTAATAATTGTGCTGCCGTTTTTATAAATTTTTCATCATGTTGTAATGAAATCGGATCTATTGTTGATTCGGCTTTTTCCGTATCTATTTTAGTGGTTATTTCTGGATTATTTGTAGCCAAGTTGGTTAGTTTAATACTATCTTGACTACTATCATTCATATCAAGATGTAAATCAATCTGTGGTTCTTTTTCTTGTATAGATGCTTCATCATTTTGATTTTGCGCAACTGATTGTGTCACTTTATCTGGTGTAAATAACCATTTTATTGGCGACAGTATTAACATAACCAATGCACCGATTTTTTCAAATAGATAAAGCCACGAAAAGCCAGTCAGTAATGTAACACAAGCTAAGGTTGTTGCCAGTAAGGCTAAAGAGCTGACTAAGTTGCTCATAACTGGTAACAAGCTTTCAATAACGATTGAGCCTAGATAACCTCCGGCTTGGAATTGTTCTGGATCACGAATATTCAGTGTAAAAAAGCCACAACAACTAAGTATAAAAGCTAATATACCAATAATTCGAAATGAGACACTGAAATAGTTAATTGGCTCATTACTATGACGATAAAAATAGCCCATTAACTGTAGACAAAAGAAAATAATTATTATTGGTAAACTAAAAGCAATCAGTCCAAAAAATTGAAATAAAATATCAGCAGCGTATGCACCAATATAACCGCCAAAATTGCTAATAGGATTATGCCAAGCAGTACGTGACCAACCAGGATCTGAGGGATTGTAAGTAAAAAGTGATAAAAATAAACAAACAGATAATCCTATTAATGTTAATAGAATTAATTGAATAACAATCTGTCTTCTAGTAATTTTAAATTTTTTCAAACACGTACCTAAAAGCTATCTTAATTAAAATTTTAGCTATTTTATCATAAATTAAACCCACTTATAGCGTGGATGAGAGATAAAAAATAATTTATTGATATGAATCCAATTCGATTAAAGTTTGATTAAATCTTTGTGCATTTAATACATAGTGTTGAGCATTTGTAACGTTGGCTAGAATTTCTTTCTCAGTCAATTTGCGAATAATTTTAGCTGGAGATCCCATAATTAGACAACCTTCTTCATATGGTAAGCTGTGGGTAACTAGTGAATTAGCACCTACCAAGCAATTTTTAGCAATTTTAGCATTATTTAAAATTGTGCTACCCATACCAATTAAAACATTATCTTCGACCGTGCAGCTATGTAAAATGACGTTATGGCCAATTGTCACGTTTTCACCAATAATACATGGAACATTAGTTTCAATATGAATCGTAGAGTTATCTTGGACATTACTATTTTTACCAACATGTATCTTGGCGATATCGCCACGTAAAACTGCATTAAACCAGATAGATACATTTTCATCTAATACCACATCACCAATAATATCGGCAGATTTGGCAATAAAGCAAGTTGGATTAATTTGTGGTTTTAAGTTGCCTAATAGATAAATCATGTTTTTTTCCTTGTTATATTTCTAACACTCAAAAATAAACCAACGGCTAAGAAGTTACAGATCACCATTGAACCAACCATTAACCATTCAGTTAAACTATTAGTAACCGAGCTTGTAGTATGTGTTGAAACGAGCGTAGAAAGTAAAACACCAATAGCGCCGGCAACAGCAAAGCGAATCGTGCCAGCAAGTGAGGAGGCGGTACCGGCGATATGAGAATAACAATCAAGAATTACCGCCATACAATTCCCTCCTATGGTTGAAATACAACCGATATAACCAGCAATAAATATGACTAAAAAGAAAAATCCTAAGTTAAATATACTAGTAATTGCCATACCAATTGTCATTATAAACTGAATTAATAATCCTAATTGTATCATTTTTATCGAGCCAACTCGTCGTACCAGACGGCTATTCAGGGTGTTCATAAATATCATAACTAAAATATTTATAGCAAAGTAATAACCAAAATTGATTGAAGCAACGCCATGTAAATTAATATAAACAAATGGCCCCAGACTAAGAAATGAGAATAGTCCTGCTCCAGAAAATGCGCCAATCATCATATAAGTAAATACTTGCCTATGTCTAAATAACGCAATGAAATTACTTAAAATTCTAATTATGCTGAATTTATCACGTTTTGATTTAGCTAAGGTTTCAGGAATATTGATTGTTACCAAACTAAGGCAGATGATAGCCATTAAACTAAGAACATAGAAGTTCGCTTGCCAGTCAAACCAGAATAGAATAAAACCGCCAATAATTGGTGCAAGTAGTGGGGCAACATTGGATATGAGCATGACAAAAGACATCATTTTTGAAAACTCATCACGATCACGATAAATATCTTTCATTAATGCATTAATGACAATTGTAGTTGCTGATGCCGCTATGCCATGAAAAAAGCGGGCAGTAATTAATTGATTTATATTGGCAGCTAGACCACAACATAATGCAGCAATGATAAAGATAATTAGCCCAAAAGTTAAAACTTTTCGTCGCCCATAGCTATCGGTTAGGGGCCCAAATAAAAGTTGGCCTAGTGAAAATCCTAATAAATAACAACTTATCGTTAATTGTACAGTGGAGTCGGCAACATTAAATTTTTCGGCAATAGTTGGCATACTTGGCAAATACATATCAATGGATAATGGCATCAACATTGAAATTAAACCAAGAATAAAAATGAGTGCTTGTTTAGAAACTTTGATTTCTATTTGCGGATCTTGTGTTTGCACGTCGTTATTCCTTTGGAGCTAAAATTTAGCAAAAAAATAATTATTTATTCAATCTAATCAAAAATACTAATTAAACGAATTGATCTCGTCCTGAGTAAGCGGCCGATATTCGCCTTCAGGTATATTAAGAACAATATTGCCGATCTGTTTGCGATGTAATTGGGTGACATGGTTATTTACCGCTGCAAACATTCGTTTTACTTGGTGATATCGCCCTTCGCTTATAGTGAGTTCTGCATGATAATCGTCAATGATAATCAATTTAGCTGGTTCGGTTAGAGTTTTTTCACTTTTTAACTGAATGCCTTGTTTAAATATATCAATAAGATTAGCGGTAAGTGGTTGTTCAACTGTCACTTGATAGACTTTTTCACAATGATGTTTAGGTGATGTTATTCGATGTGACCACTTACCATCATCGGTTAATAAAACCAAACCAGTGGTATCAAGATCCAGTCTGCCTGCTGAATGCAGTTTTTCTGCCATAGGTTCATCAATAAAATAGAGGATAGTTGGATGATCTGGATCATCAGTAGAACAGACATAACCTTGCGGTTTATTGAGCATAAAGTAGCGATTTTCGGTAATAGGGACGATTTCGAAACCATCATATTCTACAATTTGATCTGGTGAGATATGATAAGCCCCTGATTTGACAATATCACCATTAACGGTAACTTTTTGGGCTTTGAGTTCTTTATTAACTATGGTTCGGCTTACACCCAGATGGTGAGCCAGAAATTTATCCAGTCGCATATTTAAATACTGTTCCTATATACAATCTAATGGTGTATAAATATCAAAACGATGATTTTTAGTTTTAATTTCAGCCGTTGGTTTTTGATTGGCTAAAAATGGTGCATAATCAGGCCGTTTGACAACAACTCGTTTTTTGGCTATTCGCCTTGCCGGTTCGAGCAAACTTTCGGCATCAAGATCACTACCGACTAATTGTTGAAAAATACGCATCTCTTTTTTGACTAATGCACTTTTTTGTCGATGTGGAAACATCGGATCAAGATACACAACATCAGGTTTATCTTGATATAAGCTGAGTCCATGTAAGCTTGAATTATAAATTAAACGTAACTGTTTTTGTAATAATTGACCAATAGTCGGATCTTGATAAGCACGATCAAGTCCATCAGCGAGTAAGGCGGCG
Source organism: Gilliamella sp. M0364 (assembly GCF_016100565.1). Lineage (NCBI taxonomy): Bacteria > Pseudomonadati > Pseudomonadota > Gammaproteobacteria > Orbales > Orbaceae > Gilliamella > Gilliamella sp. M0364. The sequence continues at coordinate 51,501 of NZ_JACFSF010000011.1, read as the reverse complement.
ACCACAGGATGACGCTCAAACATTGTAACTTGACAGCCAATAGAAGCTAATACGAAGGCATCTCGTCCTAATCCAGCAGTGGCATCTATAACGGTTGGTAAGTAATTACCTTTAACTCCAACAGCTTTGGCGATAGCTTCACCACGACCACCACCAAATTGACGACGATGTGCCATTGTGCCTGACACAAAATTAACTGCGACTGCCCCTAATTTTGGCTCATCGGTTTTTTGTAACTCAAGTTGATGAGCTTGACTAACTAAAACAAATGGAAGTTCGATATGATCGGATAACCACTGCTCAGCTAATTGTTTTAGCTGAGCAGAATTGATATTAGTGGATTCCATAGTGACGAAGTAATGCCTCAAGTTGTGGCTCACGGCCACGGAAATTTTTAAACAATGTCATAGGTTCATCACTGCCACCCTGCGACAAAATATTATCAAGAAATGCAGTACCGGTTGATTCATTAAAAATCCCTTCTTCTTCAAAACGAGAAAATGCATCTGCTGATAAAACTTCCGCCCAAAGATAACTATAATAACCAGCCGCATAACCACCAGCAAAAATATGGCTAAACGCATGTGGGAACCGTCCCCAATCAACAGTAGGAACTACTGCAACTTGTTGCCTGACTTGCTTTAATGTCTCTAAAATATCCGGTGCTTTGTTACTATGTAGTTTAAAATCAAATAAACCAAATTCTAATTGACGTAAAATAAATAATGCTGCTTGGAAGTTTTTGGCATCTAGCATTTTATCTAACATCTCTTTAGGTAAAGGTTCTCCAGTTTGATAATGACCGGAGATAAATTCTAAAGCCTCAGGTTGCCAGCACCAATTTTCTAAAAATTGACTTGGTAATTCAACCGCATCCCATGGCACACCATTAATACCTGCTACCGACGATACCTCAATTTCAGTCAACATATGATGTAATCCATGACCAAATTCATGGAATAATGTGGTGACTTCATTGTGGGTGAATAATGCGGGTTTATCGCCAATTGGACGATTGAAATTACAGGTTAAATAGGCCACAGGTTTTTGGATATGACCATCAGCAAAACGCATTTGGCCAATACAATCATCCATCCAAGCTCCACCGCGTTTATGCTCACGGGCATATAGGTCGAGATAAAAACTACCTTTTAATTCACCATTGGCAGCATAAAGATCATAAAATTTTACCTCTGGCGCCCAAACTTCTACGTCATGGCGTTGTTTAGCGGTAATACCGAAAATACGACGCACGACTTCAAATAATCCACTAACGACACGTTGTTCAGGGAAATAGGGACGAAGCTCTTCATCATTGATAGTATATAGATGTTGTTTTTGTTTTTCGCTGTAATAAGCGATATCCCAAGGTTTAATATCACTAGCTCCAAAGAACTCATAAGCATATCTTTTTAAATCGGCTAACTCTTTTTCACCTTGTGGTTTGGCCTTGCTGGCTAAATCAGTTAAAAAGGCAGTAACTTGCGAGGTTGTTTCAGCCATTTTGGTTGCTAATGATTTATCAGCATAAGTTTCAAAACCGAGTAATTTAGCGAGTTCATCACGAAGTGATAGAATTTGTTTAATAATATCGGTATTATCCCATTTACCTGCATTAGGCCCTTGATCGGATGCGCGAGTATTATATGCTTGATAAAGTTCAAAGCGTAAGTCTCGATTATCACAGTAAGTCATAATCGGTAAATAACTTGGCATATCTAAAGTTAGTAACCAACCTTCTTGATTTTTAGCTTTTGCCTGTTCTTTTGCTGCGGCTAAGGCACTTTCAGGTAATCCAGACAAGTCGTCAACATTAGTAATTAGTTTAGACCATCCCATTGTTGCATCTAATACATTATTACTATATTGCGATGATAATTCTGAAAGTTTAGCAACAATTTCACCGTAACGTTTTTGTTTATCATCTGATAAGCCGATTCCAGATAATTCAAAGTCACGTAAGGCATTGTCGATAACTTTTTTCTGTGCCTTACTTAAATTTTCATAATGCTTGCTATCTTTGAGTTGTTTGTAAGCTTGATATAGCGGTTTATGTTGTCCAACCCAAGTGCTGTATTCCGAGAGTAATGGTAAACAAGCTTCATAAGCTTCACGTAATTCAGGACTATTTTTCACTGAATTAAGATGACTAACCGGTGACCACGCTCGGCTAAATTTTTCATCCATTTCATCAATGGGTTGTATTAGGTTATCCCAAGTGTATTCACTATTTTGTTCCAATACTGATTCGATTGTTTTACGGCAGTTGTTTAATGTCTCTTGAATAGCAGGCAGAACATGCTCAGGTTTAATTTTTGAAAATTGGGGTAATGATGAATTGCTTAATAGTGGGTTAGTCATACTGCGATACCTTATGCGAATGATTATGGTTCTTAATAAAACATTATGTTGTGGCTAAAAACCTTAATTCAAGTCAAAATGCTGATTGGGTTTAATTATAAACCCATTAATTTACGCTCACGTTGCCATTCAGTCGGTGTATAGGTTTTGATTGATAATGCATGGATCCGATTATCATTAATAAATTCGGCTAAAGGTGCATAAATAGCTTGTTGTTTTTTTACTCGACTTAATTCGGCAAAGATTTCACTAACTGCAATAACTTGAAAGTGGCTGCCATCATCAGTCATTACATGAACATCATCGAGGTCGAGTGAATTTTTTAATTTAGCTATAATTTCTTGCTTATCCATTATTTAAACTCTTATTATCTATATTTTGTTTATTAAAAAATTTTGAGGAAAGGGGTTTTTTATTATGAATTTGCATTAACAGTTACTGATTAATGACCGTTTGCAAATCATAAAGTTCAATTAATGTTTGTAACTGGGGGCTGATCCCGGTTAATTTGATATTATATTGGTTACAAAAATAGACTAGTGTCGCGAGCCCAGAAGAGTCAACGCGGGTAACTTGAGTTACATTGATATCCGTTACACCATTTAAAAGTGTTTTTTGTGTTGACCATAAATCATTTAATGAGTGAGCATCAAGCTCACCGATTAAATTAAGTGTATTTTGTTGTTTTTCTGCTTGGATTCGCGACATGATGAACTAACCTTTTTGTTTAGCGTTTGGATCAATATTGCGATTAGATAGATCATTTAACTGTTTAGTTAATGCGTCAATTCCATCTTGGCGTAAAATTGTTGACCATTCATTTTGTTTGGTTGTAATCATACTTACGCCTTCCGCTATTAAATCATAAGCTTTCCATTCACCAGTTACGGTATTTTTTCGCCATTGGAAATCAATTCGTAATGGTTGTTGATTTTTATCTGGTTGATTTAGTAATACACGGATAGAAATTAGCGATTTACCGGTTAAATCTTTTGAGGTTTCAACTTGATAAGATTGACCGTTATACATTGAAAGCGCTTGGGCAAAAGCTTGAACTAGATAGTTTTCGAAAGCGTTGAAATAAGCCGTACGTTGTGTATCAGTTGCAGTTTTATATGCATTACCTAAGATGAGTGCACCAGCATATTTAACTTGTACATAAGGTAGTAAGTCAGCTCTGACAATATCTTTAAGTTTATTTGGATTTGATTTAAGCGTCGCTGATTGCGCTTTCATGGTATTAAAAATTTTGTCTGCTGCAACTTGCATATCTTTATATGGGTCATTTTCTGCAAACGCTGCTGTACTTATCATTAATGCAAGTATTAAAAATAAGCTTTGTTTCAATCTGGTTAACATAATTACTCCTTACTTTCGTTAGTATCTTGTTTTTTGTCTTTATCTGACGAACCACCAGTACTATATAAAAATTGTCCAATTAAATCTTCGATAACCATTGCTGGTTTAGTATTGTTAATCACATAACCGTCTATAAGATAAACAGGCTTCTTGTTAACATTATTATTGGTTGGTGTAGAGGCCTCGTCTGCATCTAAAGCATCTAATTCCTGTTCAATGTTTTGATCTAATCCAAAATTAATATCAATGAATTGTTCACCTAATAAACCTGAGGTTTTGATAGAAAGTGAACTAGAGCTCGGAATTTTATCGTATTGGGCATCTAGATCCATAGTAACATAAGGTTTGTAAACATCATCATTGACTGATTTTAAGTTAATATTACTTACACGCCCAATTACTACTCCACCAATTTTAATTGGTGATCTTACCTTTAAACCACCAATATTATCAAATACAGCATAAACACGATAAGAATTATGACTAGCAAAAGATGTTGGATCAGTAACTCTAAAGCATAAAAATAGTACTGAGCAAATAACCAGTACCATAAAAAATCCTACTGTAATTTCAACTTGACGACTCATGTTTAATGACCTCAATTACTAAACATTAATGCGGTTAAAATAAAATCTAACCCCAAAATAACTAATGATGAATAGACAACAGTGTTGGTTGTTGCCCGACTGATTCCTTCTGATGTTGGCACGCAATCATAACCATTAAATAGTGCAATCCAAGTACTAGCGATTGCAAAAGCAAAGCTCTTAATAAAACAGTTACCTAAATCGTGCCACCAATCGACATTGCTTTGAATGGAAGACCAGAAAAATCCAGCATCAATACCTTTCCAATCAACGCCCACTAATACCCCACCTAAAATACCAACAGCGACAAAAATTGCGGTTAAAAATGGCATACAGAAGAATCCCGCCCAAAAACGTGGAGCAATAATTCTTCTTAATGGATCGATCGCCATCATCTCCATACTTGATAATTGTTCAGTGGCCTTCATCAATCCAATTTCGGCAGTTAGGGCTGAACCAGCTCGGCCGGCAAAAAGTAATCCCGCAACCACAGGACCAAGCTCCCGTAATAGAGCAAGGGCAACTAACATACCTAAGCTTGCTTCGGCACCAAAGGTAGTTAAAATAAAGTAACCTTGTAATGCCAATACCATACCTATAAATAGACCTGATACGATAATAATGGAAAGCGATTGTACACCGACAAAATAAAATTGTTTAACAAGTAATGGAAATTGTTTGCTAAATTGAGGTTTACCGATAAGTGCACCAAATAGCATAAGTCCTGAGCGGCCTAACATTGCAATAATATTAATTATTGATTGCCCAAGTTTTGCAATTAAGTTCAACATTAGTTTACACCTCTACTTAGGTCTAATTTGTAATCAACAGCTGGATAGTGAAATGGTACTGGACCATCGGCTAAACCTTCAAGGAATTGTTTAACGCGTAAATCATGGTTATTACGCAATTCTTGAGATGTTCCACCGGCAATAATATGTTGTTCAGCAACAATATATGCATAGTCAGCAATACTTAACACTTCATTAACATCATGGCTAACTACAATACAGGTTAAGCCCAGCGATTGATTGAGTTCAGCGATGAGCTTAACGATCACTCCCATTGATATCGGATCCTGTCCAGCGAATGGTTCATCAAACATAATGAGATCCGGATCAAGAGCGATAGCTCTGGCTAACGCTGCACGTCGAGCCATACCACCCGATAATTCGGAAGGCATCATATTGGCTGCGCCACGAAGGCCTACTGATTGTAGCTTCATCAAGACTAAATTATGTAAAACTGGTTCAGGTAAATTTAGGTGCTCACGTAATGGGTAAGCAACATTATCAAATACCGATAAGTCAGTGAATAATGCACCTGATTGAAATAGCATGCTCATGCGTTTACGGACTTCATATAGCCGTGAGCGCGTCATACTAGGTACATCTTCACCATCAAATAAAATTTGACCAGCTTGTGGTTTTAATTGCCCACCAATAAGTCTTAATAGCGTAGTTTTACCTATGCCTGATGGTCCCATAATAGCGGTGACTTTGCCTTTGGGTACCGTTAGGTTCATATTTTTGTAAATAGGCCGAGTACCACGATAAAAAGACATATCATGAATTTCGACCAAATTTTGCTGTAATGTGTCAGTCACAATGTGTTCCTACACTACCATAATTGAATTTTGAGTATTTTACTTGATTATTGTAAATAAACAAATGCGTTAAAATGAATTGATAATTTTCACTTTCTTAATTATAAAACATTAAGAATTTTATTGTTCGTCATTTTATGCTAAAACTTTATCTAAAAAACTTAGTAATAGTTGACGTAATCGGAGTTGTATTGAAATTTCATAGTGGTACTGTTAATTGAGCACCACTATATATCAATTTATTATCGGTTGTTGCTGTTATTCATGTCGAGCTTTACGAGCTAAATAATTACCAGTGCTTTGTACAAATTGAATAGCAATAACTAAAATCACGACACAAATGTAGGTAACCGTTGTATCAAAACGCTGATAACCGTATGAAACGGCTAGATCACCAATACCACCAGCACCGATGGCTCCAGCCATCGCAGTTGCACCAATTAAACCAATTGTCGCAGTAGTTAGGGTTAAAATTAAAGAGCTAAATGCCTCTGGTAGCATAAAATGCCAAATAATTTGTATTGGCGTTGCGCCCATTGATTCAGCTGCTTCAATAATACCACTATTTACATCGAGCAATGAGTTTTCGACTAATCGAGAAATATATGGTGCTACATAGAAGGTTAAAGGCACAATTGCTGCAGTTGTACCTATTGAACTACCAACTATTAATTTGGTTAAGGGTAGAATTGCCACTAATAAAATAATAAAAGGTAATGAGCGAACTAGATTAATAATTGGATTAATTATTTGATAAATCTTTTTATTTTCAAGCAATCCCGATGGTCGAGTAGTGACTAAACAAATACCCAATGGGATGCCAATTAATGATCCTAATGTTAAAGCAAAAACTACCATATACAAAGTTTCATAAGATGCTTGAGCAAATTGTGCACTAGTTACGTTGGTTGCAAAAGTTGTGCTTAAATAATTTATAATATTATTTACTACTTCCATTAGTTGTTCTCCCAATGTTGGATTTCTGTAACGTTGACTCCATGTTCACGAAGAAACTGTACCGATTGTTCGATATTACTATCACTGCCTTTTAGTTGAACAAACATGCTGCCCAATACAGTTTTTTCAATTTCTGACATATGAGCAAATAAAATATTGACGATGACTTTTTGTTGTAATATTAGTGAATTCATAACAGGCTCTGAGGCTGAGCGACCCAGAAATTCGAGTTTAAACAATTTAATATTACTTTTATTTCCTTCTATCTCTAGGAGATTTTCAACCACTCCTGCCGGAATTTGATCATTAATTACTGAGCTAACAAAATTTTGTGTGGTTTTATGTTTTGGATGACCAAACACATCAAGCACATTGCCATGTTCGATAATTTTACCTTTTTCCATCACCGCGACTTTATGACAAACCTGCTCTATAACATGCATTTCATGGGTAATTAACACCACTGTAATTTTATATTGATCATTAATTTTTTTGATTAATTCCAAAATCGATTGCGTGGTTTGCGGATCGAGTGCTGATGTTGCTTCATCACAAAGTAAAATATCGGGGTCATTGGCCAAAGCCCGGGCAATGCCAATACGTTGTTTTTGGCCTCCTGATAGCTCTTTAGGGTAGCTATGAGCTTTATCACTTAAGCCAACAAACTCAAGCAGTTCATAGACTTTCTGTTTAATCGCTTGTTTGTCTTTTTTGATTAATACTAAAGGAATTGCAATGTTTTCATATACAGTTTTCGATTCAAGTAGATTGAAATGCTGAAAAATCATACCAATTTTACGACGTACTTGCCGTAGTTGTGGATTTGATAATTGATTTAATGATTGGTTTTGAATAATAACATCGCCTTGTGTCGGTTTTTCCAGAAAATTTATAAGACGTACTAGTGTACTTTTTCCTGCACCACTATAGCCAATAATGCCATAAATATCGCCTTTTTGGATGGTTAAATTAATGTTTTGTAATGCTTGAGTCGTAATTCCATTGCGTTCATATTGTTTGGATACATTTTCAAATTTTATCATTATGTTATACCTATCAATGTTGGGCTAATTCAATTAATCCTAGTTGTGCAAGATTTGCGAGATAATTAGCTGCTGGCATTATCATATTACGATTAACTAAAAATTTAGGATGGTGTAGTGCATAGGGGCTTTGCGAGCCAAGATTGATAAATGCACCGGGAACATGATGTAAGTAGTGAGCAAAATCTTCACCGCCGAGTTGTGGTTGAAAGTCAACCACCTCATAACCTTCCTGTTTAGCAATGTTTTGGCAAAAATTGACCCATTTAGCCACATTTATGATTGATGGTGGTCCATCAAACCATCTCAACTCGGCTTCAGCACCCATACTAAGAGCAATATTTTCGACAATACTGGTTAGTTGTTGCTTGACCTTTAGCCTTATATCGGGGGTAAGTGTCCTTACGGTACCTTCCATTTCAACTATTTCAGGGATCACATTCCAAGTGTTTCCACCTAAGAATTTGGTAATGCTAACCACTACTGGGTCGAGTCCACTTATGGTACGACTGGAAATTGTTTGTATCGCATTAACAATCTGTGCACCAATGACAATTGGATCAATACCTGATTCAGGTCTTGCAGCGTGTGCTCCAATTCCCTTTACCGTAATTTCAATACGATCTACATTAGCCGAAAATGGGCCTGCTCGTGAAGCCATTTGGTTAATGGTTAAGTTAGGATTATTATGCATACCAAAAATAGCATCAACACCATTGAGTGCACCAATTTCGATAAAATGTAACGCGCCACTAAAATTTTCTTCGGCGGGCTGAAAAAGTAACCGAACTGTCCCTTTTAGTTGCTGTTCATTGGCTTTTAATAAATAAGCAGCCCCCATTAACACAGATGTATGCAGGTCATGACCACAAGCATGCATAACGCCTTGTTTGGTTGAACGGTATTGACAGTCAGATTGTTCATCTATGGGTAGGGCGTCAATATCTGCTCGTAAGGCAACAACTGGGCTTCCTGAGCCAATTTCGGCGATAACACCAGTTTTTGCCCCCAGTTCTAAAATACGAATGTTAGCTTGTTCTAGGCAAGTTCTTAACTTTTTTGTTGTTTCAAATTCTTGATTGGAAAGTTCTGGATTTTTATGTAAATCAAGAAAAAGTTGCTCAACAATAGGGGCAATCGTGTCAGTCATGGCATATCCAATAGATATCAATTTTTGATACTTTTACGGTAGCACAGCTGACTTTTTTGCTCTAATAATCGTTTTTTATAACTTATTCCAAAAAGTTATAAGATAGAAGTACATGGAATAAATGAATTGTTATTTGTATGTTAGAGTGTTTGTTAAATTTACATTTCACTGAGGATAGTTCAAATGAAAATAAGTTTTATCAAACAAAAATTTGTTAACAATGTTGCACTATTGGCATTATTTAGTTCTATTTTTTTAATTAGCGCATGTGATAACTCATCATCTAAGGTTGATAATCAAACTAAAAAAGAGATCAGTATGGGGGTATCACCAGGACCGTATAATGATCTGTTCAAAGATGCTGTTAAACCAATACTTGAAGCTGAAGGTTATAAAGTTAAATTAGTTAATTTTCCGCATTTATTAGAATCTGATGTAGCATTAAGTGAAGGAAGTATAGATTTAACTGTCGCTCAGCATACCGCTTATATGGACGTTTTTAATAGTCAACGTAAAGCTAACTTAAAACCGGTAGTGCATGTACCTTCAGTGCCTGCGGCAATATTTTCGAATAAATATACTTCAATCAAAAATGTCTTTTCTGGTGCTAAAATTGGTATTCCTCAAGATGCCTCAAATGCGGCTCGCTCATATAATTTATTGGAAAAAGCCGGTTGGATTAAGTTAAAACCAAATACTAATCCAATCATTGTTAGCAAAAATGATATTGCCGAAAATATTGCTGGTGTGGATATTGTTGAAATGGATTCTGCCAATATTCCTAGAGTCTTAAATGAGTTAGACTTTGCCGTAATTCCGGGAAGTATCGTTTATTCTGCCAATATAGATTCGAAAAAAGCGCTGTTATCAGAAACAATTATCCCTGATTTAGAAATCATGGTGGTGGTTAATGGTGGTAATGAAAATAGCCAGTGGGCAAAAGATATAAAACGCATTTATCAGTCGCAGCAATTTAAAGATTATATGAAAGAACATAATCAAAATGGTTATTGGGTCATGCCTCAAGAATAATAAATTTGCCCGTTTAAATACGGGCTATTTAATATTTAGGCATACTGGTATCAATGCGTTGTGCCCATGCGTCAATGCCACCAGTTAAATTATATAGAAAATCACTATCAAAACCATTTTCGACCAGATAGTTAGCCACATTGAGGCTTCTTACACCATGATGGCAATAAATCACAATATCTACTCCGTCAGGAATTTTATCTAAATAAAGCGGTATTAAATTCATTGGAATATGATTGGCGCCGTCAAGCATACAAATGGCGACTTCATTAGCTTCTCGGACATCAAGTAAATAGAGTGGTGCTTTACTCTCAATTTTTTGTTTTAGTTGTAATGGGCTAATTTCTTTTATCATTGTCATTTTTCAAACTCATTTTAATTTCGGCAAAAATTTTGAGGAACGGGGTTTTGGGTAGCAAATTTGCTGTTGTTTAATTAAAAATCCCACCTTAACTGAATCTTATTGACCAATAGCAAGATGGGATTTTGCTCCTTTTAATGTTGTTAATTTATTATGCAGCTAACGCTTTAGTGATTTTTTCATATAGATCTTTAGATAAGTTATCTAGTTTTAATAAGCTTTCTAAAGCAGCTGTCATTTTTTTCTGACGATTTTCATCATAACGTTTTAATCGAATAAGTGGATCAATAAGTCTTGATGCCACTTGTGGGTTTTTCTGGTTTAGTTCCATTAATATTTCAACTAAGAAATGGTAACCACTGCCATCTTCAGCATGAAAAGCAACAGGATTATTGTTAACAAAAGCACCAATTAGACTTCTTATTCGATTTGGATTATTGAGTGAAAAAGAGCGATGATTAAGCAGTTTTTTCACTGTTGATAATACATTTTGCTCTGGACTTGTCGCATTTAAAGCCAACCACTTATCCATTACTAAACCATCTTGATACCATTTATCATCGAAATCGGAGAGTAATGTATGTCGACATGTTAATTGCGCTTTTACTGCTGTGGTAAGCGCCGCTAATGAATCTGTCATATTATTGGCTTGTTGATATTGTTGTTCAACTAAAGTATTTGCTAGCGATTTATCGTCAGCATAAGCTAACAATGATAAACAGCAGTTTTTCAGCATGCGTTTGCCAATATCTGCATGTTCAATCTGATATTGTGCAGTTTGATTATGATGATAAACCGCGGTTAGTTCATCATAGAGTTCATTAGCAAAGACACCTAATAAGAATTGGCGAACTTGATAAATCGCTATCGGATCAACGATATCAAATAGATTTGCCAATTCATTTTCCGAAGGTAAAGTCAGTATTTGTGCGATAAGTGCCGGTTCAGCAGTATCTGATAGTAATATTCCTCTAAAAGCATCTAATACTGACTCAGGAATCGTCATTAATAAATTCTGATGATAATTATTTACATTCATATGCACATATTTGGCTAATAACATTTGCGCAGCATCGTAACGACTAAAAGCATTGCTGGCATGTTGCATTAAGAATATAAGATCGTGATCTTGATAATTGTAATTGAGTTTTACCGGTGCTGAAAAATCTCTTAATAGTGAAACAATTGGTTTTTCTGAAACATGATCAAAAACAAATTCTTGTTTGGCTTGGGTTACATTTAGTACATGATGAATAGGTTTATTTTGATATTGCAATGCAATCACATCACCATTTTGCTGATAAAGTTCGATATCTAATGGAATATGTAGTGCCTGTTTTTGACTTTGATCTTGCGTTGCCGGCGTATGTTGCTCAACAGTTAAGGTATATTGTTGATTTTGTGGATTATAACTGTCAGTTACTGTTAATACTGGTGTACCTGATTGACTGTACCATAATTTAAACTGAGTTAAATCAATTCCTGATGCATCTTGCATAGCTGCAACAAAGTCATCACAAGTTGCTGCACTACCATCATGGCGTTGGAAATAAAGTTTCATACCAGCCTGGAAGTTATCTTCACCTAATAATGTATGCATCATACGAATCACTTCTGCACCTTTTTCGTATACGGTAACAGTATAAAAATTATTCATTTCAATTACTTGTTCGGGACGAATAGGATGAGACATTGGGCTTGCATCTTCAGCAAATTGTACGGTGCGCAATAGTTTGACATCGGCAATCCGTTTAACTGCTCTAAGTCCTTGGTCAGAAGTAAATTCTTGATCTCTAAATACTGTTAATCCTTCTTTTAGGCTAAGTTGAAACCAATCACGACAAGTGACTCGATTACCGGTCCAATTATGAAAATATTCGTGACCAATTACTGATTCAATCCCGATATAATCATCATCGGTCGCGGTCTCGGGTTTAGCAAGGACATATTTAGAATTGAAAATGTTAAGGCCTTTATTTTCCATTGCTCCCATGTTGAAAAAATCAACGGCTACAATCATAAAGATATCTAAATCATATTCTAAATCAAAACGGATTTCATCCCAGCGCATGGCATTTTTTAAACTGGTCATTGCCCATTGTGAACGATCTAAATTGCCTTTATCGACATAAATTTCTAAATCAATTTTTCGATTAGAACGAGTGATAAACTGATCCTTTAAAATATCAAAATCACCAGCTACTAATGCGAATAAATAGGCCGGTTTAGGAAATGGATCTTGCCATTGCACCCAATGTCTACCGTCGGAAAGTTCTCCTTGTGCAATGCGATTACCATTAGATAATAAGTAAGGATATTGTTGTTTATTAGCGGTAATTCTAGTTGAAAATCGTGCTAGAACATCAGGTCTATCAAGGTAGTAAGTAATATGGCGGAAACCTTCTGCTTCACATTGCGTGCATAGTGCATCACCAGAAACATATAGTCCTTCAAGTGCTGTATTATCGATAGGCTTAATTTGATTAACGATAGTTAAGGTAAATTCGGAAGGGACATTTTTAATTGTTAATCCCGTTTTAGTGATTTGATAATCAGACCATGGTTGTTCATCAATATTTATTGAAACCAATTTAAGTTCTTCGCCATCTAATACTAAATCGTTGGCTTGAGAATTTTTTTTGATGATATGACTACGGGCGATAACTGTCGTTGTTTCTGCCGCTAAATCGAAATCAAGATCGATGTCAGTAATAGTAAAGTCCGGTGTTTTATAGTCATGACGATATTTAGCAGTCGGTTGTATATCAGTTGTCGTTGTACTCATGTTTATATACCTTTGTAAGTGATGTGCTAATTATGTATTCGAATTAATCAAAACGGGGTTAATACCCATTAGTGTCTATGATTATTCTTTTAAAATAGAATGAATTATATTTGTTTATCATTTTGGAATGAATTTCGATTAATTTTACCAAAATCTCTATATGAAATATTATAGCCTATTAAAAATAATCTTATTAGATAATTAATTTATATCTTAATTATTATTCTGCTATAATCATCGGAATTTTCTTTAAAGAACTGATAATAGATAGACATGTTACCCGCAATAATTACATCAATATTAGATACTGATGCTTATAAGTTGCATATGCAGCAGGCCGTTTTTCATCATTATCCTGAAGCGACTGTCGTTGCACAGTTTCGCTGTCGTAGTGATGATCTACTTGGTCAATATGCCGATCAAATCGCCCATCAAGTTAAATTAATGGAGTCTTTAACACTTACCGATGATGAGTTTGCCTATTTATCTGGTATTACCTTTTTTAAATCTGATTATTTAAACTGGTTAAAAAACTGGCGTTTTAATAGTCAGTTATTAACGATTAAAAACGAAGATGGTTTGCTGGTGATTCAAATTGAAGGCAAATGGGTTGATGTTATTTTGTGGGAAGTGCCATTGCTGGCGGTTATTAGTGAAATTGTTCATAAAGATCGTTCGCCAAATATCGGCGTTGAACAAGCATTAGCAAGACTTAAAGATAAATTAGCCAGATTTGATGAGCAAACTAGTGATCTTGATATGTCTGGTTTTAATTTGCTGGATTTTGGCACACGACGACGCTACTCTTTTGCAGTACAAGAAGCGGTAGTGAGTTATTTACAAAATCATTTTGCCAATTTTCATAGTACTAGTAATTATTTATTGGCATATCGTTTAGGGTTAACCCCAGTTGGCACTCAAGCCCATGAATGGTTCCAAGCCCATCAACGTTTAAGCCCTAACTTGCATGATTGCCAAAAAACGGCATTACAAGTTTGGTTAGATGAATATCCAGATGATTTGGGTGTTGCGTTAACAGATTGTATTACTATGGATGCTTTTTTACGTGATTTTGACTATTATTTCGCGTCTCATTATCAAGGTCTACGTCATGATTCGGGCGATCCGATTGAATGGGGTGAAAAAGCGATTAGCCATTATCAGCAATTAGGAATTGATCCTAAAACAAAATTACTGGTGTTCTCTGATAGTCTAAACTTTGATAAAGCGCTGAAAATTTATCGACACTTTAATCATCGGGTGAAATTATCTTTTGGTATCGGTGGTTTTCTTGCTTGTGATATTCCGTCTATAGAAGTAAATACCAAATCGTTAAACATTGTATTAAAACTAACGGAATGCAATAATCAAGCTGTAGCTAAATTATCTGATAGTCCGGGCAAAACAATTTCGCAAGATTTGGCTTTTATTGACGAATTAAAAAGAACGTTTAAAGTCAATCATTAATAATCATATTGATGATTAATATTAATAATTAAACAAAGTGATATAGTCTTATAAATAATCTGTATTATCAATTTTTGATAATACTTAAATGGATATTAAGATTCAGCTTATATATTACTTTTAATATTACTTACTGTATAAATAATAAATAGAGATGGATAATTAAAATGAATTCTGTTGCTCCTATTGTTGACGTGCTACAAGGTAAAATTGCTGTTGGTAGCACCATTTCAGTTCAAGGTTGGGTAAGAACTCGCCGTGATTCTAAAGCCGGTATCTCATTTTTAGCTGTGTATGATGGTTCTTGTTTTGATCCAATTCAAGCGGTAATTGAAAAAGACTTACCAAATTATGAACAAGATATTTTGCGTTTAACTGCTGGCTGTTCAGTAAAAGTGACTGGTAAAGTTGTTGAATCTCCAGGTCAAGGCCAAAAATATGAATTACAAGCAACGCAAGTTGAAGTTTATGGTTTTGTTGATGATCCTGAAACTTATCCAATGGCAGCTAAACGTCACTCAATAGAATATCTGCGTGAAGTAGCTCATTTACGCGCAAGAACCAATATTGTTGGTGCGATTACTCGTGTACGACATACCTTAGCGCAAGCTATTCACCAATTTTTTGATGAACGAGGTTTTTTCTGGCTTTCAACACCAATTATTACAGCCTCTGATACTGAAGGTGCCGGTGAAATGTTCCGAGTTTCAACACTGGATATGTTAAATCTGCCTAAAACAGATAATGGTAAGGTTGATTTTGATAAAGACTTTTTTGGTAAGGAAGCATTTTTGACTGTTTCCGGGCAACTTAATGCAGAAACTTATGCTTGTGCGCTTTCAAAAGTCTATACCTTTGGTCCAACTTTTAGAGCTGAAAACTCAAATACTACACGCCATTTAGCGGAATTTTGGATGATGGAGCCAGAAGTGGCGTTTGCTGATCTTAACGATAATGCCAAACTTGCTGAAGATATGTTGAAATATGTCTTTAAGAAAGTGCTTGAAAAACGAGCTGATGACATGCAGTTTTTCGCACAGCACATTGATAAAGATGCCATTAATCGTCTTGAAAGCTTTATTAATGCTGATTTTGCCCAAGTGGACTACACTGATGCTATTACTATCTTACAAAACTGTGATGCTAAATTTGAAAATCCTGTAAGTTGGGGTATTGATTTGGCGTCTGAACATGAACGTTATTTAGCTGAACAGCATTTTAAAGCGCCAGTCGTTGTTAAAAACTATCCTAAAGATATCAAAGCGTTTTATATGCGTATGAATGATGATGGAAAAACCGTTGCAGCAATGGATGTATTAGCGCCGGGGATTGGTGAAATCATTGGTGGTTCACAACGTGAAGAACGTTTAGATATGTTAGATAAGCGGATGGATGAACTAGGCCTTAAAAAAGAAGATTATTGGTGGTACCGTGATTTACGTCGTTATGGCACTGTACCTCACTCAGGTTTTGGATTAGGTTTTGAGCGTCTTATTGTTTATGTCACTGGCGTCCAGAATGTTCGTGATGTGATCCCATTCCCAAGAACTCCACGTAATGCAAATTTCTAAAATTTGTACAAATTATCAACTGACTTTTGGTCAGTTGATAGCAAATATTGCATTAACAAAACTTTACAAATGATTAAAAAATAATCAAACAGACGCTATTTTAAGCTTAGACATCACGTTTAACGAAAAGTTCACTTGATTTTAATAAATTTTTATACATAATTTACAGTACTGTAAAAAGTAAGATGAAAATAATAGTTAAAAACGTTAGTTATAAACATTATTTTTGGATGAATAATCATTGTAAAAATTGACACAACTCAAAGACGTGTCTTTTTATAAAAATAACCATGAGGGTAAGAAATGAAACGTAATCTATTAGCAATCGCTATCCCTGCTCTTTTAGTAGCAGCTGGTGCAAATGCTTCTATCGAAGTATGGAACAAAGACGGTAATAAAGTTGACTTTTATGGTCGAGTAAAAGCAGCTAACCATATTACTGACCGTGGTCAAGAAGATGAAGGTGATGATACTTCAGCTCGTTTAGGTATGTCTGGTCAAACTCAAATCACTGACGGCATTACTGGTTATGGTCGTTGGGAATATGAAGCGAAAGCTGGTAAAGATTCAAGCAACGAAGTTCGTTATGCATTTGCTGGTTTAAACTTTGGTGATGCAGGTTCATTCGACTATGGTCGTAACGACGGTGTTTTAAAAGCTATTACTGCTTATACTGACGTATTACCAGAGTTCGGTGGTGAAGCTGCAAATAATTCTTGGAACGTGCTTTCAGCTCGTACTAAAGCTGTTGCTACTTATCGTAACAACAACTTCTTCGGTTTAACTGATGATTTAAGTTTTGCATTACAATATGCTGATAACGGTGATAACTCTAATAAATTCAGAGAAGATGCTATTAGAGGTGAATCTCGTGAAGCTTATGGTGCAAATGTTCAATGGCGCATTTTTGACACTGGTTTAACTGCTGGTGCAGGTTATGCTCAAACTTCAAATAGTCATAATCGTCAAAGTACTTGGGCAACTGGTCTTAAATATGATAATTATAATTTATATTTAGGTGCTACTTATTTCCAATCTAAATTTAAAGATAGCGTGACTCGTCGATGGATAGACGAAGATGATGATGTATTATATGAAAAAAATGTTGATGCCAAAATTAGAGGTTTTGAATTAGTCGCTCAATATGGTATTGATTTACCAGTTGGCCGTTTAACGCCATCTTTAGCTTATGTTCAACATAAAGTTAAATATGATTCAGCACATTTCGTATATGACAATACTCGTTATACTAGTCATGGAGTAAATTCTCCTTTAGCTAAATATGTATCTTTAGGTGCAACTTATGATCTTAATAAAAACTTCAGTGCAATTGTTGAATATAAATTCAACTTGTTAGATCGTAAAGACATTGGTGCAGCGTTAAATACTAAAACCCAACGTGATCGTCACTTAAATAAACCAGGTACTAAAGATGTGTTAGGTGTTGGTTTAATTTACCAATTCTAATCTCTTAATATCTTAAATATCTAAAAAAGGCACTTAGGTGCCTTTTTTTTCATCTATTGAACGTCATGTTATCTAAAAAAACATTTTATGCTTAAAAAAATATTATTTTAAGTCATAAAATAATCTCAATTCGCAGAATAATATCTTAGAAACGTTATTAATCCATAATGTTTGCAATAAAAATCTAGTATTTAACAATAATAATAGATATCCCAGTAATAATTTAGTTGCTAATTAACAGCAGCTATTTATTAAATCAAGAACAAAATATTTTGTATCTTTAATAATAAAATACCTAAGAGGGTAACTAAATGAAACGTAATCTATTAGCAATCGCTATTCCTGCTCTATTAGTTGCAGGTACAGCAAGCGCTTCAATTGAAGTGTGGAACAAAGATGGTAATAAAGTTGACTTTTATGGTCGAGTTTATGCCTTGAACTATATTACTGATCGTGATAATCAAACTGGCGAAGGTGACAAAACCACTGCTCGTTTAGGGATGTCAGGACAAACACAAATTACTGATGGGTTGAGTGGTTATGGTCGCTGGGAATATGAAGCTAAAACAGGATCTGATGCTGATAACGAAACTCGTTATGCTTATGCAGGTCTAAACTTTGGTGATTTTGGTTCATTTGATTATGGCCGTAACGACGGTGTATTAAAAACCTTAACTTCATATACTGACGTTTTACCTGAGTTTGGTGGCGATGCATCAAATAATGATATCTATGCATTAACCGCAAGAACCAAAGCAGTAGCAACTTATCGTAACTCAGACTTCTTTGGTTTAGTTAACGGTCTACGTTTTGCAGTTCAATATGCCGATAATGGGGACAATAGTTCAACTCAATATCTAAATCATCACGAACGTACTGCTCATGACAGCGCTGAAGCTTGGGGTTCGGTAATTGATTGGGATGTATTAGATACAGGTTTATCAATCGGTGCCGGTTATGCACAAACAGGTGGTCATAAAGATGCTAAAGCATGGTCAGCAGGTGTTAAATATGACAACGACAATCTTTATTTAGCAGCACTTTATATTCAAGGTAAACAAAAAGCCGGTTGGGACAATGCTTCAACAACCCGTAAGGCTGATGATTTAAAAACCAAAGGTTTTGAATTAGTTGCGCAATACGGTATTGATTTTGATATTGGTCGTTTAACACCATCTGTTGCTTATATTCAACACAAAGTTAAAGATGCATCTAGTTTAACTAATGATAGCGGTCTTAAAGGTAATGATTTAGCTAAATATGTTGATGTAGGTTTAACTTATGACTTCAATAAAAACTTATCAGCAATTGTTGATTACAAAATCAACTTGTTAGATAAAAATGATATTGGTGCACGTCGTAGTTTATATGAAGATGGTACATTTACTAAATCTCAAATCAAAGCAACCGCTAAAGATACTGTAGCATTAGGATTAATTTATCAATTCTAATTATCTTTATCTTAAGATTAAATAAAAGGCACTTAGGTGCCTTTTTTGTTGTGATCTTTTCATTAAATACCGCTTGCGCTTTAATAGATAGTCTGATAAAAATAAAAAATAATAATCAATTAGGACTATTTTAATGCAGTATATTACTCGAAAATTACCTGCAAAAAAAAATATTGCTTTGGTGGCACATGACCACTTAAAAGAAGCATTATTGAATTGGTGCAAAAAAAATCGCGAAGAGCTCTCTCATCATAATTTATGTGGAACAGGTACGACAGGCACATTAATAAAAAAAGAGACCGGTTTAGATATTACACCAATGCTCAGTGGGCCTATGGGGGGCGATCAGCAAATCGGTGCTTTAATTGCTGAAGGTAAGATTGATATTCTGATATTTTTCTGGGATCCACTTAATGCTGTTCCGCATGATCCAGATGTAAAAGCGTTGTTACGCTTATCAACAGTTTGGAATATTCCTGTTGCCACTAATCAAGCCACCGCGAACGCTTTAATACAATCCTCAATATTTACTCAAGAAGTGGGAATTGAAATTCCTGATTATCAAGGTTATTTAAACGAAAGAGTAAAATAGATGCCAATTCCTTCACAAGTTCGCAAAAAAGGTCGATACATATTATTGTTAGATAATTTGTTTATTGTGTTGGGATTTTATGTAGTCTTTCCATTGGTCTCTACTCATTTTGTTAGTCAAGTTGGTTGGAGTGCATTATTTGTTGGTTTTGCTTTAGGTTTTCGTCAATTTGTTCAGCAAGGATTTGGTTTGATTGGTGGGGCAATCGCTGATCGCTTTGGCGCTAAACCAATGATAATTACCGGTATGTTTTTGCGGTCAATTGGATTTATCTCAATGGCACTAGCAACAGAACATTGGTTATTATTAGTATCTTGTTTACTTTCGGCATTGGGCGGTTTGCTATTTGATCCCCCTAGAATGGGATTAACTATCAAATTTACTCGTCCTCATGAACGAGGCAAGTTTATTTCTCTACTAATGATACAAGACAATGCAGGCGCAGTTATTGGTGCTCTTATCGGTGGTATTTTAATCGATTACGATTTTCAATTAGTCTGTTGGTGTGGCGCTTTTATCTTCTTTTTATGTGGTATTTTTAATCTGATCTATTTACCGGCCTATCATATTGCAATTGGTAAAGCACCGATTATTAACGGCATGAAGATGGTTCTCAAAGATAGAAAATTTACTCATTATGTACTTACTTTAACTGGTTATTATGTGCTGTGGGTACAAATTATGTTGATGTTACCTTTAACCATTACCAACGTATCGGGTAGCCCTAGTTATGTAAAATGGATGTATGCTATCCAAGCGACAATATCACTATGTTTGCTTTATCCTCTTGCTCGAATAAGTGAAAAATATTTCAGATTGGATCAACGTCTTAAATTTGGATTATTCTTGATGTCGTTTGCTTTTATTATTATTGGCTTTACATCACAATTATCTATTTTACTCTCTCTTATAGCATTGTTTTATTTTGGGGCTATTATTGCTGAACCAGCTAGAGAAACATTAGCAACTGTCTTAACCAATCCTAAAGCTAAAGGTAGCTATATGGGGTTTAGTCGGTTGGGATTGGCATTAGGTGGTTTTATTGGTTATACCGGTGCTGGCTGGCTTTATGATCTGGCCCTCCAAATCGGTTTACCGCATTTACCATGGATAATCTTAACGTTAGTCGGTCTATTAACTTTAGGATATTTAGAATATTTATTTAAAAATGAGCCACCTATGACTAAGGTCAAGATGAGAAAGATTGGCTAATTTCGCCATTTTTAAATAAAATTGCTTCACCACTAGCTAACTTAGTCCATACTTCGTTCGAAGTTAATGGCATAGTTGAGATTATTGTTACTACATCATTTGGTGTCGTATGTTTTTGAAAATCTATCTCAACATCTTCGTCAATCAACTTGGCTTTTCCAAATGGTGCTTTTCGGGTGATCCAGTGTAGATTAGTTGAACAATAGGCAAACACATACTCACCATCAGAAAGTAGCATATTGAAAATACCTAATTGAGTTAGTTTAATTGCACACTCTCTAATATATTCAAAAAGCTCAATATTATTGGATGGTTGCTGTGGGTATTTTTTATGTAATTCATTTATTAAATAACAAAAGGCATATTCACTATCAGTTAATCCAACTGGTTGAAATATTCCTGTATCTAATTTTTCATAATCAGTTAATTGCCCATTATGTGCAAAAGTCCAATTTTTACCCCATAGTTCTCGGGTAAAAGGATGAGTGTTTTCTAGTGCAACACCACCGCGATTAGCTTGGCGGATATGAGCAACAACAGCAGTTGATTTTATTGGGTATTGTTGAACCAATTTAGCAATGGGTGAAAAACTACATGGCTGAGGATCTTTAAACGTTCGACATCCTTTACCTTCATAGAAAGTTATACCCCAGCCATCTTTGTGAGGACCTTTATCGCCCCCACGTTTGATTAAGCTAGTAAAACTAAAACAAATATCGGTCGGTACATTGGCACTCATACCCAATAATTCGCACATATTAAGCCATCTCTTTTTCAATAAGTAGAATTAAAATATGAATTACTTTGATATGGATTTCTTGTACACGATCTGCATAGCCAAAATGTGGCACACGAATATCAACATCAGCTAATCCATTCATTTTCCCGCCATCTTTACCTGTCAGTGTGATAATTTTCATACCTTTTTGTTTAGCAGCTTCAATTGCTTTAAGTACATTAGCTGAATTTCCTGAAGTTGAAATGCCTAATAATACATCACCTTTTTGTCCAACGCCTTCAATGTAACGAGAAAATATGTAATCGAAACCATAATCATTGCCCACGCATGAGATGTGACTAACATCAGATATAGCAATTGCTGGATATGAAGGGCGGTTATCACGAAAACGTCCAGTTAGTTCTTCAGCAAAATGCATTGCATCACAATGTGATCCGCCATTACCGCATGAAAGTACTTTTCCACCTTGTTTAAATGAGTCTGCAATTAAAATAGCTGCTTGTTGGATTTTTTTTAGATTGTCATCGTTTGCAACGAAATTGGTCAACACGTCAATTGCCTGATTTAATTCATCACGAATGGTGTTAATGTACATTAATAATACCTCTTTAAATAAAAAGCTTTTCCATAACCATTGTAATTCGTTAATAACAGCTTGCAAGCAATAACAATAAATTTTTTATAATAGGTAAAATATTTCAATTGATTACAAGTACATAATAGAATAGTTATCAAATAAATAATTATTAATAAATGCAAAAATGACCTTTAATAAATTAACTATTTTCATACTATAAATAGTTAATAACTATTTTCATTAAAGCTTGTCTTAAATAGATTAAATCCTCTTTTTGCTAATAGGATAAGCCTTTAATTTGTGGTATAATCACCTAATGATTTTTATCTCTGAAAGAGATTATAAAATTGCATCCAGAATCAATCGGTAAGGAATGAATATGCAAACAATTAAAGGTAAAGTTGCTGCGCCTGAAGCCAAAGTAGCGATTATTGTGGCACGTTTTAACCAATTTATTAATGAAAGTTTAGTTAATGGTGCCATAGATGCACTTACTCGTATCGGTGAAGTAGACGATAACAGTATTACCGTTATTTGGGTGCCAGGCGCTTATGAAATTCCTTTAGCAGCAAAAGTTGCTGCACAGTCAAAAAAATATGATGCAATTGTTGCATTGGGCACGGTTATCCGTGGTAGTACTGCTCATTTTGATTTTGTTGCTGGCGAATCAAGTTCAGGGTTATTGAATGCTAGTTTAGATTTTACGATACCAGTTGGTTTTGGTATTTTAACTACTGAAAGTATCGAACAAGCCATAGAACGAGCAGGAACTAAAGCGGGCAATAAAGGTGCAGAAGCGGCACTAACCGCACTTGAAATGTTAAATGTGATTAAAACAATTAAGGAGTAATTTAGTGGCGTTAGTTAATCCTCGTCGTCGAGCAAGAGAGTGTGCAGTTCAAGCTATTTACTCTTGGCAAATTTCTAGAAATGATCTTGCTGATGTTGAGAGCAGCTTCATGGCTGAACAAGATATGAAAGGTGTCGACACCAAATATTTTAGAGAATTACTGCATGGTGTTGCCAAAAATACCACAGAATTAGATGAGAAAATGACTCCTTATTTAACAGAAAGAACTGTTGATGAACTCGGTCAAGTTGAATTAGCCGTATTAAGAATTGCTCTATATGAATTAATGAAGCGACATGATGTCCCTTATAAAGTTGTTATCAATGAAGCTATCGATCTTACTAAAACCTTTGGCGCAGAAGATAGTCATAAATTTGTTAATGGTGTATTAGATAAAGTTGCACCAACCATTCGTACACGATAATTGTCTTTAATTGGGAATAATATGAACGATACTAGTGAAAAAAGTAAGCCCACTATTTTTTATGCTAAAAATAGCGAAGCGAGAGTGAAAAACCGTTCAGCCAAAGAACGTGGCGGTGATTATAAAAATAAACGTAATAATGAAGGTTTTCATTCTGATTCAAAAGCAAAACATGACCGGATCGAAACCTTTAAACCAAAAAAATTTAATAAAACCGTAAAACCTGCTAAAGCACAATTTGATTTAACGGATGAATATGATTCCCCATGGCAGAAAAAAGTTCGAAATAATGAACAAGTACCAACATTCGGTTATGATGGCTATCGTCAAAAAAAGGAAGAGACATTAGTTTACAGCGAAAATAGTTGTAAAGCGGTATTTAAGCACCGACGTTTGGCTATTGTTAAATTATTTATTACTCAAGAAATGACTTATCAATTTAAAGAATTAATTAATTGGTTAGTCAAACAACGTCTTGGTTATGATGTTGTCTCAACAGAGCAAATTACTAAAATCACACAAACTCCACATCATGGTGGCGTTTGTTTAATTGTTAAAAAACGTATACCACTCACTTTGCTTGATTATTTAGATGAATATGATGATCAAGCTCAAGATTGCATTATTGCTGTTGATGATGTGAATAATCCGCATAACTTAGGTGGGTTAATGCGTAGTGCAGCTTTTTTTGGTGTTAATGGCGTAATTTTACGGCAAACTAACTTACTCGATAGTGGTGCCGCAATGCGTGTTGCTGAAGGTGGTATTGAAGCCGTTGAATCCATTAAAAGTGATGATTTTATAGCATCTATTGATTTGTTAAAACAACATGGCTATCAAGTTATTGCATTATTACCATGTCAATTAAAATCGATTTCATCCACTGAGTTATCACAATTCAAATTTACCAAGAAAGTTGCCTTAGTTCTATTTCAACAAATTAATAACAAATTAATTAACTGTGCTGATAGTATTATCCATTTGCAAGGCAATGATAATATGTCGGCTTTAAATATTTCTGTAGCAACAGGGATTGTGTTATCTGCTATAAAATATCAATCTTAATTGATGTGATTCTAACAATTGATGAATTTAATTGATGAAGTTAACACTTTTGTAATTTTATCATATTAAATAGCATCAATTGGTTAGAAAATGGTTGTTTTTTCTGTACATTAGTATCCAGTTTTGAAATTGATTGGTAATGATTATGTCATCTAAACATCGAGTTGGTTTAATTTTTGGTAAGTTTTATCCGTTACATAGTGGTCATATTTATCTTATTGAAAAAGCATTGACACAAGTTGATGAACTGCACGTCATGTTGGGTTGT
This sequence comes from Gilliamella sp. M0364, assembly GCF_016100565.1. Taxonomy (NCBI): domain Bacteria; kingdom Pseudomonadati; phylum Pseudomonadota; class Gammaproteobacteria; order Orbales; family Orbaceae; genus Gilliamella; species Gilliamella sp. M0364. Next base: position 26,577 of record NZ_JACFSF010000011.1, on the reverse strand, counting down.
GAGGCAATACGTGATAAACAACTATTTGAAAAAAGCCGCCTACCTAGACAGCCTCAAGTAAGTGATCGCTTCTCATGGTTAAAAGAAACCTTTAAAGATAGACATAATATTCACATTCATATTTCTGATGAAGCGGGTATTAACTATTATCCCAACGGTTGGCAAGATTGGAGTGACAGTATAAAACGTATTTTATTGGAACATAAAATCGAACCTACTGTGGTATTTACTAGCGAATCACAAGATGTCAAACAGCATGAACGCTATTTTGGTTGCCCTGTTGTTATTGTTGATGCTGATCGTGATTTTGTTAATATTAGTGCGACACAAATTCGAGAAAATCCTTATCAAAACTGGTCTTATATTGCGAACGCAGCGAAACCTTTTTTTGTTAAAAAAGTAGCGATTATAGGGCATGATAAATTTAATGAATTGCCGGTACAATTAGCTAATATTTATAACACACAATATGTTTCAAATGGTTATATTAACTATATTCAACGAGAAATATCTACAACAGAAAATAAACGTTATTTGAGTGAAAATGATTATCTTAGAATAGCTATGTTGCATGTAGAACGTATGTCCAAAGCTGTTGAAAATGCTAATAAGTTACTCTTTACCTCAATTGATTTTGATACGTTAGCTAAATACTATAATCAAATTTTTGCTAAATCTAATGAAGTATTGAATGGGTTAAAAAATAGTTATCAGTTTGATTTAGTCATTCACGAACATGATTTGCCAGCAAACTCCACACCATTACAACATTTCGAAATCGTTTCTCAAATGGTTGAATCGTTATTAATTTAGACCATCACATTTAGGTTAGCTTATGCTAAAATAAGCTAACTATTTATGATAGGTGAATTTTTATGTCTCAATCATCTTCACAGCAAAATGATGAAAATCAAGATAAAATTGATTTTGGTTACACTCAAGTTTTAAAGCAAGATAAAGTAAAACGGGTAGCAGAAGTTTTTCATTCTGTTGCTGATAAATATGATGTTATGAATGATCTTATGTCATTTGGTATTCATCGTATCTGGAAAAAAATCACTATTGAGTATAGTAGTGTTCGTAAAGGTCAAAAAGTTTTAGATCTTGCCGGTGGTACTGGTGATTTAACGGCTAAATTCTCGCAAATTGTCGGTGATGATGGCTTAGTTGTATTAGCTGATATCAATGAATCTATGCTAAAAGTAGGTAGAGATAAGCTTCGAGACAAAGGTCTATTTAATAATATTGAATATGTACAAGCCAATGCAGAAGAACTCCCATTTGCTGATAACTATTTCGATTGTATTACTATCTCATTTGGTTTACGCAATGTCACCGATAAGCAAAAAGCATTGCAATCTATGTGGAGAGTGTTAAAACCTGGTGGGCGTTTATTAATACTTGAGTTTTCTAAACCACAATACCAGATTTTAAATAAAGCTTATGACCTATACTCATTCACTATGTTACCGTTGATGGGCAAAATTGTCGCTAATGATGCTGATAGTTACCGGTATTTAGCTGAATCCATCAGAATGCACCCAGATCAAAAAACGTTGAAAAAAATGATGGAGGATGCTGGATTTGTCGATGTGAAATATCACAATATGACAGGTGGCATTGTAGCTTTACATACTGGTTTTAAATTTTAATGTGATAAAAAAAGAATGACATTTCTTCGAATTTATAAAATATTAACGGTATTTCGAGCTTATCGATTAGATGAACTATTACCAAAACATCGAACCTCAACATGGTTTAAATTGTTGTTGATTAGTCTATTTTGGGTTAGATCTAAAGCAAAACAACAAGATGTTGGTGAAAGATTGCGTCTAGCTTTACAAGAGTTAGGTCCGGTTTGGATAAAATTTGGACAAATGGTTTCAACAAGGCGAGATGTATTACCAAAACATCTCGCTGATGCATTAGCCAAACTGCAAGATCAAGTAGCTCCTTTTGATGGACTAATTGCCAGACAAATTATTGAATCAGCTCTAGGCTGTTCTATAGATCATTATTTTATTGATTTTGATGAAAAACCATTAGCTTCAGCTTCCATTGCTCAGGTGCATACTGCAACTTTAAAAAGCAGCCAAGCCCAAGTTGTGATTAAAGTTTTACGTCCGAATATTTTACCTATAATCAAATCTGATATTCGCTTGATGTATTGGGCGGCTAATCAATTTACTAAACGGATTAAATTTGGTGAAAAGTTACGTGCGGTTGAAATTGTTAATGATTATGAAAATACACTTTTGAAAGAACTGGATTTACAAAAAGAAGCTTATAATACTGCCCGTTTACGAGATAATTTCATTAATAGTGATATTTTATATATTCCTTATGTTTATCAAGATCTTTGTCGAACAAATATTTTAGTAGAAGAACGGATTTATGGTACGCCAATAGCTAATATTGATGAACTTAAACGAAATAATGTCAACATGAAATTGCTTGCCGAACGTGGTGTTCAAGCTTTTTTTACGCAGGTGTTTAGGGATAATTTTTTCCATGCCGATATGCATCCAGGTAATATCTTTGTTGATATTTCTGAACCACAAAATCCTCGTTATATTGGTATAGACTGTGCAATTGTTGGTGTATTAACTGAAGATGATCAGCGTTATTTGGCTGAAAATTTTCTCGCCTTTTTTAATCAAGATTATCGACGGATTGCACAAATTTATATTGCTTCTGGTTGGGTGCCAGAAACAACGGATGCAACGGCATTAGAAATGGCTATGCGTAGTGTGTGTGAACCTGCATTTGCCAAACCATTAGGTGAAATTTCGTTTTCACAAATTTTATTAGCTTTATTTCAAGTTGCTCGTCAATTTGAAATGGATATTCAGCCGCAATTAACATTACTTGAAAAAACCTTATTTTATATAGAAGGATTAGGACGTCAGCTATACCCAGAACTCGACTTATGGCAAACTGCTAAGCCATTTCTGGAAAAATGGTATGAAGATAAGTACAGTGCTAAAACGTTATTCAAGCAAGTATGGACTTCGTTACCCGAATGGAAAAATATCCTAGTTGATCTGCCAGTAAGATTAGGCGATCAGGCTCGTATGACTAAACAGATGCATAACCAATTAAAACAGATTAATCAAGAATTACAACGAAGCAAAAAACGCTATCGTTGGTCGTTGGCCATTCTTAGTCTGGTTTGTGTTTTATCTATTGTGATGCTGGTTATACATTGAGATAGTTATTTTTGGGAATATCATCATTTTACGTGTATAATTTGATTACTTGACGCTATTGGAGATAGTTATCATATGCCTAGTTTGCCCAAACTACTGATATTTGTTGCTGTTATCGTACTATTATTCGGAACAAAAAAATTGCGTTCATTGGGCTCTGATCTTGGGGCTTCAATTAAAGGTTTTAAAAAAGCCATGAATGACGATGATGACAGTAAAGAGACAGATGATTCACAAAAAGTTGAACATCTTGACTCATCTGCTAATAACCACGCCGATAAAGAGTAATCCGTGTTCGATATTAGCTTTGGTCAGCTACTATTAGTATTAATTATTGGACTGGTTGTATTAGGACCGGAACGTTTGCCTATTGCGATTAAAACTGTTGCCGGATGGATTAAAGTACTCCGTCGCATGTCAGCAACTGTCCAGTTAGAATTAAATAAAGAACTCAAACTGCAAGAATTACAAGATAGCTTAAAAAAAGCCGAACAAAGTGGTTTGAACACTCTTACCCCAGAACTGCAAGCATCAATTGATGAATTAAAACGGGTAACTGAATCACTGCAAAACGAGATTAATTCAGTCAGTCCAATTGATACAACAATTCCTTCAGATAAAGATAAATTATGACAGAAGACGCAACCCAACCACTTATTGGACATCTGGTCGAACTCAGAACAAGACTTTTACGCTGTATCATTTGTATATTACTAGTCTTAGCATGTTTACTTTATTTCTCAAATGATATCTATCATATTGTTGCTAATCCGCTTATCAGTCAATTACCTAAAGGTAGCAGTATGATTGCGACCGATATTGCGGCTCCTTTTTTTACACCAATTAAACTGACGGCTGTTGTTGCAATATTTATTTCTATTCCTTATCTTTTATATCAAGTTTGGGGATTTATTGCTCCGGCACTATATCAACATGAAAAACGGCTGATTATGCCATTAATTGTTTCTAGTACAGTACTTTTTTATATTGGTATTGCATTTGCGTATTTTGCTGTATTTCCTTTGGCATTTTATTTCTTTATTCATACTGCACCAGTTGATGTCGCGATAAATACTGATATCACAAAATATCTTGATTTTGTCATGACACTATTTATTGTATTTGGTTTTGCATTTGAAGTCCCTGTGGCGATTATTTTGCTTTGTTGGACTGGCGTTACTACTCCTAAAAACTTACGTAAAAAAAGACCTTATATTATTGTCGGTGTGTTTGCTGTAGCGATGTTTGTAACCCCACCGGATGTATTTTCTCAAATTTTATTAGCTGTACCTATCTGTTTATTATTTGAAATAGGGACATTTTTTGCCCGTTTTTATCAACCTAGAAAAAAAATCCAACCAGACGATGAATCTGTTGGGGATTAATAATAAATTGATAAGTGATTTACTGAATAACAAGTAAAGGATATATGACCATAATGAAAACTTCACTTCCTGAGTTTACTCAAGCAAATGTTCTGGTTGTTGGCGATATAATGTTAGATCGCTATTGGTATGGAGGTACTAACCGTATATCACCAGAAGCACCAGTGCCAATTGTTAAAGTTGATGCTCTAGAAGAACGCGCTGGCGGTGCAGCCAATGTAGCTATGAATATAACCTCTTTGGGCGGTAGCACAAGATTAATTGGTTTTACCGGTATTGATGAGCCAGCCAAAGTACTTGATGAACAACTGACTAAACGTAATGTCCATTGTGATTTTGTATCAGTCTCAACTCATCCAACAATTACCAAATTAAGAGTTTTATCTAGAAATCAACAACTCATTAGAATTGATTTTGAAGAGGGTTTTAATAGTGTTGATCATACACCTATTTTAGAACGTATTGAAAGTGCGCTTTCAACCTCTAAAGTATTAGTGTTATCTGATTATGCTAAAGGAGCCTTAACCGCTGTACAAGCAATGATTAAACAAGCTCAGAAAGGAAATGTACCAATATTGGTTGATCCGAAAGGTACTGATTTTGAGCGTTATCGTGGTGCAACATTATTGACGCCAAATATGTCTGAATTTGAAGCGGTTGTCGGTGTTTGTAAAACAGACCAAGAGATTATCGAAAAGGGCTATCAACTAATTAAACAGTACGATCTCAAAGCTTTACTTGTCACTCGCAGCGAAAAAGGGATGACGTTATTACAGTTAGATAAGCCTGTTTATCATCTACCTACGCAAGCCAAAGAAGTATTTGATGTTACTGGCGCCGGTGATACGGTGATAGCGACCTTAGCTGCTTCATTAGCCGCAGGGCAATCTCTTGAAGAAAGCTGTTTTTTAGCTAATGCAGCTGCAGGTGTTGTGGTTGGCAAGTTAGGGACATCTACGGTATCTCAAGTTGAATTAAGTAACGCTATTCGAGCTCGTACTGATGATGGTTTCGGCGTGATGACTGAAGAGACATTAAAAGAAGAAATTCGCAAAGCTCGGTTGCGCGGTGAAAAAATTGTCATGACTAATGGCTGTTTTGATATTTTACATGCAGGGCATGTCTCTTATCTTGCTAATGCCCGTAAACTTGGCGATCGTTTGGTTGTGGCGGTAAATAGCGATGCTTCGGTAAAACAGCTTAAAGGATCATCACGCCCAATCAATCCATTAATGCAAAGAATGATTGTTTTAGGTGCGCTTGATTCTGTTGATTGGGTTGTTCCTTTTGAGGAAGAGACGCCACAACGATTAATTGCCAGTATCTTACCTGATGTATTAGTAAAAGGTGGTGATTATAAACCTGAAGATATCGCAGGTGGAAAAGAAGTTATCGAGGCCGGGGGAATAGTTAAAGTCCTCAATTTTGAAGATGGTTGTTCCACAACTAACATCATTGATAAAATTAAACAACAATAAATAATATCTGGTAATAATTGGCTACTTATTTAAGTAGCCAATTATTTAAGTAGATGATTACTCTTATTTAATTTTTTCCATTATTTTTATCTTTGTTTTATTTCAATTAAGATATATTTTAGTATCAATAAAGATCACATATTTAATGACTAATAACGAATAAAATAATGAAACTAAAAATTACAGTGTTGTTAATGATATTGATGAGTGTCGCTTGTCATCGAGTACCTGTTCAAAAATATCTATATGAAGCAAATCTCCATGATCCAGAACTGATATTCACCACTGAAACTTATTATCCTACCTATTTTTCTTTAAACATTTATGATGGTAAAACTAGCAACTGCGCTAATTTTCAAAGTCTTGGCTATGTATTCCCACATAAAATTGTACCATTTAATATTTATCCTAAATACGTTCCCTCAATTGAAACTAAATCTCCAGCCAATAAACTTGTTACGGTTATTGGCAAATCACGAGATGATAAAGTTTCTTGTACCACAAAATATCACCAATTTACCGCTGAATTGGGTAAAACATATAATATTTTATATAAACTTGAAGACAGAAAATGTTATCTTGAGATTACTGAAAAAATGAGTTCTAAACCTGTCAATTTTCAGGCATTGAATAAATGTGGGGAATAGTCATATCAGTAGCAATATTATTATGTTAATGAATAAAATTATTCTCCGAAACTAATCAATAGTTAATAACTATCGTTAAATTTCATAATTAATACTTTTTTTATTGTCGGCTTTATGCAAAGCTATTAACCATCAATTGCTAATTTGTTTTAAGGATTTTTTATATGACTAAACACTATGACTATATTGCTATCGGTGGTGGTAGTGGTGGTATTGCCTCTATTAACCGAGCTGCATCGTATGGTAAAAAGTGTGCCATTATTGAGGCTAAATTATTGGGTGGTACTTGTGTAAATGTTGGTTGTGTTCCTAAAAAGATTATGTGGTATGGTGCACAAATTGCCGAAGCAATTAACCATTATGGCCCTGATTATGGTTTTGATACCACTATTAACCATTTTGATTGGGATAAACTCATTACAAGCCGAACGGCTTATATTGATCGCGTTCATCAATCTTATGATCGAGTTTTACACAATAATAAGGTCGATGTGATCCATGGCTATGGAAAATTTGTTGATGCAAAAACGATTGAAGTTAATGGCGAACACTATAGTGCCGATCACATACTCATTGCTGTAGGTGGAAAGCCAACGATTCCCAATATTCCTGGTGCGCAATATGGAATAACTTCCGATGGATTCTTTGAATTAAAAGCACTCCCTAAACGAGTAGCAGTTGTTGGAGCTGGTTATATAGCTTGTGAAATTGCCAGCGTGTTACATTCACTTGGCGCTGAAACACATCAATTTGTTCGCCAAGGTACCCCATTACGAGCTTTTGATCCGCTAATCGTAGAAACACTTATGGAAGTGATAACCAATGATGGCCAGCATCTGCATACCTTTGCCATTCCATCTTCTGTTAGCAAAAATAGTGACCAATCATTAACGTTAACATTAGAAAATGGTGAGAGTTATACTGTTGATTGCTTAATATGGGCAATCGGTCGTGAACCAGCAACCAAAGAAATGAATTTATCTGCGGCAGGTATTAAGGTTGATAGCAATGGATTTATAGTTGTTGATGAATATCAAAACACCAATGTACCGGGAATTTATTCGGTTGGCGATGATACCGGTGCGGCGGCATTAACTCCAGTTGCCGTGGCTGCCGGCCGGCGTTTATCGGAACGACTATTTAACAATAAACCAAATGAACATCTAGATTATTCTAATATTCCAACGGTAGTGTTTACTCACCCACCGATTGGTACGGTTGGTTTAAGTGAACCGCAAGCTATATTGCAATATGGTCCAGAAAACGTCAAAGTTTATAAATCTACTTTTACTGCCATGTATACCGCAGTCACTTCGCATCGACAACCTTGTCGAATGAAATTAGTCTGTGTTGGTGAACAAGAAAAAATAGTTGGTATTCATGGTATTGGTTATGGTATGGACGAAATCTTACAAGGCTTTGCTGTAGCATTGAAAATGGGAGCAACCAAAAAAGACTTTGATAATACCGTTGCAATTCATCCAACAGCAGCGGAAGAATTTGTTACAATGCGTTAATATTTATCATTTATCTTACTTTTTACCGAAAACAGGGCGATGGCCCTGTTTTTTTATTGATAGACTTTAATGATCTGATTTATTTTGCCAGCCATTTTGGGCTAATGAAGTAAAGCCAACAACAACAGCTAGCAAAGCGACAGCTGAAATATAAATACCTGCACCAAGATAACTAAATTCGCCTAATAAGTGATCTGGACTTAACAAATAAATAGTTAACGTTGGGGTAATTGCACTAAATAGTGCGTAGGCTAAATTATAAGAAAACGATAATCCTGAATAACGAATTGCCGGTGGAAACGTTCTAGTGCCGATAATTGGAGTCATGGCGATCGATCCAATAAATAGACCAAATAGTGCCCAAATCGTATAAAGTTTTGTTAATGACATATCTGGCGCTAATGAACTGTAAAAATAGATACTTACTACAGCTAATCCGCCCCAAGTCAGGATTACTGTTTTAGCTGTACCTAATTTATCATCTAACCAGCCAGAAATAACACAACCAATAGATAAGGTTAAAGCAGCAATACAACCACCAATACGCCAATCAAGATTAGCAAAATGGTACATACCACCAACAATACGACCCGGGGTAATTAAAATACCAACCATAATAGCGGTTGATAATGACCAAGTTAATAAAGCGACAATCAAACATGCTGTTTTATGTTTTTTTAATACAGTAACCACAGGTATACTTTTTTCTAACGCTTTACGTGCAGCTAACTCTTTAAAAATTGGCGTTTCAGATAAAAATTTGCGTAAATATACTGAAATAACCCCAAAAATACCACCAATAATAAAAGGAATACGCCATGCATAATCCAAAATATTTTGGTTAGTAAAATAGAGATCAATAATAATTGTGACGAAAAAGCCAAGTAAGATACCACCAGTAATGCCTGATGTTAGAGTGCCGACACCTAAACCATAACGTTGTTTTGGGGTATGCTCTGCAATAAATACCCATGCGCCAGGCATTTCACCGCCGATAGCAGCGCCTTGTAGCATTCGCATCAATAACAATAATAATGGCGCTACAATACCAATTGTTTCATAAGTAGGCAAAATACCAATGATAAAAGTAGGTAAAGCCATCATCGCCACACTTAAGGTAAACATTCTTTTACGACCAACTTTATCACCAAAGTGCGCCATAATAATGCCACCAACAGGGCGAACTAAGTAGCCTGCTGCAAAAATTCCCCAAGCAAATAAATCTAACGTTAACGGCGATAATGTATGGGGTAAAAATAACGGTTTGACAATAGTATCAATATAGAGAGCATAGATAACAAAGTCATAAAATTCAAGTGTCCCCCCTAAAGAGGATAATATCAATGTTTTTAAATCTTTACTGTTCAATGGACGTGCCACTGGTTGCCATTCAGTATTAATCTCGGATTGATTCATGAAAAAACCTTATTGTTATAGTTAAATAGATATAGCCAATTAAGAAAATGATTGTATTTTGACTAAATCTTAATAGTGAATGGTCATTCTGCCATAAAAAATAGACTTTTTTTTAATCATAAAAAAATTTAATCAATGACAATGATATGTCTGTTTGATTTATAATCAGTATAAAAAATGATATTAAATGAAAATTCTATTCAATTATCACGTATAATATTTTTGAAACATAAGGATGAAATAATAATGACAAAACGATGCAGTTGGGTAACAAATGACCCGTTATATATTGATTATCATGATAAGGAATGGGGGAATCCACAATATGATAGTCTAAAACTATTTGAAAAAATCTGTCTTGAAGGCCAGCAAGCAGGATTATCGTGGATTACTGTTCTAAAAAAACGAGATGAATATCGTCGATGCTTTTTCAATTTTGAACCGCAAAAAATTATCCAATTAACGGCGGCAGATATAGAATCATTACTTGAAAATGAAGGATTAATTCGTAACCGACTAAAACTTAATAGCATTGTAAAAAATGCTCATGCTTACTTAGCTATGCAAAGTAATAATGAGGATTTTTCTCAATTTATTTGGTCCTTTGTTAATGGTAAACCTATAATTAACCACTTTAATGATATAAGTGAAGTTCCAGTTAGCACCGAAATATCAGATAGAATGTCAAAAGCACTAAAAAAGAGAGGTTTTTCTTTTGTTGGAACAACGATCTGTTATGCATTTATGCAATCAATGGGATTAGTTGACGACCATTTTGAAAATTGTTTTAAAAAATGAGAGGTATTATATGATAATCATTAAATTAATTAGATGGTTACTGATATTAATACTATTTTATTTTGTTATTTGTAATATTATTATTTTTATTTATGCTCACCAAAAACCAGCAGCTAATGCTGATACTCTGGTGGTATTAGGTTCACAAGTTGTTGGCACACCAGCACAAGCTCCTTTAACGTTACAAATTCGCTTGAATACTGCATTTAATTATTTGCAAGATAATCCCAATACAAAAGTAATTGTATGCGGAGGGCGGGGGAGTGATGAATCAGCGACTGAAGCGAGTGTGATGGCTGATTACTTAATCAAAAAAGGTATCGAATCTTCCAGGGTCTATTTAGAAGATAGATCAAGACGAACGGCACAGCAATTTGTCTATGCTAATCAAGTTTTACCATTGGGCAAGACAGTTGTGGTGACTAATGATTTCCATATTTTACGTTCAATCATGTTAGCTAAACGATCTAATATTGATAATATTTCAGGTTTGTCAGCGCCATTAAGTTATAGCAATTTTGATAAATATATCGCCATGATAAGAGAACCATTAGCTTTACTTAACTCATGGCTATTTGATCATCCATTAGATTATGTTGAAACTAAAAATGATAATTAATCGGTTTCATTGCTTTAGACTATTTCACTTTACAGATTTTTAATGGTTGTCGTGGTATGATTAACCATTGCTATTTAAATTAAAATTGATAAATATGAATACAGATACAATTGTTGCACAAGCGACACCTCCAGGTCGTGGCGGTGTTGGAATATTGCGTGTTTCGGGCCCTAAAGCGCAAGATGTTGCTAAAGCCGTTTTAGGTATTTTACCTAAGCCTCGCTATGCGCATTATTTACCTTTTTTAGCATCGGATGGTACAACCTTAGATGAAGGTATTGCTTTATTCTTTCCTAATCCACACTCATTTACGGGTGAAGATGTGCTTGAACTACAAGGGCATGGTGGTCCAGTTATTTTAGATCTACTGTTAAAACGCATTTTAGATATTCCTAGTGTGCGGATTGCAAGGCCGGGCGAATTTTCAGAGCGAGCTTTCTTAAATGATAAATTGGATCTAGCTCAGGCCGAAGCGATTGCAGACTTAATAGATGCCAGCTCTGAGCAAGCAGCAAAATCAGCCTTATCTTCTTTACAAGGGGTATTTTCTAAAAAAATTAATACACTGGTTGAAGCATTAATTCATCTACGTATTTTTACTGAAGCAGCTATTGATTTTCCAGAGGAAGAGATAGACTTTTTATCTGACGGGAAAATAGCGGCAGAACTTGAGCAAGTCATACAACGATTAAACGAAGTCCGTCAAGAAGCTAAACAAGGTTCATTATTACGTGAAGGTATGAAAGTCGTCATAGCGGGTAGACCTAACGCTGGTAAATCAAGTTTACTTAATGCATTAGCTGGACGAGATGCCGCTATCGTAACGGATATAGCTGGAACAACGCGCGATGTTTTACGTGAACATATCCATATTGATGGAATGCCTTTACATATAATCGATACTGCCGGCTTACGTGAAGCTAGCGATGAAGTTGAACGTATTGGTATTGAGCGAGCATGGCAAGAGATTGATCAAGCCGATCGAGTGTTATTTATGGTCGACAGTACAACAACTAATGAGACAAATCCTGAAAAACTCTGGCCAGAATTTATTGAACGTTTACCGAAAAACATGCCTGTCACAGTTATTCGCAACAAAGCTGATTTAACTGGTGAACCATTGGGTTATAGTGAACAAAATGGCTATTGTCTTATTCAATTATCAGCAAGAACCGGTGAAGGTATTACATTATTACGTGATCATCTCAAACAAGTTATGGGCTTTACTAGTAGCACCGAAGGTGGTTTTTTGGCTCGTCGCCGACATCTACAAGCACTTGAGAAAGCAGCAGAGCATTTAAATAATGGTCAATATCAACTTACCACCTTCCATGCTGGCGAACTATTGGCGGAAGAACTAAGATTAGCTCAAGAAGCGCTAAGTGAAATTACAGGTGAATTTACTTCTGATGATTTATTAGGACGAATATTCAGTTCATTCTGTATTGGCAAATAAGTTTTATCTACAGATAACTAAACATTTCAAACAGATTTTTCTATTTCAAAACCCATATAATTTTTTAAGTTATATGGGTTTATTTTTCAGAGTTGTAAAAATTGTATTTTTATAAAAGTTTTAATTAAAAAATAGGGATAGATGCGAAAAGATTTATCCCTAATTTAAAATGATAAACAACCTATGCTAACTTATTTATTCTTGCCGGCATTATTGGGTACTAAAATTAAAATTGAAACAAAACATAACAGACAAAAGCCAACATTAATCCACAGTCCAATTGCCGCCGCTGTGGCGACACTTTGACCGCTGGCAATAACTGCAGCATAGGTTGAGGCTGAAATAGCGACACCAAATGCACCACCTAATGAGCTTGCCATTTTATATATTCCTGATGCAACACCAACTTTATCTTCCGGAGCACTAGCTATTGCGGTATCAATTGATGGTGTAGCATAAAAACCTAAGCCAAGACCCAATAAAATATAGCCGGCTAACACCGAAATAATATAAAACATGTTGGGTAAGAAAGTCAGTGTCATCAAGGCAATACCCGTACCGGTAATTAACGGCCCGAGTAACATTGGTTTTTTCGCTCCGACTTTTTGTAAGATTTTTTCACCAACTCGAATCATACATAAAACTGAAACTAAATAACCAATGGTCAATAATCCATTTTCGAAAGGAGTAAAGCCTCTTCCTTGTTGGGTATAAGTACTGGCAACAATTAATGTACCGGCAACAGAATTGAGCAGAAAGTTAGATAAGGTAGCGCCACGATAAGGGACATTCTTAAACAGTGAAAAATCTATAAATGCGCCATTCGCTTTGCGATTTTCAATAACAAAAAATAAAATCAGAAAAACCAAACAGATCATAGCGAGTGATAATGTCGTTACACTAGTCCAACCAAAAGTAGATCCTTTGGTGATGACAAGGTTTAACGTAACTAAAGTGATCACAAAAACGAATAGCCCAACATAATCAAATTTGGGCAAACTTGATGGATCGTCAATTTTAGTTTCTGGTGTCCCTTTCAATAACAGCATACCCAACACAGCACAGCTGATTGAGATAATAAAAATCCATTGCCAACCTAAATAAGTGGCTATTGCTCCACCGGCCAGCACGCAAGTACCTGAACCGCCCCAAGATCCTATCGACCAAAAGCTTAAGGCACGCTGACGATCTTTACCTTGATAATAGGTTTTCACTAACGCCAACGTCGATGGCATAATACAGGCAGCAGATAAACCTTGGATAATACGACCAGTAATAAACAGCACTTCACCTTGTGCTAAAATCAAACAAAGACAACCAATAATACTTAAAATAAAACCTAAATAGGTAAAACGAACTCGGCCAAAGCGATCAGCGAGTCCGCCAGCAACGACAATAAAACAACCTGAAAACAGCGCGGTTAAACTGACGGCTAAATTGAACGATGCAGTAGTAATACCGATACTATGTTGAACAGCCGGCCCAACATTGACGATAGACTGAGCAAAAAGCCAAAAAGTAATCACCCCTAATACAATACCTAAAGTTAATCGGTTATAACCTTTAAACTGCTTTGCTGGAGAATTTTTTGAATTTGACATATTTATTTTTGACATAGCTGCACATTAATCCTTATATGTTTAAATAGCTTTCAGTTAATGCCACCCAATATGATGCAGCGGTAACAATACATTTATCATTAAAATCATAACCAGGATTATGCACACTACAAAAACCCGGTTCATCGCCATTACCTATAATCATATAGCAGCCATTAGGATTACTTTCTAACATAAAAGCAAAATCTTCACTGCCCATAAAAGGATGACAATTATCATGCACGCGATCTTCACCGACTAATTTTTGGGCGACTTCTAATGCAAATTTGGTTGCATCTGCACCATTATGTAAAACCGGACTACCATTGACATGCTCAATTTCTACTGAGGCGCCAAAACTTTCAGCTTGTGAAGTGGCAACCTCGCTAATACGCTTAAGTAGTAACGCTCGGGTATCATTATCTAATGCTCTAACGGTTAGCTTTATTAGTGCATCACTGTTCACCACATTCGGCGCTTCACCTGATTGAATACAACCAATCGTGATAACGGCTTGCTCAAATGGTGATACATTACGAGAAACAATACTTTGCAAGGCTGTGCCGATATAACAAGCAACAAGCGTGGCATCAATTCCTCGTTCAGGCATGGCACCGTGAGCACCTTTGCCTTTAATCTTGATATGAATGGTATCGGATGAAGCCATAAGTGCGCCGGCTTTGAAATAGAAATGACCTTCTTTAAAACCTGGCATGTTGTGGATACCGAAAATAACATCACAAGGAAATTGTTTGAATAAACCGTCATCAACCATTACTTTACCACCATATAACAACTCTTCAGCTGGTTGAAAAATGACATGTAAAGTGCCATCAAAGTGACGGGTTTCGGCAAGATATTTAGCTGCGCACAGTAAAATAGTGGTATGACCATCATGGCCACAACCATGGAATTTGCCATGGGTTTGGCTGCTCCATGGTTTTCCTGATGCTTCAATAATAGGTAGCGCATCCATGTCGGCTCTAATACCAATTTTTTTATCACTAGTGCCATTTTTTAAAACACCAACCACACCGGTTTTAGCTAAACCACGATGTACTTCATAGCCCCATTCAGCCAATTTACTTGCCACTAAATCGCTGGTTTTATGTTCTTCAAAACCTAATTCAGGATGTTGATGAATTTGATGGCGAATATCAATAAACTCTTGCTCTGTTTTTCTAATCGTTTCCATAATATGCTGCATTTTAGGCTCCTAATTAACCTGAATATCGTTATGAAAAAAATAAAAAGAAGGGAACTACACATCTAAACTATAATTAAAATTATGATTAAATTTAAAACCTGCAAACAAATTAATCAGTAAAACAGCTTAGATGAATAAATATACAATAACCGCTATTCTTGTGAATGTCGATGATTTCTATACGGTAATATTTGAAAATTGTTATAACGAAGTTGCATTGAGGTAATAGTCTGATCGAAAAAATGACTTGGCACATTATCCATTAACCAAACTTTATTATCGGCTAAATAAAACTCAATACCTTATGATACATAGTTAAAGAACTTCTCTTAAGACAACTGGTTTTCCATGACGTATACCAACGGTTATAGCTGTTTTTCTATTATGGATCTCAAATATCAATTAAACGGTATACACTTCTCAATTATTTTTACAAAAAATATAGATCAAAATAAATTCTTAGCTTAATCTCATTGAGCATATTAAAAATTTGGTTAATTTATTTTTCCAAGTAGGCTTGGTTTTAGTTTGTTTTGGCGTAATATAAAGATTAAATTTTAATTCATTAATGGTAATAGCTAGCAGATTTGTTTTATTTAAAGAATAATCTAATTTTTCTATCTGTTGCCATTGATAATTTATCGGTAAATTATTAAATAACCAAAAGGGGTTAATGATGAAATTAATAGTCGATAATATGAGTTGTCAGCATTGTGTTAAAACCATTACTAAAGCAATTAATGATATTGATCCTAAAGCGAAAGTTACTGTTGATTTAGCTAAGCATGAAGTTGATATTGATGGTGGTACTATCTCGCAAGAAGCGGCAATTGCAGCAATTGATGAAGCTGGTTTTCAATACGTTGGTATTGCTTATTAACAGTATTTAGCGTTATTAAATTTTAGGCGATTATCTCATCGCCTAAATCTTCGAGAGTACTTTTATCAAATCATCGATTAACAGTTTTTGTATACTTCTACCACCATTGATAAAAATGGTGAGTAGGCCCAATTCCCTTACCAATTTTTAAACTATCTGCATGCTCAATAGCTCCTTGTAGGTAGTTTTTAGCATATTTTATTGCATCTTCTAAATGATGTTTCGGTAACAAGGCTGCAATTGCTGCAGAGAGGGTACAACCTGTACCATGGGTATTTCTTGTTGCGATCCTAGGTGATGTCATTCTGATGATGTTGTTGTGAGTGATTAAATAATCAGGGCTTTCTTGACTTGGCAAATGTCCACCTTTCATTAATACTGCCTGACAACCTAATTTAAGTAATTCATACCCTTGTTGTTGCATTTGCTCTTCGTTTTTTGCCTCACTACAATCAAGTAATGCAGCCGCTTCAGGTAGATTAGGGGTGATGACTGTGGCTAATGGTAATAATAGATCTCGAATAGCAGAAACGGCATCAGCTTTTAACAATGGATGTCCGCCTTTAGCAATCATTACGGTATCAAGCACAATATTGGCAATAGGATTAGCGTTTAATAGCTGATGAACTGTAGTAACAATCTCTTTATTCATTAGCATGCCAATTTTAACACTATCAATGTGGATATCTTGATACAGTGTATTAAACTGTGCTTCAATAAATTCAGCGGGAATGGCATGTACACCATTAACGCCTTGCGTACTTTGTGCGGTTAATGCTGTGATCACTGACATACCATAAGCACCAAGTGCTGAAAATGCTTTTAAGTCAGCTTGAATACCTGCGCCACCACTAGGGTCACTGCCTGCTATTGTTAATGCAACTGTTGTCATGATTTGGTTTCCTATTTTGCCAGTTTTATTTTACTGATTAGGTCTGATGTCGCTTTGGCAAGATTAGCTTGTCCGCATACTGCCGACACAACGGCAATACCTTCAATGCCAGTTTGGATTACTTCGGTTAAATTATTCACGCCGATACCACCGATCGCCACGGCAGGGCATTGTTTCGCTTTAACCAGTTCTTTCAATTGAGTAATGCCTGTCGCAGCTGCGGCATCCTTTTTGGTTGTGGTTGGATAGATAGGCCCTATACCAAGATAATCGACTAAATGCCAAGGAACATTCTCTAGTTGTGATTGATTTGAAACTGAAAGTCCTAACCATTTGTCTGTGCCAATTAGGTGTCGAGTAACGTCGACTGGTAGATCGCTTTGTCCTATATGAACGCCATCGGCATCAATGGCTAAAGCAATATCAACATGGTCATTGATAAATAGCGGAACTTGGGTGCGACTTAACACTTCTTTGAGCGCTTGTGCGGCGTCATACCAATTTTTACCAGAGTATTTTTGTTCTGAACGTAGTTGCACTGCAGTAACGCCATTTTCAACGGCAATTTTGGTGGTAGCGACCATGCCATCTATACCGCCACATAATAACGGATCGAGGACTAAATAGAGAGTTAAATCAAGTTGCTTTTTCATCAAACATCCTTATTTTTAGTTTTGATTGAATCGTGAAAGATGATCAATAACAGCAATGGCGAAACTACCTAACCCTTGCTGTTTATTAGCGAGCTGTCCTGCTTTTTTCATCATAAAACAAGCTGTTGCGGTAGCGGTTAAACGATCACTAGTGGTTGCAATAAATGCTGCTACCATTGCAGATAACGAACAGCCGGTGCCGGTTACTTTAGTTAAAGCGATATCGCCACCGACAATGCTATAAATTTGTTCACCATCTGTGACATAATCTATCTCACCTGTTATTGCGACAATGGTTTGATATTTTTGTGCTAATAGTATTGCTGCATTTAATGCAGAATCGGTAGAATCAAGTCCATCAGGCCCTTTCGATGATGATTGTTGACCACTCAATGCGAGAATTTCAGAGGCATTTCCTCGAATAACACTCGGTCTAAAAGTTAACAGTTGTTTGGCAATTTCAGTGCGGTATTTAAGTGCCGCACCAATCGCTACAGGATCTAGTACCCATGGTGTCTGTGTTTGTTCAGCTTTTGCTGCAGCTAACAACATACTATTTGCGCTCTGCTCATCAATGGTACCAATATTAATTAATAAACTACTGGCAATAGTTACAAAGTCCTCAACTTCTTGTTTAGCAACGACCATTGCTGGCGAAGCACCAATGGCTAATAAGACATTGGCGGTAAAATTCTGTACAACATCATTGGTAATGCAATGGACTAATGGTCGTTGTTGTTTAACTTGTTCAATAAAGGGAATGGCATCATTGTTTTGAAATAACTGAATGGTAGACATATTCTTTCCTTATTTATTATTAATATTAAGGGAAGAATGTGTCAAAACGGATAATTAAGACGAAGACTTCCCTACGCTGGTATGAGCCAGATCAGGTTCAACGGGTAAAATCTCAGTTTTTTGTAGTAACAAAAAACACCCCGAGTCAAAAAACAATTAATAAAAACAGTTTAATTATCTACTGAGTTTATATTTTATACAAGCTATTGTAATAATCTTTCGATATCGCTAATAGATCGTCTATCTGGTAAGAAAATGATTAAGTGATCACCATCTTCGATCATTAAATCGGTATTAACAATAATCACATCTTCACCACGCACCACAGCACCAATAGTTGCCCCTGAAGGCAATTTTAGACTGTTAATATTTTTACCTACTAGTTTAGAGTTTTCAGTATCACCCTTAACGATCACTTCGACAATTTCTGATTCACCTTGCCGTAGTGAGACAACTTTTACCACGCCATTTTGTCTTACATGACTGAGTAATTCTGAAATAGTGGCATGTTGTGGTGAAATGGCAATATCAATTACGCTATCGTTTATTAACTCTAAATAAGCTTGTCGTTGAATAAGTACGATGACTTTTTTGGCTCCCATCCTTTTGGCAAGCATTGACGACATAATATTTGATTCATCATCACTCGTCACTGCCACAAACAGATCGGTAAGTTCGACTTGTTCTTGCGATAATAGCTCTTGATCTGATGATTCACCATGTAATACGGTAGTATTAACTAACTGCTCGGCAATTAATTCTGCTTTTTCGGCATTACGTTCAATCAATTTCACTTGATAATCGTTTTCTAATCGCTTAGCTAAAGCAACAGCAATGCCACCACCACCACTAATGAGTATTCGTTTATAAGGCTTTTCTAACCGTTGTAATTCACTGGTTACCGCTTTGATGTTAAGCGGTGGGGTAATAAAGTAAACCATATCCCCAGCTTCAATCAAAGTTGAACCAATCGGACGAATAAAACGATTTTTACGATAAATCGCCACCACCCGAGCTTCGACATGAGGTAAATGTTCTTTTAGCTCTGATAATTCACTACCCACCAATGCACCACCATAGTAAGCTGTAACGGCAACTAAGCAGACTCGATTATCATAAAATGAGGCAAATTGTAGTGCGCCAGGATATTGCACTAGCTGGCTGATATGATTGGTGATTAGATTTTCTGGGGCTATAATATGATCGATATTAATACAATCTTTATTAAAAAATGAGTATCTTTCATCATTATATTCTGGCGCTCGAATACGTGCGACTTTTTGAGGAATATTGAACATCACATGCCCAATCTGGCAAGCCATCATATTGACCTCATCAGAATTGGTAACAGCGACTAACATGTCGGCAGATTCTGCACCAGCACTTTCTAATACTTGTGGATAAGATGATTTTCCACAAATAACTTGTAAATCAAAACGTTCTTGCAATGATTGCAACTTGTCATGATCTTCATCAACAACAGTCACATCGTTCTGTTTTTCGGTAACCAGATATTCGGCAAGAGCACTACCTGTTTGACCTGCACCAAGAATGATAATTTTCATAACTAACCTATGATAATCAAAAAGGCTTCAATGGCATTTTTCGTTAACAAAAACGATAGTGCGTTTAGTCATTAAAGCCAATTGATATTGTTTAGCGTTAATTGCAATCTAGTTTTACGGTTAATTATACAAAACCGATTGCGTCATAAACTTTTTTCAACGTTGGCTCTGCTTTTGCTCGAGCTTTTTGTGCACCTTCTTGCATAATTGTCAGAAGATAATTTTCATCATCACGATACTGATGATATTTTGCTTGTAAATCAGTTAACATATCAATAACTTGATTTGCGACCTCAGTTTTTAGATGGCCATACATTTTACCTTCGAATTCTTTCTCCAGTTCAGCGATAGGTTTACCCGTAATACCGGTTAATATATCTAACAGATTTGATACCCCCGTTTTATTTTTTAAATCATAACGTACGACTGGTGGTTCATCAGAATCGGTCATTGCCCGTTTAATTTTCTTCTCGACATCTTTTGGGTTTTCAAGTAAACCAATAACATTATTGCGATTTTCATCTGATTTAGACATTTTTTTGCTAGGGTCTTGTAATGACATAACCCGAGCACCAACTTTAGCAATAAATGGTTCAGGAACAGTGAAGATATCGCCATAAAGGGCATTAAAACGCATAGCAATATCGCGAGAAAGTTCAAGATGTTGTTTTTGGTCATCACCAACGGGAACTAAATTAGCTTGATATAACAAAATATCGGCAGCCATTAACACTGGATAATCAAAAAGCCCAGCATTTATATTTTCTGAATGACGAGAAGATTTATCTTTAAATTGTGTCATACGGCTCAATTCACCAAAATAGGTATAACAGTTTAATGCCCAACCTAATTCAGCATGTGCAGGCACATGGGATTGCACAAAAATAGTACTTTTTTGTGGATCAATACCACAGGCTAGATAAAGTGCTAATGTATCAAGTGTTGCTTTACGTAACTTATTAGGATCTTGGCGTACCGTGATCGCATGTTGATTGACGATACAATAAACGCAATCATATTCATTTTGCAAAGACACCCAATTCTTTAAAGCACCTAAATAGTTGCCTAATGTTAGTTCTCCTGATGGCTGAGCGCCACTAAATACAATTGGTTTACTCATAATTTATTCCTAATTTAAACTTATTATTTTTTTGCATCAGCTTTTGGCTGAGGTAATAGGGTTAATATATCTTGAAAATCATCAAATAAAAAATCGGGTTCACTTGTTGCAATTGATTCGCCATAATTATAACCATAACTTAACGCAACAGTAGGGCAATTAGCATTTTTGGCTGCGCTAATATCATTTTTCGAATCACCAACAAATAATAACTGATCATTGTATAATCCAAATGTCGCCATGACTTGATAAAGCGGAGCAGGGTGTGGTTTTAATTTAATTACATCACCACCGCCGAGTACTAATGAAAAATACTCTTTGATAACTAATGAGCTTAGTAATCCCGGTAAAAATTGTGCCGGTTTATTAGTTACAAGTGCTAAAGGGTAATGATTTTCATAAAGAGTTTTTAAGGTCTGTTTTACATGAGGAAACAGTGTTGTCTGTTCATCCATAACCTTATCATAATGCTGACTAAATATTTGTTTAGCTTCAGCAAAATATTCGTTTGACGGATTAATATCAATGGCTTTGAAAACGCGTTCAAGCATCACATCAATACCATTACCTACCCAGTTTTTAACTTGTTCATTGGTAACTGTTGGTAAATTTAAATCTGCCAACATTTTCTGGGTTGCTAAAGCAAGTCCAGGTACGCTATCTACTAATGTTCCATCTAAATCAAAAGCAATAGCTTGAATATCATCTAATTTAGCCATGTTTTACTCCTGCTAACTCTTTACGCATTGCATCAATTACCGTTTTATAGTTAGGTTGACCAAATATGGCTGAGCCAGCAACAAACATATCGGCTCCTGCCTTGGCAATTTCAGCTATATTATCTACTTTTACACCGCCATCAATTTCTAGGCGAATATTTCTACCAGAATCAATAATGCGTTGTTTAACTTGCCGCAATTTTTTAAGCGTTGCTGGGATGAATGATTGACCACCAAAACCTGGGTTAACACCCATCAATAAAATAATATCAACTTTATCCATCACATAGTCTAAATGGTCAAGTGGTGTTGCTGGATTAAGCACAATACCGGCACTGCAATCATGATCTTTAATTAATTGTAATGAACGATCTAGATGAATTGTCGCTTCTGGATGAATAGATATGTTTGTTGCTCCAGCTTTGGCAAAAGAGGTAATTAGCTCTTCAACTGGAGAAACCATTAGATGGACATCAATTGGTGCACTAATTCCATAGTCTCGCAGTGCCTTACAAAACATACTACCCATTGTTAAATTGGGAACAAAATGATTATCCATCACATCGAAATGGACAACATCCGCTCCTGCATCTAATACTTTTTGGGTATCTTCACCAAGACGAGCGAAATCGGCGGATAGTATTGATGGTGCAATAATAAATTCATTCATAACATACCTCTACTCATAAACACCTTATACTTAAAAATAGCTTAAGATTTTTGGTATAAGGCCAATATTTCATCAATTTTTTTGCGTCCTTCGCCAGCGCAACTAATTGAGCGCCGCATTTCTGCTCGGTAAAGATGGCGCGCTTTACTATATAACGTTCTGGTATAGTGAGTATCATGATTTGATACCAGCACTGGAATCTCTTTTTTATAGGCAATTTGCTCAGCTAATTGTGACAACCTTTGATGTTCGTCAAACCCAAAATTATTAGAATAGTAGGCGGTAAAACCTGCTGTTTCATTAGGCGATAGATAAGGTGGATCACAATAAATAACGGAGTTACGTTTCGCCATTTTCATCGCTTTATGATAAGGCGTACAGACAAACTCAGCATTTTGCGCTTTTTTGGCAAAAAAATAGAGTTCCCTTTCCGGGAAATAAATAGTCTTGTAACGGCCAAATGGCACATTAAATAAACCACTATTATTATAACGACATAAGCCGTTGTAACAGTGACGATTTAAATAGACAAATAAAAGCGATCGCAAATATTGATCTTTACTATAATTAAACACATCACGTAGTTGATAAAATGCTTCAGCTTGGTTATTTTGATCATTAAATAGTAATTTAAGATCATTAATAAACAGCTCCGGATTGGATTGTAATAGCTTAAATAGTGCAATTAGATCATGATTGATATCAGCTAAAATATAACTTTTGAAGTTAGTATTTAAAAAAACGGAACCAGCACCTACAAAGGGCTCAATGAGTTGTTCACCTTCCGGTAGATACTGTTTTATAGTGTCTACAAGCTCATATTTTCCTCCAGCCCACTTTAAAAAGGCTCGTCGCTTCTTCAACGGAAACTCCTATTTTGTCATTGGTAGGATATATGAACAATATCCCTTACTATTTTGCCGATTTTTCTTTATTAATAGTTGCGCCAGATTTAACCCAAGGTTTATCTTTTTTTAGTGCATCTGGTAAAGACTTGATTGCTTTTCTGGCTTCATCAGCAGAATTATATGTACCATTAACTAAAATAAACCATTTGACATTATTTCGTTTAGTTTCATAAATTTGGTAATTGGTTATATTATGTTTTTTTACCAATTTTTTTAAACCTTCAAGCGAGGTTGAAGCACTCAGTTGAATTGAAAACTGATTACTCTTTATTTTGTCAATTTTAGTCGGTTTAGTATTTACTTTAGAACCACTAGTTGATTCAGTATCAGGTTTATTGACTTTAGATTCAACTTGGTTCGGCGAGTTTAGTCTATTATTATCCACATTATTATGCGATGAATTATTACCCTGATGAGTATTATGGTCAACTTGTGACTCAGGTTTACTCTCTGGTGAACTCTGAGTGTTTGCATCACTACCGTTATTACCAGTTAATTCGCTACTATTTTGTTGTTCATTAACATTGGTAATTGGTGCTGGCGCCATAGGCGATGGTACCGTATCAGATGCTTGACCTTGAGCTGTAGCCGTTGCAACGTCATTGGATTGTGTTGTTATGGTTGGCTCAGGTTCTTGCGTTGAAACACCGCTAACTTCAGGAGGAGTTAGTTGTGTAGGTGTTTTTGGTTTTGACGAACGAAATAACATTGTACTAACTAATAAGACAATAATAACGACGGTTAACCCCATAATTATCAATTTCTTTTTCGAATAATGCTGAAAAAAATTGGTAATATTAAATGAGGGCGTAGACGGCTTATTGGATTGTTCTGGTATATAACGATCATCTTTATCTACACGCATATTAACTCCTTAACCTATTAACAGGTTTAATGCCTTATAACCAACCATGGTTTATCGATCAATGATTTAAATTTGTTCTATTTTATCAATGATATATCCAGCAACACCTTTAGCACTTTGCTCATCGGTTTTAATTGTGATGTCAGCAATTTCTTCATAAAGAGGATCTCGTTCCTGAGCTAACTCTTCATAAAGTTCGCGAGGGGTATTGCCACCTTGTAATAAAGGACGACGTTTATCTTTTTGTGTTCTTGCCATTTGTTTTTCAATTGTTGTTTCTAAATAAACGACAATACCGCGTGCTGATAAACGATTACGCGTCTCTTTCGATAGTACTGAACCACCACCGGTAGCAAGTACTACACCTTGTTTTTCAGTCAATTCATTAATGACTTTCTCTTCTCTGGCTCGGAATCCGTCTTCACCTTCTAAGTCAAAGATCCATGCAATATCAGCACCTGTACGTTTTTCGATCTCTTGATCAGAGTCAAAAAATTCCATGCCTAACTGCTGTGCAATTTGTCGGCCTATTGTGCTTTTTCCTGCCCCCATTGGGCCAATTAGAAAGATATTTCGCTTTTCTGCCATTGTAGTTTCATCATCTATTAATTTTGGTTAAAATTTACAACACAATATCAATTTGCTATGATTTTTATCATCATTTTATCTTTGAATTGTGTAACTTTCTTGGATCTCCGTCTAACGACAAAAATTTAGGTCGGTAATTATCTCAATAGATAGCCCTATTTTGCAACAGGTATTTATTAATCAGTTAACTTATCCCCGCTTGATGTAGGTCATGAATATTAAGTGCTCCAACTAATTCACCTTGATTATTGACTACTGGCGCAGCTGTAATATTATGATCATTAAATGTTTTTAAGGCTTCGACCGCTTTCCAATTTTCCGGTATTTGATGTCCTGGACTGGTCATTACTTCAATAATATTGTCTTGTAGTGTACCATGTTTTAATAGTAATCGACGCAAATCCCCATCAGTAAAAACGCCAACAATTTTATTATCATCTTGGCATATTGCCACTAACCCTACACCGGTTCGACTTAATTCTAACATCGCATCGAGTACCGTTGCTGATTGTGAAACTTTAGGAATTAAATCTCCTTTTCGCATAATATCTTTTACGTGATTTAACAATTTAGCTCCTAGACTACCAGCAGGATGTGAACGAGCAAAATCTTCTTCTTTAAAACCACGAGCTCGCATAACGGCAATAGCCAATGCATCACCCATTAATAATGTATTAGTTGAACTTGATGTTGGTGCTAGTCCCATTGGGCAAGCTTCTTTTTCAATTGAAATGTCTAATACTGCTTGTGCTGCTGTCGCAAGTGGCGAATCAAGTCCACCAGTAATAGCGATAACCGGAATATTCATGGCTGCAAGGATTGGTAATATAAATTGAAACTCCTTTGCTCGACCAGAATAAGAGATCAAAATTACTACATCGTTTTCGGTTACCATGCCTAAATCACCGTGTAGCGCTTCAGAGGGATGCATAAAAAAAGCTGGACTACCTGTACTAGCTAATGAAGCGGCGATTTTTTTTCCAATATGTCCTGATTTACCAATACCTGACACGACAACTTTTCCCTTGGTGGACAAGATGAATTGACAAGCCTTAATAAAGTCTTTACCAAGTCGGGCGGGTAACTTTTGTGCTTCGTGAAGTTCAAGTTCAAGAAGTTCTCGACCATATTGTAACAATTTATCCATGTTTAATTGCCTATTGAATTAAATTTACACAAAAATTAAATCTATAATCAATTTTATGATTATATTTAATCAGATTATGCTAGATAGTCTAACAATTAACTATTGAATATTCAAAAAGCTTTTAGAATTAAAAAACAAAATAAGTGAAAGAATATTTAAGAAAGTTTTTTTAATAGCAAAAAAATTGAGGAACGGGGGTTTTTAAACGGTTAATACTATATTTTAAATACTTAACTTCCTAATAATATTTACAAAATTTAACAATTAAATCATTAAATGTAGTTGCATAGATTTTTTTTAGGCACTATACTCTACAGGTTATTTTAACCGCAATATTCGGTGATAATTTAGTCAGTTAAGCTGAAATAAAGTGAAATAAAACAGTGTATTACTTGACAAGGGATGTCAAAATGTGTTATAATTTACAACACCAAACACCAAA
>NZ_JACFSF010000010.1:0-66270 GCF_016100565.1 Gilliamella sp. M0364 | reverse complement strand
CAGCCAGCCAGCCAGCCAGCCAGCCAGCCAGCCAGCCAGCCAGCCAGCCAGCCAGCCAGCCAGCCAGCCAGCCAGCCAGCCAGCCTAAATAGTATTCTAGCCATCTTTTGGGCTAAACAAACTTCGCAAATAAAATCTACCATAAACTCATCTTTCTATAATCTAAAAACTTATATAGAAAAAATCGCGTTAAATATTCAGCAACATAAAAATAGACAAAAAGCGACAAATTTAACTAGGTATCAAACACTATTTGCACAAGTAATTTTTATTCTAAGTAGTCTGCTATTGGTAAATAATGTATGGGCTTTATCTTTATATTCGGCTCAAACAGAAAAAATGATAACCGGTAATTCGCCGTATATTTTATTAGCTGATGGCGTAACACCATTAACCGATTTACGTCAAATTATGGGGATTAATTTTCCAAATCGTAATGGACAAGGCGGTACTGAATGGATCAGTGCCTGGGATACTGATCTTACCTTGCGAGCACCTAAAGGAATGCATTTCAATGATGTTTGGGCTTTTGCTACCCCTACGGATGGAGTTGCACATAATCCATCAGCACTTAAGGTTGATGATATTGATGGTGATGAAGTTGGCGGTTATGTCACTGGAACAATTAAAGCAACTTGGTTTGAGAATGGTATTCAAATACCTAATGATAAGTTAAGTTGGGAGCTTTGGAATTGTGGCGGACCTTATAAATTACGCGTAGAAGTCTCGAATATTCAGGCCAATACTCAATATGGTTTACCTAGAAATCGTTACTATGGCAGTAGTTCGGTAGAGTATAGGATAATTCCAAATGGGCAAATATGTTATTTACGACCGAATGAAATGACTCACTTTGGTGATCATGATCCAAATGTCTTTAATAATACCTATGGTTTTTCTCGAAGTAGTGGTTTTCCAACAACTGGTTTTCAGAATGCAGCTTTTACCTTAGTCGGTAGCGGATCGGATCAAAGTCGTTATCGTTGCTATACGTCTAATGGTGGTGGCAAAATAAACTTATCGACAATTGGTGGTTTTGGTTCAAATTGTACGATAAATTACATCGCTGAGCAAAAAAGCCAATTTATTCAAAATGGAACGCCAACAATAACAATGGAATATTATAACGGTCGTTATTGGGAATGGTTCGATAATTTTACTATTCCTGTGCCTAAAAAATGGCCTAGGAAAGGAACAGGTAAGGCAATTGTGTTTAGTGATTCAAAGTATGTAAGTATGTCTAGAGGATTTAATGTATTAAGTTTTTGTAGCGGGATAAATAAAGTTACTCAAGCGCAAGCATTGAATAGCGATTTTCGGTTAAAATATTTATATACAACTTCTGAACTGACTAATAATGGTTCTCATTTTATAAGGGCAGTGGGTACATTTATGAGTGAATGGGGTATTACGAAAAACTATGGTGGAGTTTGGCGTCCTGATGGTGATTTATGGACTGCTGAGCTATTGCGAAATCAGTTAGTTTACCGAGTAAGGGGTAAGACAGGTCAAATTGATATTCAGGAGCCAAGATATCCAAGCACAACCGGTGTTTGTCGTGGTGATTAAAATATATTTATTTAATATGAAAAATCTAAATTTATGAATATAGAACAAAAATTAAAATTAAGCCAACAAACTGATTATATCTACTTTTTCCGAGAAGGTATCTTTGCTCAGCTTTATGGCGTATCCCTTTATCTCGCCGTGACTCGGTTAAATTTGGATCTTAATTTGTGCCTTTATAAATATAAAAGTTTATCTAATCAAAAAATATTACGTGCTGGGTTACCAACCAAAAAATTGGAAAGTTTGTTGCCGAATGGTTTAGCTAATTGCCAATTTGGTTATAGCTATAAAAATCTTTGGCATGTCGATAGGAATTCTTATAACCGTTGGTATAAAAAGAATACTTCAGAATTATTATCAATAAATTGCAAAAATAAGCATTCTAAAGATTTTTTGAGTAAGGAATTAATTCCATTATGGTTGACCGAAGAAGAGCGTCAATTTTTGCTTAATTGGCAAAAAGATAAATATGGACAATCAACTGAACAACAGTTTATAGATACGCTACAAAGAAAAATTGTTTCCAGTTACGCGTAGCGTACTGGGGCAATTTTTTCGCTCAAAAAATAAGCAAATAAAACTAAATAACAGGTATAAATTATATTTATACTTTATCTTGATAAAGTACCTTATCAGCATCTCCTATTTATTAATCATAAATCTTAAGAGTTAATAATTATAAACATGTTGTGAATAAAGACTTTTGCACTGCAAAAAAGTAATCTTGATTTTAAGTTATGCAACTCTATGCTATGCTTAACCTAATATTCGATCAAAGGACGTTCCATATGATAAAAGATCCATTTTATGATCGTGAGGCGCAAAAATATGATTCGCCGATCGCCAGCCGTGAGCTGATTTTGGACTATCTCACCAAAGAAGCAAAACCTGCTAATTTAGATAAAATAGCCCAAGCAGTATCAATTAAGAATGATGAACAAAAAGAAGCATTACATCGAAGATTGCGGGCGATGGAACGTGATGGTCAGGTAGTATATACCCGGCGTAAATGCTATGCCTTGCCAGAAAAATTCGATATGGTTAAGGGTAGTGTGATTGCACATCGTGATGGCTATGGTTTTCTGCGAGTTGAAGGTAAGCCGGAAGACTATTTCTTGTCACATGAGCAGATGAAAAAGGTTTTACAAGGTGATGTTATATTGGCTCAGCCAATCAACAGTCAATACCGAGGTAAGACTGAAGCGCGCGTGGTGCGGATTTTAGAACCCCGCACTAATCAAATTGTTGGTCGTTATTTTATTGAGCAAGGCGTTGGCTTTGTGGTGCCGGATGACAGTCGTTTGAATTTTGATATTTTGATCGCAGGTAAACCAAATCGTACTGTCAGAATGGGCTCGGTGGTTGTGGTTGAATTACAGCAACGACCTGAGCGTCGTCAAAAAGCAGTAGGTATTATTAAAGAAGTTCTTGGCGAGATTATGGGAACCAATTTAGCTATCGATATTTCATTACGTAATCATGAAATCCCTTATGAATTTCCTAAAGTGGTTGAAAAAGAGGCTAGCAAATTTAGTGAGCAAGTGCCAGAAAGCGCTAAAAAAGGCCGTAAAGATCTACGCGAGTTGCCGTTAGTAACCATTGATGGTGAAGATGCCCGTGATTTTGATG
Source organism: Gilliamella sp. M0364 (assembly GCF_016100565.1). Classification (NCBI taxonomy): domain Bacteria; kingdom Pseudomonadati; phylum Pseudomonadota; class Gammaproteobacteria; order Orbales; family Orbaceae; genus Gilliamella; species Gilliamella sp. M0364. Next base: position 63,072 of record NZ_JACFSF010000010.1, on the reverse strand, counting down.
ATGCGGTTTATTGTCAAAAAAATCGTGGCGGTGGCTATCGATTATGGGTAGCAATTGCTGATGTGAGTTATTATGTTCGCAACGGTAAAGCTTTAGATAAAGAGGCTTGCTTACGAGGTACGTCAGTCTATTTTCCATCACGAGTGGTGCCAATGTTACCAGAAGTGTTATCTAATGGCCTTTGTTCTCTCAATCCACAAGTTGATCGTTTATGTTTAGTCTGTGAAATGACAGTGTCAAATAAAGGACGTTTAACCGGTTATCAATTTTATGAAGCAGTAATGAACTCTCATGCACGCTTAACTTATACTAAGGTTGCCAAAATTTTAGAAGCTGATAAAGAGTTACGTGAGCATTATCGAGAGTTAGTACCTCATCTTGAAAATCTTTATGGGCTTTACAAAGTGTTAGATAATGCCCGAGTTGCTCGTGGCGCGATTGGTTTTGAGTCAGAAGAGCCAAAATTCATTTTTAATGCAGATAAACGTATTGAGAGTATTGAATTAGTCCAGCGTAATGAAGCACATAAAATTATTGAGGAGTGTATGATTTTAGCCAATGTTGCTGCGGCAAAATTGGTCATTAATGCTGAAATTCCGTCTTTATTCCGCGTGCATGATAGACCGGATGAAGATCGCATGAATAATTTACGCAGTATTTTAAGTGAACTTGGTTTATCACTTGGCGGTGGTGCAAATCCAACACCTAAAGATATTGCCAAATTAATGGTTGATGTTGAAGCAAGACCCGATCATGAGATGTTACAGACTGTAATTTTACGCTCAATGAAGCAAGCAATTTATGATCCCGAAAATCGTGGTCATTTTGGCCTAGCGCTTGACGAATATGCCCATTTCACGTCGCCAATTCGTCGTTATCCTGATTTATTATTACATCGTGCTATTAAATGGGTACTGGCGAATGAACAACATAAAACCAGTAAAACTGGTGGGCATCGTTATACCACTAGCGAAATGCTTTATTTTGGTGAGCACTGTTCGATGACTGAGCGCCGTGCGGATGAAGCTGTTCGTGATGTGGTTGACTGGTTAAAATGTGATTATATGCAAGATCATGTTGGCGAGGTGTTTAATGGAACTATTTCGAGTGTGGTTAACTTCGGCTTTTTTGTTCGATTAGATGATCTGTTTATTGATGGTCTGGTACATGTTTCGTCGCTAGAAAATGATTATTATATTTATGACGCATCGCGTAATCGTTTAATTGGTGAAAATACTCGCTTTACATATCGTTTAGGTGATAAAGTTCAAGTAAAGGTCGAAAATGTTAATCCTGAAGAACGTAAAATTGATTTTTCATTGGTAGACAGTGATAATAAGCCACAACGTCAAGGTAAAACAGCAAAAGATAAAGCGAAAAAAGTCGATATTGAAGCTGATTTACCAGTAAAACGCAAAAGTAAGAGTCGAGCTGAAAGCCAAAAGAAAAAAGCGAGCGAGGCGGTAGAGGCAAAAACAAAAAAACGCACTAAACCTAGGGCAGCTAAAGCTACGGCTAAAAAAACATCTAAATCAGCGTCGACCGCCAGCAATAAGAGAAAAAAGAGTAAAAAATAGATGAGTGAGACAGTTTACGGTATCCATGCGATTGAAGCTTTGTTAACGCGTGCGCCTGAAAGAATTATTGAAGTTTTTATCGCTAAAGGCCGAGAAGATAAGCGCCTAAATGCCCTTGTTCATGAGTTAGAACAGTTGGGTTTAGCGGTGAAAGTGACCAATAGACAGTACTTAGATGAAAAAACCAGAAATGGCGTGCATCAAGGTATTTTGGCAATGGTTAAACCAAACCGTGGTTATCAGGAAAATGATATCCCATTATTGATGGAACAACATCCCAATCCGGTTATTTTAATTTTAGATGGTGTGACAGACCCACATAATTTAGGTGCGTGTATTCGCACAGCTGACGCTGCAGGCGTGAGTTTTATTATTGTGCCTAAAGATCGCTCAGCACCACTTAATTCAACTGCCCAGAAAGTCGCATGTGGTGCGGCTGAGAGTGTACCCGTTGTTAGAGTGACAAATCTTGCTCGAACTATGCGGATGTTACAAGATGAATACCAAGTTTGGATTGTGGGCACCGCTGGCGAAGCGACAAGTACACTTTATCAAACCGATTTTTATAAAAATTCAAACGCCTTGCCACTGGCATTAGTAATGGGCGCAGAAGGTGAGGGTATGCGTCGATTAACCAAAGAGCATTGCGATGAGTTGGTGAGTATACCAATGGCGGGGATTGTTTCTTCGCTTAATGTGTCGGTTGCCACTGGCGTTTGTTTATTTGAAATAGTTAGACAAAAAAATAGATAGTAAGAGTTATAACATGTTAGGATTATTGAAAAAACAGAGTGAGCCAACGCTTTCAGAGCGAGATTTGAATGGACGTAATCATGTCGGTTATCCGACTATGCAATTATCTCGTGAAATTGATAAGTTAGTTAAAGCAAAATACGCGCCAATTAAACGGATCGTTAAATTCTACATAGCTATGCTATTTTTTAAATGGGGCCCAAGTGTTATCAATACTACGTTATCCGATGAACAGTTGGCTAACTTGTCAGGTCGCAACGTTCAAATGGTCTATTTGTTGTTGTTCCGAGACATGTTAAGACATATTTCAAGCTTAGCTAAATTAAAGCATTTTGCCGAAGATTGGCCAGAACAATTTGCTCAAGAGATATTAGAAAACTGCAACATGCTTAGCGACAGTGATGATGTCGATATTGCCAAAAAAGAGGCGTTATTCGCTAATACCCAGCTATTTGATATTGATAATACGATCGATCCTGATCACTTAGAAAACACCGTCATTCCTGATTGGACGATACCTTTGGCAGAGTTGATTATGTTAAAGCCGGCGACGATTTATCATTGTCACCATCCTTTGATGGCGGTGATTTTGAAAAAGAAAAAATGATTTAGCCTATCATTTATTCAATTTTATTTAGTGGCAAATGCATAATTTTTTGATTCATTTGCCATAGATTTGCCTTCCGTATGGCATAGTTAGTATGCCGTTATTAATATATTCTCCTGCCTTTAAATCACCTTATTATTTAAAAAAACACCGCCATCTCAACTTTAACTACCTAATCCATAATTAATTTTTGCAATGATTATTTGCAAAAATACCAACTAGGTATGTCACTATCACTCACTTATACTAAATTTATGAAGTAAATAGGTGAATGATTTTATGCGAACAAGAACAATTGCAGTATTTAGAAAATTCATATCTATTGATTATCCATTAACTATTGATACATTGTCGGAAGAGTTTCAGATAAGTACTCGTACAATGCGAAATGAGATACGAGAAATAAATGATTTTTTACATAAAAGAGCGTTGCCACTTATCTCCTCAATCCGTAATAAAGGTTTTATTATCAAGGGTACTAATGAACAAAAGCAATTAGTTAAGATTGCCTTACAACAATTACCCGTTTCCCCCATTTTAAGCAAAGAAGAACGTCAATTTGATCTATTGTTAGCTATTGCTTTTTCAGTTACACCTATCATTTTAAGCCAAAAAGAGAATAGTTATTATGTTTCTAAAAGTGTGTTAGACGAAGATATTCGTAAACTTAAATTGCGTTTAAAAAAATATGATATTGAGTTGGTGAGTCAACCTAAATTAGGAATGCAATTAGTTGGATTAGAACGTTCAATTCGTTTGATGATGTATGAGGTGATAAATCAATATGCCAGTAATCTCAATTATGAGCAGCCGTTAAAAGAGTTAAATTTAATTCAACAGTTGTTATTTAGTTACATTCCGCAAATGTTGATTAATAAATTATTTGAGCTTGCTGAACAAACAATGAGCCAAGTTCATGATGAAATTTATAAACAGCAAATTGTTATTTTTACTGCAATTTGGGTTATTCGTAATCAACAACATCACCATCTCACTAAGATTCGATCTGATTTTATTCATAATGATTCCGGCAGTATTAATCAATTTATTCGGTTGGTTTGTCAGCACGCAGCTTTACAAGTTAGTCGTCAAGAACAGCAATATATCATTTATATGTTAGAGACCTTTAATACTAAGGATATCAATAATTCTATTGATTGGTTAAATGCGCAATTATTGGCGATTAAATTGGTCAATTATGTTGAGGAAAAGACACAAATTCCGTTTTCTATTAAACAAGAGCAGTTATACGAAAATTTATGTAAGCATTTAGCCGGGTTAATCGCACGGGTGAGCAATAATATCCATATTATTAATCCGTTATTAGATAATATTAAACAGAATTATGGTGTTATCTATTCGGCTATTGCACAATTTATCCAAAATCTTGAGACCACTTTAAGCAATAAAGTATCTGAAGATGAAGTTGCTTTTTTAACCATTCATTTTTCTGCTTTCGCCAGTGAGATCAACCAAGAGCGAAGTTACTATTTTAAAGCGGTGGTCATTTGTGATCACGGTATTGCGACCTCTAATCTTTTAGCTCAATCACTTAAAGAATTTTTCAATATCGAGATTTTGGCTATTTTGGCTCGTAATGATCAGCATTTATTGCAGCAACTTGATTTCGATTTGATTTTTTCGACTTTTCCATTATCACATTATGAACATCCTGTTTTGGTGTTAGAACCCATATTAAAAGAAAAAAATCACCCTATCATTACAGATTTTTTAGCTAAAAACCGTGATCACCAACGTATGGTTAATCACTGCACTGATGCCACTGATCTTTTTTATGCTTTAGTGAATTTAATTGAAGAGAGTGGCGGAGTGGTGTCTGCACCGATTTATAACCAATTGGAGAAGTGTTTAGCTATTAATAATCTTAAAATCAATAAAAGGAAAATCCAACCTATGTTGAAAGATATTCTTACCGATGATGACATTATATTGCAACAAACTTGCTCTAATTGGCAGCAAGCTATCACTTTTGTTGCTCAACCGCTTTTGCAGAAAAACTATATTTCAAAAAATTATGTCGATGCCATGATTAGCTCGCTTGAACAATATGGTCCGTATATCGTTATCGGCAAAAATTTGGCATTAGCGCATGCTCGGCCTGAAGATGGTGTTAATCAATTAGGACTTAGTGTGATGACCATGCGTGATCCTGTCGATTTTGGTAATCAGGATATGGGGCCAGTTAAGATTATATTTTGTCTGGCGGCTATCGATTCCTTTTCTCACCTCAATATTATGCGCAGTTTGATTGAACTGATTAATGATGAAAGTAAGCTTGATCGCTTATTAATGTGTCATTGTGTCTCGCAATTTAAAGCGATTTTATTTAATGAACCAACCCCAGCTTTAACTTAATAAGCTATAGGAGGATCCCCGATGAGTCAGTTATCTATTTTATTTGTTTGTGGTGCCGGTCTTGGTAGTAGTTTTGCTGCCCAAATGGCAACTGAAGATGTACTAAAAGCTAAAGGTATTGATGCCAAGTTAGATCATACGGATATTTCTTCTGCCGCGTCGATGAATGTCGACATTATTATTACCGCAGAAAATTTTCGTTCGCAATTTGCTAAATTTAATATTAGTGACCACACCTCGATTGTATACCTAAAAAATATCGTTTCGAAGTCGGAAATTGATGAAAAATTAAGTCCGGTCTTACAAGAGAAAGGATTGCTTTAATAAGCAAAAAGGAGAGCATTATGAACGTAATTAACTTCATTATTGATAATATTCTAACTCAAGCATCTATCACAATTAGTTTAATTGCTATGCTTGGTCTTATTCTGCAAAAAAAATCGGTAGGGCAAACCATATCAGGAACACTAAAAACCCTACTTGGTTTTCAAGTGCTCAATGCCGGATCAAGTATTATTGTTGGTAGTTTGAGTTATTTTGGTCAAATTTTTACAGCTGGCTTTGATATGCAAGGCATTATTCCTTCCATTGAGGCAATCAATGGTCAAGCCATGAATCAATTAGGTTTGGGTAGAGATATTGCCTTAACCTTTTTAATGATATTTATTTTTAATATTTTAATTGCCCGTTTTACTCGTTTTAAATATATCTTTTTAACTGGCCAGGCTATTCTTTGGATGGCAACCATGACAACCGTGTTCGGTAGTTTCGCTGGTCTTTCAGGTGTGAGCTTGATTTTAGTCGGTGGTGTTATTGGTGCACTTTTTGCCGTCTTTATGCCAGCGATTGCTCAACCTATTATTCGTAAAGTTACTGGTTCGAATGATATCGCACTTGGGCATTTTTGTACTATTGGTTATCTGTTCGAAGCGGGTGTTGCTTATGTTGTTGGTGAGAAAGGGGAAAATAAACGCTCAATTGAAGATATAAAATTACCAAAATCGTTTGAGTTTTTACAAGATACCTATTTATCAGTTATGGTGGTAATGCTGCCTTTATATATTATCACCGTGCTTTTTGCGGGTGAAGAATATGCTTCGACACTATCTGGCGGTCAAAACTATATCATTTATGCATTTACTCAAGCAATCATATTTGTAGTTGGTATTTATGTGTTGTTAGCCGGAGTTAGGTTATTACTGGGTGAAATCGTGCCAGCTTTTAGAGGGATCGCCATGAAGATTGTTCCTAATGCAATACCTGCGCTTGATTGTCCAGTGTTTTTCCCCTATAGCCCTAATGCCGTTATTCTTGGTTTTATTACTACCACTATTGGTACGGTAATTGCGATGTTAACTTTACCTTTCTTTGGCCTTGCGATGATTCTTCCTGGCATGCTAACTAACTTTTTTGCTGGTGGTACCGCGGGGATCTTTGGTAATGCCGTAGGTGGACGTCGTGGCGCTTTAATTGGTGGAATAGCCCATGGGATATTTATCACTTTATTACCCGCGCTGTTAGTCACTATCTTTAATCAAATGGGATTTGTTAATGCCACGGCGACTGATGTGGATACCGTTACGGTGGCCTTGCTTTATGCTTGGATTTTGAGCCCATTATTGAAGAATTTTTAATTAAGAGGTGACCATGTTTAACTTTTTTAAAAAGAATAAACCATCTGTTCAAATAGAAGCATCAACTCTAAGAGAGCTTACAGCTGATGAGATTGCTCAAATTGAACATCAGATTAATGAACTCAAACAACAACTTACCCATACCGATAATGTTCAATTATTGGCCAGTTGTAATGAACAAATAGGAATACTGTATAACCAGTTAAGGCGTGTTGATTTGGCTATGGAGTATTTAGAAACCAGCATGCAACAAAAGAGATCAATTGGTGAAGGATATAAAATCCTAATGAGTTTGTATAACCATAAACGTGCAGAGGCAGCAAAATCAGGATCAATTACCGATATCGACTTTTGGATGAATAAAATGGATGAAATGCGCAATATTGCCAAATTAGCTACAATTCAACGAAATTAAAGGAAAAAGTTATGTACACTACACTTAAAGCGGTAACCGAATTAGCGACTAAACTTAATTTTACTGTTGGCGCATTTAACACGCATAATTTAGAAATGCTACCCGATATGCTTCGAGCGGCGAAAGAGGTTGGCGCACCGATTATTATCCAAACAAGTGTTGATACCGCTCGTTATATTGGTTTTAAAGTCTTGGTCAATACCATAAAAGCCATCGCTGATGAAGAAATTGTCGATGCGGTTTTGCACCTTGATCATGCTAAAAATTTTGATGATATCAAACAGGCGATTGATAGTGGATTTACCTCGGTTATGTTTGACGGCTCATCCTTACCGTTTAAAGAGAATATACTAAAAACTCGAGCTGTGGTTGAATATGCCCATGCTCGAGGTGTGTCGGTAGAAGGCGAGCTTGGTACTATAGGTGGCACCGAGGAGGGCATTCACGTTGAAGTTAACGATAAAGTTTACACTAGACCTAGTGATGCTTTGGTCTTTGTACAGGCCACAGGAATTGATGCTTTAGCGGTAGCAATCGGGACTAATCACGGTCAGTTTAAATCGAAAACTGAAGTCAACATTCCGTTACTTAAAGAGATTCATGCAATGGTTGATATTCCATTGGTTATTCATGGTGGTACCGGTGTGAAGGAGGAAGATTACCCTGAGCTGATTAACAACGGCATTCGTAAATTCAATGTCGGTACAGAGTTATTAGTTAATTGGACACAAGTTGCTAAAGATCAGTTTGCTCAAACTGAAGTTAATAAGTCGCTAAGGCATAATGTGATTCCTGCTAATCAAGCAGTTAAAGATATTGTCAAACATAAAATGAGTTTGTTTCTCAATGTTAATCATCGTATTAACTAAGGTAATCTTATATGTCCAAATATCTGATCTTACTTGCTGGTTGTCCTTGTACCGGAAAAACATATTTGATCCATCTATTGCAGCAACAATTCACCAACAGTTTGCTGTTGACGCCCGATGAAGCAAAGGAGTTGTATGCCGACTCCGTTGGGTTTAATTCACTTGCTGAGAAAAATGTCTTAGAACAAAAAGTTTGGCATTTTTATTACGGGGTGTTGCAGTGGTATATGGATGCTGGCAAGAAGATCATTATTTCGGAATATCCATTTAGCGATAAGCAAAAAAATCAGTTAAACGATTTTGCTAATCGCTACCATTATCAGGTAATAACCATTCGCTTGGTGGCTAATTTTGATATTCTTTGGCAACGCCGATATAAGCGTGATCGCTCTTTAGAACGTCATTTATCGCATATTATGACCCACTATCATTATGGCGACGAATTAGCTGATCGTAATCTTGCCGATGATTTGATAACCAAAGAAAAGTTTTATCAAATTTGCCATGATAGACAATATGATAAATTTGCATTAGGGACATTGTTTGAAATGAATGTAGATGATTTTAGTAAAGTAAATTATGCTGATTTATTGAATAAATTGAAAAAGATTATCACCTAATGAAATATAGAGGACGAATTACCTTTAGCCTTTAAGCATAAATTATTTCTGGCAATTTGATATCCCAAGGTTGATTATCAATCTTGGCCAATTTTTGGCAGGCAAATGCGAGCCCAATGGGTAATATTTGTTGTTGTTGATAATTAGCCAGCATTCGGTCGTAATAACCACCTCCCATTCCCATACGATAACCTCGCTCATCAAAAGCAACCAATGGTGTAAAGACGATATCGAGTTGCGCAAATGGTATGACATTATTGACATTAAGTTCTGGTTCAAAGATGCCAAAATGATTTTTTATGAGTGGTGTATTTGCGGTGTAATTTAAAAAGAGTAGGTGATTTTTACAAATTGGATGGGTAATTGGTAAGTAGACGGATTTGTTTTGTTGCCATAAATATTCAATAATCGGTTTTGTATCGACTTCCCCATCAAATGACAAAAAAATAGCGATGTTTTTAGCTTGATTTAAAGCTGGATGAGTTTCAATTTTTTGATAAATAATTCGCTGCGCATTATTGCGTTGTTGTGGAGATAATTCACGTCTTTTTTGACGTATCGCTTGCCGAATATTCATTAGTTATCTATTGAAAAAGAGAAGAAAGAATCACTCCAAGATGTCGTTAGGGTCGTAACCCTTGAACCCAAGGTTCAAGGTGAATAGCATGTTTTAATTTTTAGGTTTCCTAATTAAATTAGGCATACTCACCAATTAAAAATCACACCACTCTAAATTAAAGAATATTGGCTCAGGGGACTAACCCTTATCCCGAACATCTCAGAGATAATTAATATAATACAAAATTTAGAAAATCATACAATAGTCTTTGTTGAATATTTACGTTAAAGCTAACTAATTGTTGGTATTTAAAGCGGAATCAAGTAACTGCTGTAGCATTTTTAATCTATTAGCGAACTCGTCGCTTTTTTCTTTCTCTTTCGTTAGTTCATAAGATATATTTAGCGCAGCAGTCATGATTAGTTGATCACTACCAACTTGTGGTGATTTTTCTCGTAAGTTTGTTAAGCGTGCATCTAAATCTTTAGCCGCATTTGTGAGTGCGTCAACTTCTTCGACAGGGCAATTAAACTTTAACGTTCGCCCAAAAATCTGAACCGTGACAGCTTGAGTTTCCATATTTAACCTATAGTTTTATAAATGTATTAATTTTGTCGATTATATGTTTGGCGTTTAATCCAACTTCATCACGCATTTCTTGTTGCGATCCTTGTGGAATAAACACATCAGGCAATCCGATGTTTAAAATATCACATTTTATTTTTTTCGATAACAAAAATTCATTGACGGCGCTTCCAGCCCCACCTTTGATACTGTTCTCCTCAATGGTGACAAGTATATTATGGCTTTGACTAATGTGCAAAAGGACTTTTTCATCTAGTGGTTTTACAAAACGCATATCTATCACTGTAGCATTTATTTGATCAGCTGCTTGTAAAGCTTCAGGTAATAATGTGCCAAAATTGAGTAAAGCAATATTTTCACCTTCTCGACAGTATTTCGATTGTCCCAATGGTATTGGAGAGAGTGGTTGTAAACTAGCACCACATCCTTCACCACGAGGATAACGTACCGCTGATGGGCCATTATGTAAATAACCTGTATAAAGCATTTGTCGACATTCGTTTTCATCACTCGGAGTCATAATAACAAGATTAGGAATACAGCGTAGAAAACTTAAATCGAAAGCACCTTGATGGGTTTCACCATCAGCTCCAACAATGCCTGCTCTATCTATAGCAAACAGGACAGGTAAATTTTGGAGAGCAATATCATGGATCACTTGATCATATGCACGTTGCAAAAAAGTAGAATAGATAGCTACTACCGGTTTTAATTCACTAATAGCAAAGCCTGCGGCTAATGTTACCGCATGCTGCTCAGCAATGGCTACATCGAAAAATTGTTTGGGATAGCGTTTTGCAAATTCAGTCATACCAGAGCCTTCGCTCATGGCAGGAGTAATTGCCATTAAACGTTTATCATGTTCGGCTATCTCACACAGCCAATCACCGAATATTTTGGAATAGGTTGGTGCAACTTTCTTTGAAATCGGTAAAGTCCCTTCATTGGGATTAAATTTGGGAACACCATGCCATAAAGTCGGGTTTTGTTCGGCAGGGCCATAGCCTTTACCTTTTTGAGTAATAATGTGCAGTAGTTGTGGTCCTTTTAACTGCCTCACATTTTGCAAGGTAGCTACGAGTGTTTCGACATCATGACCATCTACTGGACCAATGTAATTGAAGCCTAATTCTTCAAATAAAATGGCTGGAGTAACTAATCCTTTTAAATGTTCTTCGGTTTTTTTGAATAATTCTTTTAATGGCGGAATATTCGAAAGGACTTTTTTACCACTTTCACGAAAAGAGGTATAAGCTTTACTTGATAAAATTTGCGCTAAATGCTGATTAAGTGCGCCGGTGTTTTCAGAAATTGACATATCGTTATCATTAACAATGACTAACATATCAGGTTTTATATGACCTGCGTGATTCATTGCTTCAAATGCCATACCAGCGGTTAATGCACCATCACCAATAATTGCTGCTACTTTTTGTCCTGATTGTTTTTGTTGTTCAGCAATAGCAATACCTAGTGCGGCACTAATAGATGTTGATGAATGGCCAGTAGTTAACACATCGTATGCACTTTCATGACGATGAGGAAAAGGGTGCAATCCACCTTTTTGGCGAATGGTTAGCATCTGATCACGTCGACCAGTAAGGATTTTATGCGGATAAGCTTGATGCCCTACATCCCATATAATTTTATCAAATGGTGTGTTATAGACGTAATGTAAAGCGACGGTTAATTCGACTACACCTAAACCTGAAGCTAAATGGCCACTAGATTGACTAACACTATCTAATAAAAATTGTCGTAATTCCTGACAAATCTCTGGCAATTGTGATAGCGGATAACGTTTAAGATCCGTGGGAAAATTGATTTGCTTTAATAAAGGAAATTTATCTAAATTCATTTTTATCATCTAGTTATTAGGTTAACTATTTCGATTAATAATAAAACCAGCAAGATCTTGTAATGGTTGGCTATTATAAGGTATTTGCCGCAGACTATCGATAGCTTGCCGATATAATGTGTTTGTCATTTCAATTGCATTTTGTAAGCCAACTAATGCCGGATAAGTACTTTTTTCAAGTGCAATATCTGAGCCCTGTGGTTTGCCCATTAGTTCTTGTTCACCAATAACATCTAAAATGTCATCTTGAATTTGAAATGCTAATCCAATAGCTTGAGCATAGTCATCTAAGATTTGATAATAGGGTTTGGCTACCTCACCACTAGCATAAGCTCCAAGCCTAACTGCTGCTTGAATTAAAGCACCGGTTTTATAATTATGGATATTTTGTAAATGTTCAAGGGTTACCTTTTGATGTTCTGCTTGCAAATCAAGTGATTGACCTAAGCACATACCTGTAAGTCCACTGGCGTTAGCGAGTTCGCTAATCATATTAATTTTACTTTGATTATCAATATGTTGATTTTCGCATAATAAACTGAAAGCTAGTGATTGTAAGGCATCGCCAGCAAGAATGGCTTCTGCTTGACCGAATTGAATATGACAAGTAGGTTTTCCTCGCCTGAGGTTGTCATTATCCATGGCAGGTAGATCATCATGAATTAAAGAATAAGTATGCATTGATTCGATAGCAGCTGCAATAGGATCAAGTTTATCTAAAGGACAATTAAACATCTGCCCAGTTAGATAAACTAGAATAGGGCGGATTCGTTTGCCTCCGGCAAGCAGACTATAGCTCATCGCCTGTTGCAAGTTTGAAGGGGCAAATTGCGAAATATATGTTGTTAAATAATTATCAATACGTTCTTGTAATGGTTTTGTGCTATTCATTATTATCAATTGAAAATTCAGATAATTGAGCATCACTATTTTCAGATAACAAAATTTGGATGCGTTGTTCAGCCTCATTAAGTTGTTTTTGACCAGAACGGGCTAATTTGATGCCTTTTTCGAACTCATTTAAAGCTTCATCTAATGGTAAATCACCATTTTCAAGTTGAGTGACAATTGCTTCAAGTTGTTGGATAGTTTCTTCAAAACTTGCTTCTTTATCTTGTTTTTTTGCCATATCGTCCCCCTTTGTGTTAAATGAGTATACACGTATTTTTTCTGATGGTGAATTAAGATATTTAAGTTAAATTATTACATTAATTAAAACATCATTAACCAATGAGTTGCGATTAGTTTTATTGAGTATCGTGGCAAGATGGATAATCTTCTTGTTCACGTTCAAGTTCATCAACTGATAGTTGGGCTATATCAGGATTGATCGGTTTTTTAACTTCAATTCCTAATTCTCTGAATCGTTCTATTTGACCAATAACATTACCTCGTCCTCTAGATAGTTTGTTCATTGAATTTTGATAGGTCTGTTGTGCTTTATCTAAACAGTTACCTAGGTTTTCCATATCCTCAATAAAACCGCGAACTTTATCATATAGTTTACTTGCTCTATCAGCAATAAGTTCGGCATTACGATTTTGGTATTCAAATCGCCACAAATTATGAATAGTTCTTAACGCTACCAATAAGGTTGTTGGACTAACAATCATAATATTATTTTTTAAAGCATCATTAATTAATGACGGATCTTGATCAATTGCTGACAAAAATGCTGGTTCAACTGGAATAAACATTAATACATAATCTAATGAGTTGATACCAATTAGTTTGTGATAATCTTTTTGGCTAAGCTGTTTTAGATGATTACGTACTGAAGCTAAATGATCGGCAATAGCCTTAGTTCTAATATCATCATCATCGCTGTTAAAATAACGTTCATAGGCAACTAAAGTAACTTTTGAATCAATGACAACATCACCACCTTGAGGTAAATGAACAATTACATCTGGTTGCAAACGTTGATTATTTTCATTGGTTAAATTAACCTGAGTGTGATACTCATGTCCTAAGCGGAGTCCTGAGTTATCCAAAATTTGACTAAGAATGAACTCTCCCCAATTACCTTGAGTTTTATTATTGCCTTTTAGTGCATTAGTTAAATTAGTGGCCTCTTTAGTCATTAATTCATTAAGCTGTTGCAAATTGCGGATTTCATGGGTGAGAGTATGACGCTCTTTGGCTTCTTGTCCAAAGCTGTCTTGAACCTGCTTTTGAAAGCCTTCTAGTTGTTGTTTTAGTGGTGAAAGTAGAAAATCTAAACTTTGTTTATTTTGTTGCTCAATCTTTTTACCACTTTGCTCAAAAATTCGATTAGCCAAATTTTCGAACTGAGTTGTTAAACGTTGCTCACTTTGTTCTAGAATGGTTTGCCGTTGGTGAGCGGCATTCATCGTCTCTTCTAAACGTGTTTGCAATTCGCTAATTTTAATATTTTGGGCGATATTTTGTTGTTGGTATTGATTTAACTCTTGTTCCAACTGTGTTATTTGATTATTTAAAACCTGATTTTCTTGTTTTTTCTGATTCAGTTGTAAATCAAATAAGGCATGTAGATTATTAGCTCTAAATTGAGTTTTTAATAAAGCGATTAATAAAGCAATGGCGATAATAGCAATTATTATCGCTATCCATTCACTTAAGTCTAAACTTCCAAACATGATCAAGCCCTTGCAAAAGTGAATGAAATGACATCATCTAAATTCATGGCATCAAGTGCTAACATAATTAAGCGGTCAAGTCCTACGGCAACACCGGCACAATCAGGCAAACCTGCTTCCATAGCCGCAATTAACTCAATATCAATATTTTGTGGTGGTAAGTTTTGATTTGCCCGATCAATATTATTTTGTTCAAAACGCATCTTTTGTTCTTGTGGATTGGTTAACTCTTTAAATCCATTAGCTAGTTCTATCCCTTTATAATAAAACTCAAAACGGCTGGCGACTCGATGGTCTTCCGGACTGATCGCTGCTAATGCTGCTTGAGATGCTGGAAAATTATATACTGCAACGGGCTTTTCTTGACCAATATGAGGTTCGACGCCAAAACTAAATAAGCATTGTAATAAAGTGTCTCGATCATAATCATCAGTATTAAGCTCGATATTAAGCTTTTTAATCGCATCAATTAGGCTTGCTTGATCAGCTTCCAATGGGTCAATATTTAGATGACGTTGAAATGCTTTTTGATAGGAGATACGCTCGGCTGGTTCGCAATCTAGAACGTTTTGTAATAGATCGTCTACCTCATTAATCATTTGCATCATATCAAATTGGATTCGATACCACTCTAGCATGGTAAATTCAGGGTTATGATAGCGACTCACTTCTTCATGATTACGAAAACATTTACAGATTTGATAAATAGGGCCACTGCCAGCCGCTAATAAACGCTTCATATGATATTCAGGGCTGGTGATTAATGACATTTTCTGCCCTTGTTGTTCATTGGTTTCACCAGGTTTTAAAAATAAGGTATGAAATGAGCTAAGATGCACATCTGTTACTGCATATTGGCTTAAGGTTGGCGTCTCGACTTCTAATATACAGCGATCAGCGAAAAACTGTCTTACTTGAGATACAATTTTAGCGCGCTTAAGTAAATTATTAATTGATGCAGTAGGTTGCCAAGTCATAAAAAAATATCCATGGATTTTGATTAATTACTAAAAGAAGAAATAGGGCATTAAGCCCTATCTCTTATTGCTGGCGTTCATTTTGCCATAATGAGAACAAATTGTCGTATTTTTCTTGCTGATGCCAGATATGACAATGAAGTGCAGAAAGAATAATTGGGTCTTCTAAAATTGCTAATTGTTGTTCTTTACTGATTTTTTCTAAATCCACTTGCTGATAGTGCTCAATCAGTTGTTGGCGCAATTGCTGATTTTTTGTATTAGGTAAATGACGAGAAGTCGATAATGCACAGGCTAACGCATTATAAATAGGATCGACAAGTGCCATAACAAAGCCATGTTCCATAAAAGCAGCTTCAGTTTGCGTTAAATAGTCACCAGTAAGTTTTACTGCACGTGAAGGGTGGGTTTCTTCAGGAGTTAAAAATAACCCTGCTTGTTTAGCTTTCATACCAATACTAGATAATCCAGAAACGCGAATTACCAGTGGTGAAATAGTTAATGGGATTAAAATTGCAATATACCAATAGGTAAATTGTGGATTTAACCAAATAATCACGCATAACCACACAATCCCTAATAATGATAAAGGCCAACAAAAATAGAATGATTCCCCCCAAGTTAAGGCATCATCACTTCGTGATGGTGACTTCCATTGGATTTTGCTACCAAGCCATGCTTTAACAACGAATTTGCTATGGAAGATCATACGGATTGGTGCAAGGATCATTGACCACACCATTTCAATAAGAATTGATAAGGTTAGTTTAAATATCCCGCCTACATCTTTTGCCCCTGTTCTGGCTATAATAATTCCGTAGCTAAATAATTTAGGTGCAAACAACAATACCATCGTAGTTGAAAGTAGTTGAATAGCTAATTGTTCATCCCACCTTGGCCAGGTTGGGTAAAATTGGTTGGGTTGGAAAAAATATTGTGGTTCAGAAATATTGAACACTAATAATAATAGTGTGGAGAAAATTAAAAATATCAACCACAATAATGATGAAATATAAGCCATACCACTGGTTAAAAACATAACTCGGTGGGTTAAAGTAATGCCACTTTTGAATATTAAGCGAAGATTGATCAGATTACCCATACACCAACGATTATCTCGTTTGAGATCTTCTATCATGTTTCCTGGTAACTCTTCATAGCTACCATTCATATCATACGCAATCCATACCCCATAACCAGCTCGTCGCATTAAACTTGCTTCAACCAGATCATGCGATAAGATATGAATCGAGCCTTTACGTTTTTGCAATGGTGATAAAATACAGTGTTCAATAAAGGGTTTGAGGCGAATCATGGCATTGTGACCCCAATATTGGGCTTCACTTAGTTGCCAGAAGTGAGTACCTGAGCAAAAAATATCGCTATAAATCTGATTGGCAAATTGTTGAATACGGCCGTATAAGGTTGTCATTCTGACCGATTTTGGTGGTGATTGTAATATACCTGCTGTCGGATTCATTTCCATCATGGCAACCATTTTTAAGATACAATCGCCAGTCATAATACTATCAGCATCAAGAATCATCATGTACTCATATTGATGTCCCCAGCGACGACAAAAGTCATCAATATTACCGCTTTTACGTTTCACACGACGTTTACGATGACGATAGAAAATATTACAACCATTATCTGCTTTTTTAGCATTAAAATCAGCCCAAGCCTTTAATTCATTAACATACAAATCAGGATCGTTTGTGTCGCTAAGAATATAAAAATCACAACATTGAGGATGTCCCATTTCAACCAGTGATTCATAGGTAGCTTCAAGTCCTGCGAATACTCGTGAAACATCTTCATTACAAATAGGCATGACTAATGCCGTACGATGTTTTGCGTCAATATGGGATGCAGGATCGTTAGGAATAGCAATGGTATAACGGTCTTTTTTTATCACCGCTAAAATAAGGCCCATGATACTGGTCCAAAAACCGATTGAAATCCAACAAAATAATATAGCGAAGAGACCAATAACAAAACCTTGTATGATATAAGGGATGATACTATAGATAGCCAGTTCCGGATTGATTTCCCAATTTGCCATAAAACTAATCTTTTGCCAGCTTTGATACGGCAAAAGTGATGATAAATAAGTCGTACCATAGTAAGTTTGCACGGCAATAAGCGCAAACATAATTAAGCGACGAATAAGTGCGATAATATTTACACGTGGTTTTGATTTAGCTGTATAGTGTTCATCCCAAATTTGTGGTTGTACTGATACACGTTCAACTTTGGGATAACTAGGTTGTTGTTGTCTTGTTTCATTAAAATATTCAGTATTGCCGACTTGATTCAATCGATATTTTAAGAATTCGACATCATTGACAAGTGAGTTATTGTTTTCCGATTTCTGACGCCAAATTTCGGCGTCAGGTAGATTTTCGAAGTAATCTTTTTTCATATTATTGGCTGATTTTTATAATTATTGAGCAGGATATTGCCCGCTCCAAGTTTCGGACAATACTTCACCCGTTTGAGAAGCGAGCTGAACTCGCAAATCGGTTGCTTTTTTGTTATCCTCAACGTTAAACCGTATAATAACACGCCAACCTTTAGTCACTGAATTGTATTGAGTGTCGCAACTAACAATTGATCCGTTATTAATACTTGAAATAACTTTAACAGGCTTTTTGTCTGATAACTGAGGGCCAGTAAAATCAATAACATAAGCATTAGAACCATCAAGTTTACGTATTAAATTGGCTTGTTTTATATCACCCAACGATAAACGAGTACTTTCTGCTCTAGCGACGTTAGCTGGATAGCGATTTTTTTCGTTTAGTGTGTAGTGTAATCGATATTTAAAAGTAAGTTGATCACCACTTTTGTACTGTTTTTCCGGAACCCAGAAGGAAACAATATTATCATTGGTTTCATCGGCTGTTGGAATTTCGACAAGTTCAACTCGTCCTTTTTGCCAATCATTTAAGATTTCAACCCAAACACTTGGTCTTAGTTCGTAATGGTCATCTAAATCTTGATAATCATCAAAACCTTTATCTCGTTGGATTAGGCCAAAGCCTTTCGGATTTTCTAAACTATATGATGAAAACGATAAACGTTTTGGATTGTTTAAAGGGCGCCAAATCCACTCATTGTTATTGGCCAAAATAGATAACCCGTTTGAGTCATGCATTGCTGGACGATAATTAAGTAGTGGTGAAGGTTGATTTGGACCATATAAGAACATACTAGTTAATGGCGCAATACCTAATTTTTTAACTGAATCACGGAAAAATACTTTAGCTTCTACAGTGACTGTTGTATCAATACTTGGTACTAAAGTAATTTTATAAGCACCTGTCACACTTTGAGAGTCGAGTAATGCATAAATGACTAAATGCTTTTGGTTTGGGTCTGGACGTTCAATCCAATATTCTTTAAATCGAGGAAATTCCTCTCCTGACATTTCACCAGTATCGATGGCAAGCCCCCTTGCAGAAAGGCCATAACGTTGATCTTTACCAACGGCACGGAAGTAACTACCACCAAGCGCAGTAAATATTTCATCATCGGTTTTTGTTGGTTTATTAATTGGATAATGAACTTTAAAACCGGCAAAACCAAGATTTTTGGTATTTAAATTATCTAAATTGAGTTTGCTCAAGTCAAAATAATCTGGATTGTATTTTATTTCATTAACTTGATTATTTACAATTTCGTTAATTTTAACCGGCGTGTCGAAATACATACCTTCATGATAAAACTCAAGTTTAAAACGACTCTTACGATCATTCCAATAAGCTTTATCATGTTTAAAGGAAATTTTTTGATAATCAGCAAATTGTAGTGAAGATAGCTCACTAGGAATATTTTTAGATGGTTGGACATAAGACTTTTTTGATAATTTTTCTGCTTTTGCCACTACATCATTAAAAGTAAAAGCCCATGAAGAAAAACTCAAACAAGATATCGATGCTATGCATAACATCTTACAAGTTAATGTTTTACTAAATCGACTAATAGGTAATAAATTGTACATAAAAAAGACTCACTTAAGTATTATCTAAAAATATTAATGTAATTGATAATATTGTCTTTAGGACTACTTAAACAATTTTCAAGATAATCGGTTTTCATTTCGTCAAGAATACTTGGATTTTCATCAATTAAAAAATGTGAGTAATTATCTTTGAGAATTTTAGTTTGTAATGCAGCCAAATCTTGTTCTGACATTCTAAATAATGGTTGATAGCGATTAGTTATATTTTCTGTATCTTTGCTGTAAACTGCTGCAACAAAATCTGCTGACCATTGACAGTAATTGTTTAGATTATTGTCGGTTGGATTAATTTTCTTTAACTCAATTTTATGTTCGGCTTGATTTTCTTCAATCACTTTTTTGAGTTGAATATCATATTTTAACTTATAAAATTCGTTAAGATAAAAATTTAACACACAGGAAGATTCGTTACTGTCATCTTTACAGTCTAAAATACCGTGTTTTTTTATATAACTGTCAAACTGTTTATCGCCAACTAATTGAAGTAATTGATTTTTTGCATTAGATACAAACGGATTATTTTGTTCTGTTTGTTCTTTTAATATTGCTAACGAATCGACTTCAATATTTTTGCCATTATTTTTTGTTTTAGACATATTGTTTTTTACACAGCCTGTGGCAAGAATAAAGACAATGGCACATGTAAGGATATTACTTATTTTCATATATCAAATTCCATGAACATATTCTTGAGTTGAAAATTCAGGTTGAGCAACTTAACACTTTCTAGTGAAGTCGTAACGCGAAATTATATACTCTTATTCTTTTAAAAACACTAGATGATTACATTAATTTAGTAAAAAACGCACTAAATATTCTTTTGCTGATTTTGTTTAATGTCGGCACATTTTTTTTATATCAACAGTAAATTGTGAATCATCGGTTAAAGCTGGCTTAAATTTTCCTTTTGCTTTTAAAAAAGCAATAAGCTGCTCGGCATTCATATTGGAGTTAGAACAGGTATGAAATCTAGCTTCGGTACCAAACTTTTCATTGATAGCATTAAGTAAAGATGATTCGGTATAATCGTTTCCATCCATCATCTGTAGTACTTCATGACCGTGAATTGATATCATTTCCCTCTCCTAAATTGTTTTTATCTCGCGCTAATTATTATTTTTAAGCGGTGAAAGATAGCAGATATTTTTAATAAAAAAAAGAGGTTAAATATTAAAAATATCATTAATTGTATTTAGATTAACCCTGATTATTATCAGGGTTAAATAATTAGTGTGAAAAAGGTTAAATTGATAAGATAATCTTTATTTATTTTCATCGATTTTTACAATAATCGAGTTGTTTTCAGTTTTAACCTGTTGGAGCACAACTGATATTGTATCTGCTAGTTTAAGGACAAACTCATCTTTAATTTTAATTGAACCCTCATCAAGATTTAAGGTTATTTCATCACGAACGTTATGAATCATGGAGAGAGGTAAAAATGCGAATGCCCCTATCTCGGTCAATCGGACTCGAGCACCACCTCGGTTAATATCAATTATTTCAGCATTAAAGCGTTTTCCTTGTTTATTGGTTAGGTATTGGCTATAAAGATTTTCGGCGATATCACGTTCAGCTAAACGTAATTTTTTTCGACGATCAGACATACTTTGTAATTGTTCGGAAGTTGGCGCAATGAATGGTTGCTCTTTAAGCGAAGCTTTAAGTAAACGATGGTTTATCATATCACCATATTTGCGAATTGGTGATGTCCAGGTTGCATAAGCTGTAAATCCTAAGCCAAAGTGTGGTTCTGGTGTTAATGAAAAATCAGCTGGAGTTTGGAATTTTCTTAACCTTGCCGATAGGAAGTCATTATCATCAATTAATCGACGTAATTTGACATATCCTGCAAATGTCATTAGTGATTCTTTATCGAAATCAGTGATGCCATTACCGGCTAATATTTTTAAGATCTGTTCAATGTATTTGCTATCAAAACCTGAATGGGTATTAAACACCCCAGTGCCTACTTTTTCTTGCAAATACATAGTTAGAGCTAAATTGGCAATAATCATCACTTCTTCAACAATGTTATTACCAATACCACGTAATTCTTTAATGATGTTTTTTACTTGGCGATTATCATCTAGTACGAATCGATAATCATTATTGGCTTTAAATACTAACGCATTTTGTTGTCGCCAATCTATACGTGCTTTTGCTAGTTCTGATAGTAATTTAAGTTGTTTTTTTATCGTGGCATCATCGATATTTAAATCACTTCGACCTTCTAAGAAATCAGAAACATTGTTGTAAGCAAGTTTAGCTTTCGATTCAATCCATGCAGGAGTGAAACTAATATCATCATTAGCAAATTGACCATTTTTATCAATGTTAATTTTACAAACCATGGCTGGTCGTTTTTCATTGGCTTTTAATGAACATAGATTGTCCGCCAACTGTGTTGATAACATAGGAATATTAAAGTCTGGTAGATAAGTGGTGAAGTTTCGAATTTTAGCGATATTATCGACTTCACTATCTTGAGGAATATACGCGGTAGGGTCGGCGATGGCGATCATTAGCTGATAGTTACCAATTTCATCTTGAGAAATGGCAATGGCATCATCCATATCTTCGGTATTTTCATTATCAACCGTGAAAAATGGTACATCAGTTAACTCTTGACGATTTTCCTGTTCAGACTCTGATATTGTGAAAGCTTCCTCTTGAGGTGCTTTATCTTCTAAATCGTAACGCGCCAAAGTTTTGAGCCATAATTGATAAATTGAATCAGAACTAGCGATAAATTTGGTTACTTCAGCAGAAAAATGATTTTTATCTTTTTCTAATGGATGTGATTGCAATGTAGCAACAACCCAATCACCTTCTTTTAATTTTTTCGTAACTTGAGGATTAACTTTACAGCGTATGGCAAAATTTGTTGGCATATTTTCTGGATAAATCACCATAGCCCGATCTAAAAAGCCGATTTTACCAATAAATTTTTGTAAGCTACTTTCAATTAATGTTTCAGGTTCAAATGACTCTTTATCATTATTGCTGATGATAGTTCCCGATACTTTATCTCCATGGCAAAGCTGCTTCATTTTGGCAACAGGAATAAAATAATTGGTTTTATTATCAACATCTAAAAAACCAAATCCTTTTTCGTGCGCTCGGACGATACCTTCAACACGCGGTTTTTGTTCGTATAATTCTTGTTTAAGTTGGGCGAGTAATGGGTTATTTTGAAACATATGGCTTAATATTAATTGAAAAATTTAGACTAAATTCTATCATAGTTATGCTTTTAGGAGTTATTGAATTGTTCATCAATGACTGGCTATTGAAGTCAGTTACAATAAATAGAGTTAAAACATGAAATTAAATTATAAATTACATGGCAATAAACAACCGATTTTATTAATGCATGGGCTATTTGGTAGTTTAGATAACTTAAACATGTTAGCTAAAGACCTCGTTGCAAATTATCAAACTATACAAGTTGATTTACGTAATCATGGCCAATCGCCATGGTCAAATATCATGAACTATCAAGCTATGGCGGAAGATATCGTGGAACTCTGCCATGATTTGCAATTACAAAACTTAATCTTGATTGGTCATTCGATGGGGGGGAAAGTTGCTTTGCAACTAAGCCAATTGATTCCACAACAAATTGCTAAAATCTGTGTAATTGATATTGCGCCAGTTAAATATACTCAAACAATTAATACTCCGGTCATAAAAGCATTGGCACAATGCATTGTTCAACAATTAGTTGATAGAAAGCAAATCGCTGAAGTCATGAGACAACATGGCTTAAGTGAACCAACGATTTTATTTTTGCTCAAATCCTTTAAACATGAGCGTTGGCTATTTAATGCTGATGTAATTATTAATCAGTATGACAATATTTGTGATTGGCAAATTATTTCAGCTTGTGATATTCCTACTTTATTTATTCGTGGAGGAAATTCTAACTATATTACTGATAAGGATTATCCTGCCATTTTTAGCCAATTTCCTAATGCGCAAATTGAAACAGTAGCCGGTGCTGGCCATAATGTTCATGCGGAAAAAACAGAGCAAGTATTGCAACTTTTATATCCTTGGTTAGCTGACTGATCATAATTATTTCATTAATAAAAATTAATCAGAAGCACCATTGTTTAATTGATGGTTGCTGATTTTTATTTTTTTCATTTAAACTAAAGATTGCTAGATTAAATAAGCAATAATACTAAAAAATAAGATTGTTGTTTGGTAAATTCAATCAATAAACATGCATAGCTATTTTTATCTAAAGGAATGAAACTCATCACGCTAGAATTAGCGCAAACGGGATGGGATATTGCCGTAGCATGGAATGAAAAAATAGAAAATAAACAGCGTGATCTATTTTTAGCAATGAACATTAATCACATAGTAAACGTTGCTGTTTAATTGTTTTATGATTAGGAGGAATAACATTAATAAAAACTATCCGACAAGATGTACTATAAGGTTGGCTATAAACTTGATATTGCCAATTATTCGGTATTATTTGCGGTACAGTATGAGGATAACTATCAAGTAAAGCAAAGGCGATTTGCTCCGCTTTAAACTGTTTTTGGAAATAGTGGTGTTGACTAATAATTGCAGTTAAATAACCACTAAAACCTAGCATAATGATTGCAAACATTAAGCATGATATCATGACTTCAATTAAGCTAAATCCAGCTATGTTTTTTCTATTCACAATCAACTAACCTTTTTTCTGGACAATAATCTAGCCAATGTCCTTTTTCAATAATCAAGTGATTATCTGCAAAATGCGTTAACATATAAAGATAATAGTCATCAGCTTGGGCGCGTACTAAGGTATAGTTATCCACTTTTAATCGTGATTTTTTTATACATGCTGTTAAATGATATTGCGCATCAGATAAGCATTGCCACTCTTCGGTCGGAAGTTGCCAGGTCTGCTGAGTTGCCCAACTTAAACTAGAGCTCGCTAGGTTAAACTGGCGATAATATTGAATCTCAATTAAATAGTTTTTTTTTAATGAATTAACTATAGCTTGAAAACCAGTTAATAAAATGAGTCCGACTATGGTTAAAATAATTACCATTATTAGCGTGCTAAAGCCATCTATCTGTGTTGTTTTTTTATTAAAATGGATTTTCATTCTTGATAATGGTTACCGTTTGATAGATTATTTTTTTGTTTTTCTTTAATTGAGCAGCAATATTTATTACAAAATAGTTATTTTGCTGTTTTATTGAAAATTGCGTTATTTTAATGTCATGTGGATCGAATATTTTCTCCCAATTTACACCCTCACAATTTATTGAACCAACTTTATATTCCAAATTATTTTTGTAGAAACGATAAGCAAAAATGTCTGATTTACTTGGCGCATTATGATCATAAATCCAATCATTGCGAATCTCACTATCATAACGGAAAATATAACAATTGTTTGAAGTATTGATTTCAATTGGATGTTGTTTCATTTTTTCGGGGCTATTGGCAATAAAACCAGCACGTTTTAGATCTTTGGTTATACTAACTAACCCTTGATGGATATTCTTTTCTAAATGAATATGTAGATTTTTCTCCAGTAATATAGTTTGTAATTTACTATAGAATGAGGTGATACCAATAAAAATTAGACTAGAAAAAGCTATACTCAACAATATTTCAAATAATGAAAATCCATTTTGTTTTAACATCTAGGTAGTCCTGGCAAATAACTATTCTTTTTACAAAATCGAATTCGTCCACGATATGAAATGATAATTTGCGTGGTACCAATGGCGTTGTGTAATTCGATTGTACCTGTTTGCGCCATATTTTTCCGGCCCCAAAAGGAGATGGCTTTTTTATCAGTTAAATCACTTAATTCAACGGAATTGTTAGGCTTCATAAAATAGGTGGTGCCTTCTTGACAAGTGGCTGGTTTTTCCCCTTTGCTGATACTTAAACACCAAGGCTGAAAAAAATAATATACGTGATAGTTTTCGTTAGTATTGTAAGCTCTGGCTTGAGCCTCTTCTAAAAAATAGGCTAGCTGTTTTGTGGTGGTTGCTAGTTCATTACGCAGTTGTAACTCTTTCCAATGTTGTACACCAATTGCGGCTAAAATAGCACTAATACTGATAACAAATAAAAGCTCTAATAAAGAAAATCCGCTGTTTTGCATTATTTTTTATTGAGAAATTTAACGAGAATTAAACTTTATATCTAAATAAAATCACGCTATTAACTTTTACTAAGATTTTGTGAAAGGCATTCCAAATAATTAACTTTTTTTGAGAGATCTTAATGATACGATAAACCACTTAAAAATAGTGGCATATTATATTATACTGTTAGGCCAATTAAATTTGCTAACGGACTTAAAGTTAAAGGAAACAAGAAATGCAACAATTACAAACTATTATTGAGGCAGCATTTGAACGTCGTGCTGAAATTACTCCTTCAAATGTTGATACAGTGACGCGTGATGCGATCAACCAATGTATCGCTTTATTAGACAGCGGTAAAATGCGTGTTGCAGAAAAGATTAATGGCGATTGGGTAACTCATCAATGGTTAAAAAAAGCAGTGTTGCTTTCATTCCGTATTAATGAAAATCAACTTATTGATGGTGGCGCAACTAATTACTATGACAAAGTACCGTTGAAATTTGCTGAGTATGATGAAGCGCGTTTCCAACAAGAAGGTTTCCGCGTAGTTCCATCAGCAATTGCACGTAAAGGTGCTTATGTAGCTCGTAATACAGTATTAATGCCTTCATATGTCAACATCGGTGCTTATGTTGATGAGGGGACTATGGTTGATACATGGGTAACCGTTGGTTCATGTGCGCAAATTGGTAAAAATGTTCACTTATCAGGTGGTGTTGGAATCGGTGGCGTATTAGAGCCGTTACAAGCAAACCCAACTATTATTGAAGATAACTGTTTTATCGGCGCTCGTAGTGAAATTGTTGAAGGTGTGATTGTCGAAGAGGGCAGCGTTATCTCAATGGGTGTATTTATTGGTCAAAGTACTAAAATTTATGATCGTGCAACTGGTGAAGTTCACTATGGTCGCGTACCGGCTGGTTCTGTGGTGGTATCAGGTAACTTACCAACTAAAGATGGTAAATACAGCCTTTATTGTGCAGTAATCGTTAAAAAAGTAGATGCTAAAACGTTAGGTAAAGTCGGTATTAACGAATTACTTCGTACTATTGATTAATTTTATTAATCTATCTATTAAAGCTGCCGTAAATGTTACGGTAGCAATAAAATGAGTTGTTTAAAGTAAGTTATATTTTATAACGATTAGAAGAGGAAAATTTATGCCTTCTTTTGATATTGTGTCAGAAATTCAAATGCCAGAAGTCAAAAATGGGGTCGACAATGCGACTCGCGAATTGGCAACGCGTTGGGATTTCAAAAATGTCGAAGCATCATTTGAGCTTAATGAGAAAAATGAAACTATCAAAGCGACGAGCCAATCAGATTTCCAAGTACAACAGTTACTGGATATTTTACGTGATAAGTTAGCTAAGCGTGGTATTGATGGTGGTGCGCTAGAAATTCCAGAAGAGATGGAACATAGTGGTAAGTTTTATAGTATTACAGTTAAGCTTAAACAAGGTATCGATAAAGAATTAGCTAAAAAAATAGTTAAATTAATCAAAGATAGTAAAATTAAAGTCCAAGCGCAAGTACAAGGTGACCAAGTTCGCGTTACTGGAAAATCACGTGATGATTTACAAGCAACTATGGCACTAGTTAAAAATGGTGAGTTAGGTCAACCATTTCAATTTACGAATTTCCGCGACTAATCAATCATTTCAATCTTTATTATTGCCGACATTATTTTTGACAACATTTGGATAAAATTTTTCGGCAATATGTTTTTGCTTATCCACAGAATCAACTTTTAAAAATATTGAGGAAAGCACTTTTTTGCATCTAAATTTTTAATAATATGTGCTTTTATTTTTATTTTTGGTGAGGCATTATTTCAAATAACGAGATTTTTTTAACTAAATACGTTATTCTATCACCTTGTCTATCCTCTTATATTATAACAATACTTATTATGCTGAAAAAATTAGTTTTCTTTTTTGTTTTTTTTATTTTTTCATGTCCTTTATTTGCACAAAATCCCAATGATGAAGATAAGAAAGTATTTATTGATAACTTATTATCAAAAATGACTATTAAAGAAAAAGTGGGACAATTGCGATTAATCAGTGTCGGCGGTGATCTAACCTTAGACAAAGTACTTGATCAAATCGAAGCGGGTGAAATCGGTGGCATTTTTAATACTGTTGTGGAACCCGATCTATCCAGAATGCAGGAAAGAGCTTTAAAATCGCCAAACAAAATTCCAGTCTATTTTGGTTTTGATATTGTCCATGGCCATCGTACAGTATTTCCAATTAATTTAGGTTTAGCAGCAACTTGGGATCGTAATGCCTTCGCTAAAGTGGCTGAGGTATCAGCTGATGAAGCAACGTCTGATGGACTTAACGTTACTTGGGCTCCAATGGTGGATATTACCCGTGATCCTAGATGGGGACGAGTTTCGGAAGGATTTGGAGAAGATCCTTATTTAGCTTCAGAAGCTGGGCGAATTTTTGTTGAAAAAATGCAAAAACAATCCTTAGCTGATAAAAAATCATTAGTCACAACAGTTAAACATTTTGCACTTTATGGGGCGGTTGAAGCTGGGCGTGAATATAACAGCACCGATATGAGTGAACGCAAAATGTTCCAAGAATATCTTGTGCCTTATAAAGCGGCTATTGATGCCGGCAGCCGAGCGGTTATGGTTGCTCTTGTTAGTGTAAATGGTATTCCTGCTACAGCTAATCATTGGTTATTAACTGATGTATTACGTAACCAGTGGCATTTTGATGGAGTGGTTGTTAGTGACCATGGCGCTATCCGTGAATTAATTAATCACGGCGTTGCAACTGATGCAAAAGATGCGGTACGTATTGCCATCAAAGCGGGTATTGATGTGAGTATGAATGATGAATACTTTTTACAGTTTTTACCTGAATTGGTTGATGAAGGTGCTATCTCAGAAGATCTGATTAATCAAGCTTGTCGCCATGTGTTAGAGCTTAAATATGATATGGGGTTGTTTAAAAATCCGCATCGAAATTTAGATCCTAATTTTGCTATTGAGACTATGTTTGCTAACGATCGCCTACATCGTACTGAAGCCAGAGATGTAGCTCGTCGTAGTATTGTATTGTTAAAAAATGAAAATAATTTATTACCGTTAGACAAAAATAAAAAAATAGCTGTCATTGGACCATTGGCTGATTCAAAACGAGATATTTTAGGTAGCTGGTCAGGTGCTGGGCGTGCTAATTTAGCGGTAACACCGTTAGAAGGCATTAAAAATGCCATCGCAAATCCCAAATTAGTGAGTTACGCATGGGGTGCGAATCTTTCGGATGATCCTAACCTTGATAAATTTTTAAATTTATATGGTGAGAGCAGCAAATTTGATAAACGACCAGCTAATAAGATGATAGCCGAAGCTGTTGCTCAAGCTAAAAAATCAGATGTTGTTGTAGTTTTTGTTGGCGAAGCACAAGGCATGGCACATGAATCATCAAGCCGAACCGATCTTAATCTTCAAGCTAGTCAAAAACGATTAATTAAAGCATTAAAAGCTACTGGTAAACCACTGATCATTGCTTTAATGAATGGCCGTCCACTTACTGTGAAAGAAGAATATCAGCAAGCTGATGCTATGCTTGAAACGTGGTTTTTAGGTACTGAAGGGGGGAATGCTGTGGCTGATGTGCTGTTTGGAGACTATAATCCATCAGCTAAATTACCGATGTCTTTCCCTGATAATGTTGGCCAAATTCCTGTTTATTATAGCCATTTAAAAACAGGTCGACCACATGGTACGGTTAATATGGGTAAATACACAACATCTTATTTTGATAGCCCTAATGAGCCTTTATTTCCATTTGGTTTTGGCTTAAGTTATACTGATTTTACTATTGATTTTTCATTATCAAAAACTGAAATGTCACCAAATGGAGAAATTGAAGTTATTGCTAATGTGGAAAATACTGGTGAAAGAGAAGGTTCACAAGTGGTGCAGTTCTATTTGCAAGATGTGACAGCATCAGTAAGCCGACCGGTAAAAGAATTAATTGGTTTTGAATCTATTACTCTTAAACCGCATGAAAAAGGTCAAGTGAAATTTGTTATCAAATATGACATGTTAAAATTCTGGAATGATAAAATGCAATATGTTGCAGAACCCGGTAAATTTAATGTGTTTGTAGGCGCTGATTCTACAACTAAAGATAAGCAAACATTTACTTTACTTGATAATTAAAGTTAGCATTCTCCGTCGACTTCGGTCGGCGGTTTTGTGCCGTGGTTATTGTTATGTTTGAGTTTGATCTTGTACTACAGCTTTTACAACAGATGTGCGTATATTTGGTTATAGCTTATTTGTTGAGTAAAACCCCGATTGTCATTCCTTTAATGCAAGTCACTATCCATTTACCTCATAAATTAGTCTGTTATTTTATTTTTTCATTATTTTGCATTATGGGTAGCTATTTTGGTTTACATATTGAAGATACTATTGCCAATACTCGTGCTATTGGAGCTATTTTAGGCGGGTTGCTTGGTGGTCCGGTAGTAGGGCTTTTAGTTGGTTTAACTGGCGGTATTCATCGTTATACATTAGGTGGTATTACGGCTGAAAGTTGTATGTTATCGACTATCTTGACTGGTTTAATTAGTGGATTACTTCATTATACTTTAATGAAAAAAGGCCGAATTGATTTAGTTTATAATCCCTTTTTAGTTGGGGTATTAGGTGTTCTGGTTGAATCATTAGAAATGATTCAAGTACTATTAATATCGAGACCTTTTGATGTTGTTTTACATGCAGTGCGAAGCATTGCTGCACCAATGATTGTGGCCAATAGTATTGGAGCTGCAATGTTTATGCGAATTTTACTAGATAGACGGGCGATTTTTGAACGCTATACATCGGCTTTTTCGGCTAAAGCTCTTAAAATCGCAGTGAGTACTGAAGGTCTATTGCGTGAAGGTTTCAATCAAGAAAATAGTACCAAAGTCGCAGAAATTATTTATCAAGAATTAGATATCGGTGCTGTATCAATAACCGATCGGGAAAAAATTCTTGCTTTTATTGGGGTTGGTGACGATCATCACTTACCAGGTACGAAAATTACTTCAAATGTTACTTTAGAAGCGATTGAGCAAAATGATGTTAAATATCTTGACGGTACACATCAACCTTATCAATGTTCAATCAATAAAAATTGTCGTTTAGGTGCAACTTTGGTTATTCCTCTTCGTGGTGAAAATAATAATGTAGTTGGTACTATTAAACTTTATGAAGCTAAAAATACATTATTTAGCTCAATAAATAGAACTTTAGGTGAAGGTATTGCCAGCTTATTATCTGCGCAAATATTGGCCGGGCAAAATGAGTACTACAAACAGTTATTGTCTAAAACTGAGATTAAACTATTACATGCCCAAGTAAATCCTCACTTCTTATTTAATGCCTTAAATACTTTACTGGCTATTATTAGGCGTGATAAAGAACAAGCATCGCAATTAGTGCAAAACTTATCAACTTTTTTCCGTAAAAACTTAAAACGTACTGATGAAATAGTAACGTTAAAAGATGAAATAGAGCATGTAAATGCTTACCTACAGATCGAAAAAATGCGTTTTATGGAGCAGTTAAGTATAAATTTTGATATTCCTGAACAACTCGAAGATGCGCAATTACCAGCATTTTCATTACAACCAATTGTTGAAAATGCTATTAAACATGGTACTTCACAATTAATTAGTCAAGGAGAAGTAACGATTAGAGCCTATGCAAATGAGCAGACTTTAATTTTAGAGGTTATTGATAATGCAGGTAATTATCGAGAAAATAAAAAAGATAATAAAGGACTTGGTCTTAATTTAGTGGATAAACGAATTAAGATCCGCTATGGTGAAAACTATGGTATAAAGATAATCTGTAAACCAGACGAATACACAAATGTAATGTTATCTTTGCCTTTGATAGAGGATGTCGTAGTTTAATGTTAAATGTGATTATTGTTGATGATGAATTACTTGCTCGCGAAAATTTACGTTGTTTGCTAGAAAACGATAGCCAAATTAATATTGTCGCAGAATGTAATAATGCCATGGATGCTATACGTGAAATTCATCGATTAGCACCTGATGTCGTTTTTCTTGATATTCAAATGCCAAAAATAAATGGTCTTGAAATGTTATCAATGCTTGATCCGCAAACTATGCCTCATATTGTTTTTTTAACTGCTTATAGCGAGTTTGCTGTAAAAGCTTTTGAAGAACAAGCTTTTGATTATCTATTAAAACCTATTGAACAAGATAGGCTAAATAAAACTTTAAGCCGTTTACATAAAAAATGTCCTGTAGCTGATATAAATCAATTATCAGGTATTGATCAACAGTTAAAATA
This sequence comes from Gilliamella sp. M0364, assembly GCF_016100565.1. Classification (NCBI taxonomy): domain Bacteria; kingdom Pseudomonadati; phylum Pseudomonadota; class Gammaproteobacteria; order Orbales; family Orbaceae; genus Gilliamella; species Gilliamella sp. M0364. Next base: position 31,131 of record NZ_JACFSF010000010.1, on the reverse strand, counting down.
TATACCTTGTATTGGTCATAATAGAATTTATTTACTATCTAATGATGATGTTTTTTATATTTCATCTAAAGTTTGTGGTATTTATGTGTTTAATCAAAACAATAATGAATATTTTACTGAACTGACACTAAAAACCTTAGAAGATAAAACCTCACTAATTCGTTGTCATCGACAATATTTAGTCAATTTAAAAAAGTTAAAAGAGATTCGCTTTAATGAAGCAGGTAGTGTTGATATTATTTTAAATAATGATGTTGCTGTGCCGGTGAGTCGTCGATATTTAAAATCGCTTAAAGAGATATTAGGACTATAATCATTTATTCTGGTTTATTTCATCGATAGAGATACCGTTTACCAACCATTTTTAACCACTCATATAGTCGTTTTAACCTGTAACTAAATTTCCTATACCATTCAATTAACTAAAAAATTACTATACCCTTGAGCATAAAGTAAGCTTTATCTCATGATTCAATACAACCAAATTCAAAAACAATTTGCAGTTAATATCCATCAATTTCATCAATCTTTGTAACTAAATAACAAGATTAAAAAGATTGAAAGGTGATATTAATTTTAAAGCGATAAAGAGAATTATTATGAATAATAGAATACTTAAGCATATACCTTGGATCATTTTGGCCATCGTTGGTGCTTGCTGTTTAGCAGTCATAGCACTACGCCGAGGTGAACACATTAGTGCATTGTGGATTATTGCCGCTGCGGTGTCTGTCTATCTAGTTGCTTATCGATATTATAGTTTGTATATCGCCAATAAAGTAATGCAGTTAGATCCAACACGGGCGACGCCAGCTGTGATTAACAATGATGGTTTAAATTTTGTGCCAACCAATAAATATGTCTTATTTGGACACCATTTTGCGGCAATAGCCGGTGCTGGACCGCTTGTAGGCCCTGTACTTGCAGCACAAGTAGGTTATTTACCGGGTACTCTATGGTTATTGGCTGGTGTGGTATTTGCTGGCGCAGTACAAGACTTTATGGTGCTATTTTTATCATCACGCCGTAATGGTTCATCTTTAGGTGAAATGATAAAAGAAGAGATGGGACCAATTCCTGGAACAATAGCCTTATTTGGTTGTTTCTTAATCATGCTAATTATTTTAGCCGTATTAGCATTGATTGTTGTTAAAGCATTAGCTGAAAGCCCGTGGGGCGTATTTACTGTTTGTTCTACAGTGCCAATCGCATTATTTATGGGTATTTATATGCGATACCTCAGACCAGGCCGTGTTTTAGAAGTTTCAATAATTGGTATTGTATTACTAATTTTGTCTATCTGGTTTGGTGGTGTTATTGCTCATGACCCATATTGGGGGCCAGCATTAACTTTCAAAGCAACCACGATTACTTTTACTTTAGTTGGTTATGCATTAGTTTCTGCGATGTTGCCTGTATGGTTAATTTTAGCTCCGCGTGATTATCTCGCCACTTTCTTAAAAATTGGTGTAATCGTTGGTTTAGCTATTGGTATTGTTATTTTAAATCCTGATTTAAAAATGCCAGATGTAACTAAATATGTTGATGGCACAGGTCCTGTTTGGAAAGGTTCTTTATTCCCTTTCTTATTTATTACTATTGCTTGTGGTGCTGTTTCTGGTTTCCATGCCTTAATTTCATCCGGTACAACACCAAAATTACTTGCTAATGAAACGGATGCACGTTTTATCGGTTACGGTGCTATGTTAATGGAATCTTTCGTGGCTATTATGGCTTTAGTGGCTGCATCAATTATTGAGCCAGGTTTATATTTTGCTATGAATACTCCACCAGCTGCGCTAGGAATAACTATGCCTGATTTACATAAATTAGGTACTGGCGATGCGGCGATGATAATGTCTCAACTACAAGATGTGACAGCACATGCGGCGGCTACAGTTAGTTCGTGGGGATTTGTGATTTCACCTGAGCAAATTTTACAAACAGCCAAAGATATTGGCGAACCATCAGTATTAAATCGTGCCGGTGGTGCACCAACTTTAGCCGTAGGTATTGCGCATGTGTTCCATCAAATTCTTCCTGGCGCAAATATGGGCTTCTGGTATCACTTTGGTATCTTATTTGAAGCACTATTTATTCTAACAGCGCTTGATGCAGGAACTCGTTCTGGACGTTTCATGTTGCAAGACTTATTAGGTAACTTTGTACCATTCTTGAAAAAAACCGATTCACTGATTGCTGGCTTTATTGGTACTTTAGGATGTGTTGGTTTATGGGGATATCTACTTTACCAAGGTGTGGTTGATCCATTAGGCGGTGTTAAGAGCTTATGGCCATTATTTGGTATTTCAAACCAAATGTTAGCAGCGGTAGCATTAGTATTAGCTACAGTTGTATTAATTAAAATGAAACGAGCTCAATTTGTTTGGGTGACTATTATTCCTGCCGTTTGGTTATTGATTTGTACTACTTGGGCATTGGCACTTAAACTATTTAGTAATGATCCTAATTTAGAAGGATTCTTCTATTTAGCTAATGAGTATAATCGTCGTATTGCCGAAGGCAGCGAATTAACTGCACAACAAATTGATAATATGCATCATATTGTCATTAATAACTACACTAACGCCGGTTTAAGTATCTTGTTCTTAGTAGTTGTGTATAGCATTATCTTCTTTGGTATTAAAACTGCACTTAAAGTGCGTAATAATAAACAAAGAACTGATAAAGAAACCGCTTATGTGCCTATTCCTGAAGGTGGTGTTAAAACTACGATGTCACATTAATTAATAGTAAACAGAATGTTAAATTAAACTAACATTCTGTCTGTTTATGGAAATAACTTTCGTACTCCTTATTTTGCCTAACAATAGTCACTATCGTTAGGCATTTTTTATCACTGATTAAGCATCTTGTTTTTTATAAAAACGCTTTAATTGAAAAAATAATAATTTAGAATAATAGCTGTTTTTATAAAAACGATTTAAATTAATTAGGATGTTAATTTTACATAATAGTGATAGGAGATAAGGATGTTGGTAAGCAAAAAACGTGCTTTGTTAAGCGGTTTATTTATATTAGGTTGTGTATTTCAGGTTAATGCAAAAGAAGTTGGTGTTTCTATTTTAGCAACGTCAGATGTGCATGGGCGAATGTTACCGTGGGATTATGGTACTGACAAAGCAGACTCTTCAGGCTCTTATGCGCAGATATCTTCATTTTTAAAAGAGTACCGTTCTCAGCATGCTAATGTCATTTTGGTTGATGCTGGTGATATTATTCAAGATAATCAAATTGAACGATTTAATAATGTGAAAGATCATCCAGCTATTGCTGCCTTAAATGCTATGCATTATGACATTATGGTACTTGGTAATCATGAATTTAATTTCGGTATGCCGATAGTCGATAAAGTAATTTCTGAATTTAAAGGCCAAACTTTAGCGGCTAATATTTATTATAAAGATTCCGGTAAACCTTATTTACCCGCCACAACCATTATTGAGAAAGAAGGTATTAAGATTGGCTTTATTGGTGCAACTACGCCTTTTGTTCCAGAATATGAGAATAAAACTGGTTATGTAAATCAAATGGAATTTACTATGCCAATACCGGAAATAAAAAAACAAATTGCTAATCTCAAACAACAATCAGTTGATGCTATTGTTTTAGTTACCCATATGGGATTAGATAATGAAAACAATAAACCGGGTACAGGTGTTGCCGATGTTGCTAATCAGTTACCCGAGCTTGACGTAATTATTGCCGGACATAATCATCAAAATATTAGTGAAAAAGTCATTAATAATGTTGTTATTACTGAACCCCATCGCTATGGTACAGTAGTATCGGTGGTTGATCTTAAATTTGATATTGATGGCAATAAAAAAACGTTAAAAGCGAAAAAATCGCAAACATTACCGGTAAAAACTTATCCAGCTGATCCTGAAATCGAGAAAATTTATTCGCCTTATCATCAACAATTAAGAGAAATTTCTAATCAAGTTATTGGTGAAACAGATCAAGATCTTGTACCACAAGAGATAATACATGGTATACCAGCGGTTTACTTGCAAGAAAGTGGTTTAACTAATTTACTTAATTCTGTACAAATTTATTATAGCGGTGCGGATGTGACTGCTGTTTTAGTCGATAATAAAAAAGCGATATTAAATAAAGGGCCAATCGCTCGCAAAGATATTGCTAACAATTATCAATACACTGCTGGTGAAACCTCTATTTTTGAAGTTACCGGAAAGGATCTTAAAGATTATATGGAATGGTCAGCGGCATATTTTGCTCAAGTACAACCAACGGATAAAAATTATCAATATGATTCGGTGCGAGGCGCATCTAAATATATGACTTATGATATGTTTGGTGGCGTTAAATATATTATTGATTTAAGTGAACCAGTAGGGCATCGAATTAAAAATCTAACACTTTTAAATGGTAAAGTTATTACTGATGATATGAAACTCAAACTAGGTATGAATGCTTATCGTTATGAAATGTTGGTGAAAAAAGGTGGTCCATTAGAAGGGCGCCGAGTCGAGCCAATTTGGAATTCTCGTACGGCATTAGGTGATGAAGAAGGTACCATTCGTAATATGACCATTAAATATATTACCGATGTGAAGAAAGGTAAGATTAGCGATGAATCAAATAATAATTGGCAAGTTATTGGTATTGATCCTAAACAATCGAATTAGTATTAGTATCCTTATTGGCTCGTTTTTACACTAGTTTTTAGTAAAATGATAATTACTGTTATAAGCACTTTAAATTTTATATTGGAGTTGAATTAACGGTAATTACCTTATTGTGATAAAAACCAAGAATTTTTACTATAGAAGATATTTAGTAAATGGTTTATCTGATTGATTATTTTTTAATGAACAAAAAAATACGAGCCAATGACTCGTATTTAATTATTAATTTATAGATTTATTTATTGAGTGCTTTTACTTTCAGTATTATGCCCTCAACTGCAACAACTTCAACAGGATGACCCACTTCTAGATCTTGATTACATTTTGCTGACCATGTGCCGTCTTTTATCTTTACTCGTCCTGAACCATTGGTAATGGCATCAGTAACTATTGTTCTAATACCAATTAGTTCTTGTTGTGGTTGATTGATTTCAACTTTACTTGATTTGTTGTTATCGCGTTTTTTTAACCATACCCACCAAAGATAAGCAGATATTAACGTAAAAATAGCAAACAAAATCCATAAAACTGGCCAAGACAATGGTAAAATTAAGGCAATTAAACCAACAATAATGGCCGCAATTCCACTCCAAAGTGCATATCCGCCGGTTCCTAATAGCTCAGCAATCAGCAAAATACCACCTAAAGCAATAAATATCCAGTGAGGAGAATTATAAATAACCATTAAAAAATCTGTCATTGGTTGTTACCTATTATTAATTGAATTATATTTCCTATCATCTCCCTAACCAATTTATAACCAGTTAGGGAATATGATTTGCTTAAATTTAATTTAGTACAGCCTATTTAGTATTTTTGATTAATTCAGCAATACCACCAATGCTACCCATTAGGCTTGATGCATCAAGTGGCATCATCACAACTTTACTGTTATCTGAAGCACCGATTTGTTGTAACGCTTCAGTATATTTTTGTGCAACAAAGTAGTTGATGGCATTAATATTACCAGCTGCAATAGCATCCGAAACCATTTGTGTTGCTTTAGCTTCCGCTTCGGCTGCACGTTCGCGTGCTTCAGCTTGTAAAAATGCTGCTTGTTTTTCACCTTCAGCTTTTAAAATTTCTGACTGTTTTTCACCTTCAGATCGTAAAATAGCCGCTTGACGAACACCTTCTGCTTCAAGAATTTCTGCACGTTTATTACGTTCAGCTTTCATCTGCGCATTCATAGCTGCAATTAGTTCTGCCGGTGGACGAACATCACGAATTTCAATACGGGTAATTTTTATTCCCCATGGGCTAGTTGCATCATCGACAATACTAAGTAGTTTTGAGTTAATATGGTCACGTTGTGATAACATCTCATCAAGCTCCATACTACCAAGTACAGTACGGATATTCGTCATCATTAAATTAATCACTGCACGTTCAAGTTGATTAACTTGATAAGCGGCTCTTGCTGCTTCTTGTACTTGAATAAAGCAAACAGCGTCAATTTGCACATTAGCATTATCTTTAGAAATAACTTCTTGTGATGGAATATCAAGCACTTGTTCCATCATATTAATTTTACGGCCTACACCATCCATAAAAGGAATAATAATATTTAAACCTGGTTCTAGGGTATGCGTATATTTACCAAAACGCTCAATAGTATATTGGTATCCTTGTGGAACAATAGTGATAGCTTTAAAAACTGTTACAATTGCAAGTAAAACGATTACTGCAATAAGAATAAAAAAGATAGGCATAGATCAAAATCTCTAATTTTTATTAATAATTTATCGGAGTTGCTTATTTTAAAGACTAAAATCTGGTTTGGCTAGTTTTAATTCGTTTGATAAAAAATAGTAAACTTTTTTACTGTGAAAAGCCCTTCTGATTGCTAACAGGTAGACTTAATTTAAATGTACACAAAATATTCACTTGACAACACATCAATGAACTAGTTTAATAGTACAAGATCTTTTTTAGCAGATACAATAATGATAAATCAGCAATCCACATTAACTCATTGTAAACAAACTACAGTTTTGGGTTGGTGGCGCATCACTTTTTGCGGGTGATGTGATGATGTCCTTTTTTCATAATACCCGCTCAGTGCGGGTATTTTAGTTTTATAAAGATAAAAATAATTTTATAAAAGAGAGTCAACAATGAATAAGCCTACATTAACACAGATAATTAAAACCATTGGTTATTATCAGGATCCGACTCAGGTATTTTATCAACTTTGTGATAACAAACCGGCAACATTGTTACTGGAATCAGCTGAAATTGATAATAAGCAAGGTATCAAAAGTGTAATGATAGTTGATAGCGCTTTGACTATTTCTGCACTCAATAACCAAGTCACTTTTCAAGCTTTAACGAGTAACGGACAAAAATTATTACCTTTATTACTACAAGCTTTTCCTGATAACGTCGCTAAAACACAATTAGATGAACATAATCTTCAGCTAGTTTTTCCGGCTATTGATAATTTGCAAGATGAAGATTCTCGCTTAAAGTCATTATCAATTTTTGATGCACTAAGAACATTATTAAACATCGTTAATATCCCACAACAAGCGAGTTCTGATGCAGTGTTTGTCGGTGGTTTATTTGCTTATGATCTTGTTGCTGGCTTTGAAGATTTACCTCTGCTACCAACCGAACAACGTTGCCAAGACTTTCGCTTTTATTTAGCTGAAACATTACTTGAAATTAATCATAAAGACCGTGTTTCATTGTTAAAAGCAACGGCATTTACTTCTTGTCCTGATGAGACAAAACGCTTGAATCAACGCTTAACTGAGTTGCAAAGTAAACTTAATCAACCGATGAAAGCGATTAAGACTCAATCTTTAGCAGAAATAAATGTTTCATGTAATAAGAGTGATGATGATTTCAATACCATAGTTAAAAAAATGCAGGATGCTATCCAACAAGGTGAAATTTTCCAAGCCGTTCCTTCAAGACGTTTTTCATTACCATGCCCTGAACCATTATCTGCTTACCAAGTGTTAAAAAATACCAATCCAAGTCCATATATGTTTTATATGCAAGATAGCGATTTTGTTCTGTTTGGTGCATCACCAGAAAGTGCCCTTAAATATAACAAGACCAATAATCAAGTTGAAATTTATCCTATTGCCGGTACTCGACCTCGTGGTTTATCCGCAAGTGGTGAGATTGATTATGATTTGGATAGCCGACTAGAACTTGAAATGCGCACTGATAAAAAAGAGTTGGCTGAACACTTAATGTTGGTTGATTTAGCCCGTAATGATTTAGCTCGTATTTGCCAGCCGGGCACTCGTTATACTAAAGAGTTATTAAAAGTTGACCGTTATTCGTGTGTTATGCACCTTGTTTCAAGAATAGTTGGCCAGTTGCGGATTGATCTTGATGCACTACATGCTTATCAAGCAACAATGAATATGGGAACATTAACCGGCGCACCCAAAGTAAGAGCAATGCAGCTAATTGCTGAATCGGAAAAAATAAAACGTGGCAGTTATGGTGGCGCAGTGGGGTATTTAACCGCTAGTGGTGATTTGGATACCTGTATTGTTATCCGTAGTGCTTATGTTGAAGATGGCATTGCCACGGTGCAAGCAGGTGGTGGGGTGGTTTTAGACTCAGAACCACAATCAGAATCGGACGAATCACGTAACAAAGCTCGTGCTGTTGTTCGCGCGATTATGGCAGCGCATAATGTAGAAGGTGTATTCTAATGGCTAATATCTTATTTATTGATAATGTTGATTCGTTTACTTATAACTTGGTTGATCAGTTACGTCATAATCAACATAACGTGACAATTTATCGCAACACTATTCCGGCGGATGTGATTATCGAAAAATTATCACAAATGCAAAATCCTATCTTAATGTTATCGCCAGGTCCAGGTACGCCAAGTGAAGCAGGTTCAATGCCTGAATTACTAAAACGTTTAAAAGGGAAATTACCGATTATTGGTATCTGCTTAGGCCATCAAGCGATTGTCGAATCTTATGGTGGTATGATTGTACCAGCTGGTGATATTTTGCATGGTAAAGCCTCATTAATTGAACATGATGGTCAAGCTATGTTTAAAGGCTTACCAAATCCATTACCGGTAGCGCGCTATCACTCATTAAAAGGTGAAAATATTCCAAAAACACTAACCGTTAATGCCATGTGTAATAATATCGTTATGGCGGTACGTAATGATGAAGATCGGGTTTGTGGTTTTCAATTTCATCCTGAATCGATTTTAACCATTCAAGGGGTAAAATTATTAGAGCAAACCATTGAATGGGCACTTAATCCAGTTCAAAAACAACCGCAAGCAAAACAAGAGGCAATTGTTGATAAGCAAGAATATAATATCCAACCGATTTTAAATAAATTGTACTTAGGACAAGTATTATCTCAAGAAGAGAGTAAAATACTGTTTAATCTCATAATTCAAGGTAAAATCGAACCAACAGTTCTGGCAACCGCGATTATAAGTATGAAAGTGCGAGGTGAACAACCAGATGAAATCGCCGGTGCGGCGCAAGCCTTACTTGAAAATGCCGATGCTTTTGAAGTTCCTGATTATGATTTTACCGATATTGTTGGTACAGGTGGTGATGGCACGAATAGTATTAATATATCAACAGCTAGTGCTTTTGTTACTGCGGCCTTAGGGTATAAAGTCGCTAAACATGGTAACCGAGGGGTATCAAGTAAATCAGGATCCTCCGATGTACTATCTGCTTTAGGTATCAAATTAAATATGTCAGCGGAAGCCTCACGTAAAGCGCTTGATGAATTAGGGGTATGTTTCTTATTTGCTCAACAATATCATTCCGGTTTCCGTCATGCTGCGCCAGTTCGTCAACAATTAAAAACACGCACAATTTTTAATGTGCTAGGACCGTTGATAAATCCATCACGACCAAAACGTATTTTACTCGGTGTTTATCACCCTGATTTGATAAAACCGATTGCAGAAACATTAAAAATGTTGAACTATACCCATGCTTATGTGGTACACGGTGCCGGTATGGATGAAGTCGCGATTCATGGCGAAACCCAAGTTGCAGAAGTAAAAAACGGCGAAATTCGCTATTTCACCCTGACACCACAAGATTTTGGTTTACAACAATACACCTTAAAAGATATTGAAGGTGGTACGCCGGAAATGAATCGCGATTTATTGCTAGCGATTTTACAAGGACAGGGTAAACCCGCCCATGAAGCAGCGATTGCCGCAAATGTGGCGATGTTGATCAGTCTATTTGGTGAGTCAGATTTAAAACTAAATGCCCAACGCGCAATTGAATTGATGCATAGTGGCAAAGCCTATGAGCTATTACAGAAGTTAGCAGCAAGATAATAAGTGGAGAATAAAATGGCAATTGCAGCATTAACCGAAAATGTTGAAATGGCAACAGTGTTAAAAAAGATTATTGCAGATAAACAACTATGGCTGGCTGAACAGCAAGCTAAAAATCCACTGGCTAACTTTAAAAGCAAAGTTGTACCGAGTGATCGTGATTTTTACCAAGCGTTAACACAACCGAAGACGGTATTTATCTTAGAGTGTAAAAAAGCATCGCCATCAAAAGGTTTAATTCGTGAAGATTTTGATCCGGCAACGATTGCTAAAGTTTATAAAGATTATGCCTCGGCAATTTCAGTTTTAACCGATGAAAAATATTTTCAAGGTCGGTTTGAATTTTTACCAATGGTGCGTAATGAAGTTACTCAACCGGTACTTTGCAAAGATTTTATTATCGATGAATATCAAATTTACTTAGCGCGATATTATCAGGCGGATGCTATCTTGTTAATGTTATCGGTGGTAAATGATGATGAGTATCGCCATCTTAGCCAAATTGCTCATCAACTTAATATGGGGGTTTTGACTGAAGCCAGTACGGAACAAGAAGTTGAGCGAGCCATTCATCTTGGCGCCAAAGTTATTGGTATTAATAATCGTAATCTTCGTGACCTGTCAGTAGATTTAAATCGAGTAAAAACATTATCTAAATCTATCCCTGCTGATCGAATTATTATCAGTGAATCGGGTATTTACACTCATAATCAAGTTAAAGATCTTAGCCATTATGCTAACGGTTTTTTAATTGGTAGCGCGTTAATGTCTGAGTCAAATCTAAATCTAGCTATTCGTAAGGTGATGCTAGGAGAAAATAAAGTCTGCGGTTTAACCAGAGCGCAGGATGCTATCACCGTTTATCAAGCGGGAGCGGTTTATGGTGGATTAATTTTTGTGGCAAATTCACCAAGATATATCACAGTAACTAAGGCACGTAGTGTTATCGCAGCAGCTCCGCTCAATTGGGTCGGTGTATTTAAAAATAGTGATATTGAAGATGTTTGTGATATAGCTAAACAACTGTCACTTTATGCGGTGCAATTGCATGGCCATGAGGATGATAATTATATTCAGACACTTCGCCAAAAATTGCCAGTAGCCTGTCAAATCTGGAAAGCATTAAGTATCGGCGATAGTATTCCATATCATGATAATTCATTGGTATCAAGGTATATATTTGATAATGGCGCCGGTGGAACAGGTAAAAGTTTTAATTGGTCGCTATTACGTGGCAAAGATTTAAGTAACGTCATTTTAGCTGGTGGTATCAATCCGCAAAATGTTAGTGAAGCACTCGCTACCGATGTCATAGGTGTTGACCTTAACTCGGGCGTTGAAGTTTCACCCGGAATTAAAGATAAACAAAAAATTACAGCAGTATTTGAACAAATTTAACTAATTATATTGAAGGAATGGTTATGTCTAAATTAAATCCTTATTTTGGCAAATTTGGCGGTCAATATGTACCGCAAATTTTAATGCCAGTGCTTGAACAACTTGAGGATGCTTTTATATCGGCGATACACGATCCGAGTTTCCAAAAAGAATTTAGCGATCTTTTGGTTAACTATGCAGGTCGTCCAACAGCCTTAACATTATGTAAAAATCTCACTGCTGGTACCAAAACCAAACTTTATTTAAAACGAGAAGATTTAGTTCACGGTGGTGCCCATAAAACAAACCAAGTATTAGGCCAAGCGCTGTTGGCTAAGAGAATGGGTAAAACCGAAATTATTGCCGAAACGGGTGCTGGTCAGCATGGTGTCGCTTCAGCATTAGCTTGCGCATTATTAGGTTTAAAATGCCGAATTTACATGGGCGCCAAAGATGTTCAACGCCAAGCTCCAAATGTATTTAGAATGCGACTGATGGGCGCCACCGTCATTCCGGTGGAAACGGGTTCAGCAACGTTAAAAGATGCTTGTAACGAAGCGCTACGCGATTGGTCTGGTAGTTACCAAACCGCACACTATATGTTAGGTACGGCTGCTGGTCCGCACCCATTCCCGACTATTGTGCGTGAATTCCAACAAATGATTAGCCGTGAAGCAAAACAACAAATTTTGGAAAAAGAAGGGCGATTACCAGATGCCGTTATTGCTTGTGTCGGTGGTGGTTCAAACGCTATTGGTATGTTTGCTAATTTTATTGATGATAAATCAGTCAGATTAATTGGTGTTGAACCTGGTGGACATGGTATTGAAAGTGGTGAACATGGTGCATCACTTAAACATGGCAAACTTGGCATCTACTTCGGTATGAAAACTCCAATGATGCAAACCGATGAAGGGCAAATAGAAGAGTCTTATTCGATTTCCGCAGGCCTAGATTTTCCAGCGGTAGGTCCACAACATGCTTATTTAGATAGTATTGGGCGAGCAGAATATGTCTCTGCCACTGATGACGAAGCCCTTGAAGCATTTCAAGCTTTATCACGTCATGAAGGGATCATCCCAGCTTTAGAATCATCACATGCATTAGCATATGCACTGAAAATGATTAAAGAAAATCCAAACAAAGAACAACTATTAATTGTTAATTTATCTGGTCGTGGTGATAAAGATATCTTTACGGTTTATGATGTATTAAAAGCAAAAGGAGAAATAGAATGAGTCGTTATCAAAAACTGTTTGATCGTTTAACAGTCGAAAAACGTGGTGCATTTGTTCCTTTTGTTCCGGTTGGTGACCCAAACCCACAACTTTCAAGTCAAATTATTCAAACTATGATTGATGCTGGGGCTGATGCGTTAGAATTAGGCATTCCTTTTTCTGATCCAATGGCGGATGGACCAACAATTCAAAATGCTAATATTCGTGCTTTTAATGGTGGTATAACCGTTGAAAAATGCTTCGAAATCTTAACTAACATTCGAACTAGTAATCCAGATATTCCTATTGGATTATTAATCTATGCCAATTTAGTATTTAAAAATGGTATTGATAACTTTTATGATAAATGCGCCAAAGCTGGTGTTGATTCTGTATTAGTTGCTGATTTACCTGTTGAGTATGCGGAAGAATTTACTGGTGCCGCCGAACAACATGGCATAGCTCCGATATTTATCTGTCCACCTAATGCTGATGATGAGGTGATAACAAATATTGCTAAGCATGGTAAAGGTTATACTTATTTAGTCTCACGAGCTGGGGTAACTGGTACGGAAAATCGAGCTAATAAACCACTTACACATTTACTCGAAAAATTGACAGAGTTTAAAGCACCGCCTGCGATTCAAGGATTTGGTATTTCAGAACCGGCTCAGGTCAGTGAAGCGATTAAATCGGGTGCCGCAGGCGCAATTGCTGGTTCAGCAACGGTCAAAATTATTGAAAATAACCTTAATAATCCAACCAAAATGTTGAGCGAACTAGCGAGTTTCGTTAAAACGATGAAAGCTGCAACGCAAAACAATAACAGTAAAACTATCCGCTGATTATTCAGCGGAATTTATTACTTGAAAAAACAATAATTGTACTTATATTAACCTTAACTTGAGATTAATTGTAATTAGTTGCGACACAAAATCATAGCAATTTAGTTTTCAATAACTTTAAGGTCTTTTTGTTAATTATGCTATGATTTTCGGTTGCAATTTTTACAAAAGACAGTATAATCTTCAGCCATCTATCGCGGGGTGGAGCAGCTTGGTAGCTCGTCGGGCTCATAACCCGAAGGTCGTTGGTTCAAATCCAGCCCCCGCAACCACTTAAATTTTCATTCATATTAATCTATCCCATTTTTATTGTCTGAAAGTTCGAATCAAGTGGCTTCATTATATTAAATTTTAAATGTAGCCTCGCTTGTCGGGGTTTTTTTATATGTTATGATTTAAACGCAAGTTTAAAAGGAATGTTGGGCTTTATGCCCTTTTTTATTTTCTGCAGTGGAGGTTTGTTTGGCTAATTTAGAACAGCAATTGACCGATATCATTCAAGAACCAGTTAATGCACTTGGTTTTGAGCTAGTTGGTATTGAATATATTCGTGGTCGTTATCCCGTTTTACGCGTATATATTGATAGTGAAAATGGTATTACCGTTGATGATTGTGCTGATGTTAGTCGACAAATTAGTGCGGTACTTGATGTTGAAGACCCTATTACAGATGCCTACAATCTTGAAGTTTCATCTCCAGGTATGGATAGGCCTTTGTTTACGCTTGAACACTATCAACGTTTTGTTGGTGAAGAAGTCATCGTCAGTTTGCGTATTCCGGTTGCCAATCGCCGCAAGTGGAAAGGACAGATTAAATCCATTGAGAATGAAATGATTACGTTTAATGTAGATGGAAATGATGAAGTGTTTGCTTTTAGTAATATTCAAAAAGCAAACATTGTACCAAATTTTAACCTTAAATAGAGTACAGGTGTAAAGGATGAATAAAGAAATTTTAGCTGTTGTTGAAGCAGTATCTAATGAAAAAGCTCTTACCCGAGATAAGATTTTCGAAGCGTTAGAAACCGCATTAGCGACAGCCACTAAAAAGAAACATACTGTTGATATCGATGTTATTGTAAAAATCGATCATAAAACTGGCGATTATGATACGTTTCGTCGTTGGTTAGTAGTGAATGAAGTCACTCAACCCACTAAAGAAATAACCCTTGAAGCAGCACAGTTTGAAGATCCTGATGTAAAATTAGGTGATTATGTAGAAGAACAAATTGAGTCAGTCGCGTTTGACCGTATTACAACCCAAACCGCTAAACAAGTTATTGTGCAAAAAGTACGTGAAGCTGAGCGTGCAATGGTAATTGACATGTTTAGAAACCGTATCGGTGATATCGTGACTGGTATTGTTAAAAAGACCAATCGTGATAGTGTTATCCTTGATTTAGGTAATAACGCTGATGCAATGATGTCTCGCCATGATATGTTACCTCGTGAAAATTTCCGAATTGGTGATCGTGTACGTGGTATTTTATATCTTGTTGAACAAGATAATAAACCAGCACAACTTTGTGTTAGTCGTTCAAATCCACAAATGATGGAAGAGTTATTCCGCATTGAAGTGCCGGAAATCGGTGAAGAGATGATAGACATTAAAGGTGTATCTCGTGATCCTGGTTCCCGTGCTAAAATTGCGGTTAGCAGTAATGACCGTCGTATTGATCCTGTTGGTGCTTGTGTTGGTATGCGAGGCGCACGTGTTCAAGCGGTTTCAAATGAATTTGGTGGTGAGCGTATCGATATCGTTCTTTGGGATGATAATCCTGCACAATATGTTATCAATGCTATGGCGCCAGCCGATGTTGTGTCAATCGTGGTTGATGAAGATAAACACACTATGGATGTCGCAGTTAATGCTGAAACATTACCACAAGCTATTGGTCGTAACGGACAAAATATTCGTTTAGCATCACAACTTACTGGTTGGACGTTAAATGTCATGAGCACAGAAGATTTGCAAGAAAAACATCAAGCTGAATCTTTTGCAGCAATTAATAATCTAATGAAACATTTAGATATTGAAGAAGATCTTGCCCAGCTTTTAGTTGAAGAAGGTTTTACTTCATTAGAAGAACTAGCTTATGTACCAGTTGAAGAGTTATTAGAAATTGATGAACTTGGTGAAGAGCTGGTTGAAGCATTAAGAAATCGAGCAAAAGATGCATTAACAACTATTGCTCTTGCGCATAGTGGTGATAAACGACCTGCTCAAGATTTATTAGAACTACCAGGTATGACACAAGAATTAGCCTATCAATTAGCACAACGAGATGTAGTAACTTTAGAAGATTTAGCTGAACAAGGTACAGATGATCTTGCGGATATTGAAGGCTTAACAAGCACACAAGCTGGCGATTTTATTATGGCTGCCCGTAATATTTGTTGGTTTGCAAATGAATAATTGAGGGAAAGTAATACATGACCAAAGTATCAATCGAAACACTGGCTCAAGAGATAAAAACTCCAGTGGAAACGCTTTTGCAACAGTTTGCTGATGCTGGTATTAAAAAAACTGCATCGGATTCTGTTACCCAAAAGGAAAAAGAAGCTTTGCTTGCGCATTTAAATCCTCAGCAAGGCCCAACAAAATTAACGCTACAACGTAAAACACATTCAACATTGAATGTGTCTAGCGGTGGAGGTAAGAGTAAAGAAATCAAAGTTGAAGTTCGTAAAAAACGAACTATTGTTAAACAAGATCCCGCTGAGTTAGAAAAAGCACGTCTTGAAGCGGAACAAAAAGCCAAACAAGAAGCTGAGTTAAAAGCGCGTAAAAAAGTCGAAGAAAAGGCAAAATTAGCTGCTGAAGAACAAAAGAAACGTGAAGAAGCAGAAGCTAAAAAGCGTAGTCAAGAACAAAAAGCTAAAGCTGCTCAAGAACAAGCAGCTGATCCAAAAGTGAAAAAAGCACAGGAAGAAAAAGCACGTTTAGAAGCTGAAGCTAACGAAATTAAACGTAAAGCTGAAGAAGAAAACCGCCGTAAACTTGAAGAAGAAGCTAAACGTATGGCGGAAGAAGCGCGCAAACTTGCTGAACAATATAACGAAACAGAAGAAACCAATAATAACAGTGATGATGAAGATTATCACGTAACTACCTCTAAATATGCTCGTGCGGCTGAAGATGATACCGATCGTGAAGTCGAAGGTGGTCGAGGTCGTGGTCGTGGTACTAAACAGACTAAACAGAAAAAAACCAGCAAATTATCTGAAGGTAAAGCTGAACGTGAAGAAGCTCGAGCTGTAACTCGTGGTAACCACAAGAAAAAAGGCAAAAGTACTTTACAACAAGGCTTTAACAAACCAGTTCAGGCTGTTAACCGAGATGTAATTATTGGTGAAACCATCACTGTTGCCGAGCTAGCCAACAAAATGGCTGTAAAAGGCTCAGAAGTTATCAAAACCATGATGAAAATGGGGGCAATGGCAACTATTAATCAGGTTATTGACCAAGAAACTGCACAATTGGTTGCTGAAGAAATGGGACACAAAGTGGTACTTCGTCGTGAAAACGAACTTGAAGAATCACTAATGAGCGACCGTGATACAGGTGCTGAAAAAGTATCACGCGCTCCAGTTGTGACTATCATGGGACACGTCGACCATGGTAAAACATCACTTCTTGACTATATTCGTAAAGCGAAAGTTGCTTCAGGTGAAGCCGGTGGTATTACTCAGCATATTGGTGCTTACCATGTTAAAACCTCAAGTGGTGAAATCACTTTCTTAGATACTCCTGGCCATGCTGCATTTACTTCAATGCGTGCTCGTGGTGCTAAAGCAACGGATATAGTGGTACTTGTTGTTGCTGCTGATGATGGTGTAATGCCACAAACAATTGAAGCTATTCAGCATGCTAAAGCTGCGAATGTGCCAATCGTTGTTGCTGTAAATAAGATTGATAAACCAGAAGCCGATCCAGATCGTGTTAAAGGCGAACTAGCTCAATATGGCGTTATGTCAGAAGATTGGGGTGGGGATACTCAATTCGTCCATGTTTCAGCAAAAGCGGGAACTGGTATTGACCAATTATTAGAAGCGATTCTGTTACAAGCAGAAGTTCTTGAGCTTACTGCTTATGAAACGGGTATGGCTAGTGGTGTGGTTATAGAATCATTCCTTGATAAAGGTCGTGGTTCTGTTGCTACCGTACTAGTTCAATCAGGTACACTACGTAAAGGCGATATTGTACTGTGTGGTTTCGAATATGGACGTATTCGTGCGATGCGTAACGAATTAGGTAAAGAAGTTACTGAAGCTGGTCCTTCAATTCCGGTAGAGATTTTAGGTCTTTCTGGTGTACCGTCAGCTGGTGATGAAGCGACGGTTGTGCGTGATGAAAAGAAAGCTCGTGAAGTAGCCTTATATCGTCAAGGTAAATTCCGTGATGTTAAACTAGCTCGTCAACAGAAAGCTAAACTTGAAAACATGTTTACTAACATGACTGAAGGTGATGTATCTGAACTTAATATCGTCCTTAAAGCTGACGTACAAGGTTCCGTTGAAGCAATTTCTGATTCATTACTTAAACTATCTACTGATGAAGTTAAAGTTAAAATCATTGGTTCAGGTGTAGGTGGTATTACTGAAACTGACGCATCACTTGCTGCAGCATCTAATGCAATCATTTTAGGTTTTAACGTTCGTGCTGATGCATCTGCGCGTAAAGTTGTCGAAGCAGAAAACTTAGATCTCCGTTACTATTCGGTTATTTATGACCTAATTGATGAAGTTAAACAAGCAATGAGCGGTATGCTTGCCCCAGAATATAAGCAAGAAATTATTGGCCTTGCTGAAGTACGTGATGTCTTTAAATCACCTAAATTTGGTGCAATCGCTGGTTGTATGGTAACTGAAGGTGTAGTTAAACGTCATAATCCAATTCGTGTATTGCGTGATAACGTGGTTATCTATGAAGGCGAACTTGAATCACTACGTCGCTTCAAAGATGACGTTAACGAAGTTCGTAACGGTATGGAATGTGGTATTGGTGTTCGTAACTATAACGATGTTCGTGTAGGTGATACTATCGAAGTCTTTGAAACTGTCGAAATCAAACGTACTATTTAATTAATACGTTAACATGTTATAAGCAAGGTTTTAACCTTGCTTATTCACATTTTAAGGAAAATAGATATGGCAAAAGCATTTAATCGATCATCTCGAGTTGGACATGAATTACAAAAAGAGATTGCGATTATTTTACAGCGTGAAATCAAAGATCCACGCTTAGGCATGGTGACTGTTTCTGGTGTAGATATTTCACGTGATCTCTCTTATGCCAAAGTATTTGTCACTTTTTTAAATGATGATGATCCACAAGTTATTGAACAAGGATTGAATGTCTTAAATGATGCAAAAGGATATATTCGAACGTTGATCGGTAAAGCCATGCGTTTACGAATTATTCCTGAAATTAAATTCTTTTATGATGAATCGCTTGTCAAAGGTATGCAGATGTCTAGTTTAGTCTCTGATGTGATTAAGCAAGACAACGAACGTCATAAAGATTAATAATTAAAAGCACTCAATTTTTGTAAAAAATATTGAGGAGTGTTATCCGTTTCAATTTAAATATCTATGATGAATATAAAGAAAATTCGCCGTGATGTTCACGGCGTTTTGTTATTAGACAAACCACAAGGCATGACATCAAATGATGCCTTACAAAAAGTGAAAAGACTATTTAATGCTAAAAAGGCAGGTCATACTGGTGCTCTCGATCCTTTAGCAACCGGAATGTTACCGATTTGTTTTGGCGAAGCAACTAAATTTTCACAATACTTATTAGATTCTGACAAGCGTTATCGAGTAATTGCTAAATTGGGTGAGCGTACAGACACGTCTGATGCTGATGGACAAATAATCTGTACTAAACCTGTTGATGTTACTCAACTTCAAATAGAGCAAGCATTAACTCATTTTCGTGGTGATATTTTACAAGTTCCAACCATGTTTTCGGCTTTAAAATATCAAGGTAAGCCGCTTTATGAATATGCTCGTCAAGGTATTGTCATTGAGCGAGAAGCCAGACCGATCACGGTTTACGAAAACCAGTTTATTCAATACGATTCGGCTAAACAGGAATTAACGTTAGAGATCCATTGTTCAAAAGGGACTTATATCCGTACTATCATTGATGATTTAGGTGAATTACTTGGTTGTGGAGCCCATGTGATTTATTTAAGACGTTTACAAGTGTCAAATTATCCAATTGATAAAATGATTAGCTTGGATGAATTACAAAATATTACTGATAAAGCACAATTACTCATGCCGGTAGATAGTCCATTACAAGATAGCCCGAAAGTGCAATTGAATGATAGCCAAGGTAGCGATATCTTATTAGGTAGAACAATTAAATTAG
The DNA here is from genome assembly GCF_016100565.1 of Gilliamella sp. M0364. Lineage (NCBI taxonomy): Bacteria > Pseudomonadati > Pseudomonadota > Gammaproteobacteria > Orbales > Orbaceae > Gilliamella > Gilliamella sp. M0364. Next base: position 11,326 of record NZ_JACFSF010000010.1, on the reverse strand, counting down.
CTGACAGTGTAGCAGTAGAAACTTTAGTTAGAATATATCAAGATCAACAATTTATTGGTGCTGGTATTCAACTATTGGATAAATTGTCACCTAAAAGATTGATTTCTACTTCTTAATTTTTTTATTACCTTTCATTAATAGAAGATTAGTTAATAAAAAAAGCTTCAGTTTCAATAATATGGCATCGTGCTAACGATGTCATATTTTGTTTAAGTAAATCACAAAGTAAGTGTACTGATTTATTGCCCATTTCATAGAGTGGTTTGTTAATTCTATTCAATTTATCCAAATCATTATATTGATATTCATTGCTATGGCTAATATAAGCAATTGACATTGATTTTAACTGATTTGATTGGCTTTTATTGACTTGATGTAAGGCTCCAAATAGAGAACGATAACAAGATAAATAATTTTGTGCATGATAGCTATCTGAATCGAAGAAGGACAAACTGCTTAAATCTTCAAAAATAATAGCTGTTGGTGGTTTATTACTATTTAATAAGGTTTTAATTGCATCTCGTCCATGTTCATAAGTTAAACAGCCTTGAATGATATAGTCGGAATCAATTGGTAAATTATATCGTTGAAAGGATTGTTGATAACCTTGGAGGAAAAAAGATGAGTTAATACTTTTATCGCTATTAACAAAAATAGCGATCCGTTGGTTACCTTTTTTAATTAACTGTTGCGTTGTTTTAAAACCAATTGTGAGATGATCAAAATAGACACAAGAAAAATTATGTTTGTAATGATTTACAAATACCATTGGCGGTAATGATTTTTTATAACTATATAGATTCTCTAAATAAGGTGCTTGATTAATTATTAAAATACCAATAAAGCGATTTTGAGTAATGTAATGAACCAAATGATAAATATCACTATCGTCTTGGTAAGAAAATTGTAGATAGCAAAATTGTAATTTGACTGCATATAAAGCTTGTTCAATACCGTAATTGATTAAACTTTTTGAAATGAGTTGATTATCAATAATTAATATTCTATTACTGGTATGATCTAGTTGGTAGTCTTTCAAGTTTTCTGACAGATCAACATTTAAGGCTTTCATTGCTTGATAAACAACAGATTGGGTTTGTGACGATGTCATATTAGGTGTTCTTAGTACTCTAGATACAGATGCCACTGAGACCTTAGCTTTTTTCGCAATCGCTGATAATGTAATTTTTGCCATAATTCTTACTGAAACCGAACAAGAGATATAATTACTTTAACGAAGAACAGCGAAATTGTAATTAGCTAATATCTATTTTTTCGAGCAAGATTCCAAAGTTAGAAAACATCTTTTTGCGAAATATTTGGCAATATAGTGGTATAATTGCCACTAAATTTTTTAATTCGGGTTTATCATATGTCTGCATGGAATATTGCCATTGTTGGTGCGACAGGACAAGTGGGTTCTGCGCTAATTGAGTTATTAAATAACTCAAAAACTATTGAAATTGAAAATCTCTATTTAGTCGGTAGCGACAACAGCGCCGGTGAAGTTGTGCGCTTTGCGGGTAAAAATTTAACGGTAATTGATAGTGAGCAGATGGATTGGAGCCAATGCCATTTTGCTTTTTTTGTTGCCGGCAGTAAAACCAGCGAAAAATATGCTCAAACAGCCGCACAAGCAGGTTGTATTGTTATCGATGCTAGTGGCTTTTTTGCTGATCAAGATCATATTCCATTAATTGTACCGAAAGTAAATAACAGTGTACTAACCGAATATCGCAATGAAAACATCATTGCTGTAGCTAGCCCAACGGTATCTCAATTATTGCGCTGCGTGGCGTCATTAGCTGATATCCAGTTGTTAACTAATCTACATGTAAGTAGCTTTATTCCATCATCACTATATGGCAAACCCGGTGTTGACGAACTTGCTGGGCAAAGTGCTCGGTTACTAAATGGTATGCCTGTTGATAATCAATTGTTTGACAATCAACTTGCTTTTAACTTATTACCTGTTTCCCATGAGTCTGACCACCTAAGTTTAGGTGAACACTCACAAATTAATCAAATCCGTAAAGTGATAAGCAATTATGATTTACCTATCTCTATTGAATCAGTTATTGTTCCGGTATTTTATGGATTGGCTCAAGCGGTTAATGTTTCAAGCAGTTTACCAATTGAATTAGATATGGCTCGTTTTGATGAATTTGGCGTTGAAGTAAAAAGTGAAGATTTACCAACACCGGTAACCGAAGTAAATACTGATGCTGAAAGTAATCTGACGATCAAACTCGCTAATTTACGACACAGCTATGGTAATTATGAGCAAATCCAATTTTGGTCAGTGGCGGATAATGTCCGTTATTTAGGTGGTTTAATGTTAATCGAGACGTTAGAGATCTTAATTAATGACTACCTGTAAGATTGCCTTAGGTATCGAATATGATGGTAGCGGTTATTTTGGTTGGCAACGTCAACAACATGTTGATTCAGTACAACAAAGATTAGAATCGGCTTTGTCAGTAATCGCTAATGAACCTATCGCGGTATTTTGCGCTGGGAGAACTGATGCCGGAGTTCATGCAACAGGGCAAGTCATTCATTTTGAAACCACTGCTCAGCGTGCTGAAGGAGCATGGACAATGGGTGTCAATTCCCATCTTCCTGACAATATCGCTGTACGCTGGGCAAAAAGTGTTGATGATAGTTTTCATGCTAGATTTAGCGCAACAGCTCGCCGTTATCGATATGTGATTTATAACCACCGTTATCGTCCGGCTATTTTAGCTAAAGGGGTATCACACTATTATCTGCCATTAAATGAACAACTCATGCATCAAGCAGCACAATATTTATTAGGTGAAAATGACTTTTCATCGTTTAGAGCGGCGCAGTGTCAATCACGGACACCTTGGCGTAATATTCATCATATTGCAGTTACAAGACAGGGCGAATATGTTATTGTCGATATTAAAGCCAATGCCTTTGTTCACCATATGGTGCGTAATATTGTCGGGAGTTTGCTAGAGGTTGGCGCAGGCAATCAACCACCGCAATGGATCGAAGCTTTATTAGCGGCAAAAGATCGTACCCAAGCAGCAGCAACGGCAAAACCTGAAGGATTATATTTAGTTCAGGTGGATTATCCATTAGAATATCAACTTCCTAATTGCGCTTTAGGCCCATTATTTATACAGTAAGCTAATTAGTTATAGGTTAAATGAATTTAAAAATACAAAGATGAATGCAATGAAAAATGATGAAACAAGTTCGAATAAAGAACTGAAAAATCAAGACGCAAAAAAATCAAATTTGCAAAATATAAAGTTGCCTCCTCATTCTATTGAGGCAGAACAAGCTGTGCTTGGTAGCCTAATGTTGGATAATCAACGTTGGGATGTTGTCGCAGAAATGATTACTGACCGTGATTTTTATTCTCGTCATCATCAATTAATATTTTCAGAAATGCATACCTTAGTCAGTCGTGGTACTCCGATTGATTTAATTACACTTTCTGAAAGTTTAGAAAGTAAGGATTTACTGATCGATGTTGGTGGATTTGCGTATTTAGCTGAACTTTCTAAAAATACTCCTAGTGCGATTAATGTGGTTGCGTATACCGATATTATTCGTCAACAAGCTATATTGCGTGAATTGATTAGTGCTTCAAATGAAATAGCCGACAACTGTTACTCAACTGAAGGTCGAGATAGTACGGAAATTTTAGACTTAGCTGAAAGCAAAATTTTCCAAATTGCCGAAAGTCGTACCAAGCAAGGTGAAGGGCCTAAAAATATTACCGATGTGCTTGAAGCTACGGTAGCAAAAATTGAAGAGCTATTCCAGCGCCCACATGATGGGGTGACTGGAGTATCGACAGGCTTCCTTGACCTAGACAAGAAAACAGCAGGTTTACAACGTTCAGATTTAATCATTATTGCGGCTCGTCCATCAATGGGTAAAACGACATTTGCCATGAATCTCTGTGAAAATGCCGCTATGATGCAAGAAAAACCAGTTCTTATTTTTAGTCTTGAGATGCCGTCAGAGCAAATTATGATGCGTATGTTAGCATCTCTATCACGTGTCGACCAAACTCGTATTCGTACAGGTCAACTACAAGATGATGACTGGGCTAGAATATCGAGCACTATGGGCTTACTGCTTGAGAAGAAAAATATCTATATCGATGACTCCTCAGGATTAACACCGATGGAGTTGCGTTCACGGGCACGACGAATCTATCGTGAACATAAAGGATTAAGTATGATCATGGTCGATTATTTACAGCTTATGCGTGTACCTAATATTTCTGAAAACCGAACACTTGAGATCGCCGAAATTTCACGCTCATTAAAAGCCTTAGCAAAAGAATTGCAAATCCCAGTTGTTGCACTTTCGCAGCTTAACCGTAGCTTAGAGCAACGCGCCGATAAACGACCTGTTAACTCTGACTTACGTGAATCAGGCTCTATTGAACAAGATGCTGACGTGATTATGTTTATCTATCGTGATGAAGTCTATAATGAAGCGTCGGAACATAAAGGTATTGCCGAAATCATCTTAGGTAAACAGCGTAATGGTCCAATAGGTAAAGTGAGATTAAAATTCCAAGGTCAATTTTCAAGATTTGATAATTATGCTGATGCCGGTAAATATTTAGATGATGAATAATAAACTCAACTAAATAACTAGTGTAAATGTGAAAAAACATAACATTTACACTAGCTCAATTAACATTTTATCTTATGGTTAGCATAGACTCGATAAAACTGAGCCATAACAAAGATAAACGCCTGTAAAATCACAATACAAGCACTGGTTGAGGCATCTAGATGAAAACTGATTAATGTACCGGTTACCGTCGAAAAAGCTGATACAATCACCGCAATCACTAACATCTTTTCAAAACGTTTGGTTAACAAAAATGCAGTAATACCTGGGGCAATTAGCATTGCAATAACTAAGATAACACCTGCCGCTTTAAGTGATCCAACAATGGTTAGCGCCAAAATACTTAATAAACCGTAATGCAATAATTTAACTGGTAAACCAACCACTTTGGCTTGTACGGCATCAAAGCAGTACAACATTAAATCGCGGCGCTTAACAATCACTATAACCGAAACAATGCCCGCAATAGTAATAATCTGTATTAATTCTTGATAACTAGTACCTAATACGCTACCAAATAGAATATGGTTTAAATGTTGGGATGTTTCTACTTTAGAAAATAACACCAAGCCAAAAGCAAACATTCCCGAAAAAACAATACCCATCACGGTATCTTCTTTAATTCGACTGTTTTCCTTAATATAACCGGTGGCGACAGAACAAAATAATCCTGAAGCAAACGCACCTATCATTAGGGGGATTCCAATTAAATAAGCGAGTACAATACCAGGTAATACTGCATGAGAAATAGCATCCCCCATTAATGACCAGCCTTTTAATACTAAAAAACATGACAGCAAAGCACAAACAATCCCCGTAGCTAAGGCGGCCAGAATAGCACGTTGAACAAAAGGAATTGTTAGGGGATGATAAATAAGCTCCCATAATATAGTCATACTGCTCCCCCTTTAATACGTCTTGCTTGCTTAATTCGACGACGGTTTGAAATCAATCCTTGTCTTGGCGCAAAGAAGAAAGCAGTCAAAAAGATTAAGGTTTGTAGTGTCACAATTACGCCACCGGTTTCACCATTTAAAAAATAACTTATCCAAGCGCCAATTGCACTAGTTGATGCACCAATAACCACTGAAATAATTAATAACCTTGTAAACCTATCCGTGAGTAAGTAAGCGGTTGCTCCTGGCGTTACCACCATCGCAATGACTAATATTGCTCCCACAGTTTGCAGAGCTGCAACCGTACAAGCACTTAAAATAGTGAAGAATAAAATCTTTAATGGTAATGGTTTTAAACCAATAGAGCGTGCATGTGTTTCATCAAAAAACACCACTAACAGATCTTTCCAGAATAAGAGTAATAAAATAAATGAAACCAGAATGATGATTTGCACTTGTCTCATATCACTATCATCAATTCCCAAAATATTCCCAAAAATAATGGTTTGGGCATTAATTGAGGTTGGATTTAATGAGATGATTAAAAGGCCAATAGCAAAAAAGGTTGAAAAGATAAAACCTATAATTGCATCTTCTTTTAAACGAGTAAAAGCACGGACAATGATTATTGATAAGGCAGCCAACAATCCTGTAAAAAACGCCCCAACCGAATAAGGATAGCCGATCGCATAGGCACCAGCCACACCTGGTACTACAGAGTGGGAAAGGGCATCACCCATTAAAGACCAGCCTTTTAACATCAAAAACGCCGATAAAAATGCACAAGCGGCGCCAACTATACTACTTACCCAAATAGCTTTTAACATAAAGCCATAGGTAAAAGGTTCTAGAAGTAGTTCCATTTAGTTTTGCCCTTTAGGTTCAATTATCGTTGGTTCGACTAATAAATCCTGATGAGATGAACTATCACTACCTTCACCGTAAAATACAGCAGCACGTTCGTCATCAGTTAAAATCGACATCTTGCGAGGATCTTCATCCTCATGCAATTGTTCACCTGATAAGCTTAAATAACGTAGAGCACCACCAAAAGTTGTCATCAAATTTTGTGGTGTAAAGGTGGTTTTTGTTTCGCCAAAAGCTAATACGGTTTGGTTAATTAACACCACTTGATCACAAAATTCAGGGACACTACCTAAATTGTGGGTAGAAACCAAAATTAAATGGCCTTCATCACGAAGATCTTTAAGCAGATCGATAATGGCATTTTCGGTTTTAACGTCAACGCCGGTAAATGGCTCATCTAACAATAAAACCTTACCTTGTTGAGCTAAAGCTCTTGCTAAAAAAACACGTTTTTTTTGACCACCAGAAAGCTGACCAATCTGGCGGTGTTTAAAATCCAACATATTGACCCGTTCTAGCGCCAAATCGACTTGTCTTTTGTCCTCTTTACTTGGTATTCGTAAAAAAGACATATGACCATAGCGTCCCATCATCACCACATCAGAAACTAAAACCGGAAAATCCCAATCGACTTCCTCAGTTTGTGGAACATAGGCAATAATATTTTGCTTCAATGCTTGTTTTACCGAAATATTATTAAAAGTCACTTGTCCTTTAGTTGGTTTTATCATGCCCATAATGCTTTTAAATAGTGTTGATTTACCACTACCATTAACGCCAACCAGCGCACAGATTGTGCCACCATTTAAGCGAAAGCTTGCATCATGAATTGCGGTGTGACCGTTATTATAAGTCACGGTAATATCATCAACATTTAAGCAAATTTGAGTCATTATTTTTCAAATCCTTTAGCGATTGTTTCAACAGTCACTTTTAACAAATCGATATAAGTTGGTACAGGGCCATCTTGAGTTGAAAGTGAATCAACATATAACACACCACCGTATTTAGCACCGGTTTCTTTACTGACTTGTTTAGCTGGTTTATCTGAAATGGTGCTTTCACTAAATAAGACCGGAATATTATTCGCTCGAACTAGATCAATAAGGCTTTTAACTTGTTTGGGCGTGCCTTGTTGCTCGGCATTAATTGGCCATAAGTAAGCTTCTTTAAGATTATAATCACGCGCTAAATAACTGAATGCCCCTTCACTAGTCACTAACCAACGTTGTGATTCTGGAATTTTAGCTAAACGCTCACGAAGTGGGGCATCTAGCGCTTTAATTTTAGCTACATAATCTGCGGCATTCTTATTATAGATTTCGGCATTTTTAGGATCATATTTAACAAAAGCGGCTCGAATATTTTCAATATAGGTTAAAGCTAAGGTTGGTGACATCCAAGCATGTGGATTTGGGTTACCTTTATAACTGCCTTCTTGAATTGGCATTGGATCGATTCCTTCTGTAACTACAACTGAAGGTACATCTTTAATATCCTCAAAAAAACGTTTAAACCAAAGTTCCAAGTTTAAACCATTCCAAAGCACTAAATCAGCAGAAAGAGCTTTAGTAATATCTTTTGGGGTAGGATCGTATTCATGAATTTCGGCTCCTACCTTAGTAATGGATTCAACAATTGCAGCATCACCGGCAACGTTTTGGGCAATATCTTGAATGACGGTAAATGTGGTAACCACTTTAAATTTCTTTTCATCAGCCGATGCTGAATTAGCTAAGCCAGTTAAAACTAACAATGATGTTAATATCATGTTTAATAATGTTCTGCGGCTTTTAAAAAAATTAAATTTCATTAGCGAATCCTTATCAAATACTACCTTTTCAAGCTAGATTGAAATATAAAAATAAGTTATAGATAAAATTAGTTAGAAATGAATGAAATCCTTTTCTAAATAAACTCCTAATAACAAAACTATAATATTTAAATGCTAATGAGAATTATTATCATTTAATTAATGAAAGTCAAATTATTTTTATAACTAATTCGATTAATGTTAAATAAAGATACAAAAAAAGCGTAGATAGATACATCTATTAGATTGATAGCTAATGTAGTGTTAAACTTAGTGATAATTGTAATATCTGACAATAAAGTTCAATTACAACTTAAAAAACTAACGAGGTTAAACATGAAACTACGTAAAGTGATGATTATTGGTGTAGGTAATGTTGGTTCAACTACAGCTTATACATTGGTCAATCGTGGATTTTGTGAAGAAATTGCACTGGTTGATCTTAATAAGGATTTAGCTTACGGTCATGGTCAGGATTTGTTAGATGCTGCCGCCTATCGACAAAATATGATTAAAGTCAGTTTGCGTGAATCGACGGACTGTGCAGATATTGATATTGCCGTTATTACTGTTACCTCCGGATTAGCGCAAAAAAGTAGAGCTGAAGAACTTACTGGTACTTCTAAAATTATGTCTAATCTTATTCCTAGTATGATGAAAAGTGGCTTTAAAGGAATATTTTTAATTGCTACTAATCCGTGTGATGCGATTACTTATCAAGTTTGGAAGTTATCTGGTTTACCTCGTCATAGAGTTATTGGTACTGGTGTTTGGCTTGATACCGTGCGTTTACGACGCCTATTGGGAGAACAAATGGATATTGGTCCACAAAGTATTGATGCATTTATTGTTGGCGAACATGGTGATTCGCAGTTTCCAGTTTGGTCACACTCATCGGTTTATGGTATCAATCTCAATGATTTAGAAAGTAAAAAAATCGATTTTAATGATATTGGACTAAAAGCTAAAAACAAAGGCTTTGAAATTGTCAAATATAAGCATTGTACTGAATATGGTATAGCTAGCACTATTGCAGAGATCTGCCAACATATTTTTACCAATAGTCACCGAGCATTAGCACTTAGTTGTGTATTAGATGGTGAGTATGGTTATAAAGATTTAGCAATAGGCGTACCGGCAATCTTAGATCAACATGGTATTAAGAAAGTTATTGAACTTGATTTTAATGACAACGAAAAAAAATTATTCACCAATAGTGTCGATATTGTGAAAGGATACATTGATCATATTAATTTGTAATTGTTAAAAATTTTGATTATAAGGGCGTTTTCAGACTTATTATCAGTTATTGATTACGCCCAACGTTACTATAATACAAATTATTTAATTAAATTTTTAAATGAAATATTAAATATACGATTTATATTCTTTATTAAGGTAAACGTCCGTTGATATTTAGTATTTAAAATTTTGTAAACTTGATTCAATTGAACAATCACCTTCGCAATATCCTCAGTAGATAATCCTTATTATTACATTCTAATTTTTATTATTTCAACAGAATTAATTGAAGTTGGTGAATAGTTTTGATTTGCATATTTTTCAATTAATAATATTATTTTTATAACTATCATATAATTAAATACTGATTACACAATTATTACCAAAAAAGTGGTTATTTGCCTATTTGATTGGAATCATTATTATGTAATATATCGTTATATATTTTAGTTATAATTTTAACTTTAATTATTAGCAATTAAATCTAATTCAATTACCTTAATGAGATTGTTTTAATAAAAGGAATTAATACATGAAAAAAGTACTTATCTCTATAATGTCGGTGGTGTTATTAACTGGCTGTAAAGTCGAATTGACTCCAACCGTAAATTTAAGTGATATAAATAGTGAAACAGTGAAAACTATTTCATCAAAATTAATTGTAGAAGTGACCGCGTGTGCTGATTATAAAGATTCTCGTAATGAATCATCCAGCTTAATCGAAGCTAAAAAGGGGATAACCGAAGTATTTGGTGATGCCAAATATATTGAATGTTATAGAGAAAAAATGGATTCAAAAGCGTTATTTGAAATTCCTATCACTGTTGGTGGTAAAGAATTAACTGGTGATATCCAATTAGCTAATGCCGATTTTGGTGGAGGTATGGTGTTAAAAATGTCACCAACCTTAAAAACTAAAATTGACAAAGTCAGTAAGTCTGGAATGTCTAAAATACAGCCATCAGTAACAATAAAACTCAAAAATGATACTAGCGAAAATGTTGATATTGTTGCTCATGCATCATATCTAAACGATAAGCCAATGACTGTATCGACTTATACACTGTTAGCAGGAAAAGAAACTATCTTCAAATTATCTGATGTTTCAGTGTCATCTGCATTTGATAACGGTGTTTCAATTATTTATGAAGATTTAAATAATAGAATGAAATTAGAAAAATAAGAACCTAACCAAATAAAAAAAATGAAGTGACCCCCAATAGTTGGACAACCAATTACTGGGGGTCACTTCAATATGAGGTTTTTTTATTCTATAAATATTAATCAAATCAGTTTAGCAAACTCATCACTTGTTGTTGCCAAGATATATAATTTGGTGTTCTATATAACACTTCATCAAGTTTATCCTTAGGTATAACTTCGACACTTATATAATCATTGAATGAACCAGCAAATTTTTGCGTTTCTATACCATTAACTCTTTAATAATACATTGAGAAAATATAGTGTTAACTAAAAAATTGATTCGCCCCCTGTAGGGTAATTAACATGATCTTACTTTCAATCATACACGGTAGTGTATATAATATCGTCTATCATCATTCATCGATTGATTAATTAACTAATTTTGTTAGTTTATGTGATGATCTCATAATGATTGCCATAACTTCAGCGCAAGTTGCTCGTTACTAGTGCCGAATTAGTGATGGACTCTTATCAATATGAGGGGGTATGTACAATTAAATTAATGCTGACTTTAACAGTGTTTACCATTATTGGGCTTCTGTTTGTTCCAAAAACGAAAAGCTTTTTATAAACCTGTTTTATGGTGCTATCAATTGACATACTCAATAGACGTTTGGATTTATGTACCACTTCCTAGTGTCTAATTTTCATTTTCGGAATCGAAAAATAA